>CAZVUC010000078.1:0-55407 GCA_964630405.1 uncultured Syntrophobacterales bacterium | reverse complement strand
GGACGGCAACATCGGCTGCATGGTCAACGGCGCGGGCCTGGCCATGGGCACCATGGACATCATCCAGCAGTACGGCGGCATGCCGGCCAACTTCCTCGACGTGGGCGGCGGCGCCAGCAAGGAGATGGTGGGGCAGGCCTTCCGCCTGTTGCTGTCGGACGACAAGGTGCGCGGGGTGCTGGTGAACATCTTCGGTGGGATCATGCGTTGCGACGTCATCGCCGCGGGCATCATCGACGCCGCCAGGGAGATCGGCGTCGACGTGCCGCTGGTGGTGCGGCTCCAGGGCACCAACGTGGAGCAGGGCAGGGAGCTGTTGTCGAAGTCGGACCTGAGCATCATCGCCGCCGACACCATCGCGGACGCGGCGCGGAAGATCGTCCAGGCCGTGCAGGCGGAAGAGGGGCGGGCATGAGCATACTGGTGAACTCCGGGACCCGTGTGCTGACCCAGGGCATCACCGGGGCCACGGGCCAGTTCCACACCCGCACGTGCAAGGAGTACGGCACGCAAATGGTGGCGGGCGTCACCCCCGGCAAGGGCGGCACTTCCTTCGAGGACATCCCCATCTTCGACAGCGTGGAGGAGGCCGTCCGGGAGACCGGCGCCGACGCCAGCGTCATCTACGTGCCGCCCCCGTTCGCCGCCGACGCCATCATGGAATCGGCGGACGCGGGCGTCCCGCTGGTGATCTGCATCACCGAGGGCGTGCCGGTCCAGGACATGATGCGGGTGAAGCGCTACCTCGAGGATCGCGGCACGGTCCTGGTGGGCCCCAACTGCCCCGGCGTCATCACGCCGGGCGAATGCAAGATCGGCATCATGCCGGGACACATCCACAAGCGCGGCGGCGTCGGGGTGATCTCCCGCAGCGGCACGCTCACCTACGAGGCCGTGGATCAGCTCACGCGCCTGGATATGGGACAGTCCACCTGCGTCGGCATCGGCGGCGATCCCATCCGCGGGCTGAATTTCATCGACGTGCTGGAGCGGTTCAACGACGACGACGAGACCGAAGCGGTGGTGCTCATCGGGGAGATCGGCGGCAGCGCCGAGCAGGACGCGGCGGACTGGATCCGGG
The DNA here is from genome assembly GCA_964630405.1 of uncultured Syntrophobacterales bacterium. Classification (GTDB taxonomy): domain Bacteria; phylum Desulfobacterota; class Binatia; order UBA9968; family JAJDTQ01; genus JAJDTQ01. The sequence continues at coordinate 54,326 of CAZVUC010000078.1, read as the reverse complement.
CGCACATGAGAAAGCCGGTGGTGGGCTTCATCGTGGGCCAGACCGCGCCGCCGGGGAAGCGCATGGGCCACGCGGGCGCCATCATATCCGGCGGCAAGGGCACGGCGGCGGAAAAGGTCGAGGCGCTGCGGGCCGCGGGCGTGCGGATGGCGCCGACCCCGGCCGACATCGGACAAACCATGAAGGAAGCGTTAGGATAGCGAACATGGAGCGAACACTGTCGATCATCAAGCCGGAGGCCGTGGCCGGGAACCGGATCGGGGACATCCTCAGCCGTTTCGAGCACGCGGGGCTCAAGGTCGTGGCCGCGAGACTGACCCGGTTGGACAAGCAGCGGGCGGAGTCCTTCTATGAAGTGCACCGGGAGCGGCCGTTCTTCAACAGCCTGACCGAATACATGTCCAAGGGCCCCATCTTCGTGTCGGTCCTCGAGGGCGACGGCGCCATCGCCAGGAACCGGGAGATCATGGGCGCCACCGACCCGGCCAATGCGGCGCCGGGAACCATCCGGAAGGATTGGGGCACCAACGTGGAGGCCAACGCGGTGCACGGCTCCGACGCCCCGGAGACCGCTGCCGCGGAGATCGCCTTCTTCTTCGCCGCCGACGAGATCCAGTCGTCCGGGTCGTAGAATCCAGGCCTCCGGGCCGCGGCGGGTTCCAGGCCGCAAGCGAGGGGGCGGCAGGCGCATTGCCGATGTCATTTCCCAGCAGCGATACAACGGATACCCGGCGGCCGGTGGTCGGCCTGAGCCACGCGGAGTTGAGCGCGTGGCTGGACGCCCGCGGCCTTCCCGCCTACCGCGCCGATCAGATCAGACGGTGGCTGTTCCGCAGGCGCGCGGACTCCTTCGAGGCCATGACGGACCTTTCCAGGGGGCTGCGGCAGGCCCTGGCGGGGGAGTTCACGGTCGGCAGCCTGTCGGTGCAGCGGCGTCTCGAATCCCGGGACGGTTCCGTCAAGTACCTTTTCGGCCTGCGCGACGGCGGCGTGGTGGAGACGGTCCGGATCCCGGAGCCGGACCGGGTGACGTTGTGTGTGTCGACGCAGGTGGGGTGCGGGCTGGGTTGCACCTTCTGCGCCACCGCGCGCATGGGCCTGAAGCGAAACCTCACCCAGGCGGAGATCGTGGACCAGGTGTTGGAGGCGCAGCGCGGGTGTCCGGACGGCACGCGGATCTCGAACCTGGTGTTCATGGGCATGGGCGAGCCGTTGGCCAACTACGATGCCACGCGCGGCGCGCTCGACGTCATTACCGACGCCCGCAGCGGCATGGGCATTTCGCCCCGCAAGATCACGGTCTCCACGGTGGGCTTGTTGCCGCAGATGCGGCGGCTGATGGATGAGACCCGGGTCAACCTGGCCATCTCGCTCCATTCGGTGCGGGACTCGGTGCGTTCCGGGCTCATGCCGGTCAACCGGAAGTATTCGGTCTCGGAGCTGCTCGAGTGCTGCCGCTCCCTGCCGGTGCCGCGGCGCAAGCGCATCACCTTCGAGTACCTGCTCATCAGCGGGGTGAACGACCTCGCGGCGGACGCGGCCGAGCTGGCGGGAAAGCTCCGGGGCATCCGTTGCAAGGTGAACCTGATACCCTTCAACCCCCACGAGGGGAGCGGTTACCGCCGGCCGACGGAACCCGTCATCGAGCGGTTCGGCGAGACGCTGCGCGCCCGCGGCATTCAGACCCACGTGCGGCGGCCGCGGGGCGACGACATCCAGGCGGCCTGCGGGCAGTTGTACCACGCGGCGGAGGCGACGCCGGCCGGCGGCACGGAAGCGCTCCGCGGCGTCGGATGACCGGCCGGCGGCCGGTCTCGTAACGGGACAGGGACGGTAGAAAAATGGAACAGAACACGATGCTCGGCGTCATCGGCGGTACCGGCCTCTACGAGATGGACGGTTTGAGCGGGGTGCGCGAGGTGGAGGTGGAGACGCCCTTCGGCGCGCCTTCGGGTCCCTTCGTGCTGGGATCCCTGGACGGGGTCGAAGTGGCCTTCCTGCCGCGTCACGGCAAGGGGCACCGGCTCCTGCCCACCGAGGTCAACAACCGCGCCAACATCTTCGGCATGAAGAAGCTGGGAGTCGGGCGGCTCCTGTCGGTGAGCGCGGTGGGCAGCCTCAAGCTGGAGATCGAGCCGGGGCACGTGGTGCTGCCGGACCAGTTCATCGACCGCACCTACAGGCGTCCGAGCACGTTCTTCGGCGACGGGATGGTGGCCCACGTCCAGTTCGCGGATCCGTTCTGCAACCACCTGCGCGCCGTGGTGGCGGACGCGGCCGCCACCGAGGACATACAGGTGCACGGCCGCGGCACCTACGTCTGCATGGAGGGGCCGCAGTTCTCCACCCGGGCGGAGTCCGCGCTGCACCGGAGCTGGGGCGCGGACGTCATCGGCATGACCAACCTGCAGGAGGCCAAGTTGGCCCGGGAAGCCGAGATCTGCTTCGCCACCATCGCCATGTCGACGGACTACGACTGCTGGAACGAAGCCGCCGGCGACGTGGACATCGAGGAAGTCATCGCGGTGCTGCAGAAGAACGCGGACGTGGCCAAGCGCATCATCCGGGGGACGCTGGAGCGGTTGTCGCCCGAGCGGACGTGTCCCTGCGCCACGGCCCTGGCCATGGCCATCGTCACCGACCGCTCGGTGATTCCGGAGGAGACCCGCAAGAAGCTGGCTCCGCTGGTGGACAAGTATCTATAGTGGCCACCGTCATTCATCTATAGTGGTGACCGTCATTCCCGCCCCCCTACCGTCATTCCCGCGAAAGCGGGAATCCAGGTCGGGCTGGGGTGGCGGCAACGGAGCCGCAACGCCCATCCACCACCCCTGTCATTCCCGCTTTCGCGGGAATGACAGGGGTGAGGCGGGAATGACGGAGTGTGCGGCGGGGATGACGGAATGTGTGGCGTTCGGGACTCGGGAGGATTGTGAACATGAGCGTTCTGGTGGTGGGCTCGATGGCTTTCGATTCCATCGAAACCCCGCACGGCCGTGCCGACCGGGTCCTGGGCGGCTCGGCGGCCTACTTCGCCCTGGCCGCGGCGTTCTTCGCGCCGGTGCGGATCGTCGGGGTGGTGGGCGAGGACTTTCCGGAGGAGCACCTGACGGCGCTGTCGCGCAGCGGGGTGGACCTGGAGGGGTTGCAGCGGGCCGAGGGCAAGACCTTCTTCTGGCACGGGCGGTACCACGAAGACCTGAACGTCCGCGATACCCTGGAAGTCCAGCTCAACGTGCTGGAAGACTTCGTCCCCCGGATGCCGCCCGGTTACGAGGACACGGAGTATGCCTTTCTCGGCAACATGCACCCGGCGGCGCAGTTGGAGGTGCTGTCGCAGTTGAAGCAGCCGCGTCTGGTGGCCCTGGACACCATGGACCACTGGATCCACGAGAATCCCGCGGAGCTGAGGAAGGTGCTGGAGCGGGTGGAGACCGTGGTCATCAACGACTCGGAAGCGTACATGCTGAGCGGGGACCACAACATCGTCCGCGCCGCCCGGGCCATCCAGAAGATGGGCCCGCGGGTGGTGCTCATCAAACGTGGGGAGTACGGGGTATTCCAGTTCTCGGACACCTCGACCTTCGTGGTGCCGGCCTATCCCCTGGAAGAGGTCCTGGACCCCACCGGCGCCGGCGACTCCTTTGCCGGAGCGTTCATGGGATGCCTGGCCGGCGGCGGCGGGGAGGATGCATTGCGCCGTGCCATCGTGTACGGCAACGTGACCGCTTCCTTCACGGTGGAGGATTTCGGGCCCGGGCGGCTGATCTCGATGGACCGGACGGAAATCGACGAGCGATATCGCCGCTTCGTGGAGTTGACGCGTTTTCACGATTGAGCTCCGGTGCGTTGCGGGCGCGGACGGCTTTGAATCCCGCCCCCGCGACAGCCACGTGCGCACGCGGTAGCTTTGGAATTGGAATCGGGCGAATCGCATGAACATCGCAATGCTCGGTGCGGGTTACGTCGGGCTGGTGACGGGGAGCTGTTTCGCCGAGACCGGCAACGACGTGGTGTGCGTGGACATCGACGAGGCCAAGGTCGAGCTGCTCCGGAAGGGCCACGTTCCGTTCTACGAGCTGGGACTGGAGGAACTGATCGAGCGCAACACACGCGAGGGCCGGTTGTCCTTCTCCACGGACCTGGACGAGGCGGTGAAACGGGCGGAGGCTGTCTTCATCGCGGTGGGCACGCCGCAGGTGTCGGCGGGCGGCGCCGACCTGAGCCAGGTGTTCGCGGTGGCGGAGGACATCGCGCGGGCCATGAACGCGGCCAAGATCGTGGTGACCAAGAGCACGGTCCCGGTGGGGACGGCGGCACGGGTGCGGGAGATCATCGAGAAACACACCCGGCATGCCGTGGCGGTGGTCTCGAACCCGGAGTTCCTGAAGGAGGGCGCGGCGGTCGAGGATTTCATGAAGCCCGACCGGGTGGTGCTGGGAGGCGATGACGCGGATTCGCTGGAACGCCTCAAGGCCCTTTACGAGCCCTTCGTGCGCACCGGCAAGCCCATCATCCTCACGGACGCGCGCAGCGCCGAGATGAGCAAGTACGCCGCCAACGCCATCCTGGCCACCAAGATCTCGTTCATCAACGAGACCGCCCGCCTGTGCGAGAAGGAGGGGGCGGACGTCGAGCAGGTCCGGCGCATCATGGGGCTGGACCACCGTATCGGCCCGCACTTCATCTTTCCGGGTATCGGTTACGGGGGGTCGTGCCTGCCCAAGGACATCCGGGCAATGGTGGCCATGGGCGGGGAAGAGCTGGAGATGCCGTTGCTGCGGGCGGTGGACCGGGTCAACGAGACGCAGAAGGGCCTGTTGCTGGAGAAGGTCAAGGCCCATTTCGGCGAGTTGTCCGGTCGTACCCTGGCGGTGTGGGGCCTGTCCTTCAAGGCCGGCACCGACGACATGCGCGAGGCGCCCGCCATCCGGGTCATCGACGATCTGCTGGAGGCGGGCGCGCGGGTGCGGGCCTTCGACCCCGAGGCCATGGAGGAGGCGCGAAAGCGCTACGGAGAGCGCATCGAGTTCGGCGGCAGCAACTACGAGGCGGCCGAGGGCGCCGACGCGTTGCTGGTCCTGACGGAATGGAACGAGTTCCGCAGTCCGGATTTTCCCCGGCTGAAGGCGCTGCTGCGCGGGCCGGTGATCTTCGACGGCCGCAATCTCTACGACCCGGCGGCGATGCGGCGGCAGGGCTTCATCTACCATTCGATAGGGCGGACCAGTGGGTAGCGCTCGGATCAGGAACTTCTGCATCATCGCGCATATCGACCACGGCAAGTCCACGCTCGCGGACCGGTTGCTGGAACACACCGGCGCGCTCAGCGAGCGGGAGAAGACCGACCAGTTCCTGGACAAGATGGAACTGGAACGCGAGCGCGGCATCACCATCAAGGCCAGTCCGGTGCGCCTCGACTACCGTTCCGCCGCAGGCCATGACTACATCCTGAACCTCATCGATACGCCCGGCCACGTGGACTTCACCTATGAGGTCTCCCGGAGCCTGGCCGCCTGCGAAGGGGCGATCCTGGTGGTGGACGCCGCCCAGGGGGTGGAGGCGCAAACCGTGGCCAACGTCTATCTGGCGCTCGACCACGACCTCCAGGTATTTCCGGTCATCAACAAGATCGATCTGCCCAGCGCGGATCCGGAACGGGTGAAGCAGGAGATCGAGGACATCATCGGCCTGGACGGCTCCCAGGCCATCCTGGCCAGCGCCAAGAAGGGCATCGGCACCGAGGCCGTGCTCGAAGGCATCATCGCCAACTTCCCGCCGCCCGGGGGCGAGCGGGAGGCGCCCTTGAGCGGCCTGATCTTCGACAGCTGGTTCGATCCCTACCACGGCGCGGTGATCCTGCTGCGGGTGTTCGAAGGGAACGTCCGCACCGGCGACACCATCCGTCTCATGTCCACCGGCGGGGTGTTCGAGGTGAACCGCTTGGGCATCTTCGCTCCCGGGCCGGTGGAAGTGGGGAGCCTCGGTCCGGGCGAGGTGGGCTTTCTCATGGCCTCCATCAAGAACATCCACGAGGCCCGCATCGGCGATACCGTCACCAGCCACAAGCGTCCCGCCGCCCAACCGTTGGAAGGCTTCCGTCCGCTCAAGCCGGTGGTGTTCAGCGGCCTCTACCCGGCGGACTCGGGCCAGTACCAGGCGCTCAGGACGGCGCTCGAGAAACTAAGCCTGAACGATTCGTCCTTCACCTTCGAGCCGGAGACCTCCCAGGCCCTGGGTTTCGGTTTTCGCTGCGGGTTCCTGGGCCTGCTGCACCTGGATATCGTGCGCGAGCGGGTGGAGCGGGAGTTCGACCTCGCCCTCATCACCACGGCGCCCACCGTGGTCTATCGGGTCACCACTCACGGGGGAGAGGTCCTGGCCATCGACAATCCGGTGGATTTCCCCAACGAGGCCGACATCGCGACCATCGAGGAGCCGTTCATCCTCGCCACCATACACCTTCCCCAGGACTATATGGGGAGCGTGCTCAAGCTGTGCGAGGAAAAGCGCGGCATTCAGCGGGAGCTGCGCTACGCGGGCCTCAACCGCGCCATGGTCACCTACGAGCTGCCGCTGAACGAGATCGTGTTCGACTTCTACGACAGGCTCAAGTCCCTGAGCCGGGGCTATGCGTCCATGGACTACGAGATGGCGGGCATGCGGCCGTCAAAGCTGGTCAAGCTGGACGTACGCATCAACGGCGACCTGGTGGACGCCATGTCGCTGATCGTGCACCGCGACAAGGCGTACGCGCGGGGCCGGGACATGGTCCAGCGCATGCGCGAGCTGATCCCGCGGCAGCTCTTCGAGGTGGTGATCCAGGCGGCCATCGGCAGCCGCATCATCGCCCGTGAGTCGGTGAAGGCGCTCCGCAAGAACGTCACCGCCAAGTGCTACGGCGGCGACATCACCCGCAAGCGCAAGCTCCTGGAGCGGCAGAAAGAGGGCAAGAGGCGCATGAAGTCGGTGGGACGGGTGGAGATACCCCAGGAGGCCTTCCTGGCGGCGTTGAAGGTCTGAAGTTCAAAGTCGGTGGGTGAAGTGTTAAGTTTCAGGCGAAGGACCCCTCACGTGGCCAGATTTGGAAAGCCGAGAAAATCCGTCTTCCGGGAGTACACCGAAGCCATCCTCATCGCCCTGGTGGCGGCGTTGTTCCTGCGGGCCTTCGTGGTGCAGGCCTTCAAGATCCCTTCGGGCTCCATGATTCCCACCCTGGCCATCGGCGACCACATCCTGGTGAACAAGCTGTCCTACGGCTTGCGGCTGCCGGACGTCAACTGGGTGCCCTTCGCGGGATGCGTGGACCTGGTCAGAGGCTCCCATCTCATGGAATGGGACATCCCGGAACGGGACGACGTGGTCGTCTTCGTCTACCCGGAGGACCGCTGCAAGGATTTCATCAAGCGGGTGGTGGGGCTTCCGGGAGACGAGGTGCTGATCCGGAACAAGAAGGTCTACATCAACGGAAGGCTCGTGGACGACACCCATGCCCACTTCGAGGAGGGCACGAGCCTGGGGGCCGGCCACGTCCGGGACAACTTCGGTCCGGTGACGGTGCCGGACGGGCGCGTGTTCGTCATGGGCGACAACCGGGACCGGAGCTTCGACAGCCGCTTCTGGGGCTTCGTGCCCATCCAGGACATCCGCGGCCGGGCCTTCGTCAAGTACTGGTCCTGGGACTCGGAAAACAGCCGGCTGCGCTGGTGGCGCATCGGCGGCCTCATCTACTGACGTCAAGAGTGCGCCGGTTCATCTCATGAAAGCCACCCTTACCCTGGCCGACGGGACCTCGTTTACCGGCCGCTCCTTCGGCAGCGAAGGGGAGGCGGCGGGGGAGGTCGTCTTCAACACCAGCATGACCGGATACCAGGAGATCCTCACCGATCCTTCCTACGAGGGTCAACTGGTCACCATGACCTATCCCGAGATCGGCAACGTCGGCGTCAACCCGGAGGACGACGAGTCGGGCCGGCCGTTCGTCAGGGGGTTCATCGTCAAGGAGTACTGCCCGGTCCCCAGCAACTGGCGCGCGACCCGGGCGCTGCACGACTACATGCGCGAGCACGGGATCGTGGGCATCGAAGGACTGGACACGCGTTCGCTGGTGATCCACATACGCGAGCGCGGGGCCCAGGAAGGGATCATCTCCACGGTGAGCCGCGACGAGGCGGAGTTGAGGGCAAAAGCGCAGCGAATCGAGGGTGTTGAGGGCAGGGACCTGGTCAAGAACGTGAGCTGCCGGGAGCCCTACCGGTGGGAGCAGGGGAACTGGCGGATGGGAAGCGGTTTCGCTCCCGCCCGGAAGCCGGAATTCCACGTGGTGGCCTACGACTACGGCATCAAATTCAACATCCTTCGGGGTCTGGTGGAGGCCGGTTGCGGGGTGACGGTGGTGCCGGCGTGGACGCCGGCGGCCGACGTCCTGGCGCGGGAGCCGGACGGCATCTTCCTGTCCAACGGCCCGGGAGACCCCGCGGCCGTCCCCTACGCGGCCGACATCGTCCGGCAGCTCATCGGCCGGCGCCCCATCTTCGGCATCTGCCTGGGCCACCAGATCCTGGGGCTGGCCATGGGCGGGCGCACCTTCAAGCTCAAGTTCGGCCATCACGGCGGCAACCAGCCGGTGATGGACCTCACCACCGAGAAGGTGGAGATCACCACCCAGAACCACGGCTTCGCGGTGGATGCGGACTCCCTCGGGGGCGCGGTGGAGGTGACCCACGTGAACCTCAACGATCGCACCGTGGAGGGGCTCCGGCACCGGGAGCACCCGATCTTCTCGGTCCAGTATCATCCCGAGGCGTCGCCCGGCCCCCACGACGCGTCGTACCTCTTCGCCCGCTTTCGTGGCCTCATGGCCGGATCCAACTCCTGAGATGCCGAAGCGCACCGACATCGAGTCCATCCTGCTCATCGGCTCCGGCCCCATCGTCATCGGCCAGGCGTGCGAGTTCGACTACTCGGGCACCCAGGCCCTGAAGGCGCTCAAGGAGGAGGGCTACCGGGTCGTCCTGGTCAACTCCAACCCCGCCACCATCATGACGGATCCGGATTTCGCGGACCGCACCTACGTGGAGCCCCTGGACGCCGGAATCGTGGCCAAGGTCATCGAGGCGGAGCGTCCCGACGCGCTGCTGCCCACCCTGGGCGGCCAGACCGCCCTCAACCTTGCCATCGAGCTGGCGGAGACCGGCGTGCTGGAGCGTTACGGCGTGGAGATGATCGGGGCCCGGCTCGAGGCCATCAAGAAGGCCGAGGACCGGGACCGCTTCAAGGAGGCCATGGGACGGGTCGGCCTGGACTTGCCGCGAAGCGGGTACGCCCACTCGCTGGATGAGGCCATGGCGGTACGGCGGGAACTGGCCAGCCTGCCGCTTATCATCCGCCCGTCCCGCACCCTGGGCGGCAGCGGCGCCAACATCGCCTATACCGAGGAAGGGTTCGTGGAGATGGCGGGCTGGGGCCTGCGGATGTCCCCGGTGCACGAGATCCTGGTGGAGGAGTCGATACTGGGCTGGAAGGAGTTCGAGCTGGAGGTGATGCGGGACCACAAGGACAACGTGGTGATCGTGTGCCCCATCGAGAACTTCGACCCCATGGGGGTACACACCGGCGACTCCATCACCGTGGCGCCGGCCCAGACCCTCACCGACAAGGAGTACCAGGTGATGCGCGACGCCGCCCTGCGCATCATCCGCGAGATCGGCGTGGATACCGGCGGCTCCAACATCCAGTTCGCGGTCCATCCCGACAACGGCCGCCTGGTGGTCATCGAGATGAACCCACGGGTGTCCCGGAGTTCCGCCCTGGCCAGCAAGGCCACCGGGTTCCCCATCGCCAAGATCGCCGCCAAGCTGGCGGTGGGCTACACCCTGGACGAGATCCCCAACGACGTGACCCGGGAGACCCCGGCGTGCTTCGAGCCCACCATCGACTACGTGGTGGTGAAGGTGCCGCGGTTCACCTTCGAGAAGTTCCCCCAGACCCGGGACGTGCTGACCACCCAGATGAAGTCGGTGGGGGAGGCCATGTCCATCGGCCGCACCTTCAAGGAGGCGCTGCAGAAGGCCATGCGCTCGCTGGAGACCAACAGCTACGGCTTCGAGCAACCCGACGTCGCGGCGGACGCGGAGGCCTGGTTGGAGGAGCGGCTCCGCTGGCCGCGCTCGGACCGCCTCTGGACGCTGGGCGCCGCCATACGGGCCGGCTTCACGGTGGACCGGCTGTACGAGGTGACGGGCATCGACCCGTGGTTTCTCAACCACATACAGGCCATCGTGGAGAAGGAGGATGAGATCCGCCGACGGCTGGGCGAAGCCGACGGCGCCGACCGGGAGTTCTTGGTGGAGGTCAAGAACATGGGCTTCTCCGACCGGCGGCTGGCGGATTTGTCGGGCCGCTCGGAGGACGAGATCCGCTCGCGGCGCCTCGAGGCCGGCGTGCTGGCGGGTTTTCGCACCGTGGACACCTGCGGCGCCGAGTTCGAGGCGTTCACGCCGTACTACTACTCCACCTACGAGGGCGCCCAGGAATCCCGCCGCAGCGACCGGAAGAAGATCATGATCCTCGGCGGCGGCCCCAACCGCATCGGCCAGGGCATCGAGTTCGACTACTGCTGCGTGCACGCGGCGTTCGCGCTGAAGGAGGACGGCTTCGAGACGCTGATGGTCAACTGCAATCCGGAGACCGTCAGCACCGACTACGACACCTCCGACAAGCTCTATTTCGAGCCGCTGACGCTTGAGGACGTGCTCAACATCGCGGCGCAGGAGCGGCCCGACGGGGTCATCGTCCAGTTCGGCGGACAGACGCCGCTGAAGCTGGCGCTGGCGCTGGAGCGGGCCGGGGTTCCCATCATCGGCACGCCGCCGGATAGCATCGACCTGGCGGAAGATCGTGAGCGATTCAAGGAATTGCTGGAGCGGCTGAAGCTGAGGCAGCCCCTGAACGGCACCGCCCGGTCCGCGGAAGAAGCCCTGCGGGTGGCCGAGACAATCGGCTATCCGGTGCTGGTGCGGCCCTCCTACGTGCTCGGCGGCCGGGCCATGGAGATCGTCTACGAGGAGGAGAAGCTCAAGGAATACCTGGTGACGGCTTTCCAGGCCTCGGTGGAGCACCCGGTGCTCATCGACAAGTTTCTGGACGACGCCACCGAAGTGGACGTGGACGCCATCGCCGACGGCGAGCGGGTGGTGATCGGCGGTATCATGGAGCACATCGAGATGGCCGGGGTCCACTCCGGGGACAGCGCCTGCTCGATCCCGCCCCGCACCCTGTCGCCGGAGGTGCAGGCGGAGATTCGCCGCCAGGCCGTGGCCCTGGCCGAAGCCCTCGGAGTCCGTGGGCTCATGAACGTACAGTTCGCGGTCAAGGGGAGCGACGTCTACATCCTGGAGGTGAACCCGCGGGCGTCGCGCACCGTACCGTTCGTGAGCAAGGCCATCGGCGTGTCCCTGGCCAAGCTGGGGGCGCGGGTCATGGTGGGACGCAAGCTCCACGAGATGGGCCTGACCGAGGAAATCGTGCCGACCCACGTCTCGGTCAAGGAGTCGGTGTTGCCGTTCAACAAGTTCGCCGGGGTGGACACGCTGCTGGGACCCGAGATGAAGTCCACCGGCGAGGTCATGGGCATCGACCATTCCTTCAGCAAGGCCTTCGCCAAGGCCCAGATGGCCGGGGGCATGCGCCTGCCGGACTCCGGCACGGCTTTCTTCAGCCTCCCCGACGAGCACCGCGAGGGGGCCGCGGGCATCGCCCGGTCTCTGGCGGCGCTGGGCTTCAGTATAGTCGCCACCGGCGGCACCGCCGACTTCTTCCGGGAACGGTCCATTCCGGTGGAAATGGTGGAGGACGTGGAACAAACTCTTGGAAACGATGCCGTCGCCATGGTCATCAACACCCACGCCAACGAGAGCTACCGCAAAGACGGCTACCTGGTGCGCCGCAACGCCCTGGACCGGCAGATCCCGTACTTCACCACCCTGGCCGGAGCCGAGGCCGCGGTGGAGGCCGTCGAGTTCCTGAAGGGCGGCGAGCTCACCGTGCAGCCGCTCCAGGAATACCAGCGCCGCAGCCGGAAAATGGAGTAATGCCGCTGACGCCCGGTATCCGTCATCCCCGCGAAACAGGCTGTGTCAAAACGGCATACAAGAGAGGTAACGCCCCCCGAATCGTCATTCCCGCACCCCACTCCGTCATTCCCGCGAAAGCGGGAATCCAGGAGGGGTGAGGCGGGGGAACGCCGCTGTAGCACCCCTCCACCGCCCCTGGATTCCCGCTTTCGCGGGAATGACGGGTTGCGTCTTGGCGGGCTACGTCAACAACGATAGCCTCCCACCGTGGCCCATTCCTATCACGTCACGCCCATCGACCCCGCTGACTGTCACCGGGTGTTGCAGCTTCCCCTGGACGTGCTGAAGGGGATCGGCCCGGTACGGGCCGCGCAGCTCGCAGGACGCGGCCTCGCCACCGTCGAAGACCTGCTGTACCATCTGCCGTTCCGCTACGAGGACCGCCGGGACGTGACCGCCATCGGTGAGGCGGCGGCCGGCGAGAGCGGCGCTTTCGTAGGCCGCCTGACGAGCCTCCGGGCCGGACGGATTCGTCGGGGCCGGGGCATCCTCACGGGCACGTTGACCGACGACACGGGCAGCCTGGATCTGGTGTGGTTCAACCCTGTCCGTTTCATCGCGGAGGCCCTGTGCGTAGGCCAGCGCCTGTCCGTCTACGGCAGAGTGGCGCCCGGACGCGGGGCGCGGCTCAACGTGCCCCATCCGGAGTTCGAGATCCTCGACGAGGGAACGGAGCGGCAGCCGGAGGTGCGACCGGTGTACGAAAAGCCCGGCGACGTGTCGCAGGCCAACCTGCGCGGCTGGGCGATCCAGGCCCTGGACCGCTTCGGCGATTTCTTCCCCAGCTTCCTGCCGCCGGAGGTGGCCGGGCGGCAACGGCTCATGGACCTGAGACAGGCCTTGGATATCCTCCACCGTCCATCCCCCGGGAACGGGGAGCTCCCTCCCTCGCGGGGAGGAGGAAGCCCTCCCGACCGCGTGCCGGAGCCCGGCGCCGACGACGAGGCCCGCCGCGCCCTCGCGTTCGACGAGTTCTTCTACTTCCAACTGGCCCTGGCCCTGCGGCAACGGCAACGCCTGGACAGTCCCGGCTTCCCCTCGCCGGCACGGGCGGGACCGCTCACCGTCCGGATGCGGGAGGCGCTCCCGTACCGCCTCACCGGCGGTCAGGAACGGGTGCTGCGGGAGATCTACCAGGACATGCAGTCGCCGAGCCCCATGCGCCGGTTGGTGCAAGGCGACGTCGGCTCGGGCAAGACCGTCATAGCCTGGCTCAGCGCCCTGCGGGCCATGGAGAACGGCCGTCAGGCGTTGCTGCTGGCTCCCACCGAGCTGCTGGCCGAGCAGCATTACGAAAGGCTCCGGCCATACGCCGAGCGGCTGGGTGTGCGGGCGGCGCTACTCTCCGGCTCTCTTCCGGCCGCCGCCCGGAAGGAGATCACGGAGCGCATCGCCACCGGCGAGGTGGACTTCGTGGTGGGCACCCACGCGCTCATTCAGGAAGGCGTGTCGGTGCCGCGGATGGGGCTTGGCATCGTCGACGAGCAGCACCGTTTCGGAGTGAGCCAGCGTACCGCCTTCGCCCGGCTGTCCTTGCGGGACGCGGCGTCCGGCGTCGCCGCGCCCGAGCCGGACCTGCTCCTGATGAGCGCCACCCCCATTCCCCGCAGCCTCGCCATGGTCCTGTCCGGCGACCTGGAAGTGTCGCTGCTGGATGAGGCGCCGCCGGGCAGGACGCCTGTGCGCACGGTGGTGGTGCAGGAGGATCGGAGAAAGAGGGTCTATGAGCGTGTCCGCGCCGCGGTAACGGACGGACGCCAGGCCTACCTGGTGTACCCGCTGGTGGAGGAGTCGGAGAAAATGCCCCTGGCGGCCGCCGAGACCATGGCGCGGGAACTTTCCCGGACCTTCATGAAGGGACTTCGTGTGGGGCTGGTCCACGGCCAGATGTCCGCTGCCGAGCGGGACCACGTCATGCGGCGTTTCCGGCAGGGTGAGATCCAGGTGCTGGTGGCCACCACCGTCATCGAGGTGGGCATCGACGTGCCCGGCGCCACCCTCATGGTCGTGGAGCACGCCGAGCGGTTCGGTCTCGCGCAGCTACACCAGCTCCGGGGCCGGGTAGGGCGGGGCCGCGACGAGTCCCATTGCGTCCTTATCCATTACGGCTCACGGGACGACGACTCCCGCCGCCGGCTGGAGGTGCTGGAACGCTCCGCGGACGGCTTCGAGGTGGCCGAAGCCGACCTGCGGTTCCGGGGCGCCGGAGAGATCCTCGGGACGCGCCAGGCCGGTTACCAGGGATTCCGGGTGGCGCACCTGGTGCGGGACAACGAGGTGTTGCAGGCGGCGCGGCAAGAGGCGCGTGTCTGGCTCTCTGGCGACCCCCGGCTGCGGACCGGAGTCTCCCGGCGCCTCCGCGAGGTCCTGCAATACCGCTGGGGAGACAGCATGCAGTTGGGGGCGTGGGCGGATTGAGCGCCCAGCGGACTCAAAGAGCTAAAGCTTCGAGGCCCACGGCCGATTGTAGACATATGGCACGGCACCGGGGACGCCATTGACATTTTCAGCCTTTCTTGGTGTTCTATTCCAGAATCATCCCGTTCCCCGAAAGGGCGTTCGGAAGACGACGTAATGAGCTTGATCGTTTCAGAAGTTTACGACGCTCTGATCTCCGCCGGTGCCTCCGAGGAAAAGGCCAAGGCCGCCGCCGGTGTGATTCCGGTTGTTGAGAACCTCGCTACCAAAGACGACATTGGCGTGCTCAAGGACGACATCGCGGTGCTCCGGCACGATCTGGCGATCCTCAAGCTGGCGACCTTCAGCTTCGCGCCGGCTGTTCTAGCCTTGCTGGTCAAGCTGGTCTTCTTCCCTTAGCGGCTTTCCCGGGTCCACGATCCCAACTTCCTCGCATCGTGCGTGTCTCCCGGCGGAAGTACCCGCCGGCGTCGTCGTTGATTTGCGCCTGTCCTTTCAATGCCCTATAAACAAACCGATCCTGCCTGTTTCAGTCGCTGAAGGTCATACGGGACTGTCGTCGAGAATCCCGCGGCCGCAATCCCACGAATTCGCCGGGCCGGAAGAGGATGAGAGGAACTGCAAGGTGGAGTTCAACCGGATCAAGAGACTGCCTCCCTACGTTTTCAACACCATCAACGACCTCAAGCAGGAGGCGCGGAGGAGGGGAGAGGACATCGTCGACTTCAGCATGGGCAATCCGGACATGGCGACGCCGGCGCCCATCGTCGACAAGCTGGTGGAGGCGGTCCAGAAGCCGCAGAACCACCGCTACTCGGTGTCCCGGGGCATCTACAAGCTCAGGCTTGCAATCTGCGACTGGTATCAGCGGCGCTACGGGGTCTCCATCGATGCCGACGACGAGGCCATCGTCACCATCGGCTCCAAGGAAGGGCTGGCGCACCTGGTGCTGGCCATGATCGATCCGGGAGACGTGGTGCTGTGCCCGAGCCCTACCTATCCGATACACCAGTACTCGGTGGTCATCGCCGGCGGCGACCTGCGGAGTATTCCGCTGGTCTCCAGCGAGGGGTTCATGGAACAGCTCAAGGAGGCCATCAAGCAGACCTGGCCCCGGCCCAAGCTGCTGATCCTGAACTTTCCCCACAACCCGACCACCGAGGTGGTGGACCTGGAGTTCTTCGAGCGCATCGTAAGCTTCGCCAAGGCCCACGAGATGCTGGTGATCCACGACCTGGCCTACGCGGACCTGACCTTCGACGGCTACGAGCCCCCGAGCTTCCTCCAGGCGCCGGGCGCCAAGGACGTGGGCGTGGAGTTCTTCACCATGTCCAAAAGCTACAGCATGCCCGGCTGGCGGGTGGGTTTCGCGGTGGGCAACGCCACCATGATCCACGCGCTGGCGCGCATCAAGAGCTACCTGGACTACGGCATCTTCCAGCCGGTCCAGATCGCGGCCATCCACGCCCTCAACGCCCAGGACGACGACGTGCGGGAAATCTCCGAGACCTACCGGAGCCGGCGGGACGCGCTGGTGGACGGGCTGGCCCGCGTCAACTGGATGATCCGGAAGCCCAGGGCCACCATGTTCGTGTGGGCCGAGATCCCGGCTCCGTACCGCTCCATGGGCTCGGTGGAGTTCTCCAAGTTCCTGCTCAACGAGGCCAAGGTGGCGGTGTCGCCGGGCATCGGCTTCGGCCAGTACGGCGACCAGCACGTGCGCTTCGCCCTCATCGAGAACGAGCACCGCACACGCCAGGCCGTGCGGACCATCCGCAAGGCCATGGGCGTCCTGCCCGAATAGCCTGACGCCATGGCATCCCGGGTCCACATCGGCATCCTCGGCGCCGGCACCGTGGGCGGCGCGGTCCACGATCTGATCGTCGACGGCCACCTGGCGCGCTTCGGCGTCGACGCCGAGGTCGTCAAGGTGTTCACGCGCACCCCTCGGGGCAAGCCGAGGTACGAGTCTTCGCCGGAACTGTTCACCACCGACCCGGCCGAGGTCACCGGCCACCCGGACGTCGACGTCGTGGTGGAGGTGTTGGGCGCCGGCGGATCCGAGGACCTGCGCGCACAGAAGGAATGGGTCGTGGACGCGCTGCGGCGCGGCAAGCCCGTGGTGACGGCCAACAAGGCGCTGCTGGTGGCCCACGGGGCGGAGATCTGGACCACCGCCCGGGAATGCGGCCGGGCCGTGCGCTTCGAGGCCTGCGTGGGCGGCGGGATCCCCATCATCGGGCCGCTGACCCAGAGCCTCGGCGCCGAGCGGCCGGCGGCCGTCTACGGCCTGCTGAACGGCACCAGCAACTACGTCCTGACCGAAATGGCCCGGAAGGGGAGATCCTACGGCGACGCCCTGGCGTCGGCCCAGGCGCTGGGTTACGCCGAGGCCGACCCGGACGCCGACGTGAGCGGCCGGGACGCCGAGGCCAAGCTGCTGCTGCTGTCGTCCATCACCTTCGGCGCGCGCCTGGAGCCGGGCGTCATCCACCGCAAGGGCATCGAGCGCATCCACGCCATCGACTTCCTCTACGCCGCCCGGAAGGGCCGCGGCACCATCAAGTCCGTCGCCCTTGCCCGAAGCGTCGGCGGCGCATTGGAAGCCATGGTGACGCCCATGTTGGTGCCCGAGGAGCACCCCATCGCCGGCATCGACGGCGTCACCAACGCGGTGTTCTTCAAGGGCCAGGTCAGCGACGGCGGAGCGGCGGACGCGGGCGACTGGGACTACATGTTCGCGGGGCCGGGAGCCGGCGGCGGCGCCACGGCCGTGGCGGTCCTGGGCGACGTTCACGAACTGGTGGCGCGCTCGGGCGACACCCCTTTCCTGCCGGTTGAGAGCATCGTCCCGGGAGTCGGCTCGGTTCGTCCGGAAGACGAGCTGCGGGCGTCCTTCTACGTGCGTTTCGTGGTGCGGGACCAGAGCGGCATCGTGGGCGAGATTTGCCAGGTTTTCGGGGACAAGCAGATCAACGTGTCCGAGATCTGGCAACTGGAGCACACCGAGGAAGAGCTGGAGTCGCTCGTGGGGACGGGGACGGGCGGAGCCGCGCCTCACGAGATCCTCCCGTTCGTCATCACCCTGGAGGAGACCAGCGTGGGTCAGTTGCGCCAGGCCCTGGAGCGTATCGCACAAAAGGACTTCGTGCTGGCGGAACCCCTGTGGCTGCCCGTATGGAGGGTGTGAGCACGCGCCGGATGTCCGGGCGCGGCGGTGATGGGGGAGCCCGGACGGTGTCCGATGGATGATGGCACTGACCGGGTGGCGCTGGTGTGCGTGCGAGACAGCCGCCGCTTCGGTCTTCAGGTGCTGTCGAGGCCGATGGCCGCCGCGGCCGGCCCCGGAAGCCGTGATCTGTCCTTCCCCGGCGATCGTATGGACGGCGGCGACCGCGCGGCGCGGACCTTGCGGCGGTGCCACGACCTGACGGGGGCCAAAGCCCACCGGTTGCTGGGATACGAGAAGACTCCGGCGTACGCCATGGGCTGCTGGGTTGCCGCCGCCAGGGTCCTGCTCGCCGCGACGGGCCTTGTTCTTGCCGTCAAGGGGGACCGTCGGACTCCTGTGCAGCGAAGGGTGCCGCCCCGCCAGCGTCAGGCCCCGAGCGGGAGCGGAGCGGACTTCGCCGACTTCCTGTTCCGGGAGCAACTGCATTGCGACCTGGGCCGGCTGTTCTTCTTCACCCAGTGGGTGGACCTCGGTTCCGACCACGTCACCAGGTTCTTCCTGGTCGACATTCCCGGCGACTTTCGTATCGGCGGCGCGGTCTGGCACGTGCCGGAGAAAGCCTTGCTGCTTTGGCGCGACGGGGACCTTCTCCTGGATTTCGAAACCTTCGCGTGTCTGCGGACCCTGACGGATTTCTCCTCCTGTGATAGTCTTCTGTCTGAATACCGAGCTCGTTGAGACGCCACACATTGATGTCCGGTCCGATGCGAAGGCATGGCATCGCGGCCAAACCGACAGGGAAAACACGATATGGCGACCGAGTTGACCATCGCACTCGAGCGATATGACCGGCATGTGCCGTTTTTCATGGGAATGGTCACGCCTCCGGAAGGCATCACCCTGAAGACGCTCGAGGTCGGCATGGCGCCGCCGCGACGCGATGGCATCGACCGCCACAAGCGCTTCATGCGCGGCCAGGAATTCGACATCTGCGAGATGTCGGTCTCGTCTTATCTGACGGCCAAGAGCCGCGGGCTCGATTACACGGCGACGCCGGTGTTTCCGCGCCGCCTGTTCAGCCAGAACCATATGTTCGTCAGCACCGCCGCCCGTATCGACAAACCGGCCGATCTGATCGGGCGGAAAGTCTGCTGCCGCAGCTTCCAGACCACCATGTCGGTGCTGGCCAAGGGCGACCTCGCGTTCGAGTACGGCGTTCCCTGGCAGGAGCTCGACTGGCAGACCATGAGCGCCGAACTGGTGGACTGGCCGGGCCGCGAGGCGGCCGATTTGACTCTGATCGACGAGCCCAGCGCGCCGGACGCGCTGATCAAGGGCGATCTCGCCATGATGATCCACCCCCATCCGCCGGCAAGGCTGCTGGAGGGCTTGCGCGACGGGTCGCTCCGCCGGCTGTTCCCCGACACCAAGGAAGAATGCGCCCGCTATTTCAGGAAATACGGCGATTACCCGATCATGCACGTGCTCGTCTACAAGCAGGAAATCGCCGACCGTCACCCCGAGCTGCCGCGCGCGCTGATGGACATGTGGGAGGATTCCAAAACCCAGGCGGCGGGATTCTATGAAGACCCGGGCTATGCGGAACTGGCGTTCGCGCGCAATGATTTCGAGGAGGAAAGGAATCTGTTCGGCGCCGATATCTGGCCCTCGGGCCTCGCGGCCAACCGCGCCAGCCTCGAACGCTTCATGAAGTACCTGACCGACCAGACGCTCATCGATGCGCCCTATCCGGTGGAGGAACTCTTTCATCCGAGCGTGCTGGACACATGAACCGACACTCCCGGGAGGATCCGCGAAAGGGCGCCATGGCGAAGCCTCCGGAACTGTGAAATACTTCCTTTGCGTTGCGGGGAACCGCCGCATGCGGTAAATCCATCGTTTCGCCGAGCCATCGATGCCATGAAACTCTACGTGCAAACCTGGGGCTGCCAGATGAACCAGCTCGACTCGTCCCGGATCGTGCAGCTCATGAGGTCCGCGGACTACGAGCCCACCGACCTCGTAGAGGAGGCCGACCTGATCATCCTGAACACCTGCAGCGTGCGCGACAAGGCGGAGCAGAAGGTCTACAGCGCGCTGGGGCGGTGGCGGAAGCTGAAGGAAGAGAACGGCGCCGTACTGGGTGTAGGCGGCTGCGTGGCGCAGCAGGAAGGGGAGGCCTTGCTGCGGCGGGCGCCGCACCTGGACCTGGTTTTCGGCACCCACAACATGCACAAGCTGCCGCAGATGGTCGAGGAGGCGCGGGAAGCGGCCCGGCGCTCGGTGGAGACAGCTTTCTACCGCGATCCGTTCTACCTGGAGGATCCTTCGGGGCCGCCGGAAGTCGACGGCGCCAAGGCCTACGTCACCATCATGCAGGGGTGCAACAAGGTGTGCAGCTTCTGCATCGTTCCACGGGTACGCGGGCGCGAGGTGAGCCGCGCCGGCGACAACATCGTCGGGGACGTGGAAGCGCTGGTGCGGCGCGGGGTCAAGGAGGTGATGCTGCTGGGACAGAACGTCAACTCCTACGGCCACACAGTGGAAGGGGAAAGGTCGTTTCCGGAACTGTTGGAACGGATCAACGACGTTCCGGGCCTCCGGCGTATCCGTTTCACCACGTCCCACCCCCAGGATCTCTCGCCGGAGTTGGTGGACGCCTTTGTTCGTCTGGAGAACCTCTGCGAACACCTCCATCTGCCGCTCCAGTCCGGCTCGGATACGGTGCTGACACGCATGCGTCGGGGGTACCGGCTGGACGAGTACATGGAACGGATACGCGCGTTGCGCGAGCGCCGGCCCGAGGTCGCCATTTCAACGGACATGATCGTAGGATTTCCGGGCGAGACCGAAGCGGAGTTCGAGGAGACGCTGGCCGCGGTCCGCGAGATCGAATACGACGACATGTTCACCTTCACGTATTCGCCGCGTCCCCGCACGGTGGCCGCCAAGGTCTATCGGGACGACATCCCCGACGAGATCAAGGGCGAGCGTTGCCGGAGGCTGCAGGAGCTGCAGAAGAGCATCTCCCTCCGGAAGAACCGCGAGCTGATCGGCTCGGAGCAGGAGATCCTGGTGGAAGGGCCGTCGAGGTTGGGCAGGGAACAGCTCATGGGCAGGACGCGGACCAACCGGATCGTCAACTTCACGCCCGACGAAGCTACCGTGCAGGCGGAGATGGCGCGCGTTCGCGTGGTCGATGCCACGCCAAACTCACTGGTCGGCGAGGCAGTTGGAGCAAGGGAGGTCATGCAATGAGTGGTCCTGAAGCAATTGAAATGACCGTGGCGGGCCTGACGCTCGATCAGGTGACCCGGACGCCCATCGTGGTCCTCAAGGACTCCGAGAACAAGCTGCAGTTGCCCATCTGGATCGGGCTGCTGGAGGCCACCGCGATGGCCACGGAGATCGAAGGTATCAAGATGGCGCGACCCATGACCCATGACCTCTTCAAGAACGTGCTCTCCGAGCTCGGCGGCACGGTCAAGAGGGTGGCCATCACCGAGCTCAAGGAGAACACTTACTACGCGGTCATCACGCTGTTGGTGGGGGGCCGCGAGGTGGCCATGGATTCGCGGCCGAGTGACGCCATTGCCATGGCGCTCCGGAGCAAGACGCCCATCTATGTCGCCAAGGAAGTGCTGGAGCAGTCGAGCGTCTTGCAGCAGACCGAAGAGGGGGGAGATCCGGACTTCGCCAACGTTTCGAAGGAGAAGTGGGGCGAGATCCTGGACAAGATGTCCCCCGACGACTTCAAGTACAAGATGTAATCCGGACCTGGAGAATCGTTGTATATGGCGGCGCCCAGACAGCGCATATCGCGAAAGGACATTCGTCAACCGGACCGGTTCATGGTGCTGATGGGGAGATGCCTCGATCTCCTCAAGGCCTACCGGACGCCGTTGATCGGCATCGCCGTGGCCGTGGTGGTGGCGGCAGGGGGCGTGGTGGGCTGGCAGTACTACCGCGGACACCAGCAGGATCTGGCGTCCCAAGCCTACAACATGGCGCTTCGGGAGTACCAGGAAGCCCGCTACGACGCGGCCCTGGAGTCCTTCCAGAGCCTCCGGGCCCGGGGCGAGGCCCCATACGATGCGCTGGCCGACCTCTATGTGGCCAACAGTTACATAGCGTTGAATCAACCCGCCAGGGCCGTCGAGACGCTTGGCGCCACCGCCGAGAAAGAACACGACGGCTTCGTGGGCCAGGTAATGCTCGTTACCCTCGGGCTCGCCCACGAGATGAACGGCGCCTGCGACCAAGCCATAGTATCCCTGGACAGGGCGCTGGAACGCCGGGGCCCGCTCCGGCAGGAAGCCATGCTGGGCAAGGCCCGCTGCAACGCCCGGCTGGGGAAATCCGGAGCCGCGGTGGAGAGTTACAGGGCTTACCTCAAGGAATTTCCCGAAGGCGAGACAGTGGAGATCGCCTTGCGGTTGCAGCAACTCGAAGCCGAATCGGGTACACCCGCCAAGCCGGCCGCGCCGTAGGCGCCTTTCCTTCCTCGGTTTGCCGCCACTTCATGGAGTTGGCTAACCGCTAACCAACGTCTGATAATGTATATTATGTCAACTTTAGCATCGGCGGCTTTGCGCCGATGCTAAAGCCGACATAATATATCTGCCCTTTCTGGGGAATCACTTCTGCGATTTGTTTGAGTGATGGGGAGTAAACCTGTGGCGGTCGGCGGCTTGCGCCGATGTTAAGGCCGAAATAATACGGCTCCCCTCTGGTGGGGTCACTTCTGTGATTTGTGGGTGACGGGGACGAGACTTGGTTCTTGGGGTTGGGAGTCCGCTGCCCCGCCCTGCACGAGGAACAGGCGCGTCCGGATGGGTTCGCGGCGTCGGTGGTAGGTCCAGGTGCCGTAGGCGCTGGTGCTGAGCGTGTAGAGGCCCTCTTCCAGCCGCTGGGCGCTCATTTCGCTGCAGGTGCTGAAAGCGGCCTGCTGGATCCACTGGCGGTGGTAGGCGCAGTTGCCGGAGCGTGTGTCTCGCGGACCGGGCTGGAGGTACAGGCAGTAGTTGCAGGTGTTTTCCCAGTCGGGATAACGGCGGCGTTTTGGGTTGGTTGGCATGACCGGTAGGGGTTGTCTTGGGGGGATTGGCTCAATCGGTTTCCGGTCATTGGGCGGGGGCCTAATGTTCCACCGGCAGGCGCGCCTCGTTCCAGGCGAGCAGGCCGCCGGCGAGATTGGAGACGTCGTTGAAGCCGGACCTGCCGAGGATCGCCGCGGCGGTGGCGCTGCGCATACCGGCGCGGCAGATGGTGACCACCGGAGCGTCCTTGCGCCCGTCGATTTCGCTCACCCGGTTCACGAGCTCCCGGAGAGGAATCAGCACGCTGCCGGCCAGGTGGCCGAGCTCTCCCGAATACTCGCCGGGCTCGCGCACGTCCACCAGCAGTGGGCGGGTTTCGGAATCGAGCATGCCCTGAAGCGCCTGGACGTCGATTTCCCGGACCTTCTTGAGCTCGCTCCAGTCGGGAAAGCTGATCTCCTCGTTGCTGATGGCGGATTGATTGGGTTGGAGGACCTCCTGGATATTCTGGGGCGGCGAGAGCTGGAGGTTGTTCATGAGGTCGATGTAGTCTTGCCGGGTCCGGTCGGCGAGCCGCGGGTTGGTCTGTTTCTCGCGGCCGATGGTGGAGGTGGTGTTGCCGCGGTAATCGTGGCCGGGACGGACGACCGTGTCGTCCGGGAGCGTGAAGAGCTTGCCCGTGACGGCATCGTACTGTGCGCCGGCGTCGCCGCCGGCGAAGTCGGTGCGTCCCGAACCGCCGATGAACAGCGTGTCGCCGGTGAGGACGTTCCCTTCCACGAGCAGACTCATGCCGTCGGGCGTGTGTCCGGGAGTATGGAGGACCCGCACCACGAGATCGCCGACGGGGATTTCGTCGCCCTCTTCCAGATGCCTGTCCACGGCGGGACTGGGCGCCCACTTCTGCATCGCGAACGGCGGACCCAGAAGGAACCGGAGTTGGGGGCATCCGCTCAGATGGTCGGCGTGGGTGTGGGTGTCGATGACCATGTCCAACGCGAGGCGATGGTAGGCGAGTACGGCGATATACCGTTCCACGTGGGCGTGGAGCGGGTCCACCAGCACCGCGTGTCCCCTGCCCTCGTCGGCTATCAGGTAGGTCTTGCAACTCCCGCCGTTGAGTTCCCGCAAGATCATCGTCGTCTCACGTGCGTCGGGTGCGCTCCGCTACTGCCGGACAGGCCCTCCGTCTACGCTCAGAAGTAACGCCAGAGCCACCATTTCTCGAACAGGACCTTGCTCCAGTAGATCATCCAGGAGGGGCCCCAGGAGCGTGAGTCGGTGGCGCCGAAAGGCGGCCATCCCTGGGGGTACGTCGTGCGGTTGGCGGCGGCGCGTCCCGCGCCGCAGGAGAGCAGTCATATGGTGTGCAGGTGAAGGGTGGACAGCTCCCCTTCCCCCGTGATCTCCGCCACCAGGTTGTCCGCCACGACGTCCGCTTCCTGGTGCGCCACGCCGCCGGCCTTGGAGGCCGGCATGTCGGCGCAGTCGCCGATGGCGTAGACATTCTCCCACTTGGTCTCCAGGGTGTCGTAGTCCACCCGTATGCCGTTTTCCTTCTCTGCCAGGCCGCAGTCGTAGAGCACTTTGGAGGGCCGGTGCGGCGGCACCATCATCAGCAGGTCATAGGACAACTCGTAGCCGTAGAGGCCCTTGACGCGTTTCTTTTCCGCATCGATGGACTGCACGACGAAGTCGTAGTGGATGGTGACGTTACGCTTCTTGCTTTGGGCGTCCATCCACACCGAGGGCACGTACTCCTCGCCGGCCGGCTCCGGTTCCCGGGTGAAGTACTGAAGGTCCACCAGGTCGCGGATGGTGCGCTCCTTGAAGTAGCTGTCCAGCATCCACTGAGCCTCGTAGGGAGCCGGCGGGCAACGGTACGGTCCCTGCGGGATGCCCACCAGCACGCGTCCCTCGCGGAAATTGTCGAGGGTGGTCCTGAGACGTACGGCGGCGTCCATCTCCCATGAATGCTGCGCCCCTTCGGCGAAGCCGGGTAGCAGATCGGGCCTGACCTCGAGGCCCAGGGAAACGATCAAGTAGTCGTACGGGATGGCGGTGCTTTCGAGAATGACCTGCTGGCGGCCGGAATCGATCCCGAGGATCTCGGCCTGCAGCACCCGGATGTTGCGCTTCTCCAGGCGCTTGAGCTTTCGCGTGATGTCCTCGGGCCGGCGTTGTCCGACCATCACGAACAGGAACGCGGGCATGTAGACGTGATCGGCACGGCGGTCGATAAGGGTCACGTCGTGATCCGCTCCGAGGGCGCGGCCGAGCTTGGTGGCGGCCACGACTCCGCCGCTGCCGCCCCCGAGCACCACGATCTGCTTGCGTCCGTTGTGGTAGTGCATTTCGTGACCGTCAGGAGTTCTGTTGCTGCCGCCGTCGGGCTCGAATCGCAAGGCCCTTCAGGTTACGCATGCGCCGGTCCCGCCACATCCGCTGTTCCTGTCGACCTTCTTCAGTCAGTTCGGACTCGAACCGGGAAGTGCCGCGGATCAGGCCCAGCACCAGGAAGTCGGAGCATGTCTTGATCTGTTCCGCAATCCAGGTGAAGAGGCCGACGGACATGGGTGTCTTCCGTTACCTGGACTAGCGGAGGAAGGTGTCTTCCTGGGCAAGCTGGATGGCGGCCTCGTCAAAGGCGGCTTCGTCCGGCTCCCCATCGCCCAGGATGCCGATCTGGCCCAGGAACTGCCCGATCTGGGCGTGGTCCCGGGGACTCACGGGCGAATACGGCCGGGCGGGGTCGCCGATATCGACCCCGAAGTGCTTCAGGGCGGATTTCATGATCGGGGGCAGCCCGTAGGCGCCCCACTTCCCCGGGAAGAGGGTAAAGCAGCGCTGCCAGTAGCGCGCCTTGTCGATATCGCCGTCCCGGAACGCGCGGACGACCCTGGCGCCGATGCGCGTGCCCGGCGGCGGCATGGTGGCGCCGGCGCCTCCCATCATGAGCGTCGTCAGCAACGGCTGCATGGTGGTGAAGTAGTTGGCCTTGCCGGCGAGGTGAACCTGCTCGATGAGGCGCGTGATCTTGGTGATGTCGCGCGAGCTTTCCTTGAAGTAGTCGACTTTCTCGATCTCGCTGAGCCGCACGAAGGCGTCCAGCGGCGGGTCGGCGCCTGGACCGGGGTTGTGATAGGCGACGATGGGCAACGGGCTGACCGACGCCACTTCCGTGAAGAACTGCACCAGATCCGCGATGGTGGGCTGTCCGCCCCACGGACGGATGGGCATCAGCACCTGGATGAGGTCGCCGCCCACGGCGGCGGCATGATCCGCGAGGTCGAGGATCGTCTCGATGGAGTGGCTCGACGCCCCGAGGATGACCGGCACGCGCTTGTTGACGATCTCGGTGGCGCGCCGCATGACCTCCTTCCGCTCCTGGAGGGAAAGCACCGTGTACTCCGAGGCTTCGACGGCCACCACGGAGATGGCGTCGCAATCGGCTACGAGAAACTCGATCTCCCGCGCCAGGGCGTCATAGTCCACCTTCCCGTCGTCGGTGAACGGGGTCAGCGCCGCTCCGATAATTCCTCTGATGGGGCTTGCCAGCATGCCTTGACCTCGCTCAGACCTCGGCGACGATTCTGGCGTGGGCCGCGTCGCTCCCCTGCACCTTGAGGGGCAGCGCCATGATGCGGCTCTTGCGTCCAGCAATGGCGGCGAGATTGGTTACGTTCTCGGCGATCAGGACGTCGTTGCCCAGGAGAGTCCGGTGCACCGGGAAGTCGAACCCCTTGGGCCGCAACGGCGTGGGCAGGTCCACCGTAATGCAGTCGATTCCGAACAGCTTCACTCCATGCTCCACGATCCATTCCGCCGCGTCGACGGATAGATAGGGATGCATATTGTATTCTTCACTTTCGAATTTCTCATCCCATCCGGTGTGCAGCATCAGCACGTCGCCCCGCTCCACCGCGACCCCCGAGCCTTCGAGATCCGCCGCGGTGACTTCCTCCCCGCCGCCCTTCTCCACCGAGATGACCGCCCCCGGCCCCACGAATGCGTCCAGCGACAGCTCCTCGATGGACTTGCCGTCGGGCACGATGTGGACCGGCGCATCCACGTGGGTGCCGGCGTGGCACGGGAGGTTGATCTCGGTGACGTTCAGCGGATGGCCCTTTCCGAGGTCGAAGAACCGCTGCACGTGCACGTCCGGGAGCACCGGGATCTTGGGCATTCCATCGTAGATGAGCCGCGAGAGATCGATCATGGACATGGTCGTTGTTCCTGGAGGTTCCGGGCGCCTGGCGCCGCTCAGGCCGCGCCCCCGTTGCGCCAACCGGCGTAGATGGGGTCCTTGTCGACGAACGCCCTCTTGATGCCGTCGAAAGCCAGCCAGAACTGGTCCAGGGTCTTCTGCACCGATTGGCGCACCAGTTCCTGTTGCTGGTCGGTGACCGCGTACCTGCTCACGGCCAGCGGACCCACCTTCATGTGCTCTTCGTCCACCCCCATGTGCAGCGTCCAGTAGCGGATGTCGTCGCTGTCCCGGTCGAAGCCGTAATGCGTGGTCAGTCCGGTGACGATGCGGCTCATGCGCTCGCTGGCGGTACCTTCGAGGCAGAAGCCCTGGCAGGCGTAGAGCTCCAGCCACGAGCGCTGGTACATGAGCAGGTCGCGCCAGTCGAGGAACGCCGAGGTCTCGGGCAGGGGCTGCACCGCGTCCAGCTCCTCCTTGGAAGCGTAGCCGCAGTTCATGGCGAAACGGATGAAGAGGCCGCGGTGGCTGTCGGTGCCGGAGATCTCCCCGGTGCCTTCCTCCACCACGTTCTCGATCCACATCCTTTCCAGTTCGGGGTCCTCGGGGCAGCGGCCCAGCATGGCCGCGATGGGCTTGGGAAAGGGCTTGGGGAAGAAAAGATAGAACTGGCCCACGAACCCCTTGAGCGCCTCCCGGTCGATCTCACCCCTTTCGATCATCCCGATCAGAGGGTTGTCCTTGGAGTGCTTGGCGCGAACGGTGTCGTGAATCTCCTGTACAAACGCATCGCCGGAAAGAGGCATCGAATCCGCTCCTGAAACACGTGGATTTTCGTCGAAGGCCGCCGCTTCCCGATGCCGCATGCGACGGCGCCGGGAACGGGCGGACTTCCTCCAACGAAGTCAAACTAGTTACTTGAAAGCCGGACGGATGGCAACCGGTGCGCGGGTCCGGCGCCCCGGGCGGACCCTCAGTCGAGTCCGTAGAAGCGCCGGGCGTTGTCTCCCAGGATGTTCTGCTTGGCCTCCCGCGAGAGGTCGTCCCGCGCCCAGATCAACGAGCCCGATTCCGGCCAGCTCATATCCCAATGGGGATAGTCCGACGCATACATGATGGTCTCGGAGCCGATCTCCCCCACCACGTAGCCGATGGTCTTCTCGTCGGGTTCGCAGCCGTAGTACACGTTCTTGCTGGTGATATAGTGGCTGGGCTCCTGCTTGCACTCGGGGGCTTCCACGGCGCCGCGTTTTTCCCACTCTTCATCCATCCGGTCCGACCAGTAGGGAATCCAGCCGCAGCCGATCTCGAGAAAGCCCAGTTTCAGGTCGGGAAACAGCTCCGGAACCCCGGCGAAGATCATGCCGGTGAGTTGGCGCAATACCGGAAACGGGTGGCCGGTGGTGTGTATGGAGATGAACTGGTCGAAGATCTCGCTGCCGGGCTCGTCGCCGCCGAAGGCGTGGATCGCCAGCGGCGTCCCGATTTTCTGGGCTTCCTCGTAGAGCGGAAAATACTCCGATGAGCCGAAGTTCTTTCCATGCCCCTGGGCGGCCAGCATGCCTCCCACCAGTCCCAGCTCGGTGACCGCGTAGCGCAGCTCCTCGGCCGCCGCCTCCGGAGCGTTGACCGGAAGGTTCGCCACGGCCTTGAGACGCGGCGAGGCCTTGCAGTAGTCGGCGATGAATTCATTGTAGGCGCGGCACAACTGCGTCTGGTAGCCGGGCTCGCGAATGCGGCCGATGCCGAGGCCGCTGGTCGGATACATGACCGCGGTGTGGATCTCCTGCGTGTCCATGGCGGAGAGCCGCTCCTCGTGCTTGATGCCGGCGTGCCCCAGGGTGCCGCCGAGGTTGCGGTCGTAGGTCTCTCTCGGAATGAACGGCGGACGTCGATTCTGGAAGGCTTCGCCGAGGAACGGCTTGACGAACTCGTCGTTGTCCCGCGCGTGGGCGTCCGCGTCTATCACCTTGAATGCCGAGTCGATTTTCCCCATGTTCTTCTCCCTTGATGGTGTTTTGCGCACGTGGTTCCGACACGGCAAAACTACCACCTTCGGTCCCGGATGCAAATCGCTTCGAGCCCACGGGGCATGGTCCGGCCGTTGCCGGCCAAGCAGGCCCCTGGTGTCCTGTCAAACCTTCGCGGGTTCGCCTTCGGCGCCCCGGTCCCGGTCCGGGATGGTGATTACCGGCTCCACCTCTCGCAGCTCCTCCAGGGGGATGTGGCAGGCGATGGAATGGCCCTCGGTGTCGAGTCGCACCGGCGGCGGCTCGTCGTCGCAGATGCTCCCGACCTTCCGCTGGCATCGGGTGGAGAACGGGCATCCCTTGGGCGGATCGAGGGGGCTTGGCAGGTTGCCTTCCAGCACGATCCGGCGCTTCTCCACTTCCGGGTCGGCGATGGGCACCGCCGAGAGCAGCGCCTCGGTGTAGGGATGGTACGGCGGCGCGAAGACTTCCTCGGTGGTGCCCCGCTCCATGATCTGTCCCAGGTACATGACCACCACGCGGTCGGAGAGATAGCGCACCGCGGACAGGTCGTGGCTGATGAACAGCAGCGTGGTGCGGTGCTCGCGCTGGATGTCCATCAGCAGCTCGGTCACCGCCGCCGCCACCGAGACGTCCAGGGCGGAGATGGGCTCGTCCGCGATGACGGTCTTGGGGTTGCCGGCGAAGGCCCGGGCGATGCCCACCCGTTGTTTCTGTCCGCCGGATAGTTGGCGTGGCTTGCGGTGCGCGAAGGCCCGCGGCAGCTTCACCGTGTCCAGCAACTTGTGGACCCTCTCCTGGATCTTGGCGGGATCGGACTCGATGCCGAAGCGCTTGATGACCCGGCCGATCTGGTAGCCGACGGAGTGCGAAGGATTGAGGGTGTCGTTGGGGTTCTGGAACACCATCTGCAGCGAGGCAAGTTGTTCCGGGGTGCGCTTCTGAACCCCGATGCTGCCCAGATCCGTCCCGTCAAGCCGCACTTCCCCTTCCGTGGCGGTCTCCAGGCCCATCAGCACCTTGGCGAAGGTCGACTTGCCGCAGCCCGACTCGCCGACGATGGCCACGGTCTCCCCTTCCCCGGCATCGAAGCTGATGCTCTCGTTGGCCTTGACCTGCTGCACGGAGCCGCCGGAGATGAGGGCCGCCAGGGTGCTCTCCTTGACGTCGTAGTACTTGCGCATGTTGTCGACTTCGAGAACCGTGTCGCCCACCTCGATGGGTTCTCGGGTGGTCTCGCTCTGCACGGCGGCGTCGTGGTCGATCTCGTTCCAGCGCAGGCAACGGACCCGGTGCGCCGGGTCGTCGTCGGTATGCACGCCCTCCATCGGGATGTGGTCGCTGTCGCAGCGCCCGGCCTCGAAGAACTCGCAACGGGGTCCGAAGTAGCAGCCCTTGGGGCGCTGGTGCGGCAACGGAAGCTGTCCCTTGATGGCGGTCAGCGGGCGCGCGTTCTTGTCGGCGTGGGGCAGCGGGATGCAGCCGAACAGTCCGTGCGTGTAAGGGTGTTTCGGCCACGAGAAGATGGAGTCAATGTGGCCTTCTTCCACCACCTCGCCCGAGTACATGACGCAGATCCGGTCGCAGACCTCAAGCATCAGGCCGAGGTTGTGGGAGATGTAGAGCAGTGACGCGCCGGATTCCTTGCTCAACTCGGCGATGAGCTCCACGATGCCCGCCTCCACCGTGACATCGAGGGCGGTGGTGGGCTCGTCCAGCAACAACAACGCCGGACGCGACAGCAGCGCCATGGCGATCACAACCCGTTGCTGCTGGCCGCCGGAGACCTGGTGCGGGTAGGAATCCATCAGGCGCTTCGGGTCCGGGATGTTCACGGCCGCGAGCATGTCGAAGGAGCGCTGAAAGGCTTCTTCCTCGCTCACTCCCTCGTGGATCATGGGCACTTCCATGAGCTGGGCGGCGATGGTCAGGCTCGGATTGAGCGCGGCCATGGGTTCCTGGTAGATCATGGAGATGTCCTTGCCGCGGACCCGCCGGATCTCCTCCTCCGTCAGCTCGGCCATGTCCCGGCCCTTGAACTTGATGGTGCCGCCGACGATGCCGCCGTTCTTGCCCATGTAGCGCATGACGCCGTTGGCCACCGTGGATTTGCCGCAACCGGACTCGCCCACCAGGCCGACGGATTCACCCTTCTGGATG
This sequence comes from uncultured Syntrophobacterales bacterium, assembly GCA_964630405.1. GTDB lineage: Bacteria > Desulfobacterota > Binatia > UBA9968 > JAJDTQ01 > JAJDTQ01. Next base: position 23,205 of record CAZVUC010000078.1, on the reverse strand, counting down.
GTAAGGTCGAAGTCCATGACCGCGGGAATCTCTCCGGCGCGGGTATAGTAACTAAGCCGAAGCCCGGAGATTTCGAGGACCGGCGTCTCGCTGCTTCCGTTGCCCTTGCCGTCTTGATCAGCCATCGCGTTTCTCCTAATCCTTCAGCGACACTTCCCGCAGCCCGTCGGCCAGCAGGTTGAAGCCCAGCACCAGCAGCGAGACCGCGCACGCGGGCAGGATCGCCATGTGCGGGAAGCCTCCCGTGACGAAGGCGCGGGTCTCGGTGATCATGCCGCCCCAGTCGGGGTCCGGCGGAGGCAGCCCGAGTCCCAGGAACCCCAGCGCACCGATGGTGATGGTCGTGTAGCCCATGCGCAGGCAGAAATCGACGATCAGCGGGCTGCGGGCGTTGGGAAGGATCTCCACCAGCATGATGTACCAGGGCCCTTCGCCCCGGGTCTGCGAAGCGGCGATGTAGTCGCGGGTGGCGATGTCCATGGTCACCCCGCGGACGATACGCATGATGCCGGGCGCTGACGCGAATACGACGGCGAAGACGATGTTGAGTCCGGATGCGCCGACCTTGGCGATGATCAGCACGTACAGGACCATGATCGGGAACGAAAGAATCACGTTGGCGAAGAACGAGATGATCTCGTCCAGGTAGCCGCGGAAATAGCCCGCCGCCAGGCCCATGATGATCCCGACGATGTAGGCGGAAATGGTAGCCACGGTGGCGTAGAACAGCACCCGCTGTCCGCCCCAGATGATCCGTGAGAGGATGTCGCGCCCCAAGTGGTCGGTGCCCAACAGGAACAGGCCGCCGTCCGGGGCCGCCGTGCCCGGGAAGGCGAAGGGCAGGATCGTCGCGTTGGGGTCGAAGGGGGCCACCAACGGCGCGAAGATGGCCAGCAGGACGAAGAAAACGACGATCAAGGCGCCCACCATACCCACGGGGCTCTCCCGCAGGAGGGCCATGGCCTTGACCGCGTTCACGATGGTCGAATCCGGCCTTACGAGAGGTGCATCAGTGGTATTGTCAGCCATGACTCCCTCCCTACTTGAACCGGATTCTCGGGTTCAGGTACGTGTACCCGAGGTCCCCGATGGTCTGGGTGAATACGGCCACGAAAACCGCCGCGATGCCGCAGGCCTCGATCACGAAGATGTCCCGGCGCAGCGCCGCTTCCAGCAGCAGCGCGCCGAACCCCTTGTAGCCGAACGCGAACTCCGTCACCACGACCCCGGACAGCAGCCAGTTGATCTGCAGCATGATGACCGTGAACGGAGCGATCAGCGCATTCCGCAGAGCGTGCTTCATGATGATGTGCCGGTACGGCAGGCCCTTGAGCATGGCGGTGCGGATATAGTGGTTGGTCATCACTTCCGCCATGGACGCCCGGGTCATCCGCGCCACGTAGCCGAAACCATACAGCGTCAGCACCATCACCGGAAGGATCAGTTCCACCACGTTGAAGCCCGACACCATGGACGAGGTGCCGGGCAGCCAGCCAAGTGTGAATACGAAGATCCAGGCGAGCAGGACCGCGCTGGCGTATTCCGGGATGGATGTGGTGGTGATGGAGAAGACCGAGATCACCCGGTCCTGAGTGGAGCCCTCCTTCATACCCGCCAGCACGCCCAGGGTCAGCGCCACGATGACCATCACCACGAAGGTGACGCCCGCGAGGATGCCGGTGTTGCCGAGCCGGTCCCAGAAGATCTCGTTTACCGGCCGCTTGTAGATGATGGAGTCGCCGAGATCGCCGGACAGCACCCGGCCGATCCATTCGACGTAACGGACGAGAATCGGCCGGTCGTAGCCGTGTTGGGCGATCCAGGCATCGAGCTGCTGGTCCTGGGCATAGGGCCCCAGGACGCTGCGGGCGATGAGACGGGGATCGCCCTCGTTCATCAGGAATAGAAGCAGCGCCACCACCAGCATGATGAGGATCATCATGCCGATTCGCCGCATTATCAGTTGTGGCATGTCAGTCTCCCGTGCTCTCCAGCGCCAGGGCGTAAGCACACCGGGTCAAACCGAAGGGCCGCGGGTAGGGGCGACCGGCCGGTCGCCCCTACAGGGTCCACCGCAATGTAGGCTTGGCTTCTAACCTTCCAGCCACACGTCCTGAAACTGGTGATACAGGGTCGGATGGGTCTGGAATCCCTTGACCCGCTTGTTGGCCGCCTTGAACACCGAGCGCCAGAAGGGCTGCGGAATGATGGCGTCGTCCTGGAGAATCTTCTCGCAGACGGCCATTTTCTTCTTGCGCTCGTTGACGTCGAGGGTAGCCTCGGCGTCGTCAAGGGCCGCGTCGAACTTGGGGTTGTTGTAGGCGGTCTCGTTCCAGGGCACGCCGGCGCGGTAGCCGAGGCCGAGCACCATGGTGCCCAGTGGACGATGCGTCCACGCGGTGTAACCCCAGGGCGCCTTGTCCCAGACCTCCCAGTACTGGTTGGCCGGCATCTTGTTGATCTTCAGGTTGATGCCCGCGGGGGCGAGTTGGTTCTTGAAGATCGCGCAGGCGTCGGTCATCCACGGGCCCTCGGTATCGCCGTTGGCGATCTCGACGGTGATGCCCTTCGGGTAACCTGCTTCCGCCAGCAGCTTCTTTGCCTTCTCGATGTCCCGCTTGAGCGGCGGTAGCGCGGCGTACTCCGGATGGATCGGACACACGTGGTGGTTCTCGGCGACCTGGCCGAGTCCCTTGAACGCCTTGTCCAGGATCTCCTTGTGGTCCATGCAGGCGGCGATGGCCTGGCGGAGCTTCAGGTTGTCGAAGGGCTTCTCGGTGATGCGGAATCGCATGACCGCCGTCTGCGCCGTCGTCGCCTCGTGAAGCTCCACGAAGGGCAGCCGCTTCAACGTGTCGATGGCCTGGTTGGGCACGCGGAAGACCATGTCGACCTGCTGCGACGCCAGCGCCGCGATCCAGGCGTTGGTGTCCTCGCCGTGGTCGAAATAGTGGATTTCGTCCAGGTGGAACGGTCCGGCCCACCACTTCCGCGCCTTTTTGAGGATGGCCCTCTCGCCCACCGCGAACGACTCCAGCTTCATCGGGCCGGTGCCGATGGGGTTCTTGGAAAGGTCGGCGGCGTAGTCCTTGCCGAAGCCGCGGTGCACGATGGCGGTGGGGTAGTTGTAGAAGTTCTCCGGCATGGCCAAGGCGGCCTGCTTGAGGTTGAACTTGATGGTGTGATCGTCGATGACCTCCACCGCGTTGGCGATGCCGCGCTTCATGGGTTTTCCGTCGGCGCCTTTCACGGTCTCTACCATGGCGCCGAACAGGCCGAGGTTCGATGAGCCGGTCTTGGGATCGAGCCAGCGGTTGACCGTGTGGGCGACGTCGGCGGACGTGAACTTGTCGCCGTTGGACCATGTGACGTCCTTCCGTAGATGGAACACCCAGGTCTTGAGATCGTCGGAGGCTTCCCACTTGCTGGCGAGATAGGGAACCGTCGTGTTGTCGGCCTTGGTCCGGGTCAGGTGCTCGACCAGGAATCGGGCGACGTTGGATTTCTCGGTCCAGTCGAAGCTCGCCGGATCGGCGACCTCCTGAATCCGCATGGAGACCCGGAGAGTCCCGCCCGCCTTGGGTGTCGCCGCCTGCACGGACGGCACCAAGGTACCGCCGATAAGCTTGTTCGCGGTGGTGTAGGCCACGCCCACGGTCATGCCCAAGAGCGCCGCCTGGCGCAGGAAGTCGCGCCGGGTGATCTTCCGGGTGCGGAGCTGGTCGCAAAGCTCCGGCAGGTAGCTGTGCGTCTCGGCTCCGAGTTCTCGCTCCGACGGCAGCAGATAGCGCCGCTTGTCTCGGCTCAGAATCTTCTTGTCACTCATGAATGCAACCTCCGTTTGGCTCGACTGCTGGACGGGTGTCGTGAGGTTCTTGCGCGACTCCGGCGGGAAGGGGCACCGCCCGTTATCCCTTGCGGACCAGCAGACCATTCTTCCAAGGGCACAGAGCCTATTCCACATCCGGTCTGGATTGCAAACCCGTTTTCTGCGATTCTTCGGTCATGGGGATGCCCCCGGATCGCCGCCCGCTCAACATCATCGGTTTGCCGACGCCGGCCGTCGAAGGCGCCGCGAAGGTTGCCGCCGAGGCCCGCTACCTCGAGGACCTTCAGGCCACCGGCATGCTATACGGCAAGATCTGCCGGAGTCCCCTGCCCCACGCCAGGATCCGTGGCATCGACACCTCCCGGGCAGAGCGGCTCCCCGGAGTGGTCGCGGTGATCACCGCGGGCGACATGCCCGACATCAAGTTCAGCTTCGTTCCGGAGTTTGCGGACAAGGTCCCTTTGTGCGCGTCGGGCCGCACGGTACGGTATGCCGGCGACGAGGTGGCCGCCGTGGCGGCGCTGGACGAGCGCACGGCGGAGGAGGCCGTGCGTCTCATCGAGGTGGACTACGAACCTCTGGAACCGGTGCTGGACCTGGAGGCCGCCCTGTCGCCGGGTTCACCCGAGGTCCACCACGGCGGCAACCTCGCCTACGAGGTGCACAAGGCGGAGGGGGACGTCGAGGCGGCCTTCGCCGGCTGCGACGCGGTGGTGGAGGAGGAGTTCGAAACGGCGCGCCAGTCCCACGCGGTCATGGAGACCCGGGGCTGCATCGCCCAGTACGGCGCCACCGGCCAGCTCACGGTATGGCACCAGACCCAGGCGCCGCACACCCTGCGCGCCGAGATCTCCCGCGCTCTGGACATTCCCCAGCGGATGGTGCGCGTGATCCAGCCCGAGACCGGCGGCGGTTTCGGTTCCCGTCTGGTGATGAACGTCATGGTGCCCATCGCCGCGACCCTGTCCCGCAAGTCGGGTGGCCGGCCCGTGCGCATCGTCAACACCCGGGACGAGGAGTTCCGCTGCGCCGGCGCCCGCTACGCCTACCGCTTCCGGCTCAAGCTCGGTTGCACCAAGGACGGCGTCATCCGCGCCAAGAGCCTGGAGGTGCTGGGGGACAACGGCGCCTACAACGACAAGGGCATCTCCACCATCAACTTCATCACCATGACCTTCTTCTCGTCCTACGATCGCCATCATCCGGCGACGTCGGTGGACGCCCGGCTGGTGTACACCAACAAGCCGCCCGGGGCCGCCTACCGGGGTTTCGGGCATGCGGAGGAGACCTTCGCCTTCGAGTCCATCCTGGAAACCATGGCCGAACGGCTGGGCCTGGACCCGGTGGCCGTCCGTGCCGAGAACCTGAGGCGCCCGTGCGAGCGCGCCTGCATGGAGCGCGCCACCGAGGTGATGCGGCCGGGCAAGGGAGCCGCCGAAGGCACGACGCGCACCGGCATCGGCTTGGCGGTCCTCTCCGAGACCGGCGCCGGCCTGCGCTACTACCGGCAGAACTCCACCGAGGCCATCGTCAAGGTGGATCGCGACGGCAGCGTGGCGATCATCGCCACCATCGCCGATACCGGCACCGGCACCCGCACGGTCATGGCCCAGATCGCCGCCGAGCAACTCGGCGTGTCGGTGGACCGCATCCGCATCTTCCACAACGACACCGACGTGATCCCCTTCGACCTGGGCACCTGGGCCAGCCGCACCACCTACGTGTGCGGCAACGCCGTGGCCGCGGCCGCGGCCGACGCGCGCCGGCGGCTGGCGGAGGTGGCCGCGGGGATGCTGCGGGCTGCTCCCGAGACCCTGGTGTTCGCCGGCGACCGCGTGGCTTCCACCGTGGAGCCCGGCGGCGAGACGACCTTCGACGAGGTGGTGCGGGAGGCCTACGACCGGCAAGGCCTGCTCATCATCGGCAAGGGCGCGTTCGTGGACGAGGCCGCCACCCGTTTCGTGACCAACGACTACGAGGCGGCGGCCCCGGTCATCGCCGCCTGCTGCCACGTGGCCGAGGTCCGGGTGGACACGGAGACCGGCGCGGTGGAGCTGCTGCGCTACCTGGCGGTGCACGACGTGGGCAAGGCCATCAACCCCCTGGGCGTGCAACAGCAGATCGAGGGAGGCGTCACCCAGGGCCTGGGCTTCGCCCTCTACGAGGACCTGGCGATGGACGGCGGCCAGGTGTTGAACCCCAACTTCGTGGACTACCGGGTCCCCACCTTCGGCACCATGCCCAGGCGCCTTGAACCCATGTTCGTGGAGGGCGATCCTTCCGACGGCCCCTATGGAGCGAAGGGGATCGGCGAGCTGCCCTTCGGCCCCGCCGCCCCCGCCATCGCCAACGCCATTTACAACGCGGTGGGGGTGCGCCTGAAGACCCTCCCGATGACGCCGGAGCGGATATGGCAGGAGTTGAAGGAGTGAACCGTTCTCGTGCCGGATCGGACAGGACATGACGATGCGTAATCTGCCCACACGATGGGGCCTGAGCCTTCCCAACCGCGGTGTGCTGTTCGGCCTCACGACCGTGGAGGACCTCTTCGCCTCCGCCACCCTTGCCGAGGAGTCCGGCGTCTTCGAGTCCGTCTGGGTGGGCGACAGCTTCATCCACAAACCCCGGCTCGATTCCATCGTGATGCTGTCGAACCTCGCCGCGCGCACGGATCGGGTGCGGCTCGGCACCATCTGCATGGCCACCTTTCCGCTGCGCCACCCGGTGGAGCTGGCGATCCAGTGGGCGAGCCTGGACCACGTCTCGGGCGGCCGCGCCGTGCTGGGCGCGTGCATCGGCGGCGGCCACGAACCCGAGCTGCGCGCCTTCGGGCAGACCTCGAGGGAGCGCGCTCCGCGGCTGGAGGAAGGGATCGCGCTGCTGCGCGCTCTGTGGAGCGACGGCAAGGTGCATCACCGCGGGCGCTTCTACACGCTGGAGGACTACGACATCCTGCCCAAGCCGGTGCAGCGTCCCTGCCCCATCTGGATCGCCGTGAACCCGCGGCGACCCCTCGACGGCAGCCCGCTCGTGGAGCGCGCGCTGGAGCGGGTGATACGGCTGGGGGACGGCTACATGACCGATGCCGTAGCGCCCGACGAGTTCCGCCGCCGCTGGGAGTTCATGCAGGAAGTGGCGGAACGGCAGGGGCGCGACCTGGGCGGCTTCGAGACCTGCATCCACGGCATGATCAACATCAATGAAGACAAGCGGGTGGCCTACGAGGAGTCGAAGCACTACTTCCAGGAGTACTACCCGCTGGCCCCGCCCAGCGACGAGGTCATCGGCACGTGGCTCGCCTACGGCGCGCCGGAGGAGTGTGCGGTGCTGCTGCGGGAGTGGCTGGACATGGGCATCAGCACGCCGGTGCTGCGCTTTACCGGCCCCGACCAGCTGGCGCAGATCCGCCGGTTCGTCGAGGAAGTCCTGCCTCTCGTACAGGAGGGCGACCGATGAAGGAGGCTGTCATATGAACCCCGATCTGCGAACTTTCCTTCAGGCGGTGCGGGAGACGGGACCCGACAACTACGTCGAGGTGACGCGGCCGCTGGACCCCTACCTGGAGATCGGCATCATCCAGCACAAGCTGGCGGCCGAGGGGCGCAACCCGGTGATCTACTGCCCCGAGATCGAGGGCAGCTCGCTGCCGTTGGTCACCAACATGTTCGGCTCCTTCGACCTCCTGGCCTGGGGACTCGGCTGCGACCCGCGCAGCATGACGCGGGTGGAGATCTACGACGTGCTGCGCAGGAAACTGGCCCAGCGGGAAGATCCGGTGTGGGTGGACGAGGAGGACGCGCCGGTCAAGGAGAAGAAGTACATCGGCGACGCCGTGGACCTGAGCATGCTGCCCATCATCCACAACTCGAAGCTCGACGCCGGGAAGTACATCGGCGCCGGCTTCATGATCGCCCGGTGGCCGGATACGGGGGTTCCCAACGCGGGCATCTACCGTCACCTGGTCATGGGCAGGAACCGGCTCGGCTGCATGATCAATCCCGGCAACGACGGCGCTTACATCGCCCGACGCTGCGCGGAGTTGGGGCGGCCCATGGAGATCGCGCTGGTCATCGGCCACCACTCGGCGGTGCTGCAGGCGTCCCAGGCCAAGGGGGTGGTGGAGTTCGACCTCATGGGCGGCTATCTCGGCGAGTCCCTGGAGGTTGTCAAGGCCGAGACCGTGGACGTGCCGGTGCCGGCGCAGGCGGAGATCGTCATCGAGGGCACCATCGATGCCTCCGCCATGGCAACCGACGGTCCCTACGCCGAGTACCTGGGCTACTACGGCGTCGGCGACAAGCCTTGCTACGTCATCGACGTGAGCGCCATCACCATGCGCAAGGATGCCATCTATCACCACCTGGACTCGGCGCACATCGAGCACAACCTGTGCCCCAACGTGAGCGCCGAGATGAGCATGTACGACCGGCTGCGCACCCAGTTCCCCACCGTCAAGGCGGTCAACACCATGGGCTGGCTGGGCACTTACGTGTCGTTGCAGCAGCGGGTCCCGGGCGAGGGCAAGCAAGCCGGCCTGGTGGCGGTGTCCACCGACAACTACGGCAAGACCGTGGTGGTGGTGGACGACGACGTGGACGTCTACAACGAGCGCGAGGTGGCGTGGGCCTTCAGCACGCGGATGGTGGCGGACCAGGACATGCTGATCATGCCGGGGGTCAAGGGCGCGCACCTCGATCCTGTGTCCTACAACGAGGCCCGCACCGGCCGGGGTCCCATGACCACGCACCTTGTGGTCGACGCCACCCGGCCGGTGGAGAAGGAGTTCGAAAAGAGGATCGAGCCGGACCCGGAACTGTGGCGGAAGATGGAGTTGAAGGACTATTTGAAGCCGTGAGGGGACCGTATCCAAACACCGGGTAACGGCAAGAGTTTCTTGGAACCGGCATTGACAAAGAAACGGGCACGAACTACTATTCGTCGTTTTCCACGTTGCACACTGTGAGGGTATGCTTCATTGCCTGTCCGTACGGGCGGCAACCATTCAAAGGAGGCGAAAATGCGACGCTACACATGGACAGCATTTCTGGCGCTTGCGCTCGTGACTTTCCTGGCCTGCGAGGTGGCAGCCGCCGATCTCCAGAAGATCAAGGTCACCGCCGGGCGGAACAGCATCATTTCCATGCTCTATCTGTCGGGCGAGATGGCCGGGATCTTCAAGAAGTACGGCATCGACGCCGACGTGGACGTCCGCCCCTTCGCGGGACACATGGCCGCGTTGCCCGCCAAGGAAGTGCCCTGCTCGTCTTACGCCGGTACCGCCGCCATTGCCAGGATCACCAAAGGGCTTGACTTCGTCATCGTCGGAGGCGGGCTGACCGTGATGCAGGAGGTCTTCGTCAAGAAGGACAGCCCGGTCAAGTCCATCGGCGACCTCCGCGGCAAGAAATTCGGCACCTGGTCCACCGGCGCCGGCGCGTTCAAGGCCACCCGGGCGGTCATCATCGACGGCCACGGCATGGACATCGTCAACAAGAAGGACGTGGACCTGAAGCAGGCCGCGGCCCCCGCGCTCCTGGCCCTGCTGGACCGCGGCGACGTGGACTCCATGTTCAACATCAGTTCGCTGACGGTCCGCGCGGCGTCACAGCCCGACAAGTACCGCTCGGTGTTCGTGCCCAACGACTACTGGAAGTCGAAGACCGGCCAGCCCATCGTATGGTCCGCCCCGCTGGTCTGCTGGCGGGAGTGGGTAGACGAGGACAAGAAGCGCGCGGCGAACTTCTCGGCGGCCGTCATGGAGTCCATGCAGTGGCTCCGGGATCCCAAGAACTTCGACCAGGCCGAGGCCAAATTCGCCAAGGTGACCGGCATCAAGAACAAGGCCGAGGCCGGCGTCTACAGGGACTGGCTGCAGAAGAAGAAGATCTTCGTGGCCAAATGGGACAAGGAGACCGTGGACACTCAATGGAACTTCCTTGAGATGGCCAAGCGGCGCGGCGTCCTGGACTTCGTCCCGGACAAGAAGAAGCACGGGCTGATTCTCAACTAGTCGACGTCAAGGCGTCCGGGTCCCCGTCACGGCCTCGGCCGGCGCGGGGCCCGGACCCCTCCACCCCCATCTCTGACAGGCTCTCCTCATGATCAAGGGCAAACCCGGTCTTCTGCCCGGGGTCCTCACACTGCTGGCTTTCGTGCTGCTGTGGCAGTTGGTATCCCTGCTGTTCCTGGCGGCTTTTCTGCCGGGTCCGCAGGAGCTCCTCCAGCGGCTCGTCACTGTCTACTCGGAGCCCACTAGCTACACCGTGGTCTGGGACACGCTAAGGCGGATCATACTGGGTCTCGGCTTCGCCATGGTCATCGGCGGCATCGCCGGGCTGATCATGGGACTCCACCGGCACGTGGAGGCGTTCCTGGACGGCTGGATCATGGTGCTGCTCACGTTCCCGGCCATCTGCTGGGCGTTTCTGGGAGTGTTGTGGTTCGGGCTCTCGGACATCGGACCGGTCTTCACGACCGTGCTCATCGTCTTTCCCTTCGTGGCGCTCAACGTCTGGGAGGGGACCAAGGCCATCGACAAGGAAGTCATCGACATGGCCAAGGTCTACAAGGCGAACCGGCACCTGATCGTCCGCAAGGTGATCGTTCCGCAGCTCATGCCCTATCTCTTCTCCTCCATGCGTATCGCCCTCTCGCTTTCCTGGAAGATCGTGCTGGTGGGAGAGGCCTTCGCCGTGGGCAGCGGAGTCGGACAGATGCTGGTGTTCCATTTCCAGGACACCCGGGTGGACATGATGCTGGCCTGGGGGGTGAGCTTCATGGTGTTCATGGTCCTGGTGGACGTGCTGATATTCCGGTCCTGGGAGCGGCGCGCTTTCCGCTGGCGTCATCAGGTGGCCACCTGATGGTACGTCAAGCAGCCCTCAAACTCTTCGTCCAATACAGGTGTCGTTCATGGCTTCAACGGTCGTTCACGTAGACAAGTTGTCAAAGAAATTTCCCGCTCCCGGCGGCGGCGAAGAGTTCGTGGTGCTCGACGCCGTGAGCCTGGATGTCAAGGAGGGAGAGTTCGCGAGCTTGGTGGGTCCCTCCGGCTGCGGAAAGTCCACGCTCCTGAACGTCATCGCGGGCATCGAGGTGGAAAACGGCGGCAGCGTCACCGTATACCCCTCGGCCCAGTCGACCGACGGCGCCATTCACGTGGGCTATGTGTTCCAGAGCGCCCGCCTGCTCAATTGGCTCACGGTAGAGGACAACATCCGCTTCGCGCTGGAGGCCCAGGGCGTGCCGCGCCAACAGTGGCGCGACCGCGTCACCAAGTACCTTGAAATGGTCGGCCTGGGAGGTCAGGAGCCCAACTATCCACTCAACCTTTCCGGCGGCATGCAGCAGCGCGTGGCCATCGCGCGCGCCCTGGCCATCGAGCCCGATGTCCTTCTGATGGACGAGCCCTTCAGCCACCTGGACGAGATCACCGCGCGGAAGATGCGCATCGACCTGATGGATATCCTCGAACGGGCGAAGACCACGATCCTCTTCGTCACCCATGACTTGCGCGAGGCCGTCTACCTTTCCGACGACGTCTACATGATGAGCACCAAGCCGGCGCGCATCTTCAGACACGTCGAAGTGGACCTGCCGCGGCCGAGGCAGCCCGAGGACCCGCGCCTGTTCGACATGGAGAAAGAGCTGGTGCGGGAGTTTTTCTCCGTACTGGAGCAACAGGCCGAATGAGCATGCGTTTCTACATGCGTGCGGCGTCCATGGCGGCGCTGGTGTTGGTGTGGTGGATCGGCTCGCTGTTCACGCTGCCCGAGGTGCTGCCGAACCCGTGGCGGATTCTCCAGACCATGGGGCGTATCCTCGTGGAGCCCGGTCCCGAGGGCAACTCGGCCTACTTCCACATCGGCATCACGCTGTTCCGTATCGTGATCGCGTTCACGGTAGCGATGCTCGCGGGCATCGGCATCGGACTGGCCATGGGACTCCGCAGGACCGTGGAGTATTCCCTGATGAGCCTGATTCCGCTGTTCCTGACCATACCCACCATATTGATGGTCTTCCTCGCGGTGCTATGGTTCGGATTCAGCGAGACCGGGAGTCTGGTGGCGGTGATGGCGGTGGTCACGCCTTTCGTGACCGTGAACATGGCCGAAGGCACCAAGGCCATGGACAAGAGCCTGATGGACATGGGCAAGTCCTTCAAGGCCAGCAAGCAGATGATGGTTCGGAAAGTCTACATTCCGCAACTCATGCCGTACCTCATGTCCGCGTTCCGCTACTCCTTCGGCATGACGTGGAAGATCGTCGCCCTGGCCGAGACCTTCGGCATCAAGTTCGGCATCGGCTACATGTTCTTCTTCTGGTTCGAGAGCTTCGACATGGAGCAGGTGCTGGCGTGGGTCCTGCTGTTCGTGATCCTGATGCTGATCATCGAGTACGGCGTCATCGCCCGCTTCGAGCAACGCGCCTTCGCCTGGCGCCGCACGTTCTCGGCCGCCGCCCTGTAGCCCCGCCCGAGACCTCATTCCCGCGGAAGCCATCCCGGCGGCGTGGGGCTGGGGCGTAGTCGGGTGAGCCCTACCCCCCGTGGGCCTTGATCTCCGCCAGGGAGAACGGCCCGGCCCCCATCACCTGGTGCAGCTCCCACTCGATCAGCTCGAACGTGCAGAAGCCGGCCGCGGTGTAGGGGTCGCTGCCTGCGATGCCTTCCGCCTCTTCCCGCGAGTCCGCCCGTATGAGGTAGATGCCGAGCTTGCGGTCCGGCGTCGGCCCGGACATGATGATCTTCCCCGCCTCGTGCTGGCGCTTCATCCAGGACAGATGGTCGTCCAGCGTCACGGTCCACTCTTCCCTGGGCTTGACCGCGCTTCTCAGTGCAATGAACCACATTCTCGCGTCTCCCCTGTTTCCGTCCGAGGCGGTACGCCTACCTGGCGGCGCAGATATCCCACCAGTTCTGGTCCAGGTCGCTGAGCACGAACGAGACCTCGCCGTTGTCCTCCTGCAGGTCCTGCACCTCGCCGATGCCGACGTCCTTGCCGGAAGTGCGGAACGCCCTGTGCGCGTCGACCACTTCCTGCTCGGTCTCCACCTGCAATGTAAACCGGTTCAGCGACGACACGTAGTGGCGCGTGCGGCCCGGCAGCACCACCACGTACCAGGGCGTGTCGTAATGCTTGATGTAGACGGAGGACCGGCCGCCGCCGGCGATCTCCAGCCCCAGCACCTCGCTGTAGAACTTCGCGCTGATCTCCTTGTCGTCGCATTCGCGGGTGCCGTGGCTCAGCGCCTGGGGCAGGTAGCCGCGCCCGGGAAACCGCTCCTCCGGCATCTTCTCGCGCCACGGGTTGATGGCGTTCCGCTGACCCCGCTCCACCGCCTCATGGTCGTAGTACTCGATCTCCCAGTCGTTGCCGCCGGGCTCGCGGAAATAAACCGAATGAGCGAAGTGGTTCTCATGGGGCCGGCTGACGCGCTTGAGCTTGTAGCGTTCCTTCTGCGACTGCAGGTAATCGTAGGCGGCGTTCACCTCTTCGAGGGTTTCGACCCGCACGCCGTAGTGATGCAGATGCGGCTTCTCCGCCGCCTCCGGGGAGCCCTCGTGGACCACCAGCTCCCAGTCCGTATTGGGGTGCTTCACCGTGGCCTGTCCCGACCCCTGACGCACTACCTCCAACGCCAGCAGGTCCGTGAGTATCGGCAATGTGTCGTCCAGGGACCTGCATTCGTAATGGCCCCGTTTCAGTGCGGTGGGCTTGATCATGTCGACGTCCTCCTCAAAGAATGCTCCAGCGTTGCGTGCAAACGCTCAACCTAGCCGATTCCGGCCCTATGATGAAGCGCCCGGCGCCGACTCCCGCCCCGGACTTGTTCCAACCAGCCTCGGTGGGTCATGATGATGTTCGCATTACTCGTCATTTGGAGGTTCCATTCATGTTGACCCGTCTCGTCGTCAGTCGCAGCCGACCGTTCGCGGCCGGCCACGAGTTCGGCCCGGCCGGAGCCTACGAGATCGTCGCCGGAAAGGCCTTCGGCGAGGTAGCGCCCGACGATCCCCGCAACGCCGGCATCGTCAACCTCGACAACGCGCCCCGGAACGAACGCGGCGCCGTGGAGTACTCGTGCGATGTCCACATTCTGCGGCCGAAGGACATGGACCGGGGAAACGGCCGCGTGCTCTACGAGGCGCCCAACCGGGGCAGCAAGCGGGCGCTGATGTTTCTCAACGACGCGCCGGAGTGCAACGATCCCGTGAGCCTGGAACACGCCGGCAACGGGTTCCTGATGCGATGGGGCTTCACCTGGGTCACTTCGGGTTGGCAGGGAGACCTCGTCCCCTGGAAGGATGGGATGGTGCTGGACGTTCCGGTTGCCACCGAGCACGGCGCGCCCATCCAGCGGCTCGTGCGCACCGAGATCTGCGTCACCCGTCCCGGCGTCCGTTCCCAGCCCCTGAGCGGCGATCCGCGTGTCCGCGGCTACCCCGCCGCGAATCCCGACAGCTCACAGGCCGAGTTGACGGTGAGGATGCGCTCCTACGGCCAGCGGGAGGTCATCCCGCATACCGACTGGGCGTTCGCCGTTGAGGGCGGGAACGGATCACGGGAGATCACTCCGAGCGCCTCCCATCTCCACTTGCCGGACGGATTCGTTCCGGGGGCCGTCTACGAGCTGGTGTACACGGCGCGGGCGCCGCTGGTGCTGGGTCTCGGGTTCGCGGCGGTGCGCGATCTCGTCTCGTTCCTGCGCCGCGAGGAAAGGGACGGCGCCGGCAACCCCAACCCCCTGGCCGGCGGCAGAGGTGTCGAGAAGGCTTATGCCTGGGGCCGCTCCCAGAGCGGCCGCTTCCTGCGGGACCTGGTCTATCAGGGGTTCAACGAGGACGAGCAGGGTCGGCGGGTGTTCGACGCCATCGCCCCCCACGCCTCCGGCGGCGGACGGATGTTCCTCAACTACGAGTTCGCCCGTCCGGTCACCTCGTGTCAGCAGCACACCAACCAGCTCGAGCCGGAGCTCTTCCCCTTCGCCTACAACGTCATGGAGGACCCGCAGACGGGCCGGAGCGACGGAATTCTCAAGCGCCCCGCCACCGATCCCCTTGTGCTCCATACCCAGACCTCCACCGAGTACTGGCAGAAGCGGGGAGCGCTGGCCCACACCGACGGGCGCGGAAACGATGTCCCCTTGCCTGACGGCGTGCGCATGTATCTGTTCGCCAGCACCCAGCACAACGCGCCCTACGGCACCCGGGCCGAACAGGGCAAGACCCGGCACCCGAGCAACCCTGTGAGCATCGGTCCGGGCCTGCGCGCCCTCCTCGTCGCCATGGACCGCTGGGCCACCGACGGTACCGCCCCGCCTCCGAGCCACATCCCTCGAAACGCCGACGGCACACTGGCGACCCCGGACAGCCTGCGAACGGAGTTCCCGGCGATCCCCGGCGCGGCATGCACCGGCCTCCACAACCGCCAACTGTTCCTCGACTACGGTGAGGACGTTGCCGAGGGCGTCATCGACGCCCGTCCGCAGGCCCCGACGGACGGGGCCGGTTACACTGTCCTCGTACCCGCAGTGGATGAGGACGGGAACGATGTCGCGGGGATTCGCCTTCCCTGGGTCACCGTACCCCTGGCCACCCATACCGGATGGAACCTGCAAACCCACGAGTTGGCGGAAGGCGAGTTGGCCGGCTTGCTGGGTTCCTCTATCCCCTTCCCCCGGAATCGCGCCGACCGTGAGGCCGACGGCGATCCGCGCCCGTCGCTGGAGGAAAGGTACGCGAGCGTGGATGACTACCTCCGACGGGTACGAGCCGCCGTGGAGGCTCTGGTCGCCGCTGGCCTCATGCTTGCCGAGGATACCGATGCGCTGCTCGCCGATTGCCGGAAGGCGTACCTGGAGGCCCTCGTCGGCCCGTGAGAAGGTGGGTGTGCCCCCGGCGAGACTCGAACTCACGACACCAGGATTAGGAATCCTGTGCTCTATCCTGCTGAGCTACGGGGGCGTACAGGGAAGTCTAGCACGGCCATCGGCGTCCGGACACGCACGGGGACCCGTTACGAGGCCGTGAGGTGCGTTTCTCGCACGGCCCCGCGCGGCTTGTCAAACGACGACCGGGTTGTGTCCTCCGGTGCTACGCGTCCGGCGGCACCTGCATGCCGCGTCGCACCGCGGGGCGGGCGCCGATGGCGTCGAACCAGCGCTTGACCTGCGGGAAGTCGGCCAGATCCACCTGGTGTCTCTCGTACCGGCCCACCCAAGGGTAGGTGGCGATGTCCGCCACCGAGTATTCGCCGGCCAGGTACTCGTAGTCGGACAGGCGCTTCTCCATCACTCCGTAGAGCCGGCGGGTTTCGTTCTTGTACCGGTTGATGCCGTAGGGGACCTGCTCCTTGGCGCCGAGGAAGTGGTGCGCCTGGCCGAACATGGGCCCTACTCCGCCCATCTGGAACATGAGCCACTGCATCACGTCGTAGCGGGCCCGGGATTCCTCGGGCAGGAACCGGCCGCCGGCCTTCTCCGAGAGGTACAGGAGGATGGCGCCGGACTCGAACAGGCTGTAGGGACCGCCGCCGGGGCCGTCCTGGTCGACGATGGCCGGGATCTTGTTGTTGGGGCTGATGGCCAGGAAGTCGGGCGCGAACTGCTCGTCCTTGCCGATGTTGATCGGATGGACCTCGTAGGGCATCTCCAGCTCTTCCAGCATGACGGATACCTTGCGGCCGTTGGGGGTTCTCCAAGTATACAGATCGATCATGATGCCTCCTTCGGGTTGATCTTGACGCGTCTGGCCGCCCAAGGCAACGGAAGGCGCCTTCTCTTGCTGAACCGGCCGGCGGCGAGCCCGGCCAGGACGACCAGAAGAAAGAGCAGGACCGGCCTGACGCGGATGCCGAGGGGCGCCGTGGCCGACTCCACCGCGACGGTTTGTGCGACCTCGGTCATCTGTTGCCGGCCGCGGGGAGTCGCGGCTACCACCACCCGATGGGGCGAGGCGTCCGTGAACTGAAACCGGAGATCGAGGGCGCCGTCCGTGGGCACCCGGTTCAGGGTGAAGATTTCCCTGCCCTTCTCGAGCTGCAGCACTCTCAGGGTCACCATCGCGGGCACGGGCTTCGCCGATGGGGACTCCGTGCCGCGCCATCGTATGGTGCTCGGGGCGCCCACGCGTGGCGAGGCGACTGTCAGTTCCGCTTTCGAGCGAGCGGTGTGGTTGGTATCCGCGCCGAGCCCGCGGTCCGGCTCGGCGCCATGCAGGATCGCGATCATCAGTACTGCCGCTACCCCTGCCGGCGCGGAGAAGATCCTCCCGGCGATGAAACCGAGCAGGAAGAGCGCGGCGACGAACCCCGCAAGGAAGGCCATTCTCGCGCGGCTTTCGCGCACGTGGAGCGCAAAGGAACGCTCAAGTCGACGCCCTTGCCCGTCCGTGGCGCTCACGTCGAGCCGGTACTCACCCCGGATGGGAAAGACGTAGCTCCAGGAAAGCGTCCCGTACACCTTGGGAAGGTTCATCTCGATGAGACGGGTCCCCTCGATGAGCGGGAAGTCGGTGGAAACGAGTTTGCCGGGCGGCGGAGCCGTGAGCCGGATGGAAAGGTCCACTGGAGCGCCGGATCGTCCGTCTGCTTCTTCGACGTCGAGGGTGATCCTGGCGGCGTCCTTCAGGGGACGCAGCAGGGCGGTGTCCGGCGACACCTCGACCCTTATCGCGCCTTTGTCCACCCGAGCGGCGGCAGGGCTTGGGAGGGCGCCCGACAACAACACTGCGGGAAGCAGGAACAGCAGGCGCCCGGCGACGTAACGGGTCATGCTCGAACGGTGCAATGTGAATGGAGCGGACAGGATGTCGGTTAGTGGCACGGAACAATGGCCAACGCGTGACGGAAGTCATGCATGGCATCGTGGACGGGAGGATAGGCGGCGGCCAGACTGACGTACAAGAGCACGCCCGCCACGGCCATGAACGCCGCGGCTCTAAGGATAAACGGCAGCCTCTCGGACATCGCCCAGGCGAGTCCGGATGCCGCCGTTTCAGCGAGACGGGCTGTAGGTTCCATCGTGGCGATGACTACTACGTCAGGCCGCCATCCTTGTCAAGGCGCCCTGGTGCCGCTCCCAGGCTTCGCCTCCTCGTTCCGGCTATCCTTCGCCTGTGCCTCCGGCCCGTTTGCGGCCGGCGGTAGCTCCTCCGTCAAGCACCAACGTCGCCCCTGTCATGTACCGGGCTTCCGCGGATGCGAGAAAGGCGACGAGTGACGCCACGTCACCGATGGTGCCGCCCCGGCCCACGGGTATGTGGGCCGTGTTCCCACCGGCTTCGGTCCGGTGCCGGACGGAACCCGGAGCGATGCAGTTCACGGTGATTCCGAATGGTCCGGCCTCGAGGGCCAGCACCCTCGTCAGCATCGCCAGTGCCGCCTTGGTGACCGCGTAGGCTCCGCCGCCAACGTACGGGGATACGCCGCTCACCGATCCGATGTTCACAATGGTTCCCGCCCCTCGCTGCTTCATGTGGGGCAAGGCCCGTTGGCTGCACAGGAGGGCGCCGGTCACGTTCACCCGGAAAGCATCGTTCCAGGCCGCGACGTCCATCTCCTCGATCGTGGCGATGGGGTGGATGGCGGCGTTGTTGCACAGGAGATCGATGCGGCCGAAGCGCGTAACCGCGGTTTCGATGGCCTCGGCGGAGCCTGTTTCCGTCCCGACGTCCGCTTCGACGACCGCCGTTGGAGCCCCGCAGCCGCTCAGGCTCGCCACCGCCGCGGCGCACGCGGCCGCGTTCCAATCCGCGGCCACCACCGCCATGCCTTGCTCGGCGAGGCGGCGCGCGATCCCCAGCCCGATACCACTCGCCCCGCCGGTTACGACCGCGACTCGCTGGCTGTTCTCCAAGCGGCTACTCCTTGCCAAGGTAAAGCTTCATGCCGTTGTCTCGCGTCACCTTCCGTACCAGCGCCTCGTCCACCTGGGCGAACTCCTCCTCCACGGTTTCGTGTGACCGCGGCCACACGGAGTCGCCGTGAGGGTAATCGGAGGCCCACAGGGCGTTGTCCACGCCGACCTCCTCCAGAAGTTTCACCCCGATGGGATCCGACTGGAAGGTCGCGTAGACCTGACGGCGGTAGTAGTCGGACGGCCGCATCTCCAAAGCTGCCGCATCGCCTCCCCTCCCCTTGTTCATCCGGACGTCGTACTCCCAATCCATGCGGTGAAGCACGAAGGGGATCCATCCGATCGAACTTTCCCCAAGCACCACCCTGAGCCCGGGGTGGCGGTGCAGAATCCCGGACATGACCACCGACACGAGCACCTCGTCGAGCTGTATCGGCGCCACGGTGGTGGAAGTGGTCTGGACGCCGCGTCCCGGCGGCCTCTCTCCCTGGGTGCTCCACTGGCCGCCTCCGACATGGAAAGAGACGGGAAGTCCGGTCTCTTCCGCCGCGTCCCATAGCGGTTCCCATACCGTGTCCCAGAGTCTCTTCTCCGCGAAAAACGCCTGGAACTGCACCCCTTTCAATTCAAGCTTCGCGCAGTAGTGCATTTCTTCGATGGCGGCTTCGACGCTGTGAGTCGGGATCCATCCCAAACCGACGAGACGCTCGGGTGCCGCCGCGCAGAAGTCGGCGGTCCACTCGTTGTAGGCGCGTGTCACCACGGTGTTGAGGTCCGGGTCCCTGACGCCGAAACCCCTGGTCAGTCCGCCGTACAACACCTGTGTCTCCACTCCGTCCCGGTCCATGTCGGCCAAACGGAGTTCAGGCGTCGTGGGCCGCCACCTCCCCCCTTCGTGCTCCACTGGCGTGCTCCAGTGTCCGAAGGTCGTCGTGGTCGCGGCATCTTTCTCCTGGGGAGTCCCCATCACGCGCCCCTCCATCTCCCAGTGCCAATGGGCGGCGGTCTCGACAAGCCGTGGCGCGCGGTCGCGATACGCCGCTGGAACCCGCTTCTCCCAGAGGTCTCCGGGGAGATATGCAAGATCCACGTGGTCGTCCGCGGAGAACATCTTCCAGTCAGGCATGCCGGTCCTCTACTTCCACGCGCTCGTACGGCGCCCGGGATGTCCGTTTGCGCCGCCAGGCATCCGTCTAGAGCCACCGTTCGGCGTCACTCGCCGGACGATCCGGATACGCCGCCGCCATGGCCACCACGCTCGGGTGGTCCATGACGCCCAGCCGGTCTCCGTCGTGCAGGACCCGCCCGTCCACCTTGAGAGTGGAGCCGCGGAGCTCCGGCGCCGCGTGGAGACAGTAGGGAAAATCATCGTTGTACCGGTGATTGCCCAGATGCAGGTGAATGCTGGACGGGTGAAAGGAATGGAGGAATTCGCGGTACTCCACGTCGGGGCACAGCGCGGGACGGATGCGGGCCGCGGGGTGGATGCCGCCGTGCGGCGCACGCATTTCGTACCCCTGGTCCTCTCCCAGCACCTTGGCGAGTTCCATGTAGAACGCCTCGAGTGTCCTGGCCTCTTCGCCCCCCTTGAAGCTTGTGATGTGGTTATCCTGGATCGTGACGGTCACGGGACGGGCGAAACGCGGCGGGACCCCGATGTCCCGCGCCCATACGGGCAGCATCCGGTCGAACACCAGTTCGCCTTGCATGCCGACCGGGTTGATCGCGGGATAGATGCCCTCGGGAAAGGATCCCCTGCGCCCACGCGGCGCCGTGTAGCTGCCCCAGTTCGTTGTCGCCGGACCGACCGTGCCCTCCAGGTGGGTTCCGTTGGGGTTGGTCAGCTCCCAACGGCTGTCGGGGCGGATGAGTTCCGCGGTGCGCAAACGAAGCTCCGTGACCAGCGCATGCGGCATTCGCGCCCAGGCGGTGGAAAGCAGGCCGGCCGTCGTGGCCATGTTGCGCACGAAGTGCACCTTGGTCTCCGCCAGGAGCTCCGGCCATTCCTTCAGTTCTTCCTCGGTGGAGAAGTCCAATACGTGGCTGATGAGCAGGTCGGCGCCGCGCATCACCGATTTCACCGGACCGGGGATGCGCCACACCGTCTCGCGCGTGGGGATGTCAGGCCAGATGACGGTACGGCGTACGGGGAGGTCGACCCACATCACCGTCGCGTGGGCGCCGCGGGCCTGCACACCCTGCTGGATCCAGGCGACGGCGGTCTCGTCGACGACGTTGGCGCCGCCGTAAAGTCCGTCCACGGCCGCGAGAATGACGACATGCTGATCGCGCTGGACGGACGCGCAATCGTCGAGGAGATTGTCGATGGCCTGGGCTGCCGCGCTGGGAATGGGCCGGGCTTCTCCCATGAATCATTCCTTTCGTGCGCCGTTGCTGCGGACGATATATCAGACGGATGACGCCGTTCAAGCATCCTTGAGCCGTCTACCGGGTCCTTCCCGATTGAGAGGATTGACAATCGGTCGTAAGTCATTACTGTTTTTGAGCAGAGGCTGTTGGATCGAAAAACCTGGAAAGGAGAACGACCATGTTGAATCGCAGAGCGGTCCTGGCTGCAGGGGCCGCGTTGGCGGCCTGCGTTCTTGTTTACCCGTCTACCGTCCTGGCGGGCAAGCGCATCGTTTTCGGCGGCGGCCCCGCGGGCGGCACGTTCCAGATCGTGGCCAACTCCATCCAGACTTACGATCCGGTCAAGAAGTCCAAGGACTACAAGGTCAGGGCCCAGTCCTCGGCCGGCTCGGTGGAAAACCTGCGCAAGGTCAACGCGGGCAGAATGCAGTTCGGCGTGGTCTATTCCGGCCACGTGTACCTCGGGCACAACGGCCGCTTGAAGAACGACAAACGCCGGTACAAGGACGTGCTCGCGGTGTCGTACCTGTACGGAGCGCCGGCGCAACTGGTGGTGCGCAAGGGGTCGGGCATCCGCAGCGTCAAGGACTTGGTGGGCAAGCGGGTCGGCGTGGGCAACGCGGGCTCCGGCGCGTTTGCCAACTGCGAACTGTTCTTCACCCACATGGGCGTCTGGGACAAGATCAAGCGTAACGCCATGGGGTACAACGACGCGGCCGCCGCCTTCGGCAACAACCAGCTCGACGCCTTCTGGCTGTTCACCGCGTTTCCCAGCGGCGCGGTGATCATGGCGGCACAGACCAACGACATCGAGTTGGTGGATCTCGCCAGGGACGCCGAAGACAGCGGCTTCTTCAAGAAGTACCCCTACTTCGCCAAGCTGGCGGTGCCCGCCGGCACCTACCGCGGCGTCGACAAGACCGCCCCGTCGTTCCAGGACTCCACGCTGTGGGTCGCCAATTCCAAGGTGTCCGCGGACGTCGTCCACGACCTGCTCTCCAAGGTCTACACCGACGAAGGCCTCGCCTACATGCGGAACCAGAAGAAGACCTTCAAGGAGATGAGCGTCAAGGACGGGACCAAGGGTATCGTAACGCCCTTGCATCCGGGAGCACAGCGGTTCTGGAAAGAGAAGGGCGTGATGTGAGCGGGAGGAGAACCCTCCTTCCGGGGTGAGATGCAAGCGGTGGCGGCGGAGTGAATCGCTCCACCACCCGTGATTGACCAACGCGAGGCGCATGTTCGAGAAACTGAACGTGGCGGAGCGATGGCTGTTCGATGTCCTCGCGCTCGTCCTGGTGCTGTTCTACTCATACTCCGCGGTGCTGGTCCCCGCCGCCACCCAGTACCATCGCGGGATCTACGTCATCATCACCTACGTGCTCGTGTTCCTCGTCTACCGCTCGAGGAGCGTGCCGGGGCGGATCGCCGACTATCTGCTGATGGCCGCGTCGGTGCTGTGCATCGGCTACTGGATGTGGAACTTCGAGGCGATCAACTACAGGGTCGGCGCCGAGACCGTCTTGGACCAGTGGGTCGCCGTGGCGGGCGTGCTGATCGGCGTGGAGCTGGCGCGGCGGGTGGTGGGGAACGTCTTCGTTGTCCTCGGCGGCGTCATGCTGTTCTACGGGGTCTACGGCGACACCATGCCGGATCTCATTTCCCACGCCGGCGACACTTTCCCGGCCCTCTGCACCAGCATTTTCTACAAGAGCGACGGGGTCTTCGGCATCATGGCCAACGTGCTGGCCACCTACGTGATCCTGTTCGTCATCTTCGGGGCCTTCCTCGAGACGAGCGGAGCCCAGCGTTTCTTCGTCGACTTCCCGCTTGCGGCGGTGGGCCACCGGGTCGGCGGCCCGGCCAAAGTCGCGGTCATCGCCAGTGGTCTCTTCGGCTCCATCTCCGGCAGCGCCATCGCCAATACCGTATCCACCGGCAACTTCACCATCCCCATGATGAAGAAGGCCGGCTTCAAGCCGCACGTGGCAGGCGCCGTCGAGCCCGCCGCTTCCATCGGCGGCATGTTCATGCCCCCGATCATGGGCGCCGGCGGCTTCATCATGTCGGAGCTCACCGGCGTGCCCTACTCCACCATCATGCTGGTGGCCGTCTTCCCGGCTCTCATGTACTTCTTCAGCGTCTACGTC
>CAZVUC010000077.1:0-59580 GCA_964630405.1 uncultured Syntrophobacterales bacterium | reverse complement strand
ATCTCCGACCTGGTGATGGAGTTCGGCGGCGCCATGTCCGGCGAGCACGGCGACGGCCTGGCCCGGAGCCACCTGA
The DNA here is from genome assembly GCA_964630405.1 of uncultured Syntrophobacterales bacterium. Classification (GTDB taxonomy): domain Bacteria; phylum Desulfobacterota; class Binatia; order UBA9968; family JAJDTQ01; genus JAJDTQ01. The sequence continues at coordinate 59,504 of CAZVUC010000077.1, read as the reverse complement.
ACGAGAAGCTCTTCGGACCCGAGCTGTACCAGGAGTTCCGCAAGGTCAAGCGCCTGTTCGACCCGCAGAACCTGTTGAACCCCGGGAAGATCGTGGACGCGCCGCCCATGACCGACTCGCTACGCTACGGCACCTCCTACAAGACCTGGCAGCCCGACACCATGCTGGACTTCAGCGACCAGGGGGGCTTCGTGGCGGCGGTGGAGATGTGCAACGGCACCGGCGCCTGCCGCAAGACCCTGGGCGGCACCATGTGCCCGTCGTACATGGCGACCCTGGAGGAGCAGCACTCCACCCGGGGGCGCGCCACCGCCTTCCGCGCGGTGCTGTCGGGCAAGGTGCCCCGCTCCGAGTTCACCGGCGAGGGACTCCACGAGGTGCTGGACCTCTGCCTCGAGTGCAAGGGCTGCAAGGCCGAATGCCCCTCCAACGTGGACATGGCCAAGCTCAAGTACGAGTTCCTGCACCACTACCAGCAGGTGCACGGGGTCTCGCTCCGGAGCCGCCTGTTCGGCCGCATCGGCGCCCTGAGCCGCTGGGGCTCGCTGCTGGCGCCCGTCGCCAACCGGGTCAACGGCAGCTTCGTCAACCGCTGGTTCCTGGACCGCTTCCTGGGCATCGACCGCAGGCGCCCGCTGCCGAGCTTTGCCCGCAACAACTTCGAAGCATGGTGGAACAAGCGCGATGCGGGGGGAAGCGGCGCCCGGGGCTCGGTGATCCTGTTCCACGACACCTTCAACACCTACAACACGCCCGACGTGGCGGTGGCGGCCACGCGTCTGCTGGAGCATCTGGGCTATCGCGTGATGACCGTTCCCCGGCGTTGTTGCGGCCGGCCGATGATCTCCAAGGGCATGCTGCAGGAGGCCAAGGACAACGCCGCCTGGAACGTGGCCCGGCTGCTGCCCCACGTGGAGCAGGGGGTGCGGGTGGTGGGACTGGAGCCGTCCTGCATCCTGACGCTCCGGGACGAGTACCCCGACCTCCTGCGCAACGAGCCGTCGCGTCTGGTGGCCGGCCAGACGCTGCTGGTGGAGGAGTTGCTGATGCGCGACGAAGTGGCGGGCTCGCTGAAGAACGGCGGCGCTCCCAAGCCGCCGGTGCTGCTGCACGGCCACTGCCACCAGAAGGCGCTGGTGGGCATGGCGCCCACGGTGTCGGTGTTGCGTGAGGCCGGCCACGAGGTCCGCGAGGTGGACTCCGGCTGCTGCGGCATGGCCGGCTCCTTCGGCTTCGAGAAGGAGCACTACGACGTGTCCGTGGCCATCGCCAACCGCCGCCTGGTGCCGGCGGTGGAGGCCGAATCGGAGGACACCCGCGTGGTGGCCTCGGGGATCTCCTGCCGGCAGCAGATCGAGCATCTCACCGGACGCCGGGCACTCCACCCCGTGGAGGTGCTGTGGGAAGGCGTCCGGGAAGCCGGGGCCTGAGGACGTCATGGGCAGGATCGCGGCGTTGCGCTGTCCGCAGTGCGGCTGGGAGGCGGTGACCGACGACACCTTCGCGTGCGGCTCGTGCGGCAGCGTGCTGGAGGTGCGGATGGACCTCACGCACCTCACCCGCTCCGACGTGCGCGTCATCCGCGCCAGCACCGACCAGACGCTTTGGCGCTGGTTCGATTTCTTCCCGGTGAAGAGCCGCGCCTCGGTGGTGTCCCTGGGCGAGGGCTACACCCCGCTCACCCGTTGCGGCCGGCTGGGCCGGCATCTGGGGATGGAGCGGCTCTACCTCAAGAACGACACGCTGCTGCCTTCGGGCTCCCTCAAGGACCGCAGCAACTCCGTGGGCATCTCCCGCGCCGTGGAGCTGGGCTTCGACACCGTGGCCGTGCCCTCCACCGGCAACGCCGCCGCGTCGGTGGCCGTCTATGCCGCGGCCGCGGGCCTGCGCAGCGTCGTGATGGTGCCGGCCGCCACCGACATGGCCAAGGTGATCCAGGCGTGCGCCTGCGGTGCCGAGGTGGTGATGGTGGACGGGAGCCTCGACGACATCGGTCCGTTCTACCGGGAAGCCGTGCGGGAATTCGGCTGGTACGACTGCCTGTCCACCAACCCGTACCGCAACGAGGGCAAGAAGTCCTACGCCTACGAGCTGTTCGATCAGCTCGACGAGCATGTGCCGAACTGGATCATCCATCCCACCGCCGGGGGCGCGGGTCTGGCGGCCATGTGGAAGGGCTACCAGGAACTGCACGGCCTCGGCTGGGCGCATCGCTTTCCCAGGCTGGTGGCGGCCCAGAGCGAGGCCGCGGCCCCCATCGCCGCGGCGCTGGAGAACGGCAGCGCCACGGTGGAGCCGGTGGCCGCGGGAACCACGGTGGCGGAGAGCATCCGGGTGGGCCACCCCAGCGCGCTGGGGCAGCGGGCCCTGCGCGCGGTGCGGGCCAGCAACGGGAAGGGCGTGGCGCTGACGGATGACGAGATCCTGGAAGCCCAATCTCTCCTGAGTCGCATGGCCGGGGTCTTCGCCGAGCCGTCCGGCGCCGTTTCCTTGGCCGCGGCCATACGCCTGCGGGGGCAGGGGGTCATCGCCGCCGCCGACATGGTGGTGTGCAACATTACCGGCCACGGCCTCAAGCAGGCGGCCAGCGTGGGCGTGCCGCCGGAGCACTTGCAGATCATCGAGCCGGACCTGGAGTCGTTGAGGAAACGGCTGGAGAGCACCGCGCGGACAAGGACGTCGGAGAATCCCGAAAGCGAAGGACCGTCATGAAGTTCGGATACTATCTGCTCAATACCTACGTTCCCGAGCTGGACGGAGACTCACCCGAGCTCTACGCCCGCTGGCTGGAGCAGATCGATGCCGCCGAGGACATGCGGTTCGACAGCCTCTGGGTCACCGAGCACCACTTCCGCCTGTTCGGCGGCATGATGCCGAGCCCCCAGATGCTCCTGTCGGCCGCCTCCCAGCGCACCCGGCGCATCCAGCTCGGCTCGGCCGTGTCGCTGGTGCCCATGCACCACCCGCTGCAGATCGCCGAGGACTACGCCATGCTGGACCTCCTCTCCGGCGGTCGCCTGCTGTTCGGCGCCGGCCGGGGCATGAGCCCCCACGAGTACGAGGTGTACGGCCACGACTGGCCCACCGCGCAGCCCCGCCTGGTGGAGGCCCTGGACATCATCCGCATGGCCTGGACCGAGGAAACCGTGGAGTGGGACGGCGAGTACTTCAGCTACCACGGCATGACCGTGCGGCCCCGACCGGTCCAGCAGCCGCATCCGCCCGTCTACGTGCCCGCCAACCGCGACCTGGACAACTTCCGCATGATCGGAAGCCACGGCTACCACCTGATGACCTTGCCGTGGATCGGCAGCAACGCCGAGCAGCGCCCCCGCATCGAGGTCTATCTCGAGAGCCTGCGGGAGGCAGGGTTCTCCCAGGACGACCACGACGTCTTCGTCATGTACCCGATCTACGTCGGCGAGGACGACCGCCGGGCCCGGGCCGAGGTGGAGGACGCCTGGCACCGCTGGCGCGAATTCGCCCTGGACGAGGTCCGGCTGGACCCCGCCCGGGCGCCCATGGTGGACAAGATCTACGAGCGCCTGGCCTACGACATGATGGTGCAGGACAACCGCGGCGTGTTCGGCGGACCCGAAACCTGCATCGAGCACCTCAAGGTCATCACCGACGTCGTGGGCCCCACCCACATCGGACTCTGCTTCCACTTCGGCGGCCTCAAGCAGGACAAGGTCCTCGCCTCCATGGAGCGCTTCAGCCGTCACGTGGCGCCGGCGTTCTGAGGCGCGCGGTCGTAAATCCTCCGAAACGTCATTCCCGCCAAAGCGGCTGTGTCAAGACATAACCCGAGAGAGGCAAACCCTCCGGATCGTCATTCCCGCGAAAGCGGAAAACCGTGCCCCCTCCGTCATTCCCGCGAAAGCGGGAAGGTGGGTTCACATTTGAAGTGCAACAGTTGGTTGCAGAAGACCTCGGCGGGAGTGCGGTAGCCGAGGCACTTACGGGGGGTATTGTTATAGGCCTGCACGAGTTGGGTAAAGAGTCTCTGAGAGGCTGGCCAAGTCGGTTTTGCGGGGCAAGACACGGCGCATGCGGCCGATGGCATTTTCGACTCCGCCCTTTTGCCAGGGGGAGTGAGTATCGCAGAAGAAGGTCTGGATGCCGAGGGAGTGGAGTCGATGATGTTGCGAGAACTCGGTGCCGTTGTCGAAGGTGACCGATTGGCGCCAGGCGGGGGGCAAGGGGGCCAGGAGGTGATGGAGGGACTTGGCGACGGGCAAGGCGGCCTTGCCGGGCAGGCGGGCGGCGAAGAGCAGACGGGAGTGACGTTCATGGAGGGCGAGGACGGCTTGTCGGCGGCGTGCGGTGAACAGCATCAGGTCGGCCTCCCAGTGACCGGGGGTTTGACGCTCGGAGGCGTCCGCGGGGCGCTCTGCAAGGGGTTTTCTGAGGGTGATGAACGAAACGGAGCTGCGACCCTTGGGCCGGCGTCTGCCGCGTTTGGACTTGGCCTGGGGCAGGAAGTGGCGCCAGCGGTAGTCCTTGGTACGGGTGATCTGGGCGTAGATGAATCGGTAGATGGTTTCATGGGAGATGACGTTGCCTTGGCCTTCCAGGGCCAGTCTTCGGGACACCTGCTGGGGCGACCAGCCTCCTCGGAGACAGCCAAGAACAGACTCCCGCAGGGTCCCGTCTCGGTCGAGCCTGGAGCCGCTCCAGCGCCGTGCACGGGCCTGCCGGTCGGCGTAGCCCGGCTGGTAGCCCTGAGTGTGGGAAGCATTACGTTTCAGCTCCCGAGCAATGCTTGATGGCGAGCGATCCAGATTTGCCGCGATTTGGCGGACCGAGTATCCTTCGGTACGTAATCGGGCCATCTCACAGCGCTCCTCCATCGTGATGTGTTTGTACGGTCGTCCCATGCCAACACCTTAACAAAGTGTTGCACTTCGTTTGTGAAACTAGCGAATCCATGGGCGGCGAGGGGTGTCACGGCCGAGTCGCCACCGCCCCACCCCACCTGGATTCCCGCTTGCGCGGGAATGACGAAGGGGCGGCCGGGAATGACGGAGGAGGGGCGGGAATGACGGACGGCGCTCTCTGCTCAGGTCCGCGGCTTTGTGTTAGACTCGATGGAATGATGTGGATGGGAAGTATCGGACGGACCGCGCCATGAGGGTCGAGGACTTCCGCGGCGAGGCGGCCGAGGTCATCGCCCGGCACGCGGAGCTGGAACCCGAGGCGGTGGACCGGATGCTGACCATGCCGCCCAAGCCGGACATGGGCGACTTCGCCTTCCCGTGCTTCACGCTGGCCAAGAAGCTGCGCAAGGCCCCGCCGGTGATCGCGAAGGAGATCGCGGAGAAAGCCTCGGCGGACCTGGATCTCCTGTGCGGCGCCCAGGCAGCGGGCGGCTACGTGAACCTTTCCGTGGACCGCACGCGCTTCGCCGACGCGGTGCTGCACGAGGCGGCTTCCGCGGGCGAGGTCTACGGCACCTGCGCGGACGGGGCCGGTCAGACCATCGCCATCGACTACTCCTCCCCGAACATCGCCAAGCCCTTCCACGTGGGCCATTTGCGCTCCACCATCATCGGCGGGGCGCTGGTGCGGATCTTCGAGGCCCTGGGCTACGAGGTCGTCGGCATCAACCACGTGGGCGACTGGGGCACCCAGTTCGGCCGGCAGATCGTGGGCCTCAAGCGGTTCGGAAAGCCCGAGGACGCCGACGACCTGATGAGCCTCAACCGCCTCTACGTCCAGTTCCACGAGGCCGCGGAAAGCGACCGGGAACTGGTGGAGGAGGCGCGGGAGTGGTTCCGCCGCCAGGAAGCGGGAGACCAGGTGGCGCTGGCGCTGTGGCGCCGCATACGCGATACCAGCCTCGACTACTTCAAGCGGATCTACGACCGGCTGGGGGTGCGCTTCGATTCCTACACGGGCGAGTCGTTCTTCAACGACAAGATGGACGTGGTCATCGAGGAGGCCCGGGCCAAGGGCCTGGCGGAGGTGTCCGACGGCGCCCTCATCATCGACCTGTCGGAAGAGGGCATCGACACGCCGGCGCTGCTGGAGAAGGCCGACGGCACCACCCTCTACCTCACCCGGGACGTGGCCGCGGCCCGGTACCGCCACGACACCTACGGCTGCGACCGCATCGTCTACGTGGTGGCCAGCGGCCAGTCACTGCATTTCAGGCAGCTTTTCACGGTGCTGAAGATGCTCGGGCACCGTTGGGCCGAGGACTGCGTGCACGTGAACTTCGGGCTGGTGCAGGGCATGTCCACCCGCAAGGGCAACGTCATCTACCTGGAGGAGCTGCTGGACGAGGCCCGGGAGCGAGCGCTGGCGTACATGCACGGCGAGATCGAGAAGCGGCTGGAGCTCGAGGACGAGGAGACCGTGGCCGAGGCCGTGGGCATCGCCGCCATCTTCTTCGCCGACCTGTCCAAGCAGCGGATCAAGGACTACCGTTTCGACTGGGACCTGGCCATCTCCTTCGACGGCGACACCGGGCCGTACCTCATGAGCGCCCACGCGCGCATTGCCGGCATCCTGCGCAATTGCGGCCTCGACCCCGACCCCGATGCCGATGTGAGCCCGCTGGTGGAGCCGGAGGCCCATCGGCTGGTGAGCCTGGTGGCGCGTTATCCGGACGTGCTGCGGGAGGCCGGGCGGCTGTACGAGCCTTCGGTGCTGGCCAACTACCTGCTGGAGCTGGCCCGGGGCCTGCACGCCAGCTACACGGTGCTGCGGGTCAAGGGCGAGGAGACCGGCAAGGCGCAGGCTAGGCTGCTGCTTTTCACCGCGGTGAAGCAGGTGCTCCGGAGCGGCCTGACCATCCTCGGCATCCGGCCCCTGGAGCGGATGTAGCTCGTGAAGCTGCTGCTGACCAACGACGACGGCATCGACGCTCCGGGCCTGGAAGTGCTGGAGCGGACCGTGCGCGAGTGGGGCGAGGTGGTGGTGGTGGCGCCGGCGGAAGCGCAGTCCGGCGTCGGCCACAAGCTCACCACGGACCGCCCCATCCCGGTGGAGCGAGTCGATGCCGGACGCTACAGCGTGCAGGCCAGCCCCGCGGACTGCGTCAGGATAGCGCTCACGGAGATCGCGCCGGATGCGTCGTGGGTGCTGGCGGGCGTCAACCGGGGAGCGAACCTCGGGGCCGACGTCTACACCTCGGGCACGGTGGCCGCGGCGCGCGAGGCCGCGCTGCTCGGCTGCCGTTCCCTTGCCATCTCGCAGTACGTGGCCAAGGGCCGGCCGGTGGACTGGGAAGTCACCCATCGCCGGGCGGCCCCTGTGCTCCGGCAGCTTTTGGCCGGGGAGCTGGCCCGGGGCCAGTACTGGAACGTGAACCTGCCGCACCCGCCCGCCGACGGCGCGGTAGAGCTGGCGTTCTGCGCCTTGGACACGGGGCCCCTTGGGGTGGCCTACCGGAAGGAAGAAGGCGCGTTCGTATACGAGGCGGTGTACCACATGCGCCCGCGGCAGCCCGGTCGGGACGTGGACGTGTGCCTGGGCGGACGCGTCGCGGTGACGAAGCTGGTGCTGGATATCGCCGGGCCGGCCGTGAACCCCCGGGAAGAGGGACCCTTGCCGTGAACTACGTGGACGTGTTTCGGACAGTGGACGTCTCAACCCTGGCCGTGGTGAAATCCGTTCTGGAGAGCGCCGGCATCACCTACGTGGTCCAGGGTGAATCGGCGCTGACCCTGCTGCCGGTAGGGCCGTTGTGGGGCGCTTTCGGTTCGGCCGGAGCGGCCGCGGTCATCCAGGTGCCGGAAGAAGAGGCCGAGGCGGCCCTGGAACTGTTGCAGGAAGTCGCCGACCCGGAAGAAACCGACCCGGAAGGCGACGACTAACGCCTGCGCTCCGCCACCAGCCGGAACAGCTCGGGATAGAGCGACGGGTTGGCGGCGATGACGCCGTTGCGCAGCGTGTCGGGTTGATTGAAAGCGAAAGGCCGTCCGTCCAGGTCCGTGACCCTGGCCCCGGCTTCCTCCGCCAGCAGCACTCCCGCGCACACGTCCCACTCGTTCTTCGGCGCCAGGCTCACGGTGAGGTCGGCGCGTCCGCCGGCAAACTCCGCGAGCTTGTGGGCGATGCTGCCGGTCGGCGTGATTTCGATCATCCCCTCCAGCCCCGTCAAGAGGCCCCTCCGGGTCTCGCTCCTGCTGGCCAGCGCGGTGGCTCCCTCCAGCTCCGGGCGGTCCGATACCCGCACGGGCTGGTCGTTCCGGAAGGTTCCGGAGCCCTGGCGGCAATGGGTCATGCACCGGGTGGCGGGGTTGTAGGTCACCGCCACCACCGGCGTCGCGCCGCGCACCAGGGCCACGGACACGGCAAACTCGTCGATCCCCTTGATGAACTCCACGGTCCCATCCAGGGGGTCCACGATCCACACCCACTCCTTTTGCAGCCGTTTGCCGTCATCGGATGATTCCTCCGACAGCCAGCCGGATTCGGGAAAGGCGCCGACCAGGGCTTCCCGCAACACGGTGTTGGCCTCGATGTCGGCGGTGGTGACCGGGTTCCCCCCGCCCTTGCGCCGGATGGTGTATTGCGACGTGTAGTAGGAGAGGAGCTTCTCTCCGGCCTGATGCGCAGCGTCCCGGGCCGTTGCCAGTGCGTTCTCGATGTTCATTTGTCCTTGATGTTCGTGACTCGTGAGTACCGCCTGCACGGGTCAGACCGTGAGCTCCACCAGTCTCGGCCGCGGGCCGCGGCCGTCGAGGCGCAGGGTCGCCACCGCCACGGGCAGCGTGAAGCGCCTGGGGCCGGCGCTTCCGGGGTTGAGGTAGATGACGCCGTCGCGCCGCTGGATGGAGGGCCTGTGGGAGTGGCCGCTGATCACCACCCGGCAGCCTGCCGGTCCGGCCGCCATGGCCTTGAGGTCGTGGACCACGTGGATGCGGGCGCCGGCCGCCTCCACGGTCCGTTCCTCCGGCAGCTCGTCGGCCCAGGCTCCCCGGTCGACGTTGCCCCGGACCGCGGCCACCGGCGCCAGCGACCGCAGGCGTTCAAGCACCTCGGGCTTGCCCACGTCGCCCGCGTGGATGATCAGGTCCGACCCCCGCAGCGCCTTCAGGGCCTCGGGACGCACCAGGCCGTGGGTGTCGGAGATGACGCCGATGCGGCAGGACTCCGGGTTGGATGTCGCCACGCCGCCCTCAGGCCACCCGGATCACCCGCTTGCCCTGCATGATCTCGGGGTCGTGGTTGGGAAACGACAGCTCCGGACTCGACGCCGTCTCGAGCGCCCGGTCCAGCGCCACCACCGAGTCCGGCAGGTTGAAGTACCAGCCCACGGGAATGCGCTCGCGCAGGTTCCGGTAGGTGTAGGCGATGTCGCCGCACAGCACCGCCTTGCCCCGGGCCGTGTCCACGGCCACCATCTGCGATCCGGGGGTGTGGCCGCCGGCCCTCAGGAGATCCACCCCGGGGACCAGCTCGTGGTCTCCGTCCACCAGGGTGACCCGGCCGTCGTCCACCAGGTTCTGCAGCGCCGGCCGCACCTTGGGCCGGATCAGCTTGTTCAGGTAGTCGTAGCGCATCATCGGGCCGGTCCAGAAGTCGTACTCATCCTTCTGGATGACGAAGTTCGCCTTGGGGAAGAAGTCGAAGCCGGTGAAATGGTCGATGTGAAAGTGCGTCACGATGACGGTGGCCACGTCTTCCGGCCGCATCCCGAGCTCGCCGAGCAACTGTGCCGGCTCCCTGAACCCTTTCCCCTGGGCCCACTCCGCGGGGACGTAGTCCGGATGATAGGCCGTGTCCACCACCACCGGTCCGTCCGGGGTCTCGATGCACCAGATGATATAGGGCACCGGTTCGTCCCTTTCCGCGTCGCTGCGGACGCACGGCATGATGCCGGAGGGGCGCCAGTTCTCGGCGATGCCGACGGTCATGGCAAAGATCTTGTGGTCCATGAAAAGCCTCCCTGTCACGGCCCGGCGGCCCGGGCCGCCGTTGGTAACCCTAACAGCAGCACCGTCGGCCGTCCACCGCGCTACGGCGGAGCCGGCGCCGCGGCCGGCCTCGTTTCCCTGCGTCCGGGGCAACGTGTATACTCCGCCAATGGGTTGCCAGCAGGCCATGGCGGGGCGTGAAGGGAGGGTTTGCCGGTGAACGCCGCGCCCGCCGCCCCGGAGTTGCAGGGGATGCTTTCCGAGGCCTGCGCCATCGTCCGGGAGACGCGCGCTCTCATCGAGGCCGCGCTGGAGAAGGGCTTCACGCACCGCTCCAAGGCCGACGGCAGCTTCGTGACGGACGTGGATATCGCGGTGGAGGAGAAGGCCCGGACGCTGCTGGCGTCACGCTTCCCGGCCCACCGCATCATCGGCGAGGAGCTCCCCGAAGGCGGCGGCGGCCACGAGCTCACCTGGGTCATCGATCCCATCGACGGCACCAGGAGCTTCCGGCACGGGGTGCCGTTGTACGGCACGCTGCTGGCCCTGCTTCACGGCGGCGACCCGATCCTCGGCATCATCGACCTGCCCGGGCTGGACAGGAGCTACAGCGCGGCCAGGGGCCTCGGCGCCCGGTGCAACGGCCGGGCGGTGACGCTGGAAGACCTGCCCGGAGACGGGGCGCTGGAGAAGGAGATCATCGGCATCGGCGACCGCCAGCAGTTCGTCAGCGCCGGCCGTCCGGACGTGTTCGACGCGTTGATGCAGGCTCATCCCGCGGTGCGGACCTACACCGACTGCTTCGGCCACGCGCTGGCCCTCCAGGGTGCGGTGGGGGCCATGGTGGACTTCGACCTGCGGCTCTGGGACACCATGGCCAGCAAGGTGCTGATGGAGGAGGCCGGCGGCCGTTACGTATGCTTCCAACGGACCGGAGAGGAGCTGCGCGACAGCCGTTTCGACGTCATACTGGGCAAGCCCCGGGTCGTGGACTGGATCCTCGACCGCATCGCCGCCCAAGGGCGCGATGCGGGGGCCACGAAACACACGCCAGGAGGTATTTCTTGAAACAGCATGGTGCGGCACTCAGGTGCCTGGTAACCGCAATCGTTCTATTCCTGGGCGCGGTGGCGTCCAGTCCAACAGCAGAGGGAGGAGACAGGCCCGTGGTGATTTTTTCAACGTCGATGGGTGACATTACGATCGAGCTTCTTTCCGAGGAAGCGCCGGTCACCACCAAGAACTTCCTGGAATACGTCGATGCCGGGTTCTTCGACGGCACCATCTTCCACCGGGTCATTCCCGGTTTCGTGATCCAGGGCGGCGGCTTTACCGAGGACATGAACCAGAAGGAGACGCGGGCGCCCATCAAGAACGAGGCCGACAACGGCGTCAAGAACAGCCGGGGCACGCTGTCCATGGCGCGCACGTCGGACATCAACAGCGCCACCTCCCAGTTCTTCATCAACCTGAAGGACAACGCGTTCCTCGACCACGGAAGCCGGGATTTCGGCTACGCGGTGTTCGCCAAGGTCGTGGATGGCATGGACGTGGTGGACAAGATCGCCGGCGTGAAGACCGGTGACCGGGGCTATCACAGCGACGTGCCGATGGAGGCCGTCGTCACCAACACCGCCCGCCGGAAGGAAGCCGCGCAGTAACCGGCGACCGGCACCGCCAGGACGCTACAGAATAGACGCACCGTCATTCCCGGTCGCCCCCGGCGTGGCCACCGTGCTCACGGGCGCGGACATCGCCGCCATTCCCGGCCCCCTTCCGCCATTCCCGGCCCCCTTCCGTCATTCCCGCGAAAGCGGGAATCCAGGCGGGGTGGGGCGGGGGATGCGCCGGTGTCGATTCATCCTCCGCCAAGCCGGGCTTCCCGCCACCGGACGATGGCTTCCACCACTTCCTGCCAGATGTCTTCGGCCTCCCGGCCCATACGCTTCGGCACGCGGAAGTCGTGGTTGCCGCCCTCGATGAGGTGGGTTTCGGCCGGGGCCGTCACCCGCTCCAGCACCTCGTCCAGCAGGTCCAGCCGGCAGAAGGGGTCGTTGGTGCCCTCCACGAACAGCATGGGGGCGGCGATCTTCAGGAGGTTGTCCGCTCGCAGCTTGTCGTGGCGCTTGGGCGCGTGCAGCGGGTAGCCCAGGAAGACAAGGCCCGCGACGTTCGGTTCGCCTGCCTCCGCCTCTTTCGCCGCGACGTTGGCGGCGATGCGGCCGCCCATGGACTTGCCGCCGATGAAGAGCCGGCCCGGCGCCGGACGAAGCTCGGATCGCACGTGCTCCAGCACCCGTTGGTAGGCGTCTTCCAGCCGGGCGGCCGGGTCGGGCGCCTTCCGTCCCTGTTCCTTGTAGGGGAAGTTGAACTTCACCGAGAGCCAGCCCGCCCGGGCCAGCGCCTCGTGGAAGAAGGTCATGAACGGGTGGTGCATGTCCGCGCCGGCGCCGTGGGCGAGGACGATGACGTCGGTTTCACCGGGTTGGTACTCCGCCGGCTCCGCGACCACGGCGGACACCTGCATGCCGCGGTCCACGGGGATCTTTTCCGTGTGTTGGCGCACGGCGCTCACGATGCTGTTTCCCTGAGCCGGCGCGCCGCCTGCAGGTCCTCCAGCTTGAGCGTGTCGTAGAGGTAGTCGTTGAGGGGCGTGGCCACCCCGTGGACCCGGCCCATGCGCGAGACGTAGCCGCACAGGGAGTCGATCTCGAGACGCCGTCCGGCCTCCACGTCATGACACATGCTGCCCTTGCCGGAGGGGTCCTGTTCCGCCATGAAGCGGTAGTTGGCGGCGTCGGACTCCGGCTCCAGCGGAATCCCCATGGCCAGGGCCAGTTGAAAGACCTCCCGCATCACCTCCCGGGCCATGCGCGCGGTGCCGTCGTAGTCGAGGATCTCACCCAGCGGCCGCCGCGTCAGCGCGGTCATCCCGCTCACCGCGCAGATCAGGATGAACTTGTTCCACAGCTCGATGCGGATGTCCGTGGAGAGGCGCGCGTCCACCCGCCCAAGGCGCATCGCCTCCACGATCCGCTCCCCGGCGGGGGTGGCGCCGCCGCCGAGGCGGCCGAACACGATCCTTCGCGGCCCGGCGGTCTGGTGGATCCTGCCCGGCGCCGCGATGGTGCTGAAGACGTAGGCGGCCCCCTCCATGACCCGGTCCCCGCCATACTCCCGAGCCAGCAGCTCGCCGTTGTCGACACCGTTCTGGAGGGAGATGACCACCGAGTCCGGTCCCATCATCGGCCGTATGAAGGGGATCGATTCGTTGTTGGCGGGCGTCTTGACGCAGTAGAGGATCACGTCGCACGGCCCGGCCTCGGCCGGATCGTCCGTGAACACGGCGTCGCGCACGTTGAACGCGCCGGGCTCCACCGATTCCACCGTCAGGCCGTGTTGCTTCAAGGCGGCGAGGTGGCTGCCCCTGGCGATAAAGCACACCGGCAGACCCGCCCGGGCCAGCAGCCCGCCGAAGTAACCGCCGACCCCGCCTGTGCCGATGATCCCGAACCGCATGATCTCCCACATCCCACAACCTGATCCGTCATTCCCGCGAAACAGGCTGTGTCGAAACCCCATCCGAGAGAGGCAACAACCCCCCGAATCGTCATTCCCGCGAAAGCGGGAATCCAGGGGTGGAGAGGATGGTCTCGGCCTCGGTGCTTCCTCGCCCCACCTCGCCTGGATTCCCGCTTTCGCGGGAATGACGATTCGGAGTTCCAGCTATGGCACCAGCACGATCTTGCCGAAGAACTCGCTCCGTTCCATCAGCTCGTGGGCCCGCGCGGCCTCCCGCAGCGGCAGCACCTCGGACACCACGCCGCGCAGCCTGCGCTCGCTCACCAGCTTCATGACCTCGGGCATGTCCTCGCGCGGCCGCATGGTGGTGCCCATGATGGTGAGCTCACGGGTCCAGAGCTGGCCCAGATGAAACTCCACCCGGTGGCCGGCGGTGACTCCGGAGTTGATGAAACGGCCGCCGCGCCGGAGGCTGGCGAAGCACTCCCGCCACACCGGCGCGCCCACGTGCTCGAAGATCACGTGCACGCCATCGCCGCCGGTGAGCTCCTTGACCTTCTGGCTGAACTCGGGGAACTCCTTGTAGTTGATGCCCTCGTCGGCGCCCAGCCCGGCGGCCTTGTCGAGCTTCCACTGCGAGCTTGCGGTGGTGATCACCCGCGCGCCCAGGAGCTTGCAGAGCTGGATCGCACCGCTGCCGATGCCGCTGCCCGCGGCCATGACCAGGACGTCCTCGCCGGCCTGGACTTTCGCCCGCACCACCAGCATGCGCCAGGCGGTGCCGAAGGGCACGGCGATGCACGCCGCCTCCTCGAACGGCATCCATTCCGGGAAGAGGTAGGCGTCGGCGGCTTCCATCCGCGCCAGCTCGGCATATCCGCCGCCCCGGCAGCGTCCCAGCACCCGGTCGCCGGCCTTGAAACCGGTGGTCCCGGCTCCGGCCTCCACCACCTCGCCCGCCACCTCCAGGCCGGGAACGTGCGGCAGCGGCGGCTTGACGCCGTGGCTTCCCTCCCGGGCGAACAGGTCCCGGCGGTTGAGCGCCGCGGCCTTGACCCGGACCAGCAGGTCCGCGGCGCCGATCTCCGGCTCGGCAACGTCGCCGTAGGTCAACACTTCCGGGCCGCCGGTTTCGGGGATGTAGACCGCTTTCATCTCCTGGTTCCCTCGGTGTGCGATTCTCCGGCGGACGTTCTGCCGGCACTCGTCCGTGGACGATTCGGGCGCCGCTCAGCAGCGCGCCTTCTGCAACTCGTCGAGAAGCTCGGCATACGCTTCCTCGCCGCCGCTCTCCCAGCGCTCCAGCAGCGCCGACCCCACGATGGCGATCTCGCAGCTTCCGTGGAGCTGGCGCACGTCGTTGCCGCCGGCGATGCCGAAGCCCAGGCCCAGGGGCACGTCGGTGGCCGCCCGGTAGCGAGCCACCAGCGCGTCGATGCCGGCCTTCAGGTCGGTGCGCTTGCCGGTGACGCCGCGCCGCGCCACGCCGTAGACGAACCCCTGGCCGCGGCGGCCGATCTCGGCCAGGCGCATGTCGGAGTTGGTGGGCGTGAACAGCGCGATGGGGTTCAACCCGTGCTCGTCGCTCAGGCGGAAGAGGTCGTGGTACTCCTCGATGGGAAGGTCGGGGACGATGAACCCCGCGGCTCCGGACCGGCTCAGGCGCTCGCAGAAGGTGCGGTGGGTGAGCCGGAACACGGTGTTGTAATACCCCATCATCAGGTGCGGAAACCCGAACCGCTCGGTGGCTCGCGCCATGAAGTCGAAGTACTGGTCGATGGAAAGGCCCTGCTTGAGGGCCTCCTGGTTGGCCCGGGCGAATACCGGCCCGTCGGCGATGGGCTCGCTGAAGGGCATCTGCAGCTCCACCAGGTCGACGTCCGCCCGCTCCATCCGCTCCAGCATGCGCCAGTTCACGTCCAGGGACGGATAGCCCACGATGACGTGGGTCATCAGCAGGATCTTCCGCGAGCCGAGGCGGCTCTGAATGTAGGTGCGGAGATTCAACGGCCGGCTTTCCGTTCGAGGAACCGCCGCCAGCCGGGGTCGTCGAGCGCCTCGGCGATGGTGAAGATGTCCTTGTCGCCGCGGCCGGACAGGGTGACCAGGACGTTGCGGTCGCGGCCCATGCCGGGCGCCTCCCGGATGGCCCCGGCGACCGCATGGGCGCTCTCCAGCGCGGCGATGATGCCTTCCCGGCGCAGCAGCGTCTGGAACGCCGCCAGCACCTCTTCGTCGGTGGCCGCTTCGAACCGGGCCCGCCCGCTCTCCCGCAGGCAGGCCAGGATCGGGCTCACCCCGATGTAGTCCAGCCCGGCGGCCACGGAATGGGTGTGGCGCATCTGCCCTTCCTCGTCCTGGAGGAAGTAGGTCTTGTACCCCTGGGCCACGCCGGGACTGCCGTCGGCGCCCGCCAGCCGGGCCGCGTGCCGCCCCGAGTCGAGCCCTTCGCCGCCGGCCTCGATCCCCACCAGCTCCACTTCGGCGTCGTCGACGAAACCCAGGAAGGTGCCGGTGGCGTTGGAGCCGCCGCCGACGCAGCAGTACACCCGGTCAGGCAGTCGGCCGGTGGCGGCCAACATCTGCTCGCGGCACTCCTGCCCGATGATCTGCTGGAACCAGGCCACCATCTGGGGGAACGGGTGCGGGCCGCAGGCGGTGCCCAGCACGTAGTGGGTGTCGTCCATGGAGAAGGCCCAGTCCCGCAGGCACTGGTTGATGGCGTCCTTGAGAGTGGCCGAGCCGTCCTCCACCGAGACCACCTTGGCTCCGAGGCGCTCCATCCAGAACACGTTGGGGCGCTGCCGCTCCACGTCCACCGCGCCCATGTAGATGGTGCAGTCGAGCCCCAGCCGCGCGGCCATGGTGGCGGTGGCGACGCCGTGCTGCCCGGCGCCGGTCTCGGCGATGACGCGCTTCTTGCCCATGCGCGCCACCAGCAGCCCCTGGCCCATGACGTTGTTGATCTTGTGCGAGCCGGTCTGGTTGAGATCTTCCCGCTTCATGTAGATCGCGGGACCCCCCAGCGCTTCGCTCAGGTTCTTGAGATGGGTAATGGGCGTGGGCCGGCAGGAGTAGGTCTGCATCACCTCCTGGAACTCCTCCCAGAACGACGGGTCCTTGCGCGCCTCCTCGAAGGCGTCGATCAACTCGTCCAGGGTGGTGCGCAGGATCTCCGGCGTGAACGCGCCGCCGTAGGCGCCGAAGTAACCGGTGCGCTCTTCTACGTTTTTCAGCAGGCTGTCCAGCATCGCCTTAGTAGGACGGAAAGCATGGGAGGGGTTGAATTCCAGAAGTCCCGTTCACCGAACCATTTAAGGAGACTTGTCAGGTAAGTCAAACAGCGCGCGGGTTCTATGAAGGCCGGTCGTAAATGCTATCATGGCGAAAAAGAGGTTCTACAAGGGAGGCCTGCTGATGAAGATTCTGGTGACCGGGGCGACGGGACTGGTGGGGAGCGCGTTGGTCCCGTTCCTCGCCGCCGGCGGCCACGAGGTGGTGCGGCTGGGCCGGTCTGCGCCGGGGGCCGGCGACATCCGCTGGGACCCGGAGGCCGGGGTGCTGGCGCCGGAAGCGCTGGAGGGGCTCGACGGTGTCGTCCACCTGGCCGGCGAGAACGTCTCCTCCGGACGCTGGACCGAAGCCAGGAAACGCCGCATCAAGGAGAGCCGCGTAAACGGCACGCGCTTGCTCGCCGAGACCCTCGCGGGCCTGGAGCGGCCGCCGCGGGTGCTGGTGTCGGCCTCGGCCGTCGGTTTCTACGGCGACCGCGGTGACGAGGAACTCATCGAGGGGAGCGCGGCGGGCTCCGGCTTCCTCTCCGAGGTGTGCCGCGAATGGGAGGCGGCCACCGAAGCGGCGGAAGGGAAGGGTATCCGGGTGGCCCATGCCCGGCTGGGAGTCGTGCTCGGCAAGGACGGCGGCGCCCTGGCCAAGATGCTGACACCCTTCAGGCTCGGCGCCGGAGGCGTCCTCGGCAACGGCCGGCAGTACATGAGCTGGATCACCCTGGACGACACCGTGGCGGCCATCGGCCATCTGCTCGGCGCGGAGGCCGCGTCCGGCCCGGTGAACGTGGTGGCGCCGGCGCCCGTGACCAACCGTGAGTTCACCAGGACCCTGGGCCGCGTGCTGCGGCGGCCCACCTTGTTCCCGATGCCCGGCTTCGCCGCGCGGCTGGCGTTCGGCGAGATGGCCGACGCGTTGCTGCTGGCCAGCACCCGTGTCAAACCGGCCGGCTTGACGGCCGCCGGGTATGCATTCCGCCACGGCTCCCTGGAAGAAGGTTTGCGCCACGTCCTCGGCGCGCGGTGATGGACCCGTCCGCGCTTACCTTCGCCGGCGTCTCGAAGGTCTATGACGGGGTGGGCTCCGCTGAGCGCTACGCGCTGCGGGACGTCACCTTCGAGATCGGCTCGGGCCAGACCGTGGCCATCGTCGGCCGTAGCGGCAGCGGCAAGTCCACGCTGCTGCACCTGGCGGCCGGCATCGACGTGCCCACCCGCGGGTCGGTGGCGGTGCGCGGCACGCCCCTGGAGGGTCTCAACGAGACCGCGCGCACACGGCTCCGCCGGCACGAGATCGGGTTCGTCTTCCAGTTGTTCCACCTCCTGCCCCATCTGACCGTCCGGGACAACGTGGCCCTGCCGGACCTCATCGCGGGCGAGCGGGAACGCGCCTACCGCGAGCGGGTGGCGGCGCTGCTGGAGCGGGTGGGCTTGCCGGACCGGGCCGACGATCCGGTGGCCGGGCTGAGCGGCGGCGAGATGCAGCGGGTGGCCATCTGCCGGGCGCTGCTGCGCCGGCCCCGCCTGTTGCTGGCGGACGAGCCCACCGGAAGCCTGGACGACGCCAGCGGCGAGGTGGTGATGGATCTTATGCTGCGGATGGTGGCGGAGGAGGGCGCCACCCTGGTCTACGCCACGCACAGCCGCGAGCTGGCGGCCCTGGCGGACCGCACGCTGAGGCTGCACAGCGGGATCCTGGAGACGGAACCGGACGCCGCGGGATAGGCCCCGGACCATGTTGCGTTACTTCTACAGGACCGTATCCGCCCACTGGCGCACCAACCCCGTGCTCTACGGCCTGACCGTCCTCGGCGTCGCCCTGGGGGTGGCCTCGGTCATCAGCATCCGCATCCTCAACCAGAGCGCGGTGGCGTCGTTCGCCGCCGGCGTCCATACCATCGGCGGCGTCGCCGACGTGGTCGTCACCGGCAAGGGCGGGATCCTGCCCGACGCGTTCTACCCGCGTGTCCGGAGCACCCCGGGGGTGGCCGCGGCCTGGCCCGTCTTCGAGACCACGGTGGGCCTGGGGGGCTCTCCCGGCACCTTCGTGCGGCTGCTGGGCGTCGATCTGCTGGCGCCGGCCCAGGACTTCTGGGAAGCGGTGTCCGGCGCCGCGGGGGGAGCGGACGCCGCCGTGGCGGCGGGCCGGCGCGGCTGGGCCGCGACCACCCCGGAGCTAGCCGAGGCCATGGGATGGAAGGTGGGGGAGCGGTTCGAGGTACGCGACGGCGCCCATGCGCGGACGCTCCACGTCGGCGCGCTCGTGGACTTCCAGCGATGGGGGGCGTCCGGCAGCCGCCGGGCCCTGGTGACGGACATCGCCGAGGCACAGTCCCTCTTCGGCGGCGCCGGCATCCTTCACCGCATCGGCGTCGAGGCCGCCGAGGGCGTGGATCTGGCGGCGCTGGCGGCCCGCATCGAAGACCGGCTGGGGGGACGCGTGGACGCCGTCACCCCGTCGGAACGCACGGGGCAGGCGCGGCAGCTCCTGGGCGCCTTCCGCCTGAACCTCACCGCCCTGAGCCTGGTGAGCCTCCTGGTGGGCACGTTCCTGGTGTTCAGCAGCATGCGCGCCTGCCTGGTGTGGCAGCGGAGGGAGTTCGGCGTGCTGCGGTCCCTGGGCTCCACCCCGGCCCAGGTGCTGGCGCTCATCCTGGGCGAGGCCGCCCTGCTCGGGGTCCTGGGCGTGGTCATCGGCATCGTCGCCGGCTACTGGACCGCCATCTGGAACCTGGACGCCGTAAGCTCCACCCTGACCAACGTCTACATGCTCCGGGAGATCGAGTCGCTGGAAGTGTCCGCCGGAACCCTGGCGCTGGCCGTGTTCGCGGGCCTGGGGGGAGCCCTGAGCGGCACGTTGCTGCCCGCCCTGGACGTGTGGCGCCGGGACACGCGGACGCTGCTGGACACTTACCCGGCGCAGTCCGCCGGGATCGCCTGGGCGCGTCTTCTCTTCCGAATCGGCCTCGCCCTGGTGGCCGGGGCGCTGGCATGGTACTGGCTCGCGGGGTGGCGCTGGCGCCCGTCCGGATTTGTCCTCTCCACCGCCGTGATGCTGTGTCTGCCGCTGCTCGCCCCCTGGCTGGTGCAGCGCCTCACGGCGCGGGTCCGTATCCCGGATTTCGGTTTCCGCTACGGCGTCCGCAGCCTCGGGGCGACCCTGGCTAACACTTCGTTCTCGGTATCGTCGCTGGCCATGGCCGTGTGCCTGCTGGTGGGCATAACGCTGCTGGTGGAGAGTTTTCGCGAGACCCTGGTCCGTTGGGTGAACCGTTCACTCAGCGCCGACGTCTTCGTGACCGCCACCGTGGGAGCGCGGGCCGGGCCGGACGCCACCCTGAGCGCGCAACTCGTGGAGCGGCTGACGGGACGGCCCGACGTGGAAGGAGCCGGTCCGCTGCGCCGCCTGTCCCTGGGCGTGGAGGGCCGGCGCGTGGCGGTGGTGGGCGTGGACCTCGGCCGTCCGGCGGCGCGGCAGCGCCTGGGGCTGCTGTCGGGCGGGGATGCGGCGGGGCGCGCGATGCGGGAGCGCGGCGTCCTCATCGGCGAGCCGCTGTCCCGGAGCGCGTCGGTCACGGTGGGGGACACGGTGGAGATCGAAGGCCCGGAGGGACCGGTGCGCCTGCCGGTGTCGGGGGTCTACCGGGACTACACGCAGGGCGGCTCGGTCACCATGGATCTCCGCCTCATGGCGGAAACCCTCGGTGCCGGCTCCCTCACCAGCATCGCGCTTCAACTGAGGCCGGGCGCGGACCCGGAAGCGGTGGCGGCGGACATCGAAAGCCGGCATCCGGGCGGCTCGTTGCGAGTGCGCAGCAACCGCCAACTGAAGGAGGACATTTTCCACGTCTTCGACCAGACCTTCGCGGTGACCCGGATCCTCCAGGTCATGAGCCTGATCATCGCCGCCTGCGCCATCACCCTGACGCTCCTGGTGGTGGCGCAGGAGAAGGCGAGCGAGATCGCCCTCTACCGCACCCTGGGAGCCTTTCGCAGGCAGGTGTTCCTGCTGTTCGTCAGCAAGGGGACCGCCATGGCGTTCCTGGGTCTGGCCATGGGCTTCGCCGGCGGCATCGGCCTCGGCGCGATCCTGATCTTCGTCATCCAGAAGAGCTACTTCGGCTGGAGCATCGAGTGGACCTGGCCCTGGCTCCCGCTGGCCGGAGAGGCCCTCGCCATCGTCTGCGCCGCGGTGCTTGCGAGCCTCTACCCGGCGTTCAGGGCCAGCCGCACGCCGGCCAACGAGTTATGTCATGCGGATGCGTGATCGGAAAGTAAGGTGCCGCGCCGGCCTGTTGTCGTACCTCCTTGTGCTGGTGGGTGTCATGTTATGGGCTGACGATGCCGTCCATGCCTGGACCCCGGCCCAGCCCGGCTACGTCTGGTCGTTCCCGCGGGACCACTGGGCCCGCGACGGCTACAAGACCGAATGGTGGTACTTCACCGGCCACCTGCGCACCGCCGAGGAGCCCGCGCGCCGTTTCGGATTTCAGTTCACCTTCTTCAGGATCGGCGTGTCGCAGGACATGCCCGAGGGAGGTTCCGCCTGGAGCGCCAACAACCTCATCATGGGCCATGCCGCGCTGACGGACCTGGAAACCGGCCGGCACCGCTTCAGCGAGCTGGTGGTGCGGGCGGCCCCGCTGCTGGCCGGCTTCGGCCGCCGCCCGGACCCCCGCATCGCCTGGAGCGTTGGTCCGCCCGGCACGCCGGACGAGTGGGAGCTCCGCTGGAACGGCGAGGGCTTCGACTTCACCATGGCCGACGCAGGCAAGTCCTTCGGCTTCAGCCTGTCCACCCGCCCGCTCAAGCCCGTGGTGTTCCAGGGCCCGGGCGGCCTCAGCCGGAAGGGGGAGGGCGCCACCGAGGCCAGCCACTACTACAGCTTCACCCGCATGGCCGCCACCGGCACGGTCCGCGTGGACGGCAAGGAGTCGGAGGTCAGCGGGACGAGCTGGATGGACAAGGAGTTCGGCTCCAACCAGCTCGGCGAGGAGACCCAAGGCTGGGACTGGTTCAGCCTGCAGCTCGACGACGGCCGCGAGGTCATGCTCTATCTGCTCCGCAGCCGCGACGGCAGCGCCCGTTACGCCGGGGTGACCTTGGTGGAACCAGAGGGCGGCGTCCGCTACCTGCGCCCCGGTGAATGGACGTTGAACGGAACCGGCCAATGGACCAGCCCTGTCACCGACGCCACCTATCCTGCCGGCTGGACCCTCGATATCCCCACCGCCGCCATCCGCGCGGTCATCACCCCCAAGCTCGCCAATCAAGAAAACCGCAGCGCGCTGATCCCGAACCTGTTCTACTGGGAAGGCTCCGTACGGGTCGAATCCGGGAGCGGGAAGCGCATCGGGCAGGGGTACGTGGAGCTTACTGGATACGGCAAGAACAGCCGGCCGCCGATTTGAGCTCCGGGTGGAGCGTGCCAGTCCACACCGCTTGAGACACGTCCAGGTTTCCCCTTCATTAGACGAAAACAATCAACAAAGTGGGAATCTCAATTATCTTAGTAAGTTGAGTATCAGGCGCTTGCAATATGCCCTCGTTTCCGCTATTCTACGAGAGTTTCCTAACTAGAGTGGAAACGCTAGAAAATACAAGATAGTAGAGTAGGGTATGCTTGCTGAACTCAACAACGCCCAAAGACGTCAGTTCGTGGATGTGGTCCAGACCTTCGAGGCGTGGGAAGAGTCAAAGGCTGAACTCGTCCAACGTTTCGTCGGCTCCATGCGGTGGGTCGAACGGAAGGGACATGTTTACCTATTGCGAAAAAAGGGCAGCAGCGAAGTCTCGCTTGGCCGAAAGACCGACGACACCGAGGAAATTTACCGCACGTTCCGCGACGGCCGTGACGCGGAGCGGAAACGGTGCGACGCGCTATACGCGCATCTGAGAGAAATGGCACCCGTAAACCGTGCGCTTCGCCTAAACCGCGTTCCTCGCCTTACTGCTCGAATCCTCCGCCACCTCGCCGACGCACGGGTTCTCGGGCAGAACATCTTCGTCATCGGTACTAACAGTCTTTTCCTTTACGAGGCTCTGGCGGGCGTTCACGTAGCAAGCGATCTGCTCGCGACCGCCGACATCGACCTCCTGTGGGATACCCGCCAAAGTCTGATCCTGGGAGTTAAAGACTTCCGTAGCTCAGGGGTAATCGGCTATCTGCGACGCGCCGACCGCTCGTTCCAGCGCAGCCGCGGTCATCTCTTTCGCGCAATCAACCGGGAAGGTTTCATGGTTGATCTGATCCGCCCAGTCGAAGACCCGTTTGCGGCTATGGACGATGGTGCGAACCCTGAGGATCTGGTCAGTGTCGGCATCGAGGGTCTCGAGTGGCTCGTCAACGCGCCAAAGGTGGATGGCGTTGTCATCGGCGAAGACGGCATCCCGCTTCGATGCTGGTCCGTCGATCCACGCGCCTTTGCGCTACACAAAGTTTGGGTTTCGGAGCGGCTCGACCGCGACCCCGTCAAGCGTGCCCGTGACCACGCGCAGGCACAGGAGGCGGCGTGGATCGCTAAGCATTACTTGGGCATGGAACTTCCGGATCCGGCGCTTTCCGCACTGCCCGCTTTCATGCGCCGGCTCGATGACAAGCTCCAACGTGGTTACCTGGAGAAGACGCCGTGAAGATCACCATTCCGAACCCGGTCAGAATCGACGGCGAACTTGTTCTGCCGCTTCCCTCGAAGGGACTGAATTTCCTGGCGACTGGTCATGACCGCTATCTCCCTCATCATCGTTGCATTCTCGGGTTCAAAGTCGGCATAGGCGGAGCGGAAGACTTCCATGGCTGCCGGACGTTTCCCTTGCATCAGTAACGCTGCCGCTCGCAGCCACTTCGCCCGCCACGTGAACATGATTCTCCCGCTACCCGTCAAGGTGGCAAGTCTTCGGTCGAGGTCCGCGCATAGACGCAAGCTCTCATCCGCCCAACCAAGTGCCGTTTGGGCGAGGCCCTTGCAACTCAATGCCGATGCGACCCACATTTGTATCTCTGGCGCGTCGCTGTCGCCAAAGCGCGCAACCACCTCGTCGAAGGCCGCAATCGCCGCCTCGTGTGAAAGGTACCCAACATCCGGGCGTCCAGAGTCAGTTGGTCGGGAAAATCAGACACGTAGCTGCGGTGTAGTCGTACGCGGAAAGACCTCAGGTAACCAGGTCGCGCAAGTTGGTCTGTTGATGCACCAGGGGTCGGGCCGGCAAAATTTGTGATTGACGTTCCCTTACGGAGTTTCAGCAAAGCGGGACGTGTCGTCGACGGGGCAAGGCCCCTCGTTGGCCGTTTGCCACACGCTGGGCTCCCAGAGCCCGGCGGATGCCGATTTCGCGGCGGCCACGATGGATGGACCTCGTCTGCGAGCGTCGTAGCGTCCGAGAGCGCAATGCTCCGGCTGTCGCGGCCGGATGCGGCTATGGCGAGGATATCGCGGGACCGGCGAAGGCCAGGGACAGCGCCGTCAGCGCCGCGGCCACGGTGGCGCATCCAACGGTCGAGACGTAAAGTTCGCGCGGTCTCATCGCGTGCGCTTTCGCGATCCGAGGGTGACACGCCTGAATGCGTGTTCACGTTGTTCCTTTGTTGATCGTTGAAAGGTACGGCTGGGGTTTCAAGCGCGACTTCGGTCGTGGTATCGGTTCGGGGCGTGGTCATCGACGAGGTCGATGACAGGGGAGGCGACATATGGTCAGCGGAAACGCAATAGCAGCCGGAGGCCGCCCATGACCGATCCGGCGTGGCTTCCGGCGACGCGTTTGGCCGGTCTCATCCGCCGCCGCGAGATCGGCTGCCTTGAGTTGCTGGACCACTACCTGGCGCGGGTCGAGCGCTTCAACCCGGTCCTGAACGCCATCATCGCCACGGACGTCCCGCAGGCACGTCGGCGGGCGCGGCAGGCGGACCGGGCCCTGGCCCGGGGCGAGCGCTGGGGGCCGCTGCACGGCCTTCCCATGACCGTGAAGGATTCCTTCGACGTGGCCGGGCTGCCGACCACCTGGGGAGTGCCGGCGCAGCGGGACAACATCGCCCACGCCGACGCGCTCTCGGTGAAGCGGCTGCGCGACGCCGGCGCGGTGATCTTCGGCAAGACCAACGTGCCCATCTGGCTCGCGGACGCGCAGAGCTTCAACGACGTTTACGGCGCCACCCGCAATCCCTGGGACCTCGACCGGTCTCCCGGGGGTTCCTCGGGCGGCGCGTCGGCGGCGCTGGCGGCGGGCCTCACCGCCCTGGAGATGGGCAGCGACATCGCCGGCTCGGTGCGCAACCCGGCCGCCTGGTGCGGGCTGTTCGCACACAAGCCCACCATGGGCATCTGTCCCACGGAGGGGCACGCGCTCGACGGCAACCGCGCTCCTCTCGACATGCTCGTCATCGGCCCGCTGGCCCGGAGCGCCGGCGACCTGTCGCTGCTCCTTGCGGTGATCGCCGGTCCCGACGTGATCGACGCGGCCGGGCTTCGGTTGACCCTGCCCGCACCGCGAAAGAAGAAGCTGGAAGACTACCGGGTGGCGCTTCTGCTCGAGGACGACACCGTGCCGACGGCGGGCGACGTCGGCGCGCTCCACCGGGCGCTGGGCCGCTTCCTCCGCCGCAACAAGGTCAGGGTCGCCATCGGCGCCCGTCCCGACTTCGACGCCGCGGACTCCCACCGTGTCTTCGACGTGCTGCTGCGGGCCGCCACCTCGGGGCGTCAGACGGATGAGGAACTCGCCGCGAACCTCAAGGCGCGGCAAGGGCTGGCCCCCGGCGACGACGGCAAGCGGGCGCGCATGCTCCGCGGCGTCACGCTGGCGCACCGGGACTGGCTCCGGCTCGACGAGACGCGGCACCGGATCCGCTGGCAGTGGCACGCGTTCTTCCAGCGCTACGACCTCCTGCTGGCGCCCATCACGGTGTCGGCGGCCATGCGCCACGACCACGGGCCGCCGTACGCACGCACCGTGCCGGTGGACGGCGTCATGCAACCGTTCATGAACCAGGTGTCGCTTCCGGGCTACGCCAACCTCGCATACCTCCCCTCGTCCGTCGCACCCATCGGCGTCGACGGCGAGGGGCTTCCGGTGGGCATCCAGATCATCGGCCCGCAATACGGCGACCTGAGCTGCATTCACTTCGCGCGGCTGCTGGAAAAGACCTACCGCGGCTTCGTGCCGCCGCCGGGATACGATTGATGCTGGCGCACCACCGCAACGCCGGGAGGCCGGCAAATGTTCTGGGGCGGCGGGAAGAACGGGCCGCCGCCCGTCCGCGTCCGGCAGGGAGGATTCCATGAAGACGCCCGTGGCATTCGTCGTCGCGGTGCTGGCGTGGGTCGGCGCGTGTGGCTCCGCGGCGGCGGAACTGCCCGCCGGGCCGGTGGTGCTGACCGTCGCGGGCAACATCGCCACGGCCAACCGGCCTGCCTACGACGAGGAGCGCGACATGTTCCTCAAGTATCACAAGCGCCCGTTCGACAAGGCGTTCGTGTTCGATCGCGCCATGCTGGAAAGCCTGGGCGTCAGAACGGTCCGCGCCGGCGGGGGTTGGGCCGGCCCCAAGACCGCGACCGGACCGCGTCTGGCGGACGTTCTGGACGCCGCGGGTTGCCGTGGCAGGGCGCTCGAATTCCTGGCGCTCGACGGTTTCCGTTTCCGGTTGTCCAGGGAGGACGTCGAGGCGCGCGAGTGGGTGGTTGCGACCCGGGCCGACGGCCGGCCCCTCGGCCTCGGGGACCGGGGTCCGCTCTGGCTGGTTTTCGATCCCCCCGGCGACCGGCCGGCCACGGCAAAGGAGATCGGCCTCGGGCCCTGGGCGCTGTTCTTCATCGAGTGTCGATAGGCGTGGATTCCGGCGCGTTTGTACGGCGACGTGGAACCGTCTAGAATTTCTTCATGGGCGTCCGATTGTTCGCCATTTCTCAGGACAGGCTAACGGGAGGGGACTGATGTCGGATATCAACGAAGTCGGCGCCACCGCCTTTTTCATCGCGGGCATCCGGGAGCAGGAGAAAGACCGGGAACACCCACTTTTCAAAGACCCCTACGCGGAGTGGTTCGTCAACGACGACATCCGGGCGAAGGTCCGGCAGGTGTTCACGGTCTTGCCCGAGGGGATGGAGCTGGTCCGTTACCGTTCCGCCCTGTTCGATGACGTCATCCGCCGCGAGATAGACAACGGCATGCGCCAGGTGGTCATTCTCGGCTCCGGGTTCGACATGCGGCCGCAGGTGTTTCAGGCCGAGGGCGTGCGTTTCTGCGACGTCGATCAGCCCGCGGTGCTGGCGTTCAAGAGCAAGGTGCTGGAAGCCCACGGCGTGACCCCGTGCACCGGCATCCCGTGCAACTATCTCGAGGTGGATTTGCCCGCGAAGCTGGCGGAGGCCGGATTCGATCTCGACGCGCCCATGCTGATCATATGGGAAGGCAACACCATGTACCTGCCGGAGGACCTGATCTACAGCTTCCTCAACCGGCTGCGCGCGGGGATCCGGTCCTTCAGGATCGTCTTCGATTTCTTCGACAGGAGCGTCATCGACCGCACCACCGGCGACGAGAACATTACCGCCACCACCGACGCGTTCGAGAACACCCTGAAGGTGAAGTGGCTCACCGGCTTCGACGACCTTTCCGTTCTCGAGGAACGCACCGGCCTCAAGGCCGTGGAGTCCGGCAGCCTTTTCGATTTCGGCAAGCGGGTGGCTCCGGATGTGCCCCAGGAGATCCCCGAGCTGCACCTGTATCTCCACGGAATCCTCGCCAACGGCGCGGTCTGAACGCGGCTCCCGCGCCTCTGTGCCGAACCCGTGAGCGAGATACCCAAAGCGCTGGCTCCGGATCGACTTTACACGAAGTGTGATCCCGAGGACCTGACGCCTTCGGGCGAGGCCGGCGGCGTATCGGACGACCTCGGCCAGGAACGGGCGCTCGACGCGGTCCGGTTCGGGGTCGGCATCCGGCGCCACGGCTACAACATCTTCGTCCACGGCGCGCCGGGCACGGGCAAGCACCCGCTCGCCCGGCGGCAGCTCGAGCAGGCGGCGGCGGTCATGCCGGCGCCGCCGGACTGGTGCTACGTCCACAACTTCCAGGAGACCCACAAGCCGCGGGCGCTGCGGCTGCCGGCCGGCCGCGGCTGCGCGCTGCGGCGTGACATGGAGCGGCTCATCCGGGAGCTCCGCGCCGCCATTCCCGCGGCCTTCGAGAGCGAGGACTACCAGGCCCGGGCACAGGCCCTTCAGTCCCAGTTCAGCCAGCGCCAGGAAGCGGCTTTCAACGACCTGCAGGAGCATGCCAAGGGCCGGAGCGTCGGGCTGATCCGCACCCCCGGAGGCCTTGCCCTGGCGCCCACGTCCAAGGGCGAGGTCGTCAACCCCGAGGCCTTTCGGCAGTGGCCCGACGACATGCAGGAGAAGGTCCGCGGCGACATCTCCGAGCTGGAGAAGGAGCTGCAGGAAATCCTCAAGAAGGTGCCGCAGTGGGACCGGGAGCGGCGCGAACTGTTGCGGAGCCTGAACCAGGAAGTGGTCAGCCACGCGGTGGGCCAGTTCATCGAGGAGTTGAGCAAGGACTACGGCGACCTTCCCGACGTTATCGACTACATCGATCAGGTGCGCGCGGACCTGCTGGAGAACGGAGAGGAGTTCCGGACGCCGGAGACGGGGGCGCCCCAGCAGGGGGTCGCGGTACGGGGCGGCGCGCGGGAGCCGTCGTTCCGGCGCTACGAGGTGAACGTCATCGTGGACAACGGGGGGCGTGAAGGCGCGCCCGTGGTCTACGAGGACCTTCCCACCCACGGCAACGTCATCGGCCGCATCGAGCAGATGGCGCAGTTCGGCGCCCTCACCACCGACTTCAGCCTGATCAAGCCCGGCGCGCTGCATGCCGCCAACGGCGGTTACCTGATGGTGGATGCGCGCAAGCTGTTCATGCAGCCGATCATGTGGGAGGAGATCAAGCGCGCGCTCCAGGCCAACGAGATCCGCATACACGGCCTGACCGAGGCGCTGGGCTTCGCCAACACCGTCACCTTGCAGCCCCAGCCCATCCCGCTCGACGTGAAGGTCGTGCTGCTGGGCGACTCCACGATCTACTATCTTCTGAGCCAGTCCGATCCGGACTTTCCCGAGCTCTTCAAGGTGGCCGCGGACTTCGACGACCAGGTGCCGAGAAATCACGGCAACACCGCGCGCTACGCGCGGATGATCGACGACACCGCCCGCCGGGAGGGGCTGCGGCCGCTCTCCAGGGAGGCGGCCGCCCGCATCATCGAGCGGGCGGCCCGGCTCGCCGCCGACTCGGAGCGCCTCACCCTCCGTCTGCGGGCCATCGACGATCTTCTCTACGAGGCGGACTACTGGGCCGGGGCGGACGGCAACGAAGAGATCGCCGTCGGCGATGTCGAGCGCGCCATCGACGCGCAGACCCGCCGGGCCGACCGCATCCGCGAACGCAGCCAGGAGCAGATCCTGCGTGACACCCTGCTCATCGACACCGACGGCGAGGCGGTGGGGCAGGTGAACGGGCTCTCCGTCCTGCAGCTCGGCGAGTTCGCCTTCGGCAAGCCCAGCCGCATCACCGCCCGGGTCCGGCTGGGACGGGGCGAGGTGCTCGATATCGAGCGGGAGGTGGAGATGGGCGGGCCGCTCCACTCCAAGGGCGTCCTGATCCTGTCGGGGTTCCTGGGCGCGCGGTTCGCCCGCCGCCAACCGCTGGCGTTGTCGGCGAGCCTGGTGTTCGAGCAGTCCTACGGCGGCGTGGACGGCGACAGCGCCTCCTCCACCGAGCTCTACGCGCTCCTGTCGGCCCTGTCCGGGGTTCCCATCCGCCAGTCCCTGGCGGTCACCGGATCGGTGAACCAGCTCGGGCAGGTGCAGGCCATCGGCGGCGTCAACGAGAAGATCGAAGGGTTCTTCGACATCTGCAACGCGCGGGGCCTCACCGGGCGCCAAGGGGTGTTGATCCCGTCCGCCAACGTGAAGCACCTGATGCTGCGCCGTGACGTGGTGGATGCCGCCGCCCAAGGGGAGTTCCACGTCTATCCGGTGGAGACCATCGACCAGGGCATCGAGCTGCTGACCGGGGTGCCCGCGGGCGCGCCGGACGAACAGGGAACCTTTCCCGACGGCACGGTCAACGGCCAGGCGCAGGCGACGTTGCTGGAGTTCGCCCGAAACGCCCGGGACTTCGCCGCGGGCGGCGGGTCCGACCCGGGGACGCTGTCATGAGCCGGCCCGCCCCGGGCTTCGAGATCCGGCGGATCGTGGTGGCCATCGAAAGCCCGTCGGAGGCGGCCGCCCTGGAAGAAGCGGCCGGCCTGGCGGCCCGGCTTGACGCGGAGCTGGAAGCGGTCTTCGTCGAGGACATCGACTTGGTGCGTCTGGCCGGTCTGCCGGTGGGCCGTGAGGTCCGGTTCCTCACCGGCGAGAGCCGGGACTTCACCGCCGACACGCTGGAAGCCGACACCCGGGCGCAGGTGTTCGCCGCCCGGCGAGCGGTGGCCGCCGCCGCGGCCACCGCCCGTGTGGCCTGCGCGTTCCGCACCGCCCGGGGCCAGGTGGAGGTGGAGGTCCTCAGCGCGGCGGGCAAGGGCGACCTCCTGATTCTCGGCACCGGCCGCCGCTCCCCCTGGGGCGGCGCGCGGCTCGGCCGCACCGCCCGTGCCGCGGCCGAACGCGCGCCCCGGTCGGTCCTGATATCCAAGCCGGGGGCGCGGTCCGGCGGAGTTCCCCTGGTCTGCTATGACGCCAGCGCCGGCTCCCGGCGTGCTCTCGACGCCGGGCTACGCATTTTCGGCATCCATGAAGGCCGGCTCGGGGTGCTCATCCTGGCCGACGACGCGGCCGGTTCCGAGACGTTGCGCCGGCAGGTGGAAGACCTGCTCATCCCGCTTGGCGTCGGCCCCAGGTTCCTCTACGGCGCTCATCCCCTGGCCCATGAGGTTTGCAGCCTTGCCGGCGAGTCGGGGGCCGGCGTGCTGGTGATGGCGGCCGATTGTTCTGCCCTCGACGAACCCCACCGCCGGGAAATCCTCGAATCCGTCGCGTGTCCCGTCCTGATCGTGCGCTAGCGGCCGCACGGTCCCGGCTTACCGACGGCGGAGGAAGCTCTGGCGCAGCACGTATTCGACTCCGTGCTCGGTGGCGTGGCGGCGTATCAGGGCCAGGGGCGCGGACAGGGGGACCTGTCCCAGGCGATAGTCGTCCACCAGCGCCGCGAGCCGTTTCCGGCCTTCGGTGTCGAACCGGCCGGACAGGAAGCCCGTCAGGTGCTGCAGCGCGTTGGTGTTGGCTTTCCTCGTCGCCGGCTGTTTCAGGGCCTCCATGAACACTTTGCCGTATCGAGCCGTCACCGCCTCCAGGGGGCCGTCGCCGGCTTCGGCCAGCAGGCGTCCCAGAAACCGCAGGCGGCGCTCGCCGTGGGCCAGGAGGGTCAGCTTGTGGGAGGCATGGAAGTCCATGAGCCCCGCCAACGACGGCTCCGAGCGGGCGTAGTCACGCCATTCATGGTACCCGTGGACGCGCTCGATGAAGTTCTCGCACAGCGCCGCATCGTCCAGGCGGTCTTCCGCTTCCACCGGCAGCAGCGGCAGCGCGCCGGCCAGCGCCCGGGCGAACAGGCCGGGGCCCGCGGGGTTCGCCGTCCCGGTTTCCGAGCGGACCGGAACGCGGTCCGGCCCGCAGCTCGGCGAGCCCTTCTTCAGGACGAACCCGCATACCTCGAGCCGTCCGATCTCGGCCGCCCGTTCCTGCCCGTAGCGCCGCATGATCCCGGTCCAGTCACGGCCGGAACGCTTTCCGACCATGCGGGGCGCCCGGGGGTTTCCGACCAGGTCCACGGGTTCCCGCGGCACGCCCATTCCCACCTCCATCTCGGGGCAGACCGCAACGATCTCGAAGGAGCGGGACAACGTATCGGTGACGGTCCGGTGGTGCTTGTGGCCGCCGTCGTGACGGACGAGGCGGCCCAGCAGGCAACTGCTGACGCCGATGCGGGGTTTGATCGACATGGTGGACACGGAAGAGGCCGTGCGGACGGAGTCGCCGTGGCTTTTTCCCCGGCGGGACACGCTTCCGGGATGGATTATAGCGCAGTGTCCCCTATAAACTAGTGCCGTACCGGAACCGGATCGCGAACATGCCCAGGACTACCCGAGGAGGCCTCCAGCGACAGCCCTCCGCCGCCGTCATCGGCAGCGGCTTCGGCGGGTTGGCCGCGGCCATCCGCCTCCAGGCCGCGGGTTTCCGCACGGTGGTGTTCGAGAAGCGGGACCAGCCGGGGGGCAGGGCCTATGTCTACCGCCAGGACGGCTTCACCTTCGACGCCGGCCCCACCGTCATCACGGCGCCGGAGTGCCTGGAGGAACTGTTCGCGCTGGCCGGCCGGAACATGCGGGAGCATGTCACGTTGGTGCCGTTGCGTCCGTTCTACCGCCTTTTCTGGGACGACGGCACGCGGTTCGACTACGGCAACGACGACGAGCGGACGTTCGCGCAGATCCGCGCCCGGTCGCCGGGCGACGTGCAGGGCTACCGTGACTTCCTGCGCTACTGCGAAGCGGTGTTCCGGGAAGGCTACGAGAAGCTCGGACACGTACCGTTTCCGAACCTCTGGAGCATGGTCCGGGTGGCGCCGCAACTGGCGGTGCTGGCTTCCTACCGGTCGGTCTACGGCACCGTGTCCCGGTACATCCGGGACCCCCGGCTCCGTCAGGCCCTGAGCTTCCATTCGCTGCTGGTGGGCGGCAACCCGCTGACGGCCTCTTCCATCTACACGCTGATCCACTACCTGGAGCGCAAGTGGGGCGTATGGTTCCCCATGGGCGGCACCGGCGCCCTGGTGCGCGCCCTGGTGCGGCTGTTCGAGGGGCTGGGCGGCGAGTTGAGGTTGGACTCGGAGGTGGCGTCCATCCCCACGGACGGGGGCGGCGTCCGCGGCGTCGCGGTGCGGGACGCCGAGCCCGAGGCCTTCGACGTGGTGGTGAGCAACGCCGACGTGGTGCACACGTATGGCCGGCTGCTGCGCCACCACCCGGCGGGAGTGCGCGCCGCGCGCCGGCTCGGGCGCATGAAGCACGGCATGTCCCTGTTCCTGGTCTACTTCGGCGCCCGCAGGCGCTACCCGGGCATCGAGCACCACAACATCCTGTTCGGGCCGCGCTACCGGGAACTGCTGGCGGACATCTTCGAGCGCGGGGTGCTGCCCGCCGACTTCTCGCTCTATCTGCACGCGCCGAGCTACACCGACCCGTCGCTTGCGCCGCCGGGCTGCCACGCCTACTACGTCCTCGCTCCGGTGCCCCATCTCGGCAAGGCGGACATCGACTGGGTGTCGGCGGCGCCGCGCTATGCCCGGCAACTGCTGTCCTCCCTGGAGCAACGGCTGATGCCCGGCCTCGCTGGCGACTTGGTGACGCAACGCATCTTCACCCCGCTGGATTTCAGCCAGGAACTGAATGCCCATCTGGGCTCGGCCTTCTCCCTGGAGCCCCGGCTCACCCAGAGCGCCTGGTTCCGGGTGCACAACCGAGACCGGCGCATCCGGGGCCTGTACTTCGTGGGCGCCGGAACCCACCCGGGCGCCGGCGTGCCGGGCGTGGTCAACTCCGCCAAGGCCACGGCCGGGATCATAATGGACGATTGGCGCGGCCGCCTGGACGTACCGGCGCCATGACGTCCACCGTGCCGGACGACGTGGCCGGCGCCATCGAGCATTGCGCGGCGGTGATCCGGGACGGCTCCAAGAGCTTCGCCCTGGCGGCGCGGCTCTTCGACCGCACCACCCTGAACGCCGCCGTGTCGCTCTACGGCTGGTGCCGGTACTGCGACGACCGGATCGACTCGGCCGGGAGCGAGGCGGCCGCCGCCGAACGCCTGGAGGAGCTTCGCCGCCGGACCGTGGATGCGCTCGCCGGCCGGCCGCAAGGCGCCGCCGCCTTCATCGCGTTCCAGCACGTCGCGGCCGCGTACGGCGTGCCGCATCACTACCCGTTGGAGCTCATCGAGGGCATGGCCATGGACGCCCGCGGGCAGCGCTACGAGACCCTGGACGACCTGCTGCTCTACTGCTATCGCGTGGCCGGCACCGTGGGGCTGATGATGACCCATGTCATGGGAGTCAGCGACGAGAAGGCGCTGGGCCACGCCGCGGCCATGGGCACGGCCATGCAGCTCACCAACATCGCCCGGGACGTCATCGAGGACCACGAGCGGGGACGCATCTACCTGCCGCTCTCCTGGCTGGCCGAGGCGGGCCTTCCGCCC
This sequence comes from uncultured Syntrophobacterales bacterium, assembly GCA_964630405.1. Classification (GTDB taxonomy): domain Bacteria; phylum Desulfobacterota; class Binatia; order UBA9968; family JAJDTQ01; genus JAJDTQ01. The sequence continues at coordinate 25,583 of CAZVUC010000077.1, read as the reverse complement.
GAGGAGCTGGCCCTTGCCTCGCGGCGCCGGGATCTCGCGAGCCTGGCCCGGCGTCTGCTGGCCGTGGCTCATGACTACTATCGCACGGGCGACGCCGGCCTCCGCTACCTGCCCCTGCGCTCGGCGTGCGCGGTGGCGGCGGCGCGGCGGATCTACGCGGGCATCGGCGGGCGGGTGCTGCGGCGGAAGGAACGGGCCTGGGACGGCCGGACCTACACCTCCGGCCCGCGCAAGCTGGCGCTGGCTGCCCGGGGGTTGGGCCAGGCGGCCGCCACGCTGCCCCGAAGGGTCGCGCATCCGTGGTCCGCGGCGCCCATCCGTTCGGTGTGGCGCTTCTCATGATGAAGTCCCTGCTGAGGCCATGGATCCGCGGGCGGCTCCACGGCTACCGGGAGCTGGTCAATCAGGTGGACCCGTCGAAGCCGCTCCGGGACGGGCCGGCACGGACCGTGGCGGTGGTGGGAGGCGGCCTCGCGGGCATCGCGGCGGCTTCGGTTCTGGGGGAGCGTGGGTTTCGCGTCCGCCTGTTCGACCGGAACCCCTACCTGGGAGGCAAGGTGGGGAGCTGGACGGTGGAGTTCCCGGACGGTTTCCGCGCCCGGGTGGACCACGGCTTTCACGCCTTCTTCCGCCACTACTACAACCTGTCCCGGTTCCTGGAAGAGACCGGCGCCGGACGTCACCTCGAGGCCATCGAGGACTACCTGATCCTCGGCCGGGACGGGCGCCGGTACGGTTTCGCCGGGGTGGAGACGACCCCGGTCCTCAACATCCTTTCCCTGATGCGCCGCGGTTTCTTCAGCGTGAGGGAGGTGGTCCTCAACCCGCGGCTGGCCGGGTTGCGCGCGTTGCTGCGGTTCGACCGGCGCCGCACGTTCGAGGAATGGGACGGCCTCAGCTACGACGAATTCGCCGCCCGGGTGGGGCTTCCGAGGGGATTGAAGCTGGTGTTCGGCGCCTTCGCCAGGGCCTTCTTCACTCCCGGAGACCGTATCAGCGCCGCGGAGCTCATCAAGAGCTTCCACTTCTTCTATCTCGCCCACGACCGCGGCCTGTTGTACGACTACTTCGACCGCGACTACCAGGAGGCGTTGATCGAGCCGGTGACGGCGCGGCTCTCGGCCGCGGGGGTCCGGGTGGAGACGGGCACGACGGTGGAGAGTCTGGCGCGCGGGGAGGGGCGATTCGTGGTCAACGGGCAGCCGTTCGACTACGTGGTGCTGGCCGCGGACACGGCGGGGACGCGGCGGTTGGCGGAGCGGTCGGTCTGGTTGCGCGAGAACGCGCCGGAGTTGCACCGGCGGCTGACCGGGCTGAGGTCGTCGCCCGGGTACGCGGTCCTGCGCATCTGGCTCGACCGGCGCGCCGGCGAGGGCTGGCCCGTGTTCGTGGTCACCGAGAAACGGCAGGTGCTGGACTCGGTGACCCTCTACCACCGGTTCGACGCCGGCGCCCGCGAGTGGGCCGGGAAGACCGGAGGAGGGGTCTACGAGCTCCATTGCTACGCGGTGCCGCCCGAGCTGCCGACCGAAGCCGAGGTCCGGGAGGCGTTTCTGCGGGAGCTGCATCACTACCTGCCGGCCCTGCGGGACGCCCGCGTGCTGTACGAGCACCTCCAGCTTCGCCGCGACTTCACGGCCTTCGACCGCGACCTCTACGACGAGCGGCCGTGGTACGATCCCGGCGTCCCCAACCTCTATCTGGCCGGCGACTGGGTGAAGCTGCCGGTGCCCGCCATGCTGATGGAAGCGGCGTTCACATCGGGCCTCATGAGCGCCAACGCGGTGCTGGCGGCCAACGGGTTGCGGGAAGAACCGGTGTGGTCCGTGCCGCGCAAGGGCGTCCTGGCTTGAGACATGCGCTACACCTACGTCGCCATCGATCTTCTCATCCTGATCGTCCCCCTGCTCTACACGTTCCACCCGCGCATCCGGTACGACCGATGCCTCCCCGCCCTTGCCCTGTCGGTGGCGGTGGTGAGTCCTTGTTACCTCGCCTGGGACGCGCTGGCGGCCGGCTGGGGAGAATGGAGCTTCAATCCCCGATACGTGACCGGCCTCGATATCCTGGGCCTGCCGGCGGAGGAGGTCCTTTTCTTCGTGGTGGTGCCCTACAGTTGCCTGTTCATCTACGAGGCATTGGGCCGCTTGCGCTGGCGCCGGGCGCTGCCGTTGCGGCGGAGGTGGCTCGCCGCCGCGGCCCTGCTTCTGGCGCTGACGGCGCTGCTCTCCGGCAGCCGTGGCTATACCTGGAAGGCGCTGGCGTCGTGTGCCGGATTCCTCTTGTGCGGGTCCTTCGTCAAGCGGGTTTTCATCACCGGCGCACGCTACTGGGTCTGGCTCGGAATCTGCTACATTCCTTTCCTGGTGTTCAACTCCGTCCTCACCCTGCTGCCGGTGGTGGAGTACGACGCCGGCGCCATCCTGGGTCCCCGGGTCGGGACCATCCCGGTGGAAGACTTCCTCTACAACTATTCGTTGCTGTCGTTCTACGGGTTGTTTTACGCCCGGTTCAGGGATGGGTCCGGGCGGCGGGCAGCCGGGCGAATTGCCCCCAAGTCCGGAGGTGCGGTCCTTGACGCGGGATGACGCCAACGGGGGTATCGCGGGGGCCGGCGCGAGGCCGGACATCGAAGGACGCGAGCCCGTTCGCGAAGCCTCCATCAACCCCGATCACTGGTACGCGGTGGCCCGGACCGACGAGGTGCGCCGCGAGCCGCTGGGGGCGGCGATATGGGATCGGCCCGTGTGCGTTTTCCGCGACGCGGGCGGCGCCGTGCACGCGCTGGAAGACCGCTGTCCGCACCGTCTGGTGCGCCTGAGCCTCGGACGGGTGACGGGCGACGGCATCGAGTGCGGCTACCACGGCTGGCGGTTCACGAACGACGGCCGGTGCCTGCACGTTCCGGGCCTGGACCCGGCGAGGATCCCCGAGGGCGCGCACGCGAAGGTCCTGCCCGTCCGCGAGCAGGACGGTTTCGTGTGGGTCTTCCCGGGCCGCCGGGAGTCGGCGGAGAGCGTGCGGCCCATGCCGATGCCGGAGTGGGACGATCTCGACTTCATCGCCAGCGTCGCCCCCATGTCCTGTGAAGCCCACTTCTCGTTCGTCATCGAGAACCTCATGGACATGTACCACGACCGCCTGCACCAGCGGGACCAACCCTGGAGCGCCGACGCCCTCCTGGAGGTGATCCGGGGCGAGGGCCGCGTGGAGGCCCGCTATTCCGCCACCGCCTACTACCGGATCGACCGCATCTGGTCGGCGCTGCAGTTGGCGCTGCCGGCGCTGCGCAGGCCCCATCCCGCGCCGCTGGTGGTGACCTACGAGTACCCCCACTGGAGGGCCCGGCTGGGGGACGATTTTACGCTCTACGGGGTGTTCTGTCCGGCGGGTCCGCGCCGGACACGGGTCCATCTGGTGCATTTCACCTCGCTGCACCGTCTCGACTCCTTCAGGAAGGCGCCCGCGTCCGTTCGGCGGGCGGTGAAGCGGTGCCTCCACAACATCGCCCGGGGGCTGCTCAAACGGCTCATCAGCCAGGACGTCCCCATGGTCGAGGAGGAGCAACAGGCCTACGACGCGTCGCCGGAGCACCGGCCGCTGGAGCTGAACCGGACCGTCCATGCGGTGCAACGGCTGGTCCGGAGCGAGGCCCGGCGCGGCGCCGGCGGGTCCGCGCGGGCTTCGCACCGGGATTGTTAAGCGGTAAGATGGAAGCATGGATCGCCGCCCGTGGAGCCGGACATCCCTCGGCCACGGCGGCCGCGAAACCAAAGTCGGGCCGGCCTGGAGGTGTCTTGTGAGAAAGAGATGTTTCCTCGTCATCCTCGCTCTCGTGCTGACGCTTCCGGCGCACGCCCGCGGCCAGGAGTTCTCCGCCGAGATCTTCAATTCCATGGTCAAGGTGCGGGCGGAGGTTCCCGGGGACGCGCGCACGGCGGCTTCACTGGGGCCGCTGCGGGAGGGCAGCGGGGTCGTCATCGACTCCAGCGGTCTCATCCTCACCATCGGCTACCTGATCCTCGAGGCGTCGCGGGTCGAGGTGACCGATTTCGCCGGCAAGACGGCGCCGGCCAGGGTCCTGGGTTACGATCATGCCACGGGTTTCGGGCTGCTCAGGGCCCGGTCTTCGGCCTCGGCCGGCCGGCCCTTGCCGCTGGGATTGTCGCAGGATCTGGACCGGGGCGCCGAGGTGGCGATCCTGAGCTGGTCCGGGAACGGTCCGTCGGGGCAGGGCGCCTACGTGGTGTCGCGCCGGGAGTTCGCCGGCTACTGGGAATACCTGCTGGACCGCGCCATCTTCACGGCGCCCCACCACGCCAACTTCGGCGGGGCGGCGTTGATCGACAAGGGAGGCAGCCTGCTGGGCATCGGCTCGCTTCAGGTGCCGCAGGCGATTCCCGGTCAACCCGTGCCGGGCAACATGTTCGTGCCCATCGACCTGCTCAAGCCGATCCTTTCGGACCTCACACGGAAGGGGAGATCCGGCGCCAGGCCCCGGCCGTGGCTGGGCGCGCAGATGGAAGAAGCGGGTGGACACGTCATCATCCGTCGTGTATCCAAGGGAGGGCCGGCCGCGCAGGCCGGCCTTCGTGCGGGTGACCTTGTCGCAGGAGTCGGGGGCACTCCCGTGGAGGGGCTTTCCGACATCTACCGCCGGGTCTGGGCGCTTGGCGCCCCCGGGGTCAGCGTCCCGCTCAACATCCTCAAGGGGGTTCGGGTCGAAGAGGTGCGCGTCGTGTCGGGCGACCGCTACGACTACTTGAGGTTGGACCCAAGTCACTGAACCGCGGCGTGGTGTTCGGGCCCGGCGGAGCGCGCCACGATTCCTGCGCATATTCGTCAACGTATTCGTGGAACGCAACACTAGGAGAACGCCGTGACCGCCACCGAACGCCGCCGGCTCTACCGCCAACTGCTGCAGGACGGCGCCTGTTACCACCCCGCTTCCGTTTTCGATCCCGTATCGGCCAGGCTCGCCGAAGCCGCCGGCTTCGAGATCGGCATGCTGGCGGGCTCCATTGCCTCGGCCACGGTGCTGGGCGCCCCCGACATCGTGGTGTTGACCCTGACGGAGCTGGCGGAGCAGGCCCGCCGTATCGTCCGGGCCGGCCGGCTGCCGCTGATGGTGGACGCGGACCACGGCTACGGCAACGCCCTGAGCGTCATGCGGACGGTGGCCGAGTTGGAGGGCGCGGGGGTGGCGGCCCTGACCATCGAGGACACGCGGCTTCCCAGGGGTTTCGGCACGCGGCGGGAAGAGTTCATTTCGCTGGAGGAGTTCGCCGGCAAGATGCGCGCGGCCGTGGCGGCGCGGTCGGACCCGGAGCTGGCGATCCTGGGGCGGACCGGCGTGCTGCCGACCCAGGGCGAGGCGGCGTTGGCGGAGCGCGTGAAGGCGTGCGAGGAGGCGGGCGCCGACGGCGTCTTTTTCACCGGCGTCCGCTCCCGCGAGCAGGTGGCTGCCATCCACGCCATGACCGGCCTGCCGGTGGTGCTGGGCACCACCCCGCCGGAGCTCCATGACCGGGAGTTCCTGGTCGCCAACGGCGTCCGCATCGCCCTCCAAGGCCACATGCCGTTCCAGGTGGCGGTGCAGGCCCTCCAGGCATCCTACGCGCACCTGCGCGGCGGGCGGCCGCCCGCCGGGCTCAAGGAGCAGGCCGCCTCCCCGGAGTTGATGAAGCTCGTGCTGGGCCAGGATCGATACGACGCTTGGACCGGCGAGTTCCTGTAGTCCGGGTTCCGCCACACCGGTGAAAGGCCTTCCCCGCACTCGACGCGGGGCCTGTCCGGCACCCGATTCGGGGCCGGCGTTTCCAGGAATCACGGTTCCGCGCAGAGGGAGACGAACATTCAAACCTCAACCGCCACCACCGCGCAGCGTGTAGGCCAGGTCGCCCTGGGCTTTCTGCACATGGGCTTCAATCGCGGCATTCGGGGCACCTATGCGGTGTTCTATGTCGCCCTGTTTCAGGCCTTCGGGTGGTCCCGCGGGGTCACCGCCACGGCGTTGTCCATCTCGGTTCTGGTGGAAGGGATATCCATGCCGGTGGCGGGCTCCCTGGTGGATCGCTGGGGGTCGCGCAAGACCCTGGTGCTGGGGGGGTTGCTGCTCGCCGTGGGACTGGGGTTCAGCGGCACGGTCTCGTCGTTGTGGCAACTTTACCTCTGGGTCGGGGTGGTCACGGCGCTGGGCCTCGGCCTCATGGGCATGGTGCCCCACGTGGCCATCATCGCGCGGCAGTTCACCCGGCGCCGGGGACTGGCCATGGGGCTGGCGTGGGCCGGCGGCGGCCTCGGCATCGCCGCGCTTCTGCCGGCGGCCCAGTTCCTGGTGGACATCTGGGGTTGGCGGCTTGCCTACGTGGGCATGGGGGTCATGGCCTTCCTGTTCGTCGTGTTGCCCTCGGGCGTTCTGATGCCCCGGGACAGGCCCGTGCCGAAGAAGGCGGAGCAACCCGCGGCGGCGGCCGGCGAGTGGACCGTCTTGGAGGCGCTGACCAGCACCATGTTCTGGTTGCTCTTCGTCTCCCGGGTGGTCGCCAGCATGGGCAACCAGGTCATCACCAACCATCAGGTGGCCCACGCCATCGACATCGGCTACAGCCCGATCTTCGCGGCCGCCGTCCTGGGTCTGATGGGCGTGTTCAGCATCTTCGGCCGGGTCCTCTTCGGCTACCTGACCGACGTGCTGAGCCACCAGTGGGTGTATACGCTGGTCCAGGCGGTTTCGTCGGCGGGGATCCTGGCGCTGGTGGCGGCGGACAGCACCGAATACCCCGTGTTGCTCTACATGTATGCGGCCTGCTACGGCCTCGGCCAGGGGTCCAGGGCGCTGGTGCTGTCGGCCATCTCCGCCGATGTCTTCCTCGGTCGCAACTTCGGGGCCATCTACGGCTACTTCACCATGAGCATCGGATTCGGCGGCGCGGTGGGGATATGGCTCGGGGGCTACCTGCACGACGTCTACGGCAACTACACGGTGCCGTTCATGATCGCTTTCGGCAACTTCATGGTCTCCATCCTGATGGTGTGGGGGATTCGGTTCCTGAAGGGTACGCGGGAACAGGCGTTCCAATGAGCCGCCGCGTGGCTGCTCGGACGCCGTTGCCCATGCGGTGATCGCGGATGTTCTACCGGTTCGAATTCGAAGCGGAATTCTATCCCGCCCTGGAGCGGGTGCCGTTCCACGTGAGGATGAAGCTCGACCTGGCCGGCGTCCGCGTGTCGCTGAACACCTGGCGTGCGTTCAGCATGGAAGAGCGCCGGGTGCTATGCCATCTCCCGGGGGACACGGACGAGGAGAGGGAGGTGTTCGCCGCGTTCCTCTCGGCTCTGGCGCCGGCCCGGGCGGGAGTCGAAGTCGAGCGCTGTCCGGCGCTGGACGCGGACGAGTGGGCCGCGGCCGCCGTGCCCGAGACCGTGGGGGTGCGGAGCGAAGCGGAGGGAGTGCGCGTGACCCCCGCCGAGTGGAGCCGCTGGGCGGGTCACGAACGTTATGCCCTCCACAAGACCGCGCTGTCCAAGGATCCCCGACTGTTCCAACAGGCGCTCGAGGAAATGCGGCAGAGGCTCAGCTCCTGACCAGGCCGCGCAGGCCGTCCCCGGTCCTCGTCTCCGCTTGTGCTCGTGCAACCATCGTGAAATCATTCAGTTGAGTTCCGCGGGGTACGGTCTCCCACGGGGCTCCGAGGCAAACCGGCGAATGAGCGGTGAAACGGACAAGGTTGGCTCGGCCATCGTTCTGGCCGGGGGCAGGAGCAGCCGCATGGGGCGGCCCAAGGCCATGCTCCCTTTCGGCGGAGAGCCCCTGATCGTGCAGGTGGTCCGGCGGCTGGGGCTCCTGTTCCCGGACATCGTGGTGGTGGCGTCGCCTGAGCAGGAGCTGCCCGAGCTGCCGGCCACGCTGGTGCGCGACGAGGTGGCGTACCAGGGCCCGGTGGGCGGCATCTGCTACGGACTCGCGGCATGCGGCAGCGCCGCCGCGTTCGTGACCTCCTGCGACGTGCCGTTTCTCAGTCTCGCCATGGTCTCCCATCTGACCTCCCGGCTTCCGGATCACGACGTGGTGGTGCCGTGCTGGGAAGGGCGCCTGCAACCGTTGCACGCCGTGTACCGGCGCTCGGTGCTGCCGTTGCTGGAGCGGCAGCTTCAGCGCGGCGAGCTGCGGCCGGTGTTCCTCTACGACAGGGTCCGCACCCTGAAGGTGGAGGAGGACGAGATCCGCACCGTCGATCCGGACGGGTCGAGCTTCTTCAACATGAACTCCCCGGAAGACTACGCCGCCGCGCTGGCGCGCTGGCAGGATACGGACCCGGCGCCCGGGCGCTGCGAGGTGGAGCTGCTCGGCGTGGCCCGGCTGCGGGCCCGGACCGGCCGGGTCTCGGTGGAGCTGCCGGCCCCGGCGACGCTGGCGCAGGTGCTGTCGGTGCTGGCCCGCAAGCTGCCGGCCCTGGTGGGTCCGGTCATCACGGCGGCGGGGGACGGCCTCACCGCCGGCCACGTATGCAACCTCAACGGGCGCGACTTCGTGCGGGACACCAGCCGCCCGGTGGCGCCCGGGGACCGGCTGCTCATCATGTCCAGCGATGCCGGGGGATGAACGTGCACGGGTTTCACGACAGCCTGCTGCACGTGGATCTGGGCACCGGCCGTCACCGGCGGCAAGCCATCGGCGAGCATCGTCTGCGGGCATTTCTCGGCGGCATCGGCCTCGGCACGAGCCTGCTCTACGACTTCGCGCCGCCGGGCGTGGAGCCGCTGGCGCCGGAGAACCCCCTGATCCTGACCAGCGCGCCGCTGGCGGGGACCGGACTCACCACCACCGCCAAGTACGCGGTGGTGACGAAGTCGCCCCTCACGGGTTTCATCGCCGACTCGCTGTCGTCCAGCTTCTTCGCGCTGGAGCTCAAGGCGGTGGGCGTCGATGCGGTGGTGGTCACCGGCCGGGCTCCGGTCCCGTCCTGTCTTTACATCGACAACGGCGGCGTGGAGGTGCGGGACGCGCGTCACCTCTGGGGGCGGAGCGCCGCCGACTCCGAGGCCGCCATCCGCGCGGAGCTTCGCAACGATGCCGTGAGGGTAGCCGCTGTGGGCGCCGCCGGCGAGAACCGGGTGCGTTTCGCCACCATCAGCAACGAGGGCCGGCACGCGGGACGGGGCGGCGTGGGCGCGGTCATGGGCTCCAAGAACCTCAAGGCCATCGCCTTGTGCGGCAACGCCCGCGTCCCGGTGGCGGACCCCGAGGGGGTGGCCGCCGCGGCCGCCGCCCTGCGGCAACGGAGCCTGGGGGAACACACCGCCAAGTACCGGGAGATCGGCACCGTCGCCAACCTGGCGGCATTCGACCGGCTGGGCGCGCTGCCCACGCGCAATTTCCAGCAGCCGACCTTTGCCGGAGCCGACAGCCTCAGCGGCGAGAGCCTCACCGAGAACAGCTTCAGCCGCCGGCACGGCTGCGCCTCCTGCACCATCCGCTGCGAGCGCCTGTTCAAGTCGCTGTCCGGCAACGAGCAGCGCATGGAGTACGAGACCCTGTTCGCCCTGGGGCCGCTGTGCGGCCTCGAAGACCCGGAGGCGGTGCTGGAGGCGGCCCGGCTGTGCGACGCGTACGGGCTCGACAGCATCAGCACCGGCGGCACCCTGGCCTGGGCCATGGAGTGCGTGGAGCGGGGCCTCCTGCCGGACGCCGGCGGCCTGCGCTTCGGCTCGGCGGAGGCCGTTCTGGCCGCCATTCCGGCCATTGCCGAGCGCCGGGGCGTCGGCGACCTCCTGGCCGAGGGCTCCCGGCGCGCGGCGACGGCGTTGGGCCACGGCTCTCTGGACTGGGCCATGCAGGTGAAGGGGCTGGAGCTGCCCGGATACGAGCCCCGGAGCCTCAAGACCATGGCCCTGGGCCTGGCGGTGAGTCCGCGGGGCGCCTGCCACAACCGGTCCGGCGCCTACGAGGCCGATTTCTCCGGCGAGGTGGACCGTCTGACCTCCGGGCCGGGCCGGGGGGCGCTGGTGGCGGCCTCGGAAGACCATGCCGCCGCGCAGGATTCCCTCATCGTGTGCAAGTTCCTGCGGCGCTGCTTCAAGGATTTCTACGGCGAGGCCGCGGACCTGCTGGCGAAGGTCACGGGCTGGGACTACACCGGGGAGGAGCTGCGGCGCACCGCCGAGCGGATCCATACCCTCAAGCGCTGGTTCAACCAGCGCGAGGGCTGGCGCCCGGAGGATGACGGGCTGCCGGCCCGGGTGCTCACGGAATCCCTGGCCACGGGCGTGGCCCAGGGGACACGCCTCACCCGTGACGAGCTTCAGGGGATGATCCGGGACTACTACGGCGCCCGCCGGTGGGACGAGAGCGGCCGCATCCCGGAGGCCAGGCTGAGAGAGCTGGACCTGCCGGCCGGCCGGGAGGGGGCCTGACGACATGGCCGGCGAACAGCCGCCGCGGCGCAGGCACCCCGGCGCGGGCCGGCGCCGCGGCCGCGACCGCCCCAGGGGGCGGCCGGTCGACCCGGAAGCGCTGGAGCAGGTCCGCGCGTTGCTGGGTGACCGGCCGCGGCGCCGCGACCTCCTGATCGAGCACCTGCATCGCATCCAGGACCGGTACCGCGCGTTGTCGGCGCCTCATCTGGCGGCGCTGGCGGACGAGATGCGCCTGGCCCTGGCGGAGGTCTACGAGGTGGCGACGTTCTACGCCCACTTCGATGTGGCCCGGGCCGGCACGGGGCCGGCCGCGGAGCTCACCGTGCGGGTGTGCGACGGCCTGGTGTGCGAGATGATGGGCGCCCGGGGACTGTTGGAGGAATTGCCCGACGCGCTGGGAGAGGACGTTCGAGTGGCGCCCGGGCCCTGCATGGGCGGCTGTGACCGGGCTCCGGTGGCGCGGGTGGAGCGCCGCACCGTGGTGAGGGCCACCGTGGACAAGGTGGCGGCGTCGGTCGGGCGTCGGGAGGTGGAGCCCGAGATGCCGCCGTACAGGGACTACCGGGAATACGCGGCGGACGGCGGTTACACGCTCCTGAAGGCGTGCCTCGGGGGCGCTCCGAGCCGGGAGGAGGTGGTGGAGAAGGTGACGGCGTCCGGGCTTCGGGGTCTGGGCGGCGCCGGCTTTCCCACCGGCCGCAAGTGGCAGATCGTGCGCGGCTATCCCGGCCCGCGGCTCATGACCGTGAACGCGGACGAGGGCGAGCCCGGCACCTTCAAGGACCGCTACTTCATGGAGGGCGATCCGCACCGGTTCCTGGAGGGCGTGCTGGTGGCGGCCTGGGCCGTGGAAGCGGAAGCCGTCTACATCTATCTGCGGGACGAGTACGCGGAGGCCCGGGAGATCCTGTCCCGGGAGCTGCCCAGGCTTCGGGAAGAGGGCCTGGATGCCCACGTGGAGGTGCACTTGCGCCGCGGCGCCGGCGCCTACATCTGCGGCGAAGAGTCGGCCATGATCGAGAGCATCGAGGGCAAGCGCGGGCTGCCGCGGCACCGGCCGCCCTATGTGGCGGAGACCGGCCTGTTCGGCCGGCCCACCCTGGTGCAGAACGTCGAGACCCTCTACTGGATCAGGGACGTGGTCGAGAAGGGGCCGGAGTGGTTCACGGCCCAGGGCCGCAACGGCGGCGCCGGCCTCCATGCCTACTCGGTGTCGGGCCGGGTGGCGCGACCGGGGGTGAAGATCGCGCCCACCGGCATCACCGCGCGAGAGTTGATCGACGAGCATTGCGGCGGCATGCTGCCGGGCCACCGGCTCAAGGGCTACCTTCCCGGGGGCGCCTCGGGCGGCATGCTGCCGGCCTCCATGGCGGACCTGCCGCTCCAGTTCGGGTCCCTGGAGGAGCACGGCTGTTTCGTCGGCTCTCACGGCGTCGTGGTCCTGAGCGACCAGGACGACGTCAAGGCCGTGGTCCGCAACCTGATGCGGTTCTTCAAGCACGAGAGCTGCGGCCAGTGCACTCCGTGCCGGGTCGGGACGGAGAAGGCGGTGACGCTGCTGGAGCGGCCTTCCTGGGACGAGCCGTTGCTGGAGGCGCTGGGCGAGGCCATGATCGACGCCTCCATCTGCGGCCTCGGACAGGCGGCGCCGAACTCGGTGCGCTGCGCCTTTCGGTACTTCCGGGAGGAGCTGTCGTGAGCGGGCCCGTGCGGTTCATCCTCGACGGCCGTGAGGTGGAGGCGGCCGCCGGCGAGACCATCTGGCAGGCGGCCGAGCGCCACGGCACGGTGCTCCCGCACCTGTGCTACGACCCGCAACCCGGCTACCGGCCGGACGGAAACTGCCGCGCCTGCATGGTGGAAGTGGAAGGGGAGCGCGTGCTGGCCGCTTCGTGCATCCGGCGCCCGACGTCCGGCATGACGGTGAGCACCGGCAGCGAGCGGGCCCGGAAGGCGCGCGGGATGGTGCTGGAGCTGTTGATGGCGGACCAGCCCCGGCGCGAGGCGGCGCACGACTCGCGGTCGCGCCTGTGGCAGTGGGCCGAGAGGTTGGAGGTGACCGGCCGCCGGTTCCCGGCCCGCGAGGCCCCCGCGCCGGACGCCAGCCATCCGGCCATGCGGGTGGCGCTCGACGCCTGCATCCACTGCACCCTGTGCGTGCGCGCCTGCCGCGAGGTGCAGGTGAACGACGTCATCGGCATGGCCTACCGCGGCGCCGGCGCCAAGGTGGTGTTCGACTTCGACGACCCCATGGGCGAGAGCACCTGCGTGGCCTGCGGCGAGTGCGTCCAGGCGTGCCCCACCGGCGCCCTCATGCCCGCGTCGCTGGTGGACGCGGGCGGCGTGGACAAGCGCGAGGCTCTCGACGAGGTGTCCAGCGTCTGCCCCTATTGCGGCGTGGGCTGCCAGATCGACTACCTGGTCAAGGACAACGCCATCGCCGCGGTGCGGGGACGGGAGGGACCGTCCAACCGCGGCCGCCTGTGCGTCAAGGGGCGTTTCGGTTTCGACTACGTCAACCACCCGCACCGGCTCACCGTCCCGCTCATCCGCCGGGAGGACGCACCCAAAGACGCCTCGGCCGACATCGACCCGGCGAATCCCTACAGCCATTTTCGGGAAGCCACCTGGGAGGAGGCGTTGGACGCTGCCGCCGGCGGCTTCCGGAAGATACGGGACCGGGACGGCGGCGGCGCCCTGGCGGGTTACGGCTCCGCCAAGGGCTCCAACGAGGAGGCCTACCTGGTGCAGAAGCTCGTGCGCACGGGCTTCGGCACCAACAACGTGGATCACTGCACCCGGCTCTGTCACGCCTCCTCGGTGGTGGCGCTGATGGAGGGCATCGGCTCCGCCGCCGTGACCGCGCCCTTCACCGCCTGCGAGGACTCCGACGTCATCATCGTCATCGGCGCCAACCCGACGGAGAACCATCCGGTGGCGGCCACCTATTTCAAGCAGGCCGCCAAACGCGGGGCCGAGCTCGTCGTCATGGACCCCCGGGGCCAGGCCCTGCGCCGGCACGCCACCTGGATGCTCCAGTTCAAGCCCGGCGCCGACGTGGCGCTGCTCAACGCGCTGCTCAACGTCATCGTCGAGGAAGGGCTTTACGACCGCGACTACGTGGCCGCCCACACCGAGGGTTTCGAGGAGCTGAAGCGGCACGTCGCCGGTTTCACGCCGGAGGCCATGGCGGCGGTGTGCGGCGTCGACGCCGGCACCCTGCGCTCGGTGGCGCGGCTCTACGCCGGCGCCGACGCCGCCATGATCTTCTGGGGCATGGGCATCTCGCAGCACATCCACGGCACCGACAACGCCCGCTGCCTGATCGCCCTGGCGCTGGTCACCGGCCAGGTGGGGAAGCCCGGCACCGGGCTCCACCCGCTACGGGGCCAGAACAACGTGCAGGGGGCCTCGGACGCCGGCCTCATTCCCATGTTCTATCCCGATTACCGGTCAGTGGAAGAAGCCGGCACGCGCCGGCGTTTCGAGGACGTCTGGGAGATGGCGCTGGATCCACGGCGGGGGCTCACGGTGATGGAGATCATGGACGCGGTGCATGCGGGCCAGATCAAGGGCATCTACATCATGGGGGAGAACCCGGCCATGTCGGACCCCGACGTCCGGCATGCGCGGGAAGGCCTCGCCAAGCTCGAGCATCTGGTCGTGCAGGAAATCTTCCTGACCGAGACGGCCTTTCACGCGGACGTGGTGCTGCCGGCCTCGGCCTGGCCGGAAAAGACCGGCACGGTCACCAACAGCAACCGCCAGGTCCAGATGGGCCGGCCCGCCTTGCGGCCGCCGGACGGAGTCCGGCAGGACTGGTGGATCATCCAGGAGCTGGCGCGACGCATGGGCCTCGAGTGGAGCTACGCCGGGCCGGCCGACGTATTCGCGGAGATGAAGCTCGTCATGCCGTCCCTCGACCACATCACCTGGGACCGGGTGGAACGGGAAAGCTCGGTGACCTATCCGTGCCCGGCCCCGGACCTGCCGGGTGCCGACGTCGTGTTCGGCGAGGGTTTTCCCACGGCAAGCGGACGGGGGAGGCTCGTGCCCGTGGACATCATCCCCCCCGACGAGCAACCCGACGAGGCGTTCCCGATGATCCTCAGCACCGGCCGGCAACTGGAACACTGGCACACCGGCGCCATCACCCGGCGCGCCAGCGTGCTGGACGAGCTGGAGCCCGAGGCGGTGGCCAATCTCTCCCCCGGGGAGTTGCGCCGGCTAGGCGTGTCCCCCGGAGAGATGGTGCGCGTATCGACCCGCCGGGGCGTCATCGAGATCAAGTCGCGGGCCGACAGCGCGGTCCCCGACGGATGCGTCTTCATTCCCTTCTGTTTCGCCGAGGCGGCGGTCAACCTGCTGACCAACCCGGCGCTGGATCCCTACGGCAAGATCCCCGAGTACAAGTTCTGCGCGGCGCGCGTGGAGCCGCTGTAACGGGGGGCGCGATCAGTAATGCAGCAGCGCGGCGATGGTGAGGCTGATGGCGATGGACAAAGCTATGACGAGCCAGACTTCCAAGTGAAACCTCCTTTTACATGGAAGTCTAACAGCAAAAGTTAGGTTAGTCAAACTTGCCGCCGGAATAGCAGTGGATTGGTAACTGATCCGGTACCCCTGAAGGCACCTATGGCCGGCCAGCTCAGAAGCTCACCCTGGGGGTTTCCCTGGCCGCCTCCTCAACCTGGAAGTATTCCGCCTTCTCCACCCCGGCGAGGTCCGCGTAGAAGCGTCCGGGCAGCCGGCGCACGAAGGTATTGACCGCCGTGACGCGGTCGTTGAACCGCTTTCGCTCCACCGCCAGGCGGTTCTCGGTGCCTTCGAGCTGGTCCTGGAGCTTGAGGAAGGACTGGTTGGACTTGAGCTCCGGGTATCGTTCCCGAAGCACCAGCAGCCGGGACAATGCCCGCTCGAAGCCGACGGCGGCCTGGGCCTTCTGGTTGACCGTGTTGGCCTGGAAGTAGGCTTTGCGGGCGTTGGCCACTCCCAGGAAGATCTTCTCCTCCTGCTTGGCCACCCCCTTGACCGTTGCCAGCAGGTTGGGAATCAGCTCGAAGCGCCGTTGGAGCTGGTTCTCCACCTGCGCCCATTGGTTCTTGACCCCCTCGTCCAAAGTGATGGCGCGGTTGTAGCCGCTGAGGACGCAGCCGCCCGCCAGCAACACCATTCCGATGATGGCAGCCAGCGCCACCAAAACAACTCTCGATGCGCTCACGGTAAATCCTCCCTTACGGATATCCAGTATGCACGATCATCGGCGGCGTCACCAACCGGCTCCGCCTCCTCCTCCGCCGAAGCCGCCGCCCATGGGCGCGCCCCAGGAGCGCCCGCCGCCGAGAAGGCTCCCGAGGACGGCGCCCATCAGAAGGCCGGAAGCCGCCCCCCGGCCGCCCCAGGCCGTGCGATGGCGGCGACGGCGCAGGGAGCCCAGGAAGAAAAGCATCAACAGCAGCGGCATCAGCGAGCCGCCGATGCCGGCGCCGGTCACGCGCCGGCGCCCGCCGCGGATCCGGTAGTCGGGCGCGCCGGTGAGCTTCACCCGCGCCGCGTCCGCCACCCGGTTGGCCGTGGCGACGGTGAGGGCCAGCAACCCCTGGGCGTATTGCCCGGTCCTGAAGAAATCGTTGGCGACCCGCCTGGAGGCCGTGCCCGCCCAGGAGTCGGGCAGCACCCCCTCCAGGCCGTAGCCCGTATGGACGCGTACCCTTCGCTCCCTGACGGTGAGCGCGATGAGGGCGCCGTTGTCCTTGCCCCTGAGCCCGAGCTTCCAGGCCTCCGCGTGGCGTTGCACGAAACCGACGAAATCCTCTCCCTGCGTGGTGGGGACGGTCAGGACCTTGACCTGGGCCGTGGTCTTGCGTTCCAGCTCGCGCAGCCAACCCTCCATCTTGCGCTGGGTGTCGGCGTTGATGAGATTGGCGGTGTCCACCACGTAGGTGCCGGGATCCTTGACCGTGACCGCCGCGCCCGCCGCCGGGGCGAGCAGGGCCAGCGCGGCAAGACACATGGCCAGTGCCGGACCGAGGGGGGAGGGGGGGCGCCTACCAGGCATTGATGTGGGTCCTCAGGGCGTCCACGTCCGCGTAAAGGGTCTTGAACTCCTCCCATCCGTGCCCGCTTCGGTTGTCGACGGCGCTTCGAACGCCGGGCAGCGACCGCTGAATGCCGCCCTCGACGGCGGCCACCGCGTCCAGGGCCGCCCTGGGCTCGGTGTCGCCGTGCAGCCACAGCAATCCACGCAGGGAGCGCAGCAGGCGCTCCCCCACGTCCACCTCCACGGTGGTGAGGGCCTTGTCCCGGCCCGCCGCGGCCAGCAGCGCCTGCCGCATGCCGAGCTGGATGGTCTTGATCTCCCGCTCGCACTCGTGCCTTACGTCCGCGGCCTTGAGGGGCAGTTCCCGGAAGTAGTCCTCGCCGAACACGCAGATGTGGTGCTGGGCGATCTCCAGGAACTCGAGCGGAAAGGTATCCATGGACGCGTCGATGTATTCCGGCGTCATGATCAGGGGCGCCGCGATGCGCGCCTTCCCCAGACGCGGCCCCTGCCGCGCCAACCGGTGCAGCACATCCAGATCCACGTCGCCCACCACGAAGACGCTCCGGGCCGTGTGGGACCTTGGATTGAAGGTGCCGGCGGCCACGGCGCCGAACAGCGTCAGCGACCGCGCGTTGTCACCGGCGAGCTCCTTGAGGGTCTCCGCGTAGCGCCCGAGCGGCGCGTGCATGGATTCCGGCGCGCCTTCCAGGTTGTATTCTTCCGGCATGTCCTCTCGCCTCCATTGGCCGAATTGCGTGTCGCCTCACTGTACCCGTAAACAGCGGGTTCCGACACCCGGGCCGGCGTCGGTTGAATATGCGGCGCCCCGTGGGATATTCTGGACCGACGGTCAGGAGGGTTGAGATTGACAACCACCGGCATCCGCTACCAACCCGACGAAACGCCCCCGCTGGCCGCCTCCCTGGGCCTCGGCCTGCAACTCGCGGTGCTGAGCGCCACCGTGACCATCCTGATCCCCACGGTGATCATGCGGGCCGCCGGCGCCCCGGAAGCCTACCTGTCATGGGCCGTTTTCGCCGCTACCGTCATCTGCGGGGCGGCCACGGTCCTGCAAACGGTACGGCTCGGCCGCATCGGCATGGGCCATGCGCTCATGATGGGCAGTTCCGGAGCCTTCATCGCGGTCTGCATCACCGCGGTGGCCGAAGGCGGTCCGGCGTTGCTCGTCACCCTGGTGCTGGCGGCCGCGCTATTCCAACTCGTGCTGTCCATGCGGCTCTCCCTCTTCCGGCGGATTCTGACGCCCACCGTTTCGGGGACGGTGATCATGCTGATCCCCGTGGCGGTGATGCCGTACATCTTCGGCATGCTTGGGGACGTGCCGGACGGAAGCCCGGCGGCCGCTGCTCCCCTGAGCGCTCTGGTCACGGTGCTGGTGATCGGCGGCCTGGCGCTGAAGGCGACCGGGGCGTTGCGGCTGTGGGCGCCGGTCCTCGGCGTCTTGGCGGGTTCAGTGGTGGCGGCGCTTTTCGGCATCTATGACCTGGGCGCGGTCGCGGCGGCGTCGTGGATCGGACTGCCCGCGGGCCGGTGGCCGGGCCTCGCGCTGGATTTCGGGCCGGGGTTCTGGGCGCTGCTTCCGGCGTTCCTGCTGGTGGCGTTGATCGGCTCCATCCGGACCATCAGCAGCTCCGTGGCCGCCCAGCGCACGTCGTGGCGCCGCCCCCGGGCGGTGGATTTCAGGGCAGTGCAGGGCGCCGCGGCCGTGGACGGGCTCGGCAACCTGGTTTCCGGTCTCGCCGGGACGGTCCCCAACACGGCCTACACCACCGCGGTATCGGTGGCCGAGCTCACCGGCGTCGCCGCCCGCAGCCTCGGGGTGGCCGCGGGTGCGATGCTCATGGCTCTGGCCTTCCTGCCGAAGGCTCTCGCCCTGGTGGTGGCGATACCGGCCCCGGTGGTCGCCGCCTACATGACCATCCTCGTCGCGATGCTCTTCGTGATCGGAATGAAGATGGTGCTTCAGGACGGGATCGACTACCGCAAGGGCCTGGTGGTGGGCGTCGCCTTCTGGATCGGGGTCGGCTTCCAGAACGGCGTGATATTTCCGGAGTACGTCGCCGGTTTCGCCGGCGGCCTGCTCCGGAACGGGATGACGGTGGGCGGTCTCACGGCCATTGTCCTGACCGCGTTCGTGGAGTTGAGCGAGCCCCGCCGAAGCCGGTTCGAGGGGGAGCTCGGGGTTGCGGTCCTGCCCGGGATCAGGAAGTTCTTTAAGGATTTCGCGTTCAGAAACGGTTGGGGTACAAACATGACGGATCGGCTCGCCGCCGCCGCCGAGGAGGCGTTGTTGACGCTCGTGCGGCAGGACGAGGCCGCCGCCGAGGAGCGCGGGCGGCGCCTGGGGCTCGTGGCCTACAGGCAAGGCGGCGGAGCGATCATCGAGCTCGTGGTCGGGCCTGGAGGAGAAAAGGAAAACCTTCAGGACAGGATGGCGCTGCTCGCCGAGCACGCCAGCGACGGACCCGACGAGTCGGAAACGTCGTTGCGGCTGTTGAAGCATGTCGCGGCATGGGTGCGGCACCAGCAGTATCATGACACGGATATCCTGACCGTGCGGGTGGAAGCCCCGCCAGTTGGAGAACGAAAATGAGCAAAGAGTCTTCCGTTTCGTCCCGAGAGGAAGGCACGCGGTCCGAGGGCGGCGGCCGGGAGCGTTCCCGGACCGCGGAGCCCATCGCCATCGTGGGCATGGCGTGCCGGTTCCCCGGCGCGCCGGACCTTGCCTCCTTCTGGCGCCTGCTCGAAGCCGGCGGCAACTCCATCACCGAAAACACGCCGGGTTCCGGCGTCGGGCGCGTGGGCGAGATTTTCGCCGGCGGCGCGGTTCCCAGTGAAGCCTGCCGTTTCGGCGCCTTCGTCGACGACATCGAGCTGTTCGACGCGGGCTTCTTTCGGATCTCTCCGGTGGAGGCCCAACTGCTGGACCCGCAGCAGCGCATGATGCTGGAGACGAGCTGGCAGGCCCTGGAGGATGCGGGGATCGATCCGGACCGGCTCAAGGAGAGCCTCACCGGCGTGTACACCGGCATCAGCAACGACGAGTACCGGATGCTGGTGGTGGATTCGACCAAGCCTTCCGGGGCCGCCGAGTGCCTCTATGCCCTGAGCGGCACCAACCTGAACGGCACCAGCGGGCGGGTCTCTTTCGTGCTGGGTCTCATGGGACCGGCGAAGGCCGTGGACGCCGCCTGCGCGTCGTCCCTCGTATCGGTGCACGACGCGGTGGCGGACCTCCAGCAGGGGAAGGCGGACCTGGCCATTGCCGGCGGCGTGCAGGCCATCCTGAACCCCCGCATCTACGAGCTGCGGGCGGACGCCATGATGTTGTCCCCCGACGGACAGAGCAAGGCGTTCGATGCCTCCGCCAACGGTTACGTGCGGGGCGAAGGCTGCGGGGTCGTGATCCTGAAGCGGTTGAGCGACGCCGAGGCGGACGGCGACCGGATCTGGGCGGTGATCCGGGGCGCGGCGGTGAACCACGGCGGCGCCAGCTCCGGTCTTACGGTGCCGCACACGCCCGCGCTGGTGCAGGTCATCGAGACGGCGCTGTCGCAGGCGGGAATACCACCGTCGGAGGTGGACTACCTGGAGGCCCACGGCACCGGCACCGCCGTGGGCGACCCCATCGAAATCGACGCCGTGGCCGATGTCTACGGCAGGGGACGCGACCCTGACCGCCCGCTTCTGGTGGCTTCGGTGAAGACCAACATCGGCCACCTGGAGTCGGCGGCCGGGATCGCCGGACTGATCAAGACGGCGCTTGTGGTCAATCGGGGCGTCCTTACGAAGCACCTGCATTTCCAGGATCCCAACCCCCGCCTCGACTGGGACCGTCTGCCCTTGCGCATTACCTCGACCATGATGGACTGGCCGAGCCCTCCCGGCCGCCCGCGGCGCGCGGGCGTGAACTCCTTCGGGATATCCGGCACCAACGCCCATGTCGTGATGGAGGAGTATCGCGCTCCGGAGGCGAAGTCCGAAGAGGAACACCGGTCGGTCGGTCCGGCCCGTGTGGTGGCGGTCTCGCTGCCCGAGCCCGCGGCGGACCTGCCGTGGCCGGAGCAGGGGCTCGGTCCACGGCGGGCGCGCTTCTTGCCGCTATCGGGCAAGTCGCCGGGCGCGCTCCGGGAACTCGCGGCGCGGTATCTGTCGTGGCTCGACGAACCGCCGGAGAACCTGTCCGCGGAAGGCGCCGCTTCGGAGCCGACGCTGTCGGACATGGCGTGGACGGCGTGCGTGGGACGGAGCCACTTCGATCACCGTTCCGGCGTGGTCTTCCACGATGCCGGTTCCCTGCGCGAGGGGCTGAAGGCCCTGGCCGAGGCCGGCGAGGACGCCGGGCCGGCGGCGGCGAACACGGTGGCCTTCGCCTATACCGGGCAGGGAAGCCAGTGGGTCGGCATGGGCCGGACGCTCTACGAGAGCGAGCCGGTGGCGCGGGCGGTGCTGGACCGTTGCGAGTCCGTGTTCCGGGAGGAGCGGGGGACCTCTCTGCTGGACGTGATGTTCGGCCGGCCCGGAGGTGAAGGGGACCTGGGCGATACGGCTTGGGAACAGCCGGCACTCTATGCGCTGGAGTGTGCGCTGACCGCCCTGTGGGCGAGCGTGGGCATCCGGCCCGCGGCGGTGCTGGGGCACAGCGTCGGCGAAATCGCGGCGGCCCAGGCGGCGGGCGTGTTCAGCCTGGAGGACGGGATGAGGCTGGCGGCCACGCGGGGCACCCTGCTGTCGGGCATCGAGCCGGGCGCCATGGCCGCGGTCTTTGCGCCGGCGGCGCGCGTGGCGGCCGTGGTCGAGGCCGCGAACGAGGCATCGGCCGGAGTGGGCGTCAACATCTCCGCGGACAACGGAAACCACCAGGTGGTCAGCGGACCGGTGGCGGGCATCGAAGCCGTCTCGAAGCGCTGCGAGTCGGAGGGAATCCGGGTCAGGCGGCTCAACACGGCCAAGGCGTTCCACAGTGCCCTGGTGGAGCCGGCGCTGGACGCGCTGGAAGCGTTCGTAAGTAGCCTGGCCGTCGAGGCCCCCTCGCTGGCGGTGGTCAGCAACCTGACCGGCCGGGTGGTGGACGCCGGCGAGAGGCTGGACGGGGCCTACTGGCGGCGTCATGCACGGGAGCCGGTGGCGTTCGCGGCCGGCGTCGGGACGTTGGCGGAACTCGGAGTGGACCTGGTGGTGGAGATCGGCCCGCACTCGGTACTGGCCCCGATGGCGGTTTCGGCCTGGCCCGAATCGCCGCGGACACCGGCGCCAAGGGTGTTGTCGAGCCTGAGCAGACCGTCCGGCGACGCGACGGCCGCCGCGGGCGACGGCTTCGTCGAGGCGGTGGCCGGGGCGTACCGGGCAGGGCTGCCGGTTCGTTTCGAGGGACTGTTCGCGGGAGAGGCGCGGCGACGCATCCCGTTGCCGGGGTATCCGTTCCAACGTGAACGCCACTGGCTCGAGGCGCCGAAACAACGGCGCGGGAGCGACGGCCACCCCCTGCTGGGCGTCCGGCACGAGTCCGCCCGCGGCGAGGTCTCCTACGAGACGGAAGTCTTCCCGTCGGATCCCGCGTGGTTGAGCGACCACCGGCTGTTCGGGCGGGTCGTGGCCCCGGGCGCGCTCTATGGCGCCATGGCGGCAACGGCGGCCCTTGCCGAGGGCGGCGGAGCGGTGGTGGAAGACATGCAACTGCACAACCCGCTGGTGTTCCCGGAGCAGGACTCCGAGGACGGGGCGGGTGAGAACGGCCGGAAAGTGCAGGTCGTGCTCGACGCTCCCGGGCAGGCGGCGTCCCGCGGCGTCCAGCTCTTCAGCAAGGGGAGTGACGGGGAATGGACGATGCACGTGGAGGGACGCACGCCGTCGGGCGCCCCCGCGCCGCAACCGGTGACCCGGGTGGATCTGGACAGCCTGAAGGCCGGCATGGCGCCGGTGGAGGTGGCGGACTATTACCGGGCCAGGGCCGAAACGGGCATCGATCTCGGTCCGTCGTTCCGCACCCTCGGGAGGGTCTGGGCGCGGCCGGGCGAGGCGATGGGCGAGGTCTCGTTTCCGGAAGCGCTCGGCCGCAACGGCTTGGATGTCCACCCGCTCGTGCTGGACGGTTGCTTTCAGGTCGTGGGGGCGGCACGCGGCCTGACCGGAACCCAGGGTTCGACTACGTACCTGCCGTTCGGATGGGAGCGGTTGTGGCTTGCGGGGCGGCTGCCGGACCGGGTCGTCTGCCACGTGCGCATGAACATGACAATCCCGGGGCCGGAGGAGGGAACGGGCGAACCGCCGGAGGTCCTGAGCGGGGAACTGAACATCTACGACACCGACGGGGTCCTGCTCGGCGTATTGAGCGGATACACGGTGAAGCGGGCCACGCGCGAGGCGCTGCTGTCGGCGGTGGAAGGCGTGAAGGAGCTGCTGTACGAGGTCGTGTGGCGCGACTCCGCCCTGGCGCCGGGACTGGTGCCCGCCGACTTCTTCCCGAGCCCGGCAACCGTCGCCGCGGCGTCGCAGTCGTTCTCCGGCTACCTGACCGGCGCCGACGTGGATCCGGAGGACAGGTGCGCCCTGCTGGCGGATTTGGAGCGGTGGTCCCGGTCCTATGCGCTCGCGACCCTGGACAAGCTGGGGTGGGAGCGCAGGGCCGGTGATGTAGTGGATCCCGACGGCCTGCGGCAACGGTTGAACGTCAACGAGGAACACGGGCGCCTTTTCCGCCGGATGCTCGAAATGGTGGCAAGATCGGGCGTCCTGGAAGAAACGGGCGATGGTTTTGCAGTGGTGGTGGGATCGGGAGATCCATGGCCGGAGGGAATGCCCGGGGCTCCGGAAGGGTTCGCCACACGGATGGCAGAGCTGTATCCGGACGGCCTGGTCGAGATCGGGCTGTTCAAGAGGTCGGGCGACGCGCTGGCCGACGTGCTCCGCGGCGATGCCGATCCCCTGACGCTGCTGTTCAGCAGCGGCGAGCCCACCGTGGCCGATCTGTATATCAAGGCGCCGGTGGCGCGGGCGGCGAACCGCATGCTGGCGGACGCGGTCCAGGCGCTGGTGGCCCGGTTGCCGGAGGGACGGCGGTTGCGGGTGCTGGAGATCGGAGCGGGCACGGGGTCGGCCACCGCCTCCGTGCTGCCGGAGCTCGCGGAAGGGCGGTTCGACTACACCTACACGGATATCTCCGCGGGCTTTTTCGCCGAAGCCGAGGCGCGGTTCGGCAACGAGGGCATCGAGTACCGGCCGCTGGACATCGAGAAGGAACCCGTCGCCCAGGGCTTCGAGTCCCACGGTTACGACCTGTTGATCGCGTCCAACGTGCTGCACGCCACACGGTACTTGCCGGAGACGCTGGGGCACTGCCTGGACCTGCTGGCGCCGTCGGGCCACCTGATCGCCCTCGAGAATCTCAGCGGCCTGGGCTGGATGGACCTGACCTTCGGACAGTTGGACGGATGGTGGCGGTTCGCCGACGACTACCGCCCGCACCACGCCCTGGCGAACCCGGCGGTGTGGCGCCGGGCACTCGGCGACGCCGGTTTCACGGGAGCGGAGGTGCTGGGACCGGACGAGTCCGAGACGGACACGATACCGGACAAGGGAGTCATCGTGGCGCAGGGTCCGGCGCAGGTGACGGAGCCCCCGGGCGTTTGGGTGCTGGCCGCGGACCACGGCGGTGTGGCGGCCGAGCTGGCAAACGAGCTGGCGGCACGGAACCAGACCGTGGTGCTGGCCGACGGCGGAGCGGCGGAAAGCCCGGAGATCCGCGGGCCCGGTGTTTTCAGGACGGCCGTGGACGCGGAGGAGCGCGAGACCTGGCGATCGCTGTTGGAAGGGTTGCCTCGGGATATCCCGTTCAACGGGGTGGCGCACCTGGCGGGGCTGGACGGTCACGGGGCCGAGGCCGCGACCGCGGAGATCGCCGAAGACGTGAGACGCGCGGGGGCAAGCGCGCTGGCGTTGACGCAGGCCGTGGCCGATGTCGACGTGACGCCGGCCAAGGGCGTCTGGTTCGTCACCCGCGGAGCGCAGGTGCTGGAGCGGGAGCGCGGCGGCGAGCTCGCCGGCGCCACGCTCTGGGGTTTCGGCAAGGCGGTGGCGCGGGAGGCGGCGCACCTCCAGCCGAGGATGATCGACCTGGACCCCGGGGATACGGCTCCCCTGACCGATGTCGTCAATGAGCTGCTGTACCCCGACCCGGAGAATCACATCGCCTACCGCTCGGGACGCCGGCGCGTGGCGCGTCTGGTCCGGGCGGGCGCCGGGGTGGAACGGCTGGCCCTGCCGGAGGAGCCGGAGTGGGCGCTGGCCCCGGATCCGGCCGGCGTGTTCGAGAAACCGTACGTCACGCCGCTGCCGGCGCGTCCCCTGGAGCCCAGGGAAGTCCGCGTGGCGGTGGACGCCGCCGGGCTCAACTTCTGGGACGTGTTCCGTTCCCTCGGCTTCATCGAGGAGGGGAATCTGGGCCGGGAGATGTGCGGCCGCATCGTCGAGGTGGGTTCGGAGGTCTCGGCCGTTTCGGCGGGCGACCCGGTGGTGGGACTGGGGTTCGGTGCGTTCGCGGCGGAAATGATCACCCACGAGGAGCTGGTGGCCCCGGCGCCGCCGGGGATTCCGGTGACGGGGCTCGCCACGGTGCCGAGCGCGTTCGTGTCGGCGGCGTTGTCGTACGAGTTCACCGGGCTGGAAGCCGGCGACCGCGTGCTGATTCACGCCGGCGCCGGCGGGGTGGGGTTGGCGGCGATCCAGTTGGCGCAGGCGGCGGGAGCCGAGGTCTTCGCCACCGCCAGCGCGCCGAAGCAGGCGTATCTCCGGTCGCTGGGAGTGGAGCATATCTACGACAGCCGCCAGACGGCGTTCGGGAAAGAGATCCTCGACGACACGGATGGCGCGGGCGTGGACGTGGTGCTGAACAGCCTGACAGGAGAGGGCTTCATCGACGCCAGCCTGTCCTGCCTGAAGCAGGGCGGCCGGTTCGTGGAGCTGGCCAGGCGCGACATCCTGAGCGTGGACGAGATGGCGGCGGCGCGTCCGGACGTGGCCTACCTGATCCTGGAGCTGGACGTTCTCAAGAAGACCGACCCGGCGTGGGTGGGAAGGGTCCTGCGGGGGGTGATGGAGCGCC
>CAZVUC010000076.1:0-25242 GCA_964630405.1 uncultured Syntrophobacterales bacterium | reverse complement strand
GCCCCGCCGCTGCCCCTGGATTCCCGCGAAAGCGGGAATCCAGGGGCAGCGGCGGGGCGCTACGGCGGCGTTTCCCCACCTCGCCCGCCTGGATTCCCGCTTTCGCGGGAATGACGGAGGGGGCGGGAAGGACGGTAACGTACAGGGGAGAAGGACGGAGGGCGTGCGAAAAAAGGGCAGGGGCCACCACCGGCGGCCCCTGCCTTTTCGAGTCTATTCGCGCCGCCCATCCGGCGGCGCGGACTTTGCCTTAAACCTTGCCCGCGAGGATGAAAGCGATAATCAGGGCGTAGATGCCCAGCGCTTCGATGAGGGCCAGGGACAGGATCAACGGCGTGAAGATCTTGTCCGCCGAGTTGGGGTTGCGGCCGATGCTTTCCATGGCGGCGCCGCCGACCCGGCCTTGCGCGAGCGCGCAGCCGAAAGCCGCAATGGCGATGCCAAGCCCGGCGCCCAACGCAATGATGCCCGGGACCATGCTGGCCGAGCTGCCGGCGGCGTCCGCCGCGGCGGCGACACCCGACAGGACCAGCACGAAGAGTCCCGCAAGTACGAAGGCTGTCAGTTGCTTCATCTTTTTCTCCTTTCCGGCGCTACGGACGTAGTGGCCAACCTCTCCTCATCATCCTCCCCGGGTGCCGCCGTGGCGCTCAATGATCGTGGCTCAAAGCCAGGGATGCATAGATCATGCTCAACAAGGTGAAAACGAAGGCCTGGATCACCGAGACCAGGGCCCCCAACAGGTAGAACAGCACCGGAATCGCCACGTAGGTGAGGCCGGTGAAGATCTCCACGACCAGGTGATCGGCGAACATGTTGAAGGCCAGCCGGAGGCCCAACGTGAGCGGCCGGAACATGTGGGAGAACACCTCGATCAGGAAGAAGAGCGGCGCGATCACCAGGAACGGGCCCATGAACTGCTTGAGGTAGCCGCCGCCGTGCTCCCGGATGCCGAAGTAGTGGTAGGCGCCGAAGGAGATCAGTCCCAGGCCCAGGGTGACGTTGAGATTGCTCGTGGGGGGCGAGAACCCCGGCACCAGGCCGATGAAATTGGAAAGCAGGATGAAGATGAAGAAGGTGCCGTAGAGGGAAAGGTATTGCCGGCCCTTGTGGCCGATGATGCTGTCGCTGAGGCCCGTCACGAACTCGATCAACAGCTCGAAGATGTTCAACAGCGTGATGCGGTCGGTAGGGATCACCGCGTTGTGGGTGTCCAGCAGCCGGCGCCGCACGCCCAGCGCGAGACAGACCAGCAGCACCATGCTCACCAGCGAGAAGAAGATCTGCAACGGCACCACGCCTTGCAGGGCCGCGGGCAAGAGGTCGTACCAGGTAAACGGATGTTTTCCCATCTTACTTGCTCAACTTCGTATCGTAGAGCCGATCCCACAAAATCGCCAGGATCAGGCAGTTAACCCCCACGGCGAAAGACACCGCGTCCGGAGCGATCCGGGTCAACAGGATCCAGGATGCGCCGAGCAGGAAGCAGAACTTCAGGATCAGCAACGCGACTCCGGCCCGGACCCTCCCCTTGCTCGCGAACGGGGTAATGACCCATCGGACGCCCACCGCCAGGAGCAGGAAGTTGACGCCCATGAACAGGCCGCCCAGCAACAACCCGCCCGGCTCCACCCACTCCAGCGGCACCAGCGCCATGGACGCCAGCACCAGGAGCCCATGCCAGAGCTCCACCCGAAACACCGGCAGACCCTGAGCTTCCCAGCTCATTTCCGCTCCGCCGAGAAGTGACGCAACAGCAGCACCAACCGGTAGAAGGCGACCACCAGCGCCAGAAGCCCCATCACCAGCACCATCCACGGCGAGGTGCCGAGGTACTGGTCCGCGTAGTAACCCAGGACTAGACCGGCTCCGACCGTTGTGGGGAATTCAAAGCCGACCGCCGTGTACTTGGCGGCACGAAAGAGATAAGGGCTCTTCGGGGACGATCCGTCTCCACCCTCGGTTCCGTTGCTCACTGGAGAGAATTTTCTAACACGCGGGCGGCAGACGGTCAACGCCGCGAGTCTTCGTCGGCCCAGTCGGCAAACGCCGCCACCGTCGCCGCGATGTCGTCGTCGCCGTGGGCCAGCGACACGAACAGCGCTTCGAACTGGGACGGCGGGAGATAGACCCCGCGCGCCAGCATGCCGTGAAAGAACCGGGAAAAGCGGTCGCGGTCGCAGCCCCGGGCGTGTTCCGGCGCCGCGACGCGGTCTGGACCGAAGAACAGCGTCAACATCGACCCCACCCGGTTCACCGTGCCCTGGACACCCGTGGAAAGCGCGCCTCTCAGCCCTTCCTCGAGCTTTCTCCCCTTCTCCTCCAGCTCCCGGTACACGCCCGGCTCCTCCAACGCCCTCAAGGTGGCCAGGCCGGCCGCGACCGTGACCGGGTTTCCGGAAAGCGTGCCGGCCTGGTAGACCGGGCCAACCGGCGCAAGACAGCTCATGATGTCCCGGCGGCCGCCGAAGGCTCCCACCGGCAGGCCGCCGCCCAGGACCTTGCCCAGGCAGGTGAGGTCCGGAGTTACTCCATAGCGTTCCTGGGCGCCCCCCGGGGCCACGCGGAAACCCGTTATCACCTCGTCGAAGATCAGCACCACGCCGTAACTCCGGGTCAACTCCCGCAGCGCCTCCAGAAACCCGGGCTCGGGGGGGATCACGCCCATGTTGCCGCACACCGGCTCCACGATCACTGCCGCCAGGTCCTCGCGGTTCCCGGCGATGAGACCGCGCGCGGAGTCCACGTCGTTGAAGCCCGCGATCAAGGTCTCTCCGGTGAAGCTTTCCGGCACCCCCGCGCTGTCCGGAAGCGACAGGCTTTCCACCCCGGAGCCGGCCTTGGCCAACAGGGCGTCCACGTGCCCGTGGTAACAGCCGTCGAACTTCAGCACCTTCGTTCGCCCGGTGTAGCCACGGGAGAGCCGGATGGCGCTCATGGTGGCCTCGGTGCCGGAGTTCACCAGCCGCAACTGCTCGATGCCCTTCATGCGGGCGCAGACGAGCTCCGCCAACTCCAGCTCGCCCCTGGTCGGCGCTCCGAAACCGGTCCCCCGCGGACCCGCCTCCGCGAGGGCGTCCAGCACCACCCCCGGGGCGTGGCCCAGGATCAACGGCCCCCACGCACAGACATAGTCGATGTAGCCCCGGCCGTCCTCGTCGAAGACCCTCGACCCGTCGGCGCGCGCGATGTACAAAGGCTCCCCGCCGACGGCGTTCCAGGCCCGTACCGGGCTGTTGACGCCTCCCGGCACCACCTGTTTCGAGCGCTGGAACAGCTCGGACGATGCTCGAAACGCACTAACCATCGGCGACTCCTTCGCGGCGCGCGAATGTGCCGCTGTGAATCTGTCCGATTTCATTACGAAATTCTTTCGGCCGTTTTTTCTTCTTGCATTGTGTTTGAAAAACCACTAAGACGGCCCCTTTCTTTGATCACGAATCAGTCGCAACACGGGCTCAAAACTTGTCGCCACAACGCGGGTTCGCGGCAGCAAAGGACAGGACAAGTACGGCCTCAAGCGGAGAAGAGTTTTCCACAACTGTTGACAATATTGTTGATAACTTACGCCCACACACGCACCGGAAGAAGGCAACGGTAGAATGAAACCGCTCCCGCGAGAGATAAGAGAAAACCTCAAGGAACGGCTCGGCTTACACAATTTCGAAACCTGGATCAAACCGCTACGACTCTCCGCGGTCAGCGACGACGAAGTCACCATCGAGGTACCCAGCACGCTCTTTCGCGACTGGCTCAGGGACAACCACCTGGAGGCCATCGAGAACGAGTTCTCACGCCTATACGACAAGCCCATGAGCGTCGCGCTCTCGGTCAACCCGGAGCGACCGGCCGACGCCGAGAGACCCGTGCCGGCGCGAAGGGCGCCGGAAGCAGAAGCGGAAACGTCGACGCTGATCCCGCGCTACACCTTCGAGAACTTCGTCGTCGGCGCCAGCAACCAGTTCGCCCACGCCGCGTGCCTGGCGGTGGCCAACAAACCCGCGGACCACTACAACCCGCTGTTCATCTACGGCGGCGTCGGCCTCGGCAAGACCCATCTCGTGAACGCCGTCGGCCACCGGCTGCTGCGCCGGATTCCCGGCCAGAAGGTTGTTTACATCACGTTCGAATCGTTCATGAACCAACTCATCGGCTCCCTTCGCCGTGACCGGATGAACGAGTTCAAGAGCCACTTCCGCAACATCGACGTCCTGATCCTCGACGACATACAATTCATCGCCGGCAAGGAACGGACCCAGGAAGAGTTCTTTCATACCTTCAACTCGCTGTACGAGAACCACAAGCAGATCATCATCACCTCGGACCGTTTCCCCAAGGAAATACCCAACCTGGAGGATCGGCTGCGCAACCGTTTCGAGTGGGGCCTTACCGCCGACATCCAACCGCCGGATATCGAGACTCGCATCGCCATCCTCATCAAGAAGGCCGAGGACGAGGAAATCGACCTGCCGCAGGATGTCGCCAACTTCCTGGCAACCAACATCTGGTCCAATGTCCGGGAGTTGGAGGGCTCGCTCACCCGCCTCGGCGCCTTCGCCTCGCTGACCAAGGTGGATGTCACCATCGACCTGGCCAAGGAGGTTTTGCGCGATACCCTCAAGGACAACGAAAAGCAGGTTACGGTCCGAAACATCCAGAAGGCGATCTGCGACCACTTCGATCTCAAGATCAGCGACCTCAAGTCCAAGCGGCGCACCAAGAACCTGGCCCTGGCCCGTCAGATGGCCATGTATCTGTGCCGCCAGTTCACCTCCACGTCCTATCCCGCCATTGGCGCCGAGTTCGGCGGAAGAGACCACTCGACGGTCATCCATGCATCCAAGACCATCGCCAGGAAGGCCGAGGACGACCCCACCATCAAGGCCACGGTCGACCGGCTGGTACGCCAACTCAAGAACTAGTGGCCGGAACCCCAGGCCCCACGATCGGCATGCAACGCTCTTCCGAGGCCGGCCCCTCGTGGAAACGCTGTGGAAAAGCCGGTGCCCCCTGTTGACAGACCGACGGCCGCACCGCGCCCCGACCGCAGCGGTGTGGAAAGCGCGCATTGCCGGGTTTTTTTTTCCACCGAAAAGATGGTTTAATACCCGCAGTTTTGGCCATCTATCCCGATATCCACAGGCCCTATTACTACTCTTGGTTCTATAAATTCCAAATAAGATATAGTCGGGACGGGTGATCCAGGAGGACAAATGGAGATCAGAGCCAAGCGTGAAGATTTTCTGAACGCGTTGTATTGGACTCAAAGCACGGTGGAGCGGCGCAATACCATGCCGATACTCGCCAACGTGCTGGTCGAGACCCATGCGAACCGGGTCCGGCTCACCGCCACGGACCTCGAGGTAGGCGTGCGCGCCAGCCTCAACGGAGAGATCATCACCTCCGGCCGTGTGACGGTGGACGCCCGGAAGCTCTACGAGATCGTCCGGGAACTGTCCGAGGAAATGGTGGAGTTGGAGCGCCTGGACAACGACCGGGTGGAGATACGAAGCGGCAAGTCCGTGTTCAAGATGGTGGGGCTGGACGCCCAGGAGTTCCCGGCCTTTGCCAAGGGCTCGGAGGAAAACAGGAAAGAGTGCCCCGGCGACGCGCTCAAGGAGATGATCGACAAGACCATCTTCTCCATTTCGACCGATGAGACCCGGTCCAACCTGAACGGTGCGCTGCTTCATGAGCTGGATCAGTCGAAAGTCCGGATGGTGACCACCGACGGGCACCGGCTCTCACTGGTGGAACGGGAGATCGGACCGCTGGGAGTGGACCGGGGAGTGATCATACCGCGAAAGGGCCTCGCCGAGCTCCGGAAGCTTCTGGAAGACAGCGGCGAGGGGCAGGTGTCCATCGGCTTCGCGGACAACATGGTGTTCGTGTGGAAGGGGGACGTGGAGATGTCCATCCGGCTCATCGACGGCGAGTTCCCCGACTACGACAAGGTGATTCCGAGTGACAACAACAGTGAGGCCAGTGTCGCGCAACACAGTCTTTTCAGGGCGTTGCGGCGTGTTTCGCTGCTGTCCAGCGACCGGTACCGGGGCGTCCGGGTCGAGTTCACGGGCGGGAACATGGCCATCTCCGCCAACAACCCCGATCTGGGGGAGGCAACGGAGGAACTGGACGTCGATTACAATGGTGCGCGGCTCTCCGTGGGCTACAACGCGCAGTACCTGCTCGATATCCTGGGCGTGCTGAACAACGAGGACCAGGTCGCCATGGCTCTCAAGGACGACCAGAGCCCGACGCTGTTGAAGCGGAAGGACGACGACACCCTGGTCTATGTGGTCATGCCCATGAGGATATAGCGCGAGACGGCCCCGGCACGACAGAAACCCCCAGGTCGCAACCCGTCGTTTCCGTGCAGGCATTTGCCCCGCTCCGCGGGAGTCCCATGGGTGGCCGGCCAGGTTCCCCGACCAGGTTCCTTATGGCAGATAAATCGCACACCGAGAGAAGCCTCAAGACCGTGGCGTGCTTCGTCATCACCGTCAGCGACACCCGCGATGAGACCACGGACCGCAGCGGCGGTGCCATCAAGGCGTCGCTGGAAGAGCAGGGGCACGCGGTCGCCGGCTACGGGATCGTCAAGGACGAGCCCGAAGAAATCCGTGCGCTCATCGCCAAGGCCCTCGCCGTCGACGCGGTGGATGTGGTGATCCTCAACGGCGGCACCGGCATTGCCCCGCGGGACGGCACCTACGAGGTTGTGAGCGGCGTTCTGGACAAGCGCATCGACGGCTTCGGCGAGCTGTTCCGCTTCCTCAGCTATCAGGAAATCGGCTCGGCGGCGATGCTCAGCCGCGCCCTGGCCGGCACGGCCGGATCCCGCGTGGTCGTTTCCCTGCCCGGATCGAGTGGAGCCGTGAAACTCGCCATGACCTCGCTGTTGCTGCCGCAGTTGGGCCACATGGTGGCGCAGGCCCGCGGACTATGAAGGTAAGGGTCAAGCTCTTCGCCATGCTGCGGGAACGGGCCGGGACCGGGGACGACGTTCAGGACGTGCCCGACGGCGCCACGGTGAAGGAACTCTGGGACAAGCTCCGGCGGGAGCACGCCGGGCTCTCCGGCGTCGAGTTGAGGCTCCTGTACGCGGTCAACAGCGAATATGTCGGGTTGGAACACCGGTTGGCGGACGGCGACGAGGTCGCCTTCATACCGCCGGTGAGCGGAGGATGACGTGTACCGCCTTACGGACAAGCCCATCGATGTGAGCGAGTTGCTGGCCTTCGTCGGCGACCCCGGCGCCGGCGCGGTGGCCACGTTCATCGGCACCACCCGGGACAACAATGAAGGCCGCTCGATCATCTCGCTGGACTACGAGGCCTATCCGGGCATGGCGGAGCAGGAAATGGCCCGCCTGGGGGAAGAGGCCGTGGCGAAGTGGCGGATCACCCGGATGGCCATCGTCCACCGCACCGGCAACGTGCCCATCGGCCAGGCCAGCGTCGCCATCGCCGTGTCGGCGCCGCACCGCGACGACGCCTTCAAGGCCTGCCGCTACGCCATCGACGAGCTCAAGAAGCGCGTCCCGATCTGGAAGAAGGAGATCTACGAAGGCGGCGAGATCTGGATCGGCAGTCAGACCGGCGAGCGGTTTGCGGCCCCGCCCGCGGCCCCGGGTTCCCGCTAAACAGGCTGTGTCAAAACACCACTTCCCGGCGACGAAAGTCCAATCCGTCATTCCCGCGAAAGCGGGAATCCAGGGGTGGTGGTGGGGCGCTACAGCGGCGTTTCCCCGCCTCGCCCCTCCTGGATTCCCGCTTTCGCGGGAATGACAGAGAGGGGCGGGAATGACGGAGGGGATGCGGTCGGTCGGAAGGGACGCGGTCGGACGGAGGAGACACCACACTAGCTTTCCTCGACGCGGAGGATCGCGGCGGCAGGCAGTTGTTCCAGCAGGCTGGCCACGGCCCGGTCCAGGTATTCCCCGCTCTTGGACTCCACCGTCACCTTCACCTTGTATTCCGGATTGTCCAGCACCGGATACGACCCGAGCATGATCTCGGGAAACCGCTCCAGCAGGTCGTTCAGCGTCCCGGCGATGGCGCCCTCGCCGTCCCGGATGTAGATGTTCTTCAAGTGGAACGGAGCCTCGCGAAAGCGCTCCTTGATGGCGTTGAAGCGATCCTGCAGGATGCGTGGCACACCGGCGAATATGTAGACGTTGTTCATCCGCACCACCGGCGCGAACATCGCTCCGGCGGCCAGGAGCTCGGCGCCTTCCGGCACCATGGCCATGCGCAGCCGCGCTTCGTTGAGGTCGGCGCCGTAGCGCTGCGAAAGACGCCTTCGCAGTTGGGGATGGATCACCGCGGGGACGCCGAACCCGTGGGCGATGCCCTCGATGGTGACGTCGTCGTGGGTCGGGCCGACGCCGCCGGTGGTGAAGACGAGGTCCCACTTGGCGGAGAACCGGGCGGCCGTCCGGCCGATCAGCTCCAGGTCGTCGGGTATCACGGTCACCCGCTGCACGTCGACGCCGAGAAGGCGCAACTCGCCGCACAGGAAGGTGGAGTTGATGTCCTGGGTCTTTCCGGACAGGACCTCGTTGCCGATGATGATGATGCCGGCTGTCTTGGACATGGTGAAGCCCATAGTATGACACGGGACGTTGGGGGGACAACCCTCCGTCGCGGCAGCCGCGCCCTTCCCGGCCGCGCGCCGCCTGGAAGGGTTCCTTTGGAGGTTTTCGAGAAATGAGACAGACAGAGCAATACCTGATCGACGTCGCCTACCCCTATTGGGAGACCGAGGCGGCCATCGCCAGGCGGTTCTTCCGCGGCAAGCCCACCCGGGAGCAGCACGTCTACTGGCTCAAGGCCCAGCTCTGGAAGGAGCTGCACCCGGTGGACGGCTACTTCAGCGGCCTTCACCGCGAGCTGGCCAATCTCGTGGAGATGTTTCCGGAGGTGGACCGCACCGTGGATCGGCACCACTACCACGGGCTGATGGAGCAGATGGTGCAGGAGTTCAACCACTACGTGCTCCAGGCCGACATCCTCGAATACCTGCTCGGCCGCAGGATCGGCGCCGAGGACACCAACCAGTTGCCGGAAGAAAAGGCCCTCGGCGACCTCCGCCGGAGCTACGTTGCGGGGTCCCCGGTGGAAAAGGCCGCGGTGCTGGTGACGGAGGGCGGCGGCGCGAGGCTGTTTCGCGAGGGCCGCAGGCTGAAGGGGAGCCCCCTCGAGCGCAAGGTCGCCGCGGCCATGGAGGTCATCTACCAGGACGAGAAGAACCACTACCGGGAGGCGGCGCGGGAGGCGGCCGCGGCCGTACGCAACAAGCGGGACCTCAACACCATGAAGCGCGCGATCCAGCGCGTCAGCCTGCAGCGGGTCCGGATGAGGAACGAGATGTTCCTGTTCCCGCTCTCCGACGACGACATCAAGCAGTGTCTCGGCAGGTTCCTGAGGCCGGTGTGATCCCCGGCTCGCGGGAGGGGAGTGGAGGGGGCTAGGGTCTTCCCAGCGGGTGGGCCTTGGGGCCGGCGCAGACGCCGCGCTTCGATGAACGGATGAACTCCAGCAGCTCCCGCACGTCTTCCGACGACTCTCCGGCGGCCGCTTCGAGTTCCTTCACCGCCGCGGTGAGGTTCCGCCGTTTCCGGAAAAGGATCTGAAAGGCGTTCTTCAGGACCCGGATCCTGGGTTCGTCGAAACCCGCCCGCCGCAGGCCGACCACGTTCAACCCGCGCACGGTGTGCTGCCAGTCGATGATGGAGAACGGCGGCACGTCCCGGCTGGTGGCGCTCAGTCCGCGCATCATCACCAACCGGCCCAGCCGGACGAACTGGTGCACCGCGCAGCTCGCGGAGAGCACGGCGCGGTCGCCGACCTCGACGTAGCCTCCCAAGACCGCATTGTTGGTGAGGATGATGCGATCGCCGATGCGGCAGTTGTGCGCCACGTGGGAGTTGGCCATGAAGAAGTTGTCGTTGCCGATGACGGTGGCGGAATCCTCGGTCGTGCCCCGGTGCACCTGGACGCCTTCCCGGAAGACGTTGCGGTCGCCGATCCGCAGATAGGACCGCGCGCCGCTATAGGACACGTCCTGCGGCGCGTCGCCCAGCACCGCTCCGCTATGGACCCGGTTTCCTTCGCCGATCTCCGTCCAGCCCAGCACCACCGCATGGGGCATGAGACGGGTCCCGGCGCCGATCTTGACGGGTCCGTCGACCACGGCGAAGGGACCGAGCTCGGCCTCGGCGTGGATTTCCGCCCGCGGGTCCACCACGGCTGTGGGATGTATCGACATGGAGAATTTCCGGAGTAGGGACCCTCAGTGTCCTGTCGGCTCGAGCGGCCGGATCGCCCACCAAACGGCGCTGTCGCGTAAGGACTCCCGTTTCATTGACGGTCGGTTTCGTCGGCCGGCACGGACTCGGGTTCCACGTCCTCGCCGGCAACGCGGTACGTGCCGTCTACCCAGGCGCCGAGGTCGACGATGTGGCAACGTCGGGAACAGAAGGGCCGGTAAGGGTTTCCGGTCCACGGGGTTTCGGTCTGGCAAACAGGGCACTTGACGGAGGTCGTCATCACGTTCAGGCATTGGGGCCGCCCCTCGTCGCTGGGGTCCCGGTGTCGCGCGGCCTTATCCTTTTGAGTAACAGTTCGGCGACGTTTTTCAAAGCGACGGATCCACGGAGGATCGCGAAAGAAGGTTGAGAGCGCGTCCCGACAAGTGCATACTAGACACCACTTCACGGAGCCCCCGGCCCTCGGTCAGACCGGGGCGCCACCCAACGGAAGCAGTGGGAGCAGGACAGGGATGAGCGACTTGTTGCCGATAATCATTCTGGCGGGTGGCAACGATCGACTGGAAACGATACCCGACGGGTTCACCGCGGACGATATCCTGCGTGGGTTCAAGGGCGCGGTGAGGCTTCCCTCCGGACGGTGCATCGCGGACGAGCTGGTCCGGCGGGTCCGTGAAAGCGGCCGGTTCGAGGCCCCCGTGCTGGTGGGGCCGCGGCGGGTCTACGGCGACCTGGTGGACTGCGAGATAGTGGATACCAGCGGCGACCTCCTCTCCACCATCACCGCCTTCACCGGGCTCATGACGCAGCGCTACGCGGACCGTCCGGTCGCGGTTTCCGCCTGCGACATCCTTCCCACCGCGACGGAGTTCCGCGAGCTGCTGGACGGCTTGTACCGGCCCCACGCCGACAGCGGGCTTTGGTGGCAGCTCATCGCGGCCGAGCCAGCGGAGATGGGCGCCAGCAGCTGGAAGCCCAGCTATCGCATCCGGCCTTCGCGCGACGAGCCGCCGCTGAACCTCTATCCGGGCCATCTCCTGATCCTGCGGTCCGGGGCCGTCCGCCTCGACTGGTTCAACCGGTTCCTGATGCTGGCCTACCGTTTCCGCAACCGCAGCGTCTACGAGCGCACGGTCCGCATCACGCTCCGGGTCCTGGGCCTGTGGCTGGCGGACGACATCCGGAGGGCGGCTTCGTTGCGGTGGCCGGGACGCGTCGTGGCGGCGCCGTACGGTATCTTCAGGACGTATTTCAGGTACTCCCGGGGAAGCCTCACCGTTCCCGAGCTCGCCGCCGAGCTGGCCCGCCAGATCATGGTGCCGGACAGCGCGCCGCCGGCGGCCCATTCCGCCGCCATGGTGGTCACGCGCATCCGTTCCTTTGCCAAGGACATCGACACCCGGCAGGAGCTGGAGGAGATCCGGCAATAGGGGCGCGCGGCGCCGTCATTCCCGGGCCTGAGCGAGCCATTCGTCGAAGAAGGCCGGGCCCTGCGTCAACAGGGCGGGCCCGAGCCGGCGCGTGGATTCGCGGAGCCGCTCCACCGAGATCCCGGGCGTGGTCTCGATCTCGAGCGTGTGGCCGATGAACCAGCGTTCGAGCCCGGCGGGCGTCGCCTCCGGATGAAACTGGAGCGCCAGCCCGCGGGCGCCCCACAGGAAGGCCTGGTTCTCGCACGCCGGGGTGGCGGCCAGGTGGACGGCGCCGCGCGGCAGGGCGAAGGTGTCGCCATGCCAGTGGAGCACGGCGGTCTTCTCGGGCGCCAGGTGCCGCAGGGCCGAGGCGCGGCCGGCCTCGGTGAGAGACAGGGGGGTCCAGCCGATCTCCTTGCGTCCGGCGCTGAACACGCGCCCGCCCAGGGCCCGGGCCATGAGCTGGCTTCCGAGGCAGATGCCCAGGGTCGGGCGGTCGTCGCCCAACCGCCGCTCCAGCAGCCGGAGCTCGTCGGCCAGGAAGGGGTACCGCCGTTCGTCCCCGGCGCCGATGGGGCCGCCCAGGACGATGAGAAGATCGGCACTCCGGACCTCGGCGGCGCCGAGATCGTCCACGCCGGCCTCGACGTAGTCCACCCGGTAGCCGTGCCGCGCCAGGGGCTCCGCGAACGAGCCCAGGTCCTCGAAGGCGACGTGCCGGATCACCACGGCGCGCCGGCTGGAAGGGTGTCTGGAGACCATCATGACGGGGGACGGGTCGGTCAACCTTCCCCCTAACGTGGAAAACGCCTAAACTCAACCGGCACGCCGCCAGGCCGGGGAGATGGATATGGAAGACGTAGCCGGGACCGGGGCTCTCACGTTGCGCAGGCATGCGCGCCTGCCCGCGCCGGGAGGTCCCGTGGTCCTTCTCATTCTCGACGGAGTCGGCATCGGCGCCGGCGACGGGTTCGACGCGGTGGCGCTGGCGCGCACGCCGAGCCTCGATCTGCTGCGCCGGAGCGGTCTGGCGACCTCCCTCAGGGCTCACGGCACCGCGGTGGGGCTGCCCTCGGACGCCGACATCGGCAACTCCGAAGTGGGGCACAACATCATGGGGGCGGGCCGGGTCTTCGACCAGGGCGCCAAGTGCGTCGACCGCGCCATCGACACCGGAACGCTGTGGGACGGCTACTGGAAGACGCTGGCGCGGCGGGTGGCGGCCGGCGGCGGCGCCCTGCACTTCCTGGGGCTGCTGTCAGACGGCAACGTCCACTCGCACGAGGCCCACCTGCACGCGCTCATACGCCGCGCCGACCAGGAGGGCCTGGGCCGGGTCTACGTACACCCCCTGCTCGACGGCCGTGACGTTCCGGACCGCACCGCGGCCGTGTACCTCGAACGGCTCGAAGCGTTGCTGGGGTCGATCCGGGACAAAGGCGGGGGCGGCCGGGACTACCGGGTGGCGTCCGGGGGCGGCCGGATGGTGGTGACCATGGACCGCTACGAGGCGGACTGGAACATCGTCGCCAGGGGCTGGAGCGCCCACGTCCACGGGGAGGCGCCGGGCTTTCCCAGCGCCGCCGCCGCGCTGGAGCACTTCCGCGCCCGGGAGCCGGGCATCAGCGACCAGGTGCTGCCCGCGTTCACCGTGCGTCGACCGGACGGCGCCCCGGTGGCCGCCATCGAGGACGGGGACGGGGTCATCTTCTTCAACTTCCGCGGCGACCGGGCCATCGAGATCACCCGGGCCTTCACCGCCGGCCCGGGCTTCGACCGCTTCGACCGGGGGCGGGTCCCCGACGTGTCCTTCGCGGGCATGATGCTCTACGACGGCGACCTTGGGATACCGGAGCACTACCTGGTGGCTCCGCCCGAGGTCAGCCGGACCATGGGCGAGTACCTCGCCGGCGCCGGCGTGACCCAGTTCGCCTGTGCGGAGACCCAGAAGTACGGCCACGTCACCTACTTCTGGAACGGCAACCGGTCGGGCAAGTTCGACGACGCCCTCGAGGAGTACGTCGAGATCGCCTCGGACCGGGTCCCCTTCGACCAGCGGCCGTGGATGCGCTCGGCGGAGACGGCCGAGGCGGTCAGCCGCGCCATCGGCGAGGGACGCTACCGGTTCATCCGCGCCAACTTCGCCGGCGGCGACATGGTGGGCCATACCGGGAACCTCGAAGCCACCGTAGGCGCCCTGGAAGCCATCGATGCCGCCATCGGCCGGGTCCTGGCGGCGGTGGAGGCGGCCGGAGGCTGCCTGGTGGTGACCGCGGACCACGGCAACTCCGAGGACATGGTGGAGCGGGGCAAGGACGGCGCTCCGCTCTACGACAGCGGGAAGCCGGTATTCCGCACCGCCCACTCCATCAACCCCGTGCCTTTCCTGATCCGGGACTTCTCGGGCCGCCGCTACAGCCTCGAGCCGCCCCCGGAAGCGGGGCTGGCCAACCTCGCGTCTACGCTGCTGGAGCTTCTGGGCTACGCTCCCCCGGCGGAGTTCGCCCCGAGCCTGCTGCAAGCCACCCCGGACGCGTAGCCCGGGGCGACAGCGGGCGTACCCCTTCCGGCATTCCACGCCTCCCTGCGTCATCGCACCGCGCCCCACCCATGGCACCGCGCGCCTTCCGTCGCACCGCGCGCCACTCCGTCATTCGTACCTTCTCTCCGTCATTCCCGCGGAACCGGCTGTGTCAAGACACCGTCCGAGAGAGGCAACAACCCCCCGAATCGTCATTCCCGCGACACCGGCTGTGTCAAAACACCACTTCCCAGCGACGAAAGTCCAATCCGTCATTCCCGCGAAAGCGGGAATCCAGGGGTGGTGGTGGGGCGCTACAGCGGCGTTTCCCCGCCTCGCCCCTCCTGGATTCCCGCTTTCGCGGGAATGACGGAGAGGATGGCCGTACGGGTATGATGCAGGAGGGTGCGCGGCATGACGCAGGAGGGCGTGCGGGAATGACGGAGACGCGGTAGCGGGAATCGCGCGCCGGTTGACCCCTATTCGCGCCCCGGAGTAGACTGCTTTCATGGCCGCGAACGGTGACAGATCCGGAGGGCCGGAGACCCGCGCGTCCGACGCCGGCCACGGCAAGAGCCGGGTCGTCCTGCTGGACGGCTACTCCCTCGCGTTCCGCGCCTTTTTCGCCCTGCCGGAGACCCTGACCACGAGCGCCGGCCAGGTGACCAACGCGGTGTTCGGCTTCACCTCGATGCTCATCAAGCTGGAGGGCGAGGAACGTCCGGACGCGGTCATCGCGTGCATGGACAAGGGCGCGCCGCAGTTCCGCCTGGACCAGTATCCGGAGTACAAGGCAGGCCGGAGCGAGACCCCCGAGACCCTGCGGCAACAGCTTCCCCTCATCCGCGAGCTGCTGGAGACGCTGCGCATCCCGGTGGTGGAGCTGGAAGGCTACGAGGCCGACGATCTGCTGGCCACGCTGGCCCGGCGCGGCCGGGAGGCGGGCCACCACATGGTGATCGTCAGCGGCGACCGCGACTGCCTCCAACTGGTGAACGACGACGTCACCGTGCTGATGACCCGCAAGGGCGTCACCGACATGATCCGCTACGACCCGGCGATGGTGGTGGAGCGCTACGGCGTCGGCCCCGACCGTTGGACCGACTTCGCCGCCCTCAAGGGCGAGCAGGCCGACAACCTTCCCGGCGTGCCCGGGGTGGGCGACAAGACCGCCGCGAAGCTCCTCAAGGAATACGGCGACATCGAGGGCATCATCGAGCACGCCGCCGAGCTCACCCCCAAGATCCGCAAGGGCATCGAGGAGTGCGGCGAGCAGGTGAAGCTCAACCGGACCCTGGGGCGCCTTCTGGACGACGTGCCGCTGGAGGCCGACGACGGCCTGTTCGTGCGGCAGGCCTGGGATCCGGAGACGGTGCGCAAGCTGTTCACTTCGTTCGAGTTCAGGACTCTGTACCAGCGCCTCCTGGCGCTGGCCCCGGACGCGGAGCCGGCGGAGGAGGCGGTCATCCGGCCGTCGTCCATCTCGCGCTGGAGCTCGGGCGCCGATATCCCCGCGGCGGAAACCGTGGCGGTGGCCTGGGACGAGGGCATGGCGGCCTTCTGCGCGCGGCCCGGGGAGGTGGGGGTGCTGCCGTTCGACCTGGCGGCGGCGCCGGGCGAGGTGCTGGCGGCCGAGGGCGCCGCCAAGGCGGTGTACGAGGCCAAGCCGCTGTGCGGCGCCATGATCCGGCACGGGTCGCGGTTGCGGGGCGTGCGCTGCGACCTCAAGATCGCGGCGTACCTACTGGACCCCGGGGCCAGCGGCGGCTACGCGCTCAAGGACATCGTGCGCCGGCACCTGGACGCGGAGCTGGACGGCGAAGCGGTGGAGGCGGCGGACGGCAACCCCCAGGGCGACCTCCTCAACCCCGGCGACGAGGACCGGGCGGAGGCGGCCCGCCGGCGCGGGCTGGCGGCCGAGGCGGCGGCGGTGCAGGCCCTGGCGCCGGTGCTGGAGGCGCGCCTCAAGGAGGCCGGGAGCTGGGAGCTGGCGCAGACGCTGGAGTTCCCGCTGACCGAGGTGCTGGCCGGCATGGAGCACGCCGGGATCCTGGTGGACGACGGCTATCTCGGCGGGCTCAACCGGGAGCTGGGGGAGCGCATGGACTCGCTTCAGGCCAGGGTCCAGGAGCTGGCCGGCGAGGCCTTCAACGTGAACTCCCATCCGCAGTTGTCGCATATCCTGTTCGAGAAGCTCGGGCTGCCCAAGACCAAGAAGATCAAGACCGGCTACTCCACCGACGCCGCCGAGCTGGGCAAGCTGGCCGGCAACCATCCCATCATCGACGCGCTGCTGGAGTACCGCGAGGTGGCCAAGCTCAGGACCGGGTTCACCGACTCCCTGCTGAGCCTGGTAAACGCGGAGACGGGGCGGATCCACACCACCTACGAGCAGGCGGCGGCCGCCACCGGGCGGCTGTCGTCCTCCGCCCCGAATCTCCAGAACATCCCGATCCGGGCGGACCTCGGCCGGCAGATCCGGCGCGCCTTCGTGGCGCCCCCGGACAGCGTGCTGCTTTCCGCCGACTATTCGCAGATCGAGCTGCGGGTGCTGGCGCACTGGTCCGAGGACGAGAGCTTCCTGGCGGCGTTCGCCCAGGGCCACGACTTCCACGCCGCCACCGCCGCCAAGGTGTTCGGGGTGGACCTGCCGGACGTGACCTCGGAGATGCGCGGCCGCGTCAAGCAGTTCTCCTACGGCATCGCATACGGCATGTCCGCGTTCGGGGTGTCCCAGCGGCTCGGCATCGAGGTGGGCGAGGCCCGTGAGTTCATCGACGCCTACTACGCGCAGTTCCCGGCGGTGAAGGCGTTTCTCGATTCGCAGGTGGAGAAGGCCCGGGTGGACGGCTTCACCACCACCCTGTTCGGCCGCCGGCGCTATCTGCCGGAGCTCCAGTCCGCCAACTACCGCCTGCGGGCGGTGGGGGAGCGCATGGCCCTCAACGCCCCGATCCAGGGCACCGCGGCCGACATCATGAAGCGGGCGATGATCGCGGTGCACCACGCGCTCGTGGAAGAGCCGGTGGCGCGGATGCTGCTCACCGTCCACGACGAGCTGGTCTTCGAGGTGCCCCGTTCCTCGCTGGACCGGGCCACGGGCCTCGTCACGGAGTGCATGGAAGGCGCCGCCGAGCTGCGGTGCGGCCTGGTGGTGGACGTCCACACCGGGGACAACTGGGCGGACGCGCACGCGTAGGGAGCACAGGGAAGAAG
This sequence comes from uncultured Syntrophobacterales bacterium, assembly GCA_964630405.1. GTDB lineage: Bacteria > Desulfobacterota > Binatia > UBA9968 > JAJDTQ01 > JAJDTQ01. Next base: position 7,820 of record CAZVUC010000076.1, on the reverse strand, counting down.
GGGGGTGCTCATGTACGGTTGGCTGCAGGAATTTCCGACCCTCGACGAAGCCGCGTTGCGTGCCCTCAAGAAGGCGTTCGACTCCGGCTACCGGTCCTTCTCCAGGAGCTACGGCGACGCCATCGAGAGCTTCTTCGATCCGCTGCTCTACTTCCTGGTCTGGTTCGAGCGGCTGCTGCTGTCCACCCCCTGGTGGCTGGTGATCGCCGTGGTGGCGTCGGTGTGCTACGTGGCCGGGCGCAGCCGGAAGCTCTCCATCGCCGTGGCCGTGTCGCTCTTCCTCATCGGCTACCTGGGCATGTGGGAAGACACCATGCGGACCCTGGCGATCATCTTCGTGTCCACCCTCATCGCCATCGCCATCGGCATCCCGGTGGGCATCTGGATGTCCCGCTCCGACCGGGTCCAGTCGCTGATTACGCCGGTGCTGGACATCATGCAGACCATGCCCATCTTCGTCTACCTGATCCCGGTGGTGATGCTGTTCGGGCTCGGCAAGATCCCCGGGCTGATCGCGGTGGTGATCTACGCGGTGCCGCCGGTGATCCGGCTCACCAACCTGGGGATCCGGCTGGTGGACAAGGAGGTGCTGGAGGCGGCGGACGCCTTCGGCACGGACACCTGGCGGCGGCTGTTCGACATCCAGATGCCGCTGGCGCTTCCCAACATCATGGCCGGCGTCAACCAGACCATCATGATGGCGCTTTCCATGGTGGTGATCGCCTCCATGATCGGCGTCAAGGGCCTGGGGCAGCCGGTGCTCCAGGCGGTGACCAACCAATACTTCGCCCTCGGCCTCTTCAACGGAGCGGCCGTGGTGGCGCTCGCCATCGTCTTTGACCGCATCACCCAGAGCTACGGCAGGCGCATACAAAGCAGCAGGCAGACGTCATGACCACTGCAAGCGCTTCGAATATCGAAATCCATTCCCTCTACAAGGTCTTCGGCGACGATCCCCCGTCGGTGATGCCCCTTGTGCGGGACGGCGTGGACAAGCAGGAACTGCTGGAGTCCCACGGCCACGTGCTGGGGCTCAGGGACATCAACCTGACGGTCAAGCCGGGCGGCATCCAGGTGGTGATGGGGCTCAGCGGCTGCGGCAAGTCCACCCTGGTGCGGCACGTCAACCGGCTCATCGACCCCACCGAGGGGACCGTGCTGGTGGATGGCCAGGACGTGCTCGGCCTGGACCAGGCCGAGCTGCAGCACCTGCGGCGGCACAAGGTCAGCATGGTGTTTCAGCGCTTCGCGCTGTTTCCCCACCGGACCATCCTGGAGAACGTCCGGTACGGCTTGCAGATGCAGGGGGTGGCGCGGGCGGACTGCGACACCCGGGCCGAGGGGTGGATCGAGCGGGTCGGACTTTCGGGCTACGAGGCGTCCTATCCGCACCAGCTCTCCGGCGGCATGCAGCAGCGCGTGGGCCTCGCCCGGGCGCTGGCCACCGACGCGGAGATCCTGCTGATGGACGAGGCCTTCAGCGCCCTGGATCCGCTGATCCGCACGGACATGCAGACGCTGCTGCTGGAGCTGCAGCGGGAGCTCAACCGGACGATCCTGTTCGTTACCCACGACCTCGAGGAAGCCATCACGCTGGGCGACCGCATCGCCATCCTTCGCGACGGCGAGGTGGTCCAGAACGGCGATTCCCAGGAGATCGTCCTGAAGCCCAGCGACGACTACATCTCCAACTTCACCAAGAACATCAACCGCGGCCGGGTGATCCGCGTCGGCTCCATCATGGAGCCCACACGGCCCCGCCCGCAGGACCAGGCGGGCAAGGATTGCGCCATTCCTTCGGAGATGCTGCTGGAGGACGCGTTGCCCCGGGTGGTGGCGTCGCCGCACGACAATGCCGCGGTGGTGGACGTCAAGGGCAAGACCGTGGGCGCCATCTCGGTGGGCCGCATGGTGCACGCCCTGTCCGGCGACCGGCTGACGGGAGCGGCGTAGAAAACCACCGTCATTCCCGCGAAAGCGGGAATCCAGGGGCGGAGTGGACGTAGCGTGGAGAGGTTTGGAGCGGGCGACCGGGATCGAACCGGCGACGTCCAGCTTGGGAAGCTGGCATTCTACCGCTGAATTACGCCCGCTCTGGTTCAGGTCTTATTTTATCGTGGAAATGAAGTCAATCTTGCGGCCGGAGTCCGCAGTCTAGTCGTTTCGCGCCGGACCCGCCGGCGCGCTCGTTTCCCTGACCCCGTTGGACGGGAACAGGTAGATGACCTCGCCGTCCTTGGCCAGGCCGAGCTGTTCCCGGGCGACCTTCTCCAGGTATCGGTCGTCCTTCCTCAGCCGGTAGATCTTCTCCCGCAACAGCTCGTTGTCCCGTTGCAGCGCCTGGGACCGTTCCTCCAGCGCGCGCCTTTCCTCGGACAGACGCCAGTAGTGCACGAGACCCCACTCGCCGAAAACCAGAAAGGAGAGCATCAGGGCCAGGACCAGAACCAGGCCGTAGTTCAGGGCGCGCTGCGATAGTTTCGGCGAGGCCATGCGACGTTACTATCATGTGGGATCGGCGCTCGGAGTGCAAACGGCCGGACGTGCCGGAAGGCGGATGCGGTTGCGGGTCACGATGGCGGGGCTGGAGGCCCCGTCCCCGGGCGGACGGGCGCTCCGGAGGAAAAAATCTGCTACGAAGATCTGCTACGAAGCGGAGTACCGATCGGAGGAAGCGATGAAGATCAAGGGCGTGGCGGCGCGTGAGGTGCTGGATTCGCGGGGAAATCCCACCGTCGAGGTGGAGGTGGCGCTGAGCAACGGCGCCCTGGGCCGCGCCACCGTGCCGTCCGGGGCCTCCACCGGCGAGCACGAGGCGGTGGAGCTGCGGGACGGCGGCAGCCGTTTCATGGGCAAGGGGGTGGCGAGGGCCGTGGGTCACGTCCGGCGCAACCTGGCGCGGCGGGTGGTCGGGCTGGACGCCCGGAATCAGCGCAAGCTGGACCAGAGCATGATCGACCTGGACCGCACGCCGGACAAGGGGCGTCTGGGCGCCAACGCGATCCTGGGCGTGTCCCTGGCCGCCGCCCGGGCCCAGGCGGCGGCGGACAAGGTCCCCCTGTACCGGTATCTCGGCGGTGCGGACGCGCGCACGCTGCCGGTGCCCATGCTCAATGTGGTCAACGGCGGCGCCCACGCCGACAACAACGTCGACGTGCAGGAGTTCATGGTGATACCGTGGGGCTTCGCCGCGTTCTCCGAGGCCCTGAGGGCGGGGGCGGAGATCTACGGCACCCTCAAGAGCGTGTTGACGCGGAAGGGCTACGGCACCAGCGTGGGCGACGAGGGCGGGTTCGCGCCGCGGCTCAAGAGCAACGAGGAGGCCATCGAGCTGCTGCTGGAGGCGGTGGTGAAGGCGGGCTACGGCGTGGGTTCACAGGTGGTGCTGGGACTCGACGTGGCCGCCAGCGAGTTCCATGCCGCCGGCTCCTACGTGTTCAAGAAGTCGGGCGGCGCCCGGATGAGCAGCGCGGAGCTCGTGGCGCTCTACGCGAAGTGGGTCCGGGACTACCCCATCGTCTCCATCGAGGATGCCCTCGGCGAGGATGACTGGGAGGGATGGGAGACGCTGACCGCCGCCCTGTCGGAGAAGGTCCAGCTCGTCGGCGACGACCTCTTCGTCACCAACCCGCGGCGGCTCGAGGAGGGCATCCGGCGCGGGGTCGCCAACTCCATCCTCGTCAAGGTCAATCAGATCGGTACCTTGAGCGAGACCCTCGAAACCGTCCGGCTGGCCCGCGCGGCCGGTTACACCACGGTGATTTCCCACCGCTCGGGCGAAACCGAGGACACCACCATCGCCGACCTCGCCGTGGCCACCGGCGCCGGCCAGATCAAGACCGGCGCCCCCTGCCGCGGCGAGAGGACCGCCAAGTACAACCAGCTCCTGCGCATCGAGCAGGAGCTCGGCCGGCGCGCCCGCTACGCCGGCAGGAAGGCCTTTGCCGGCACGGGTTCGTAGGTCCCGACAAGTCATTTGCTAAGCTTCCTTGGGATAGGTTCGGTCTGTTTTTGGAAAACATCCGTTGGATCTGCGCCGTACAGATCCGGATCAGATAGTGCCGTCGTGATTGGAGCAAGTAGAAGCTGGGCAGGCATGTCCCTTCCCGCACGTAATTGTACGGTTACTTTTCCAAAATTGGCCATTTCCAATGTTATAGGACCGTTAAATCCGGGATCAATTTTAGGAGCCGTCACGTGAACCGCGACGCCTATTCTTGCAAAGCTGCTTCGCCCCTCAACAAGCCCCATTAGCGTGTTTGGCATGCATACCTGTTCTAGTGTTTGGGCCAGAACGAAATGGCCCGGCTCTAGCAGAAAGCTATCTACTTCTTCATGTTTCCAAAGGTCTTCCGAACCCCATAGTGAGGGGTCCATTTGTATTGAAGTGAGATAGCCGGGCGGCTCTTTGAAGGTGGTGAAGCGCCGACCGAGGAGCAAGTCGACGGAAACCTGTCTGACCCTGTTCGGTGGAACTTCCGGGTCAAAGGAAAGAGCCCCACATTCAAGTTGATCGAGAATGTCAGGGCGAGAGAGGATCAACGGGTTGCACCTTGGCAAGTGATGCCTGCACTTGGCCGACATCAAAGGCGTGCCCTTGAACAATGACCGTCACTTGGTTGCCTTGGATTGCGGTAACGTAGGCAAGCACGTAGGTTTCCCCAGTTTCTACAGGTTCCTTCAGGGAGCCGGTGTCAACAAACCCAAGCCACGGACCTGCGGGGAGTTGAATACGAGCAAGTCGCTCATTCGAGAAAGGCCCGGGTTTTACTTCACAGGGCATCCACACCTTGCCGCCAACTTGAAGAGCCATATAATTGCCTCCCTGTCTTCAGGTTGCCTCCGGCGGATACTGTCTGGCCGGTCGGGTAGCCATTGGTGCCGGGTCGCCCATGGGCCGGTCCCTCGTACGAGTGGTGGCGGTGGGTTCCGCTCGTAATAGTCCTATCGGCCGCAGGTTTCGCTTCTTAAGCATCTGGCAGATAGATCTTATCACGTCAGGCGTCTTTCCTCACGAAAAACAAACAGAAGCAGCCACTCCCGTGCGGCAACCGCTACAGGCGCGTGACCAGCCAGGCCGGGGTGAAGCGGAGGGCGTAGGCGTTGAGGGCGGTCATGGTGTCGGTGAGGAGGAGGATGCCGACGGCCACCAGCAACAGGCCGGCGGCGACGTGGATGGCCGGCAGCCAGGAGCCGATGGCGCGGGATATCCTGAAGAACTGGTTCATGGCCAGCGCGCTCAGGAGGAACGGCAGCGCCAGCCCGGCGGCGTAGGCCGAGAGCAGCACCACGCCCCGCTGGATCTCGCTGGTGGTGCCGGCGAGGGTCAGGATGGCGCCCAGGATCGGACCCACGCAGGGGATCCACGCCACCGCGAAGGTAAGGCCCACCAGCACCGACCCGATATAGCCCGCCGGCTTGCTGCTCAGGTTGAACTGCGCGTAGCGGTCGAGGGCGACGACCTTGAAGAGCCCCGTGAGGTAGAGCCCCACCACCAGGATGAAAAGGCCGCCCACCACCCGGACGACGTCCTGGTAGGCGATGAGCAGGCTCCCCAGAAAGCTCGCGGACGCTCCCAGCGCGACGAACGCGAGGGAGAAGCCGCACACGAACGCCAGGGCGTTCCCCATTACGCGGGCGCCGCCCGGACCGCCCTCCCGGATTTCCTGAAGCGACATGCCGGAGACGAACGACAGGTACGACGGGATCAACGGCAGGACGCATGGGCTGAGAAACGAAAGCCCGCCGGCCGTAAAGGCGACGAGGAGGGTGACGTCGGTCATGACGGTTCCTGTATGTCTTCTCCCAGAGTCCGCACGAGCCAGCTATGGGTCTGGCTCACGAGGTCCCCGTCCTCGAGCAGCCAGTGGCCCTGGCCGCCGGCCTCCAGGTAGGCGGCGCCGATGTCCCGGGCAAAGTCGCGGACGGCCCGGCCCGGCACCGCCCGGTCTTCGGCGCCGCCCAGGACCAGCGCCGGGAACCGCACCTCCGGGAGCTCGACGCCGCGTTCGAACAGCGCCCGGACCATGTGGGGCGGCTCCGGAACCAGCGCTCCGACGATCTCCCGCTGCTGGTCCGCGGGAACGGTGCTGAGCCACAGCTCCCGGAAGTCCGCCGGCCGGATGAGTATCCGCCGGCGCATCGCCAGCAGCGCCAGATACCGGAGCCGGAGCAGGCGCAGGGCCTTGGGCAAAGCGGCCAGGTAGGGGGCGATGTCCGGGGCCGCCAGCACGCTGGCCGTGACCTCGCAATCACGGGCCGCCGCCAACGCCAGCCGCGCGCCGGTCCCGTGGCCCATCAGCACCGGCGGGAAGGCCGCCTCCCCCAACACCGCGCGCAAGTCCCGCACGGTTTCATCGGGAGTTTGCGGCGCGCCGCCGTCGCGCTCCTTCAGATTGAGCGACCAGCATTCCCAGCCCAGGTTGCACAGCCGGGTGGCCCACTCGTGCCAGCACCAGGCGCCCACCCACAGCCCGTGAACCATGATGATGGGCGGCCGGAACTTGTTCCGTTCCGGTGGAAAGACGTCGACGACCAGCGGTCCGATCTGTCTGCGCATGGATGATCGCGGAACCAGCAGCCCCTTCTATTGGGATAGAACGTGAAGGGCCGGGAAACAAGCCGGGGCGCCGAAACGGCAACGGATAAACGGCAAGGGATATCTCGTGGCCGCGTTTACCCGAAGCCGACGATTAGTGGTATTTGACAGCATGCTCGAGTTCCTCGGCAAGGGCGGCGTCTTCATCGTGCCCATCCTGCTCTGCTCCATCGTGGCCCTGGCCATTTTCGTGGAGCGGCTCTTGAGCCTGAGACGGCATCGGGTGGTGCCGGCGGACCTGGTGCGAAGGGCTGAAGCGCTGATCGCCGGCCGGGACGTCCCCGCCGCGGTGGAACTGCTGCGCTCGAGCCGAGCCGCTTTCGCGAGGGTCCTGCTCGTGGCCTTGCGCGTGTCGGGGCAACCCCGCGGCATCGTGAAGGAGCATCTCGAGGAGGCAGGCCGCCAGGAAGCGGCCGGGCTGGAGCGGTTCGTGGACACCCTCGGCACCATCGCCGGGGTCAGCACCCTGCTCGGTCTCCTGGGGACCATCTCGGGGATGATCGAGATCTTCGCGGTGATCTCCTCCCAGACAGCGGTCAACCCCGGCACCCTCGCCGGCGGCATATCCGAGGCGCTCATCACCACCATGGTGGGTTTGAGCGTGGCCATTCCCGTGATCGTCATGCACCGCTACCTGTTGAACAAGGCCAATGCCCTGATCCTGGAGATGGAGCGGCTCTCCACCCGTTTCATGGACCTTCTGTGCGACGGCGTCGAGGACTGACATGGACTTCCGGCCACGCAGGAGACCCGCGGGCGGCTTCCTCGACATGACGCCGTTCCTGGACACGATCTTCAACCTGCTGATCTTCTTCGCCCTGTCCATGAACTTCCTGGCCAATCCCGGCATCACGGTGGACCTGCCCGGCGCCTCGGCGCGCGAGGTCGCACCCAACGACGACGACCTGCGCATTCTCATCACCCCTGAAGGCGTCGTCCACCTGGATGGCGTTCCGGTGACGCTGGAGGCGCTGAGAACGGGGTTGGCGAAGATGGCCGGCGAACGCCGGGACCCGCGGGTGCTGATAAGGGCCGACCGCCGCGTCCCCCACGGCCTGGTGGTGGCGGTGATGGATGCCGCGCGGTCCGCCGGCCTGGACCGGCTCGCGATCATGACCCGGCGCGGCGCGGCGGGTGCCGGTGATGCGCCACGCAGCCCCGCCACCCCTGGATTCCCGCTTTCGCGGGAATCCAGGGGTGGCGGGGCTGCGTGGCGCATCAC
>CAZVUC010000075.1:0-7268 GCA_964630405.1 uncultured Syntrophobacterales bacterium | reverse complement strand
CACCATCCCGTCCAAGACCTTTCGCGAGGCGGTCCGCCGGGTCTACTCGAGGCCCGGGCTGGAGGTGATGGACCCGTTCGCCACCAGCGGCAGGAGCCGGCCCACCATGCAGCAGTTGGTGGGCCACGTGCACCGGGTGATACAGCGGGAGATTGCGGTGGTGGACGATGCCCTCACCCGGAACGACGTCAGGATCCTGCACGCGCGGGGGGAGTTCGTCGACCCGCATACGATTCGGCTGGAGGCGGAGGGAGAGCGGCGCGTCATCACCGCGGACAAGGTCCTGATCGCGGTAGGCACGCGGCCCGGAGAGCCCCGCGGCATGAAACCCGACGGCCGGACGGTGATCACATCGGACGACATTCTCGGCATCGAGGAGCTGCCGCAGACCATGGCCGTGGTGGGCGCGGGCGTCATCGGCATCGAGTACGCTTCCATGTTCGCGGCCCTGGGCGTACGGGTCACGGTCATCGACGCCCGCGAACGCCCGCTGGAGTTCATGGACTACGAGATCGTCGACGAGCTGATGCACCAACTCCGCAAGGCCGACGTCACGTTCCGGTGTGGCGACGCCGTCGAAGAGGTGGAGGTCGTCGAGACGCCGAAGCGGCAAGGACTGCTGAAGCTCCACTCGGGCAAGTTCCTGGTGGCCGACGTGACCCTCGTCTCCGCCGGCCGCCAGGGAGCGTCGTCCAATCTGAATCTCGAGGCGGTGGGACTCGAGGCCGACGAACGCGGCCGCCTGCACGTCGACGAGAACTTCAGGACGCCGGTGGAGAACATCTGGGCGGCCGGCGACCTCATCGGCTTCCCCGCCCTAGCCGCCATGTCCTCGGAGCAGGGCAGGCTGGCGGCCTGCCGCATGTTCGGCGTGGATGCGGAACCCATCGGCCGCCACTACCCCATCGGCATCTACGCCATCCCCGAGCTTTCCTCGGTGGGGGCCACGGAAGAAGAGCTGACGAGCCAGAAGGTTCCTTACGAAACCGGGGTGGCGCGTTACAAGGAGATCTCCCGCGGCATCATCCTCGGCGACGACTCCGGCATGTTCAAGATGCTGTTCCACCGCGACGACGGCCGCCTGCTGGGTTGTCACTGCATCGGCAGCGGCGCCACCGAGCTCATTCACGTGGGGCAGGCAGTGCTGGGGCTGGGCGGAGGACTGGACTACTTCCTGAAGACCGTCTTCAACTATCCGACGCTGGCCGAGTGCTACAAGACAGCGGCCTTCCACGCCGCCAACAAGCTCGCACTGATCAGCCACGCCAAGACGTTCATCGATGGAAACGGACCTACCTGACACCGGGGCTTGGTTTCACGCCGCCGCTAGGCTGGCGTTGAGGATGTCGCCGTGGAGGTCCACCGCGGTGAGTCCGCAGTAGTCGAGGTCGTAACCGGCGCGCACCTCGATGCCGCCCTGTAGCAGGCGCTGCAGCACAAGGCGCCGGAAGCTGCCGTGGCCCATGACGCCGTCTTCGTGCTCCTTCAGGTCGGCCTCCTCGTGGGTGGAGAAATAGACCGCCTGCTCGGGGGTGAGGCCGTAGTGGGTGGTGAGGGCCTTGAAGAAGTCCGCCGACCAGTATCCGGTCTGCTCCTCGGTGGCTCCGCCTGCATAGAACTCCGCCACCGTGCCTTCCCAGAGGATCGTCCGCTTGAAGTCGATCTTGGCCCGAAACTCGGCGAGCATCGGGTCCAGGTACACCTCGTCCTCCTCGATCCCCAGGGCCCTGGCAGTCTCCAGCACGACGTGAATGTGTCCCGGGGGCTCCGGGTGGAGCAGTTCATCGGCGAGCTTCCGCGCCATGGGCGCCATGAGGTCGCGGTTCCGGCGAAAGAAGGCGATGTGCTTGTGATAGGAGGCGGCCTCCAGCGTGTTGATCTCGATGGTGTACGACGCCCAGTTCTTGAAGAACGTCCGCAGCGCGGCCCGCGGCAGATTCCCCTCCATGAGCTGGATCATGAAGGGCGAACCGGTCACCCGCTCGCGCCACCGTTGCGACACCTTCCGGTAGTGCTCGTCCACGTACGCCTTGGCCTCGGCGGGCTTCATTGCGGGGATGATCATCTGCGTTCCGGTCCTTTCAATTCCGAGGGGGAAGGACGAGGGTGCACTGGCCCGTCAGGATCCGCCGCCCTTCCTGGTTGGTCCCTTCGACCTCGCACCGGATCCACGGGTCGGCGGGGTCGGGGGACTTCTCGGCGGCCCGCGCGGCGAACCGCATGGTGTCGCCCTCGAAGGTGGAATAGGTGTGCCGGACGCTGAGCTTCCGCAGCCGGCCCCGGGGGCCGACCCGATCGGTGAGCATGCGCATGAGCAGGGCCTGCCGGTAGGCGCCGCTGGCGATGAAGGTGCGGAGCCCGGCGTGCTCCCGCACCCAGTCGCGGTCGTAGTGGAGTTGCTGTGTGTTCTCCTGGAGGCCGGCCCAGCGCACCGTGTCGATGACGGTCAGGGGGCCGAACTCGCGGGCCGCCAGCTCCGTGCCGGTCCGAACGTCCTCGAAGAATGTCTGCTCGGCCATCGTGGTACCCGTGCCGATCATCCTTGTTCCCTCGTCCCCGCGCTTGCGCCGACGCCTCGGACGGCGCCCGTCTCCACCAGCGCCCGGCGGTCCGCCTCGGAGTAGCCCAGCTCGGCCAGGACCTCCGCGTTGTGCTGGCCGACCGTGGGCGCGGGTCTCATCTCCTGTCCCCGCACCCGGGCGACCGCGCCGCGCGGGAAGGGGATGCGCCCGAAGCGTGGATCGTCCTCCTCGGTCAGATATCCCCGCGCCACGAGCTGCGGGTCCCGGGTCAGATCCAGCGGCGTCGACACCGGCGACGACGGGAACCGCCGCCGCTGCCCCTCCTCGACGATCTCCGACTTGGTGAGCCGTTTCGACCAGGCCAGCACCCGGTCCATGATGAAGTCCTTCTTCTCGCGTTGCACGTCGTCCGATGCCAGCGAGGGATCGGCCATCAGCTCGGGGTCTCCAACCCACTCCGTGAACTTCTCCCACCGCCCGGGCCGGTTGATCTGGCTCACCACCCAGTGGCCGTCCTTGCACGGCAGCGCGCCCGAGATGGCGGTGATGGTGCCGCGGTTGCCGCGCCGCTCGGTCCGGGTGCCCGAGAAGGTGTACTCGACCATGGCCTGCTCGACGAAGGTCTCCAGGCAGTCCTGCATGGAGACCCGGACGCGTTGGCCCTGTCCGGTGCGCTGGAGCACGTGAAGGGCGGCGGCGGTCCCCATGGCCGCCTGGATGCCGGTGGCGAGATAGATCATGTGGCCGCCCAAGAGCGTGGGCCAGCCGTCGCGCTGTCCGGTGAGAGAGAGCAGGCCGGAGCGGGCATAGGCGCACAGCTCGTCTTCTTCCTCTTCGACGTGGGTCCATACGAGGTCCGCCCTTGCCGCCGCTTCGTCCATGGGCAGCGGCCGGCTGGTCACCACGGCGTCGGCCGTCCGTACCAGTTCTAGGAACAACTGCCGTCCTGCAGCGGACTCCAGGTTGATGGAAAGACTGCGCTTGCCGGCGTTGAGGAACCGGTGGAAAGCCCCCTGTTCCGGATCGGGCACGTCTCCCAGGAACGGGCCGGTCGCGCGCACCGCGTCACCGTCCGCGGACTCGATGCGGAGGACGTCGTGTCCCGACTCGGCGAGGAGCCGCGTGGCGTAGGCTCCGGCCAGGGAGCCGAGGTCGATGATGCGCGAGTTCACTCCTCGGCCTTCCGTTCCGGGAACAGCGCGACGGTGTGGCGCCGGGTGAAGACCAGATCGTCCTCTCCGTTGCGCACCTCTTCCAACTGGGTGACGTATATTCCCACGCCCATCTTGCCCTCCCGGGCGGTGATGTGCACGATACGGCTCCGGCAGGAGAGCGCCTCGCCCAGATGGACCGGTTGCAGCCACTCGGTCTCGCTGCCGGCGTTGCGCACGTTGGTGTAGGCGGCGGGTACCGGGAGTTGCCGCCGCACGTCAATGGTGGAGCCCCTTTCTTCCTCCGGCTCCTTGAGGCTGAAGGGCGTCCAGCCCACGAGAATGGGCGGCAGGAGACGGCCCCGGTAGCCGGCAGAGCGGGCGAAGCCGTCGTCCAGCCACAGGGGATTGGAGTCGCCCGTGGCGTCCACGTAACGGCGGACGTCCGAGGCGGTCAACGGCTCCAGGGAGCGTACCGGGCCCGTGTGGCCGATACAGCCGCGCAGCTCCTCGGTGATGATCGTTTCGGCGGATGCGCTCATGGGAGTGTGTCGTTGGATCCGTTCATGGGACTGTCGTTTACACCAGAGCTCCCGCGCCATCCAGCGCCGCCAGCTCGTGCTCCGGCAGTTCCAGCCATTCCCGCAACACCTCACGCGTGTGCTGTCCCAGGCCGGGAGCCGGCGCCCCGGACGGCAGGGTGCTTTCGGAAAATTCCAAGGGCAGCGCCGTGGTCAGCATCGACCCCACCCTGGGCTCGGCCATCCTCTTGTAGGCCCGGGATGGCGCGCCGTCCTCCACGAGGTCCTGCACTCGCCGCATGCGCGCCGCGGAGACGCCGGCGCGCGTCAGCCGCGTCTCCACATCGGCGCTCCGAAGCCCGCTGGTCCAGGCCTCGATGTGCTCGTCGATCTCGTCGTGATGGCGCCTCCGCCCCGCCGCGTCGGCGAAGCGGCTCTCGGCCGCCAGAGGTGAAGCGGGGATGTCCTCGGCCACGACCTCCGCCAGCGCCCGCCACTGGCCGTCATCACGAACGCTGACCGCGCACCACTCGTCCTGTCCGGCGCAACGATACACCCCCTGGGGAGCGGACCGGTCCGAGCGGTTGCCCATCCTCTCGGGGTTCCCTTGCTTCACCGCGCTGTAAAGCAGCAGCGGCGCGATCATCGAGACGATGCACTCGAACTGGCCCATGTCCAGGTGAATGCCCTCGCCGGTGCTCTCCCGCTCGGTCAGCGCGCCGATGACGGCGTGGCAGGTGTGGAGCCCGCCGATGTAGTCATTCCAGGAGTTGGAGATGGCGGTGGGCGGATCTCCCTCCGCGCCCGTGACCTGCATGAGACCGGCGTACCCTTGCAGATTCATGTTCATGCTGGTCCAGTCCCGGCGCGGACCGCTGTGGCCGTAGCCCGACATGCTGGCGAATATCAGCCCGGGGTTGGACTCCCTGAGGGTCTCGTAACCCAGTCCCAGCCGCGCCATCACCCCCGCGCTGAAGTTCTCCACCACCACGTCCGCGGCCGCCGCCAGCCGTTGGGCGACGTCCCGGCCCGCCGGGTGCTTCAGGTCGACGGCCACCGAGCGCTTGTTCCGGTTGGTGTTGAGATAGGATGCGTGGCGCCCGTCCGCGTGCCGGTACGACGACGGCCACGGAAAGTCCGGATGCTTGGTGCTCTCCACCCGCACCACGTCCGCCCCCAGGTCCGCCAGCAGCCGGGTGCAGAACGGCGCGGCGAGCACGTGCCCGAAGTCGAGGACGCGGACCCCGGAGAGCGGAGGTCGGCCGGGTTTCACTGTCTTCCAAAGCCTTTCATTGTTGTCTTGCGGTCCAATCCGAACGTTACTCGGCCAAGAACCTATGTCGTGGAAAGGAACAGTGTCAAGCTGACCGGTGGGCCGAAGGCTGCCGCGTCAGGAGGGCGCGCCTGAGCCGTCATCTTGTGCAGGCGCTCCCTCGTGTGTATGATTTCCTGAACTATACACATGCGAGGGTCGCGATGCGTACCAATATCGAAATCGACGAAGACTTGATGACAAAGGCGTTGAAGGCGAGCGGATTCACGACCAAGAAGGCCGCCGTGGAGGAAGGTTTGCGCCTGCTGGTGCAAACACGGGCACAGGGGCAAATTCGGGGGCTGCGGGGAAAGCTGCGCTGGGAGGGTTCGCTTGACGAGATGCGGCGGGACCGATGATTGTCGTCGATTCCTCGGTCTGGATCGACTACTTTAACGGCGTCGAGAATCGAGAAACCGGGCTGCTCGACGACCTCCTGGGAGAGGAACCGATCGTCATCGGCGACCTCATTCTCGCCGAGGTCTTGCAGGGCATTCGTTCCGAACAGGACGTTCGCAAGGCGCGCGCTGCGCTGGACACTCTCGTGTTCGAGCCCATGGTGGGTCGCGATATCGCCCTGATGAGCGCCAGCAACTACCGTGCGCTTCGCGCCAAGGGCGTCACCGTACGCAAGACCATCGACATGTTGATCGCGACTTTCTGCATGGAGAACAGGCACAAGTTGCTTCATCGCGATAGAGACTTCAATCCCATCGAAAAACATCTGGGGCTGGAAACCGTTTGACCGGATCCCGCTTCTTGTGGAAAACGTGGACCCATTCTCGATACGATGGCCGAACGCGTAGGGACCATACGAGCCGAAGGGATGGATCGCATGAACGAATTCGTTGACGCCGAAGGGGGCCTGCTGAATCGGCAGGTCTTCGTCTCCCGGGACATCTACGAGCAGGAGCTGGAGCGGATCTTCGCCCGCTGCTGGCTGTTCCTGGGACACGAGACCCAGATCCCCAATCCCAACGATTTCCTCGCCACCTACATGGGCGAGGACCCGGTGCTGCTCTGGCGGGGCGGGGACGGGACGGTGCGGGCGTTCCTCAACATGTGCCGGCACCGGGGCAACCGGGTGTGCCGCGCGGACCAGGGCAACGCCAGCTCGTTCATGTGCACCTACCACGGCTGGTGCTACGGCAACGACGGCAAGCTCATCGGCGTGCCCGGCATGAAGGAGATCTACAGCAACGAGCTGGACATGACGCAGTGGGGGCTGGTGGAAGTGGCCCAGCTCGACAGCTACAGAGGCCTCATCTTCGCCACCTTCGACCCCGACGCGCCGCCGCTGCTGGAGTACCTCGGCGGCCAGGACCAGGAGCTGAGCTTCATGTTCGACCGGCGCGCCGGCGGCACCGAGGTCATCGGCGGCGTGCACAAGTGGGTCATGAACGCCAACTGGAAGTACGCCGCGGACAACTTCTTCGGCGACGACGGCCACCATACCGTGACCCATGCGTCCGTGCGCCGGGTGCCGGTGGACGTCCGATACTACCCGCAGACCAACGACGATGCGCGCCCCGACACCGACCGTGGGCTCTCCCGGGTCGCCGAAGGCCTCATACGGGACTATCACGAGGAGCATTTCGACGAGCTGATCGAGCGCATCGGCCCCGACATGGCCGAACGCCCCGGGCTGGTCACCACCGTGTTCCCCAACCTGTCGCCCAACTTCAGCCGGCACATGATCCGGTTGTGGCACCCCAAGGGCCCGGACAAGACCGAGATCTGGTCGTATTGCGTGGTGGACAAG
>CAZVUC010000074.1:0-43929 GCA_964630405.1 uncultured Syntrophobacterales bacterium | reverse complement strand
CCGTGGCGGTGGGCCTTCTTGTAGGTCCCTACGGGGAACTCGGAGATGTGCGCCGCCATGGTGCCGTCGCACATTTCGAGAAAAACGTTCTTGCCGCCCGCGCCCCGCTCCTTCCACTCCTGCAGGTTGAAGGTGCGCGTGTCGGCGATGAAGTTGGTCTCCCAGATGCGGCCGGGATGCTGCGTGCCCTGGCTGGAGAAATAGTCCGGCCGCCCGTCGAAGCGGTCCGCGAAGTCGTAGGGCGTGTTGAAGATGAAGTCGTCGTTGTGGAACAGGCTGAAGACGATGGGCATGTTGTTGACCGAGAACAGCCGCGCCGGCTTGTCGCCCTGGCCGTTGAAGTGCTGGTGATGCACGTTCAACGGGACCGAGATGAGGCTCCCTTCCTGCCACTCGAAGGTCTGCTTGGCGCCGTTGTCGTTCCAGATGGTGGTGGCGCCGCGGCCCTGTACCACCAGGATCAGCTCCTCGTAGAGGTGGCGCATGGGGTTCAGGCTCTTCCCCGGCGCGATCTCGACGATGTAGGCGCCGGTGGCATCGCCCGCTCCCTCCATGTTGAAGAGGGTCCCGTCACCGCCCATGCGGTCCCACCACTTGAGCGGCACCTCCTTCAGGTCCTTGATGAAGAACGTCTCGACGACATCGATTCCCTCGCCCTTCTGCCACTTGTAGAAGAAGGGGATGTTGTCCATCGTGGTCTCTGTCTGTTCCGCCGGCTTGGCCATGTGCTCCTCCGAATCTTCCAGTAAAATTCAAGAGCTACCTTCTACATGAGGCGTTTTGAAAAAACAACCAACGTCGCGACGAGGCCCACGGGCAAACACCCACGGCCACGGACAATCTTGACATGCAATAACTACTAATTTATTTGTGAATTAGTATTTGTTGGTTTCGTACGATGAAGATCCCACGAACCGCCCCAAGTCTCGGCGAGATCCTCTCGAACTTGAAAGAGCCCGACCGGATGGCCGCGTTGCTCACGCGCGAAGGGATCGGTGCCTCCCAGGGGAAGAAGTACCGGCATTGGGAAAACCTCCGTCGCATCCGACCCCCGACCGGACTCTCATCCGAGGAATGGTGGGCGGCCGTGAAGTTCGCACGCCACCAGACACGCAGGGCCATTCCGCTGAAGGACAAGGACGGTAGCTTCTTCGCCTACTGCCTCGCGGATCCCGTGCTCGAATCCCTCTACGAAATCGACCGGGACGTAACCGGGAGAATCACGACGAATGACCAGCTCCTGAACCCACAAACCAGAGACCGCTATGTCGTGAGCTCCCTGATCGAGGAAGCCATCACCTCGAGCCAGCTCGAAGGGGCGTCCACAACGCGCGACGCGGCGAAGCAAATGATTCGTTCCGGCCGAAATCCGGTGAATCGAAGCGAGAGGATGATCCTCAACAACTACCGGGCGATCCAACGGGTCAAGGAACTCACGGCCCAGCCCCTCACCCCCGAGATCGTGTCCGCGATCCACGAGACGCTGGTCGAAGGAACACTCGAGGAGGACCAGACCGGCAACCATCTCCGGAAACCGGGGGATGGCGTCGCCGTCTACCACGACGGGGATGGAACCCTACTCCATACTCCCCCGCCCGCGGGAGAGATCACGCGTCGCATGGCCGCCATGTGTGACTTCGCCA
Source organism: uncultured Syntrophobacterales bacterium (assembly GCA_964630405.1). Lineage (GTDB taxonomy): Bacteria > Desulfobacterota > Binatia > UBA9968 > JAJDTQ01 > JAJDTQ01. The sequence goes on along the minus strand of CAZVUC010000074.1, from coordinate 42,286 downwards.
ACAAGACCCGTACGGACACCTTTCTGCATCCGATCCTGAAGGCGGTCATCCTCCACTTCTGGCTTGCCTACGACCATCCGTTCGTCGACGGCAACGGCAGGACCGCCAGGGCGTTGTTCTACTGGTCGGTACTCTCGCAGGATTTCTGGATGTTCGAGTTTCTTTCGATTTCGGCCGTCATTCGGAGATCGCCCACCCGGTATGCCAGGTCCTTCCTCTACACCGAGACGGACGAGAACGACCTGACCTACTTTCTCTTGGCTCAGCTTCAGGTCATCCGGCAGGCCATCAAGGCCTTGTACGCATACCTCGACAAGAAAGCGCTGGAAATTCAAGGCATCGAGAAGATTCTTCAGTCCCACGTCTCGATCAACCACCGGCAACTGGCGCTACTCGGGCATGCCCTGCGCCACCCGGGGGTACGCTACACGATAGACTCACACCAAAAGACTCACAGAGTCACGTATCAGACGGCTCGGACCGACCTTCTCGATCTTGCCTCGCGGAACCTGCTCGTCAGGACGAAGACGGGGCGGTTCTTCTCCTTCACCGCGCCCACGGACCTGGCGAAGCGGTTGAAGGTCTTGTGATCAACAATTACTAATTTATAAACAAATTAGTAGCAAATTAGTATTTCGAAAGGGCACGCGGCCCGGCACCCTTGTTTGACACCCCGGATCAGGCTTCCCTATAGTCAGTGCCTTCACGGCATCTAAACCTTATCCCCAGGGAGTTCACAGATGTGGATCAACGAACCGCGGGCGAAGCGGGTTCTGGCCGAGCGGGATCTCGACGGCCTGATGGCCGCCACCAACATTCCCAACGTCTTTTACCTGAGCGGCGTGTGGCGGCGACAGGACATCGCCGCCATCGTCACCCGGGACGCCGTGACCGCGCCCTGGATTGTGATCCCCCGTGGCGAGGTGGACTACATGGTGGACACGGTGCCGCCGGCAGGGGTGGTCACCTACGGCACCTTCCATCGGGTGATGGAGGACAACGGGCCGCTGACGCCCCGCGAACAGCGTATCCGCGAGATCGGCATCGACCTGGAGCCGGTGAAGGACTTCTTCGAGGGCATCGTGCGGACGCTGGAGAACGCCGGCCTCGACCGGAGCCGGCTCGGCTACGACGAGCGCGGCCTGGATCCGGCCCTGGCGGAACGGCTCAAGGAACGCTTTCCGGGGTTGGAGCTGGTGCCGGCCATGTCGGCGTTCCGCGAGATCCGCATGGTCAAGAGCGCCGCCGAGATCGAGCGCATGACCGAGGCGGTGCGGGTCACGGAAGAGTCCATCTACGAGGCCGCCCACGAGGCCCGGGAGGGCATGACCGAGGCGGAGATGTGCATGGTCTTCGACCTGGGACAGGTGCGGCGCGGCGCCGAGCCCAACATGAACCACGTGGGCTTCGGCCGGAGCGCCGCCCTGGGCATGACCAACGTGCCGGAAGACACGCTCAAGGCAGGCGACATGATCCGTTTCGACGTGGGCTGCCTCTACAGGGGTTACCTCACGGACATGTCCCGGACGTTTTTCTTCGGCTCGCCGGACGAGAAATTCTCCAGTTATTACAGTGCCATACTGAAAGGCCAAGATCTGGCACTCGGCCTTGTCAAGCCGGGCAAGATCGCCTCGGAGATCTTCAACGACACGGTGGCGGAAGTTCGTGAATCCGGCATACCTCACTACGGCCGCCAGCACGTGGGACACGGCATCGGCCTGGGCCTCGGCGGCTACGACCGGCCCACCATCTCCCCCGGCGACGACACGCCCCTGGAAGCCGGCATGGTGCTGTGCATCGAGACCCCCTACTACGAGATGGGCTGGGGCAGCGTCCAGGTGGAAGACATGATCGTGGTCACCGAGGACGGCTACCGTCGCCTCACCTCGTCGCCGCGGCACCTCCAGGTGCTGGAGCCGCGTACCTGAACCCCAAACGCCCCGGTTCCGCATGAGCCACCTCACCGGTCTGGCCTGCATACGTTGCGGCGCGTCCTTCGGCATCGAGCCCCGCTTCGACGGGTGCCCGGAATGCCGGCCGGAGGCCCCAGCCAACCTCACGCCCCTGTACGACCTGGACGCCGCCGCCCGGGAACTCTCCGTCGAATCGCTCCGGGACCGGCCCGCCGGCATGCGGCGCTACCGCGAACTGCTGCCCCCGGACGTCCAGGATGCCGCCTCCCTGGGCGAAGGGGAGACGCCGCTGCTCCACTGCGAGCGGTACGGGCGCCGGCTCGGGCTCGACCGGCTCCTCCTGAAGGACGAATCACAGAACCCTTCGGGGTCCTTCAAGGACCGGCTGGCGTTCACCGCCCTGGCTATGGCCGGGCGGTTCGGCGCCCGGGCCGTGGGGGTCAGCTCCACCGGCAACGCCGGCGCCGCGGCCGCGGCCTACGCCGCCCGCGCCGGGCTGCCCTGCATCGTCCTCACCGTCCAGGGCGCCGCCTCCGCCATCGTCACCCAGATGCAGGCCTACGGCGCCATGGTGGTGGCCACCCGGACCAAGGCCGACCGCTGGAAATTCCTGCAGACCGGAGTGGCCGAGTGGGGCTGGTATCCGACCTCGCCGTATTTCGGCCCGCCGGTGGGCAGCAACCCCTACGGCGTGGACGGCTACAAGACCATCGCCTACGAGGTCTGCGAGCGGATGGACTGGAAGCCGCCCGACTGGTGCGTGCTGCCGGTGGCCTACGGCGATGCCCTGTTCGGCATGTGGAAGGGCTTCGAGGAGCTTGCCGCCCTGGGGATGATCCCCAGGAAGCCGCGCATGGTCGCGGCGGAGATGGCCGGTTGCCTGAGCGCCGCGCTGGCCTCGGGCGAGGACGCCATTCCCGAGATTCCCGCGCCGTCACCGTACGTGGCCGGCTCCATCAGCGTAAACCAGAGCACCTACCAGGCCCTGCACGCGCTGCGCGCCTCCGGTGGCGCCGCACGCGTGGCAAGCAACGATGAATTGCTGGGCCTGCAGCGGGACCTGGCCGCGGACGAAGGCGTCTATGCCGAGCCGTCGTCCCTGGCCGCCCTTGCCGCCGTGGAACGCCTGTGCAAAGAAGGGCGCATTGGCCCGGCCGACACGGTGGTGGTGGTCAACACCGCCCACGGCCTCAAGGACACCGCCGCCACCGCCTCGGTCGCGCCAGTGATCCCCACCGTGGACGGCGACACCGCACAGTTCATGCAGACCCTGAGAGATGCGTATGACTATCGCGCTGAGGCCTGAGCCGTGATGAACCCCAACCAATGCCCGACCTCATCACGGGCGCGAGCTACCCGCCGACACCTTGAAATCGTCATTCCCGCGAAAGCGGGAATCCAGGAGTGGGGCGGGGCGGAGTCCGGAAAAGGGGCCGGCCAAGACTCATGAAATTCAGCATCCAGCTCCCCACCTGTACCGAAGGCCTGGTCAACCCCGTGCCGTTCGTGGAACCGGAAGCGTTCGTCCACATGGCCCAGGAAGCCGAGCGGCTCGGCTACGACGCGGTGTGGGGCAACGACCACATCACCCCGGCCGCCTACGCGCGGCAGAAATGGCCTGAGCCGCCCAACTTCTACGAAGTGCTGGTGACCCTTGCCACCGTGGGCGCCCGCACCACGCGCATCCGGCTGGGCACGGCGGTGCTGGTGCTGCCGCTGCGCGATCCGGTGCTGCTGGCCAAGCAGGTGAGCACCCTGGACCGGTTCACGGGCGGCCGGGTGATCCTGGGCACGGGCATCGGGGCCTACCGGGACGAGTTCGACGCCCAGTGGCCCCGGCGCAAGTCGGAGCGGCGCGGCGATCTGCTCGACGAGAGCCTGGCGGCGCTGCAATGCCTGTTCCGGGACGCCGACGCCACCTACGAGGGGCGCCACATCGCCTTCAGGAACATCGCCATGCGCCCCAAGCCGCTGCAGGACCCGCTGCCCATCTTCGTGGGCGGGCACAACGAGGCCATGATCCGGCGCGCGGCCCGGCTCGGCCAGGGATGGCTCCCGGGCTGGCGGCCTTTCGACCAGATCGTGGAGCGCGTGGCACTGCTGCGGCGGCTCACCGAAGAAGCCGGACGGCATCCCCGGGAGGTGGAGGCCTGCTCCCAGTTCACCCTGTGCATCGGCAAGACCGTGGAGGAGGCGCGGGCGCGCTACCGCGAGACCGGGATGGTCCAGCACCGGGTGTCCCTGGCGCACACCGGCCGTGACCCAGCCCTCGCCGAGACCCACAACCTCATCGGCAGCCCGGCCAGCATCCTGGAGCAGGTGGCGTTCCTGGACAAGGCGGGCATCGACCACGTATGTGCGTTGCAGTTTCCGTCGGATACGGGCGAGGAGATGCTGGAACAGATCCAGTGGCTGGCCGAGGAGGTCATGAAGCCCTTCAACGGCGGTTGACGCCTGTACCCGAACACGTCATTCCCGCGAACGCGGGAATCCAGGGGCAGGGAGGGGAGGTTTTCCATGACGCGACCCAAGACCACGGTGGGCTACCTGCTGCCCACGCGTGAAATCGTGATGGCGCAGGCGACGCCCGACTGCGGCCGCATCGTCCAACTGGCGGAGCGCGCCGAGGCCCTGGGCTTCGACTCGGTCTGGGTGGGGGACAGCATCCTGGCCCGGCCGCGCCTCGAGCCCCTGACCACGCTGGCCGCGGCGGCGTCCCGCACCAGCCGGGTGAAGCTCGGCACCGCGGTGCTGCTCCCGGCCCTGCGCCACCCCGTGGTGCTCGCCAACGAGGCGGCCAACCTCGACCTCCTGTGCAACGGCCGGCTGATCCTGGGCCTCGGCATCGCCGGCAACAACGACAGCGTCGAACGGGAGTTCACCGCCTGCGGCGTCGACTTCCGGCGCCGTATCGGCGTCTTCGAGGAGGGCGTCACCTTGATGCGGCGGCTCTGGACGGAACCCGAGGTGACGTTTCACGGACGCCACTTCCGGCTCGACGGCGTGCGCCTCGGGCTGCGCCCGGTGCAGTCGTCGGGCATACCGTTGTGGCTCGCCGGCGGCGTGGACAACGCGCTGCGGCGGGTGTTGCGGCTGGGCGACGGCTGGTTTCCGCTGCCGAAGTCTCCGGAGCAGTTCGGCCGCCACGGGCAGCGGCTCGAAGAGCTGGGACAGGAGACGGGCCAGGACGCCGCGCGGCTCGCCCGGGCCGTCTACACCACCGTCAACCTGAACGACGACACCGCCCAGGCCGAGCGGGAGATGCGGGCGTTCATGGAAGGCTATTACAACGTGTCCTACGAAACCATGGTGGCCGTGCAGCCCCCGTACAACGGCCCCGCGGCCGGCTGCATCGAATGGCTCCAGGCGTTCGTGGAGCGGGGCGCCGAGACCATCGTGGTACGTTTCGGCGCACCGGACCAGCCGGCCCAGCAGGAACGCTTCGCCGCCGAGGTGCTGCCGGCGCTGCGCGCGGGTGAAGGCAAATGAGCGAGATTCAATTCGACCTGGGCTTCAGCTCGCGGACCGTCGCCTCCTACCCGCTGGACCGGCGCGTCGCCATCATCAAGAGCGCGGAGGCGCTCGGGTTCGACCGGCTGTGGCATTCCAACGAGAAGTTCGGCCGCGACATGGTGGCCAACATGACCCTCAGCGCCGCCCACACCGAGCGCATCGGCATCGGCGCCGCGGTCACCGACCCCTACAGCGTCCACCCCGCCCTCACCGCGGCCGCCATGGCCACGGTGGACGACATCTCGTCGGGCCGCGTCATCGTCGGCATCGGCGCCGGCGGCTCCGGCTTTCCCGCCATGGGCATCCGGCGGGAGCATCCGGTGGCCGCCACGGGCGACGCCATCAACATCATGCGCGGCATGTGGGCCGGCAAACCCGCGACCGTGGACGGAAAGGTCGTGAGCGTCCGGAGCGGCGTGCTCGGGTTCAAGGCCCGCCCCGACATCCGCATCGTCATCGCCACCCGCGGCCCCGCGATGTTCCGCTTGGCCGGCCGGATCGCCGACGGCGCCATGATCGCCACCATGGCCACCCCCGAGGGCGTCGGCACCGCCTGGGACTTCGTCCGGCAGGGCGCGGACCAAGCCGGCCGCGACCCGGACGACATCGAGATCATCTCCCGCGTCGACACCTGCGTCGACCGGGACCGCGACAAGGCCCGCGCCGGCGTCAAGCAGATGATCGCCTTCCTGTTGTGGAGCAGCTACCCCAACCGCGACTTCGTCGCCCAGTTGGGCATGGAGGTCCCCGCCGAGCTGGAGGCCATGATCGCCAAGCGGGACTACGAGCTGATGTTCGAGGCCGGCCCCTTAGTCCCCGAGGAGTTCGTCGACGCCTTCGCCTGGGCCGGCAACCCCGAGGAAGTCGCCGCCAAGATCACCCGCATCGCCGAGATGGGTATCCGCCGCTTCGGCACCTGGGTGCTGGCTCCGCCAGGAGGCGGCATCGAGTCGGTGATCCAGCTCATCGCGGAGGAGGTGATGCCGCGGGTGCGGGGGGCGGCAACCGGCGGTTGATCACGGTCGCCGTCCAGACGGAGCACACCTTCGTTCCCGGAAGACTTGGACGTCCGGGCCGCCACTAAATGGGCAGGGTGCTTACCTGGACGCGATGAGCCGCGCGGATGAGCTCCTTGTCCAGCGTCGCCAAGGACAACCGCCGGCGCATGGCGAGTTCTAGATACGCCGCGTCGTACGTGGTCAGGCCCTCTTTCCGGGCAAGTGTCAGTATTTCCCGGAACGCCCGGCTTTCCGTTTCCGTGTCCGTGACGATGGGAGAACGGTCCAGCAAGTCAAGGTAGTCTGCGATCCGGGCAGCGGTTATGCGTTTGAGGCGTTCCGCCCTTGCCAGGACATTGCCAAGCTCCAGACGCCAGAGCGTGGGAACCAACGCTCCCGAGTCTTTCAGGCGGTCCAGCAGTTCATCTGTCTGCGGCGTGGATTCGTCCTCGAACAGCCAGGCGACCGTGATGGAACAGTCCAGCACGAACATCGTTCACCGCCGCCCTTCATCGCGCAGCTTCTTCCAGTCCAGCCCGCCGAGCTTCAGACCCGAGCGAAGGCTACGAATGCCTTCGATCACGCGTTCCGTCGCTACCCGTTGCGCTTCCCCGGCAGCTATGAGGCGGGCTACGGGAACACCGCGCCGGGTGATGACCACTTCCTCTCCCTGTGTGACCTTGTCGAGCAGCGACGACAAATGTGTCTTCGCCTCGAACGCGCCGACTTCAATCATTTGTCTTGCTCCAATCAACTAGTTGATTAGACCAGTATAGTGAAGGGCCGTGATTACGCAACCTCGTGGCTGCATCTCAAGCCATCCGCCCCCGAAACCACTCCCACGCGGTCCGGGTCAGGGCCTGGTGCCGGAGCTACGCCGTCGCGGTCATGGCAGCACTGAGGGCAGCCTTTTTATAGTCCCCGGAAACGCCGAAAGGACCATTTCAACCAGAATCCGCGGCGGCCGGGTCAGCGGGTCGGTGACGGGGATGCCGAGTTCGTCCTGGTACCCTGCGATGGCGGCGCCGACGTCGGCGTCGGTCATGTTCTCGTGGTTGATCGTGAGGCCGATGACCTTTGTGTCGGCGAAGGTCTGGATGAGATGGATCTCGTCGGCCGGCTCCGGCATTGGCATGTGTTCAAAGTCGGCACGATGGGGTCGTGCGGGTGCGTGCTGCAGCACGACGCCGTCGGGGCAGGCGCCGCGGAGGATCAGGGCCGAGGTCGGGTAGGCCGGGTGGCTGAGGGCGCCTTGCCCTTCGACAATGATCGCGTCGGGTTTCTCGGCTTCGAACGCCTCGATGATCGTCGCTTCGAGCTCGCCGGCGCAGAACTGTGAGGGAACGGCGTCGAGGGTGACCCCATAGCGGGCTCCCTGGATCAGGCCGGTCTGGCCGGTGCCGACCATGACCGCCTTGATGCCGCGGTCATTGAGCGCCCGGGTCAGGATGGTTGCGGTGGTCCGCTTGCCGACAGAGCAATCGGTGCCGAGGACGGCGATGCGCAGGCAGGCGACCTCCGCGATACGGCCGCTGAAGGTTCGCAGGCTCTCCCTGGCAGGGGGCTTTCGAACGTCGAGGATCTTCACGTTTCTCGCGGCGCTGGCCGCTACGAACTCCGGGTCGTCGGTCAGGAACTCGTGAAGCCCGTTCACGACGTTCATTCCCTGGTCGATGGCCTCGAGCAGAATCCCCCGATCGCGGGACGACAACCTGCCGCTCGCAGGAGCCATCCCGAAAATAAAGTAGTCGGGCGTGGTTCCGGCGCGCGCCAGCGCATCGGCCAGGTCGCGACAGACCGGAATCCCGTTTGGCGGTTCACCGAGCACGGCGCCGGCATCGAAACCGGCCTTCTCGCTGTCGATGACCGAAAGTATCTCATAGAGCTCGGAGTGGCGGACGAGGCCGTTGGCGGTCTTTCCGTCAATGGCGCCGAAGTTTGCTTCGCAATATACGATTGCCGTCGCGGCTTCGGCCGGCGATTGTGCGGTCTTGTGAGCGGCTGGGTCGATAGGGTCTCCCTTCTGCAAAGCTGAAATGAGGCTTCGAGCGCCCGCCCGAGAGGCCGGATTCGATTCGCTCGTGTTCCGTGGCTATCCGGCCGCCGCCGCCCGACGCTTCGCCCGAAGCCACTCCCACCCCAGGAGGGCCGCGCCCACCGCCAGGCCGACGACGTTCCACTGGAGCCACGGGGTGACCATGCCCAGGCTGGCGGCCAGGAAGAGAAGGCGGGTTATGCCATCGAGGTTCCTGTAGCAGTAGCCCTGCACGGCCATGCCCATGGCGATCATGCTCAACACCGCGAAGGCAACGGTTACGGTGACCTCCACGGCGTTGCCGATGGTGATCAGCGCGGAGTTGGCCACGAACGCGTAGGGGAGCACGAAGGCGGGCAGCGCCAGCTTTACGGCTTCTATGGACGTGGGCACCACCGGCGACTGGGCGATGGCCGCAGCCGCGTAGCTCGTGGGCGCCGTGGGCGGAGTGATGGCCGAGATGGCGCAGAAGAAGATCACGAACAGATGCGCCTGGGGCACGATGGCGTCGGCGTCGAGTCCCATGTTCCTGAGCATGACCACCAGGGCCGGGATGGCGATGCCCACCTGCACGATGTAGGCCGACGACAGCGGCAGGCCCATGCCCAGGATGATGGCGGTGATCATGACGAAGACCAGGGCCAGCAGCAGGTGCCCGCCCGCCAGGTCCACGATGACGCCGGAGAACTTGATGGCGACGCCGGTGAGGTCGAAGATGCCCACCATGATGCCGGAGGTGATGATCGCCACGGCCACCACGGTGGACTGGATGCCGCCCTGCACCAGAGCGTCCCAGATGTCCTTGAGGCCCATGCGCGTTGCCTTGCGGAACCAGCTCACGATCACGATGCCGACGATGCAGCGCACCACCGCATAGCCCGGGCTGAAGCCGGCCACCAGGAGATAGATCAGGATAATCAGGGGCAGCGCCAGGTGCCCCCGGTCCATGATGGTCTTCTTGAGGCTCGGGAGCTCTGCCCGCGGCACCGTGGGGATCTTTTCCTTGACCGCGTAGATGTGCACCATGATGCCCACGGCGAGGAAGTACAGCACCGCGGGGACCAGGATGTACTGCATCACGTTGACGTAGGGGATGCCGGTGTACTCCGACATCAGGAAGCCGGCGGACGCCATCACCGGCGGCATGATCAGGCCGCCGGTGGACGCCGACGCTTCCACCGCGCCGGCCATGTAGTCCTTGAAGCCGATCTTCTTCATCATCGGGATGCTGAAGGAGCCGGTGATCACGGCGTTGGCCGTGCTGCTGCCCGAGATGGAGCCCATCAGGCCGCTGGACACCACCGCGATCTTGGCCGGCCCGCCCCGGAACCTCCCAGCCAGGGCGGTGGCGAACTCGATGGTGAACAGGCCGAAGCCCGACTTCTCGAGGAAGGCTCCGAAGACGATGAACAGGAAGATGAAATTGGCCGAGATGTGGGTCGGCAGCCCGAACAACCCGTCGGTGAGGAAGTACTGGTTGTCGGCCACCTCCGACGGCGAGTATCCCAGGTGATTGAGGAACCCGGGCAGGTATGGCCCCAGGAACGCGAACAGGAAAATGATCAAGGCCAACGCCGCCAGCGGCCAGCCGACGGCGCGGCGGCAGGCTTCGAGCGTCAGCGCTACCGCGCCGAAAGCAAGGACGAACTGGAAGAAGGCGAAGTCCTCGGTGTAGCCGATGTGCTGGATGATCCACTCGTACTCGTAGAAGAGATACCCCATGGTCGTGAGCCACAGGCCAATGACCACGACATCGTACCAGGGAAGCTTTCCGTCATCCGGCCGGCGGAACGCCGGGAAGCTCAGGAAGGTAATGCCCATCATCAACGTGACGTGGATCACGCGATGCAGGAATGCTTCAGGTTGCCCGAAAAAGCCGGTGTAGATGTGGTAGGCCGAGGTCGCGAAAGCCACTAGGCTCAGGATGATCCCGGCGGCTCCTGTCAGGTTGCGCTGCATAGGACCGCTCTCTGCCACGTGTCCGATGCGGCGCGGACACCCGGGCGTTCGCTCACGTCAGGTTGGTCTCACGTTGGTGAAGGTGCCGAAGTGAAAAAGGAGGGCCGGCGTTCCGCGCCGGCCCTCCTTGCGCAGGGTCCCTCTACTTGAGGACGCCCTTCTCCTTCAGGTACTTGTCCATGCCGGGGTGCCGAGGCGCGCCCACGTCGTTGGTGGCGTTGGCCACCTTGACGCGCTCGAAGGCTTTCACGGCTCCGGCGAAGTCGCCCAGGTTATCGTAGATGGTCTTCGTGAGCTTGTAGACGCGCTCTTCCGGAACGTCCTCGTTCGTAATGATGAGCAGGAAGGTCTGAACGGTGTTCACGTCGTTCTTCTGATCGTAGTTCTTCTTGTCCAACGTGAAGGGGCCGACGCCGGGATTGGCCTTGTTCATCTTCGCAATGTCTTCCTTGGAGAAGGAGAGAATGCGGATCGGCGCATGCGCCGCCAACTGCACGATGGGCGCGTAGTTCTCTTCTCCGGGGCCGAGGTAGGCGTCGATGTGGTTGTCCTTCATCTGAGCCACGGCGTCGTTGAAGCCGAGATAGTTGACCTTGGAGAAATCACTGTACTTGATGCCGAGGGCGCCCAGCATCTGCTGGTTCAGCGCCTGGAACGAGAACCTCTTGGGCATGACGTTGACCCGCTTGCCCTTGAGCTGCTGGTACGAGGTGACGTCGGACTTGGCCCACACCAGCCAGAACAGGTAATTGGGGTACAGCACCGCGGCCACGCGCACCTTCTTGGCCTGGGCCTCCTTCCCCTTGAACATCTTCGCCCCCTTGAGGGCTTCCTGAATGCTCGTTGCGCTGGAGAGGCCGAAGCTCAACTTGCCGGCCATGACGTTCAGCAGGTTGGACGTGCCGCCGCCGATCTCCACGGTCACCTTGTCGCCGTAGTTCTTGTCGGCCAGCCGCTGCACCACGGTCCCGATGGGGTACCAGGAGCCGCCCGGCTTCGAGGCGCCGAACTTGTAGCTCTCCGCCAAGGCCACCGGCGCGAGCGTGGCGACAAACACCGCGATCAACGAAACTACCAGAAACCTCTGCAATCGACTCATCGGGATCTCCTTTCGCTGCTCTCTCCCGCACCCCCGCGGGCGGGTGCTTGGACAATCGAAGTAGCCGAAGCTACTTGCGTTGCCCCTAAAAGTCAAGAACGATGGTGTCGGGTTGAAGCACGGGAATTATCGTGCCAGAGGGTGGAGGGACGTACCCGGATGGGATAACCCGCGACACGGGAAGGATGGTGTGACGACCATGAGCATGACCAGACGAAACTTCATCCAGTCCCTCGGCGCGGTCGCCGGAGTGGAGGCCGTTCACCGGACCATGCAGGCGCTGGGACTGTCGGGGATGGGCGAAGCCCTCGCGGCGGCGCCCGATCTGCCCCCCGGCTCGGGGCGGGGAACGAGCGTCGTCATTCTCGGCGCCGGCGTTTCCGGCATGACCGCCGCCTACGAGCTAGCGAAAGCCGGGTACCGCTGCACGATCCTGGAGGCCACCGGCCGCGCCGGCGGGCGCAATCTGACCGTGCGCGGCGGCGACGTGATCGAAGAGACCGGTGGCCGGCAGCGGGTGGACTTCGACCGCCGGGACCATCTCTACGCCAACCTCGGGCCGGCCCGCATTCCGTACCATCACCGGGCGATCCTCGGCTACTGCAAGGAGTTCGGCGTCGAGCTGGAGGTCTTCACCAACGACAACCGCGCGGCGCTCTTCCACAACCGGGAGCGCTTCGGCGGCAAGCCCGTGGCGGCCCGCCAGGTCCTCACCGACACCCGCGGCTATATCGCCGAGCTGCTCGCCAAGGCGGTCAACCAGGGCGCCCTGGACAACGAACTGACGGGCGAAGACAAGGAGCGCATCCTGGAAATGCTGGTCCGGTACGGCGGCCTGAATCCGGATCGTCTCTACAAGGGCTCGAATCGCGGCGGCTACCGCGGCGAGATGATCCATGAGGGCCTCAAGGCCGGAGACGTGAACGCCCCTCTGGACCTGAGCGAGCTCCTCAAGGCGGACTTCTGGCGCTACAAACTCCACTACAGCCACTTTCTCAACGCGAACCCCACGCTGTTCCAGGCCGTCGGCGGCATGGACGCCATCGTCAAGGCTTTCGAGGAACGCGTCCGGCCGCTCATCCGATACCGCAGCGTCACAAAGGAAATCCGCAAGACGCCCGAAGGCGTTCGCATCGTCTACCGGCAGGCGGGACGGGACGCCGACGACGCCATCGACGCGGACTTTGCCGTCTGCACCATACCCGCTCCCGTGCTGAAGGACATCCCCAACGACTTCTCTCCGGAGACTCGGGCGACCATCGAATCGATCGAGTTCGTGAACGCGGTCAAGATCGCCTTCCAGACCCGCCGTCGTTTCTGGGAGGACGACCACGCCATCTACGGCGGAATCTCCTGGACCGACCAGGACATCACGCAGATCTGGTACCCGCCGTACGGCTACCACCGCGACAAGGGGATCCTCATGGGCGCCTACATCTGGGGCCAGAAGCCCGGAACGCGCTTCGGCGACATGAACCCGGCGGAGCGGCTGCGGGCCGCCATCGCCGAGGGCGAACGCGTCCATCCGGGATATGCCGCGGAGATGGAGTCCGGTGTCAGCCTGGCCTGGGCCAGAAGGCCCTTCCAGAAGGGCGGCTGGCCGCGAAGCCGCCACAAGTCACCGGAAGCGCTGCAAAGGCCCGACGGCGCCATCCACTTCGCCGGCGATCAGGTCACCGGCCTGCCCGGTTGGCAGGAGGGAGCCGTGCTCGGGGCGCACCTGGCGGTCAGCGCCATCAACCAGCGGGTCATGGGAAAGTAGCGCGGGCACGTTCTTGACAACACCCGGGTAATTGGCTAGGCACCCCCCAGAAAGCAGCATCCGCCCACATGAAACCCGCACCCTTCACCTACTATTGTCCGGACACCCTCGATGAAGCGGTCCGCCTGCTCCACGAGCACGGCGACGACGGCAAGATCCTCGCCGGCGGACAGAGCCTGATGCCGCTCATGAGCCTGCGCCTCGCCCGGCCGGCGGTGATCGTGGACATGAATCGGGTCCCCGGCCTGGACCGCATCGCCGTCAACGGCGACGGCAGCCTGAGCATCGGCGCGATGACGCGCCAGCGGGCGATTGAACGGGACGCCGCCCTCCCCGGACGGAATCCGCTGCTGGCGGCGGCGGTGCCCCTCATCGGCCACTTCCAGATCCGCAACCGCGGCACGGTGGGCGGCAGCCTGGTGCATGCCGATCCGGCGTCCGAGCTGCCGGCGGTGACCGTCACCCTGGGCGCCGACTTCGTGCTCACCAGCGCCGCCGGGGAACGGGTGGTCAGCGCGGAGGACTTCTACCTGGGCTACATGGCCACGGCCTGCGAGGCCGACGAGGTGCTGACCGAGATCCGCGTGCCGGCCTGGAAGCCGGACCGGCTCTGGGCCATCGACGAGGTGGCCCGGCGCAAGGGCGACTTCGCCATGGTGGGGGTGGCGCTGTGGGTGGACATGAACGGCGGCGCCTGCGCGGACGCCCGCATCACCCTGTTCGGCGTCGGCGGCAAGCCTGTCCGGGTCGAGAAGGCGGAACAGCGCCTCAAGGGCGCCGCCCTGGACGACGCAACCCTCAAGGAAGTCGAGCGCATCGTGTTCGAGGAGCTGGAGCCCGACTCCGACATCCACGCATCGGCGCTGTACCGCAAGGAAGTGGGCGGCGTGCTCGCCCGGCGCGCGCTCGGCGCGGCGGCGGCGAGAGGCACGGAGGCGGCATGAGCACCAAGAGCATCCTCAACCTGACGGTCAACGGCAAGGCCTACGAGAAACTGGTGGAAGTGCGCATGACCCTGGCGGACTTCCTCCGGAACGAGCTGGACCTCACCGGCACGCACCTGGGCTGCGAACACGGCGTGTGCGGCGCCTGCACGGTGATCATGGACGGCGAGGCGGTGCGCTCCTGCCTGCTGCTGGCGGTGCAGGCGGAGGGGGCGGCGCTGGAAACCGTCGAGGGGCTGGCGGACGGCGACCAATTGCATCCCTTGCAGGCGGCGTTCCAGGACCGGCACGCGCTCCAGTGCGGTTTCTGCACGCCCGGTTTCCTCATGACCGCGTCGGCGTTCCTGAAGGAAAACCCCAGTCCCGACGATGCAGAGATCCGCGAAGCCATCTCCGGCAACATCTGCCGCTGCACCGGCTACCAGCCCATCATCGAAGCCATCGCCCAGGCGGCCCCGGAGGTGGGCGGCAAATCCCGCGAATGAGGCCGGATGGCGCCGACGCCCGCAAACGTCATTCCCGTTCCTCTCCGTCATTCCCGCGAAAGCGGGAATGACGTGTTTCGGGTTCCCGGAGGCTATTCCGTGCATCTACGATCGAGGGCTCGAGGACGACTGCGATGACCCGTTCCCCCTGAACGAGAGGCTCCCTGACATGGCGGAATCATACATCGGCGCTCCCATCAAGCGGCGCGAGGACGTCCGGTTCATCACCGGCGCCGGCACCTACGTTGACGACATCAAGCTGCCCCACATGGTCCACGCCGCCATCCTGCGCAGCCCCCACGCCCACGCCCGTATCCTGAACATCGACACGAAACGCGCCGAGGCCCTGCCCGGGGTGGTTTCGGTGTTCACCCTGAAGGACATCGGCGAGCTCGACGCCACGGTCCCCATCCGCATGTACAAGATCCCGGGGCTGGACAAGTATCTTCAGCCTTCGCTGGCGCGGGACGTGGTGCGCTATGTGGGCGAGCCCGTGGCGGTGGCGGTGGCGGAGAGCCGCTACCTGGCCGAGGACGCGCTGGACGCCATCGACGTCGATTACGAGATTCTCCAGGAAGTGATGGACGTGCGCCAGGCGCTCGAGGACAAGGTGTTGGTGCACGAGGACAACGGCACCAACCTGGCCGGCGTCCACCACGTCTCCATCGGCGACGCGGACAAGGCCTTCGCGGAGGCCGACTATACCCGGCGCGAGGAGTTCCGGGTGCACCGCTTCACGGGCAACCCCATGGAGACCCGGGGCGCCGTGGCCCACTTCGACCGCGGCAAGGGGGAACTCAGGGTCTACGGCGCCACCAAGCTGCCGCACCTGAACCGGCAGACCATCGCCGCCTTCCTGCAACTGCCCGAGCACAAGTGCCACTTCGAGGAAAACGACGTGGGCGGGGGCTTCGGCATCCGCGGCGAGCTCTATCCCGAGGACTTCCTGATCCCCTTCGCCTCCGTGCGCCTCGGGCTCCCGGTGAAATGGATCGAGGACCGGCGCGAGCACCTGCTGGCCGCCAACCACTCGCGCCAAGTGACCTGCGAGCTGGAGATCGCCGCGCGCAAGGACGGAACGCTGCTGGCCGTGCGGGCGCAGATCTATGGCGACATGGGCGCCTACGTGCGCACCCACGGCGGGCTGGTGCCCTGCTCCACCGCAGCGCTGATGACCGGTCCCTACCGGATTCCCAACTACAAGGCCAAGATCCACTGCGTCATGACCAACAAGACCGGCATGGGGACGTTGCGGGCCCCCGGACGCGTGGAGTCCTGCTTCTACCGCGAGCGCATGCTGGACATGATGGCGCGGGACCTGGACATCGACCCGGTAGAGCTGCGGAAGATGAACCTGGTCACGCCCGAGGAGATCCCCTACGAGATCGGCTTCACCCGGCCCAGCAGCCACCCCACCATCCTCGACAGCGGCGACTACCCGAGCGCGCTCAGGCAAGCCCTGGAGCGGTTCGAGTACGACGAGATGCTGAAGCACCAGGGGCTGAGGGACGACGGCCGCTACCACGGCGTCGGGCTGTCGTACTTCGTCAAGAACACCGGCGGCCTGGAGCCCTACGAGGGCGCCCGCATGGTGGTGGGCGAAGGCGGCGGCGTCAGCGTGTACCTGAGCATCGCCCAGCTCGGCCAGGGGCACGAGACCGCCATGGCGCAGATCTGCGCCGACGCCCTCTGCGTGCCCATGGACGCCATCTCGGTGTTCCACGGCAACACCGACCTCTCGCCCTTCGGCTGGGGCACCTTCGCCAGCCGGGGCACGGTCATGGCCGGCAACGCCGTGCACCTCACCGCGCTGCAACTGAAGGACAAGATCGTGGAGGCCGCGGCCCGGCACCTGGACGTGGACGCGTCCGGCCTGTCGCTGGAGGACGGCAACATCGTCCAAACCGGCACCGAGGCGCCGGCGCTGCCGCTGGGCGAGCTGGTGGCGCACATGCGGGAGTCCATCACCCCCGAGCAGGGCGTCCCCGAACTCGAGGCCACCGCCTACTACAACTCCAACAACATCACCCACACCTACGGCGTGCACCTGGCCCACGTGGCCGTGGACCCGGAGACCGGCATGCTGGAAGTGCTCAAGTACCTGGTGGTGGAAGACGTGGGGCGGGTGGTGAACCCCTTGATGGTGCACGGGCAGACCGTGGGCGCCGCCGTGCAGGGCATCGGCGGCGTGGTGCTGGAAGAGCTCGTGTACGGCGAGGGCGGCCAGCTCCTCACCACCACGTTCCTGGACTACCTGCTGCCCACCAGCACCGACGTCCCCCCCATCGACGACCTCGTGCTGGAGGAGGCGCCTTCGCCCTACAACCCCCTGGGCGTCAAGGGCGCCGGGGAAGGCGGCATTGTCGGCACCGCCGGCGCCCTGGGCAACGCCGTCAGCAACGCCCTCGGCATCGAAGTCAAGGACCTCCCCCTGAGCCCTGACCGCATCCGCGGCTGGCTCCGCGCACGCGCGGACGGTTAGCCAGCGCACGTCCAACACGCTGCGGAGGACGAAGAGGTATGGACGAGTTCTTGCGGGGATAACGTACCGAACAGTTGCTCCACGCTGCCCATTTCCATCAAGCGGTTTCTTGACGCCCCTCCGCGATAGCTGCATAATGGACAGGAATCGGAGGAAACATGCCCGTACCTTGAGAAAAATTCTCCAGTCAGGCCTCACCGGAACTGCTGGCAGCCGTGCGCGAGATCGCGCGCCAGGATGGCCGTCATTTCCAGGCGGTTCTGGAGGATGCCCTGCGAACGTACGTCGAGAACCGCGCTCTGGACAAGCCCCGCGCTGCGGTCATGGCCCATTTCCAGACCAGCGTGGAAAGAAACCGTCGCTTGGGCGAGTTGCTGGCCAAATGAATCATGACTTCCCTACCATCCAGGAAGTCATCGCCATGCACGGAGCCCTGATCGGCGTCACCGACACCTTCCTGCGCATGAACGGCCGGTTCATCGACTGCGACAACGAGGAAGCATACGCTTTCTTCATGCACCTCTTCGAGACCGGCTCGTTCCGGTTCACTGAATTGCACTCCTGGCTCCCGGAGAAGGTCCGCCCCCTCACCCCTCGTCCCTGAGCGCCCGCCAGACCCGTTCCGGGGTCAGCGGCAGGTCGCGGATGCGTACCCCGGTGGCCCGGGCCAGGGCGCTGACCACCGAGGGGGCGACGGAGAAGATGCCGCCCTCGCCCATGCCACGGCTGCCGTAGGGGCCGATGCCGTCCCGGTTCTCCACCAGGAACGTGTGATACTCCGCCGGCAGGTCCTGGAACTTCGGCACGCGGTAGTCGACCAGGTTGGGATTCAGCAACTGGTGGTCGTCGTGCACCATTTGTTCCATGAAGGTGTGGCCGATGCCCATCATGGCCGCGCCTTCCTCCTGTCCGATGCAGTGTTGCGGATGGATCGCCTTGCCGACATCCGCCGCGGAAACATAGCTCACGAGCTTCAGGGCGCCGGTGTCGCGGTCGATGTCCAGTTCGGCGACCCCCATGCCCACCTCCCAGAGCACGGGAGTCTTCCATCCGACCATCTCGGGGCCCATGGTGCCGCGACCCACGATCTCGCCGGCGACGGCGCCGAAGCGGCAGGCCAGGGCGTCGGTGAAGGACATGACCTGTTCGCCGGCCACGAGCCGTCCCTCCGAGAGCTTCACCTTTCCCGCGGTGACCCGGAAGGCTTTCGCCGCGATGGCGCGCAACTGCCCCTTGAGGTCCCGGGCCGCGGCCTGGACGGCCCGGCCCATGACGGTGGTGGAGCGGCTGGCCCCGGTGGAGTGGTCATAGGGTGTCACCGTGGTGTCCACGGGCACCGGCTGCACCCTGTCGCGCGGCAACGCCAGCTCCTCGGCGACGATCTGGGTGAACGTCGTCTTGACGCCTTGCCCCATCTCGGTGCTGCCCGCCAGTATCGACACGTGGCCGTCGGGGCCCAGCCGCACCAGCGCCACCGACACCGGCAACACGCCGCCGGCGTTGGTGGAGCCGCAGGCCACGCCCAGCGGCGCCTTGCCGTCGCGGGAGCGCCGGCGCCAGCGGGAGCCGGAGACGAGCCGCCGGAGGCTGGAATGCAGATTCACGTCCACCGGCCGCAGTTTCGGCTGGAGCCTCTCGCCCTTCTTGAGCAGGTTCCGGTCGCGCAACTCCACCGGATCCATGCCCAGCTCCGACGCGATCTCGTCCATCTGCGATTCGCAGGCGAAGATGGTCTGGGGCGCGGCCACGGAACGGAACGAGCCCGCGGAGCCGGCGTTGGTGTGGACCGAGTAGACGTCGCTCCGGAGGTGCGGGATCCGGTAGGGGCCCAGCACCCGGGTGGCGGCGAGCTGCGCCACCATCCGGGTGTTCTCGGTGAACGCGCCCGTGTCGAGTTGGATCTCCGCCTGCCGCGCCACCAGGGCGCCGTCGTTCATCACCCCGGTCCTGAGCTTCACGGCGGCGCCGTGCCGCCGCACCGTCACCATGGCTTCGGGGACCGACAGGCACAGCCGCACCGGCCGGCCCGCCTTGCGCGAGAGCAGCACCACCAGCGGCTCGAACTTGCTGTAGGACTTGCCGCCGAAGCCGCCGCCCAGGAAGGAGACCTGCAAGCGCACCTGGGAGCGGGTGACGCCGAAGATGCGCGCGATGTCCCCCTGCACGAGGAACGGATGCTGCGCCGAGGACCACAGGTCGATGCGGTCCGCGCCCCACTGGGCCACGGCGCCATGGGGCTCCATGCTGTAGTGGTAGACACTGGGGAACGTATAGCGGCCCTCGAAGACGCGGTCCGAAGCGGCGAAGCCCTGGTCCACGTCCCCCTGCTCCACCCGTGCATGGGCGCACACGTTGCCGGGGGCGTCGTCGTGGATCAGCGGCGCTCCCGGCGCCAGCGCCGCATCCATACCCAGCGCCGACGGCAGCTCCTCGTAGTCCACCTCGATGAGGGCGAGGGCCGCCTCCGCCGTGTGCTCGTCCTCCGCCGCCACCGCCGCCACCGGCTCGCCCACGTAGCGCACCTTGTCCATGGCCACCACCGGGCGCCCGTTGTAGAACGGGTCCAGGCCGCCCAGATCGTCCGCGGTGACTACCGCGCGCACGCCGGCAAGCGCCTCCGCGCGCGTGGTGTCGATGGCCCGGATGCGCGCGTGCGGCAAGGGGCTTCGCAGTATCCGCCCCTCGAGCATGCCCGGCAACACGATGTCGCCCGTGTACTTGGCAAGCCCGGTCACCTTGTCAAAGCCGTCCACCCGGGGAACGCTTCGACCTATGTGCTGGAAACTGGATTGCGGCATGGCTTCTCCCGGCTGTCTCGCACGATTGAGCGACTACGGACGCGTCAACCATACCACAGTTCCAGAACACACCGTCGCCGCCGGGGCCGACAACACCGGTGGTCATGGCTGAATGTGGCAGGACCATCCGAAGCCGTTCCGTTGTTCTTCTTGAATCGCGGTTTGAGTTGCGGTAATTGCAATGGCGTCACCGGACGGGCTCAGGTCGAGTTGTCGGCGGAGGTGGGAACCGGTACCCGCGCGGGCCAACGATCTCAAAGATGATAGGAATGCGAGATGGCACAATCAACTGAATCCGGCCGGCCTCAATGGCTCGGCATCGTGCAATTGGCCGCAATCCTCCTCGTAATCGTAGTCGCTCTTTACTTCGCGCGGGCGCCCAGTCGCGTGGCTCTCGACGCCGCGCCGGACCTGACCGCGAAGAAGGGCAAGCCCACCGTCAACGTGATCGAGCCCAAGCCGACCAAACAAGCGCTGGCCGTCCGGTTGACGGGTTCCGTCCGGGTCGAAGAACGGGCGAGGGTGACGTCCGAGGTGACGGGTCGCGTGGTGTGGATTTCACCGAAGTTCAGCAACGGCGGATCGATACCCGCCAACGAGACGTTCGTCAGGATCGACCCCGCCGAACACGAGCTCCGGGTGGAAAGGGCGGAGATGGCGGTGAAGGCATCGGAAGCCCGTGTGTGGGTCGAGAAAGCAGGCGGCGAAGAGGACGCGAGGGCATTCTCGCGCGCGAACCCCGGCGCCGAGGTTTCCGACTCGGTCCGCCGCCTGCCGTCGATAGCGGAAGCGGAAGCCGAGCTGGCGCAGGCGCGGGCGGTGCTGAAACTCGCGAAGCTGCGGCTGGAACAGACGAACATCTCCCTGCCATATGACAGCCGCGTGCTGGCAACCGAGCTGGAGGTGGGCGAGTTCGTGGGGCCCGCCAGATCGGTGGTGGGGCCCGCGGGGAATTTGGGCACCGTGTATCGAACCGATGCGATCAGGGTGAGAGTGCCGGTGAACCCCAAGGACCTGGCGTACCTCTCCCCGGTGATCGGCCGTTCCGCCCGCGTCCGGACCCAGTTGGGGGCGTACGACGCAACGGTGGAGCGGGTGTCATGGGCCGTGGCCCCGAGCACGCGCCTCGCCGGGTTGTTCCTCAAGTTCTCGGATGATGTGCCCAAGGAGACCCTGCCGCTGCCGGGCATGTTCGCGGAAGTCCGCATCGCGGGGCCGTCGTATGAGAACGTCTACGTGCTGCCGGAATCCGTTTTGCAGGAAGGCAGCAGTGTCTGGGTGGTCGACAACGGCGCGCTGAAGTCAGTGGCGCCCAAGACCCTCGGACGCACGGACGCGGGCTGGGTCGTGGAGGGGTTCGACGCGGGCGAGGGAGTGGTCGTCGGCGCGCCGCCGGGAGCCAGAAAAGGTCTGGCGGTGGCGGTGGCGAAGTAACGGAGTCCGGACATGAGCACCACCGACGCTGGATCCGGGGCTGCCGAACGGGGACCGATCGCCTGGTTCGCCCGCAATCCGGTCGCCGCCAACCTGCTGCTGTTGTTCCTGATCATCGGCGGCATGATCGCCGGGCGACATCTCGCCGTTCAACTCTACCCCTACTTCGATCTCCGGGCGATTACCGTGACGGTGCCCGCGCCTGGTTCGTCGCCCAAGGAGGTGGAGGAAGACATAAACCGCCGCATCGAGGAGGCCATCGTCGGGCTCAGAGGGGTGAAGAGGGTCGTGGGGACGGCCACCGAAGGGCGCGGCCAGCTCAGGGTCGAACTGGAAACCTTTGCCGATCCCGACACGGTCCTGAACGATGTCCAGAACGCCGTGGACGGCATCGAGAATTTCCCGCCGCTGAACGCCGAAAGACCGGAGGTCGAGCTCCACCGATTCGCCATCGAGGTCTTGACGCTGGCGGTGTCGTCCTCTCACGCCTCGGAGAACGAGTTGCGCCTCGCCGCCGAGAACGCGCGCGACGAACTGCTCGCGCTGTCGTCGGTTTCACAGGTGACGCTGCTGGGCACCCGCGACCGGGAGATTACCATCGAACTGAGCGAGGAAGAGTTGCGGCGGCACAATCTCTCCATTGCCCAGATTTCCCGTATCGTGAGACGGGCTTCCCTCAACCTCACTTTCGGTGAACTGCGAACCGACGCCGGCGGCGTAGTCTTGCAGACCATCACCAAGCGGCGCACCGGCGACGAGTTCAAGGACATCCCCCTGATCACGCGGCTCGGCGGCGC
This sequence comes from uncultured Syntrophobacterales bacterium, assembly GCA_964630405.1. Taxonomy (GTDB): domain Bacteria; phylum Desulfobacterota; class Binatia; order UBA9968; family JAJDTQ01; genus JAJDTQ01. The sequence continues at coordinate 20,067 of CAZVUC010000074.1, read as the reverse complement.
CATCGTCACCCTCGGCGACGTCGCGACCATCCGCGACGGGTTCGTCGACGAGGAGATCGTCTCCGAGGTCAACGGCCAATCCACCGTGTTCGTCCGGGTCGATGCCGTCGAGCAGGAGTCGGTGGTCGAGATCGGTGAGGAAATCAAGCTGTGGCTCGCCGACCACAGGGCCCCCGGGAACATCACGGTCAGCATCTGGAACGACCGGGCGGCCCCCGCCCTGGACCGGCTGCAAGAGATCATCCGCAACGGCATCCTCGGCGCGTTGCTGGTTTTTCTGACGCTCGTTCTGGTGTTCGACCTGCGCGTCGCCACCTGGATCACCATAGGGATACCCATGTCCTTCATCGGCTCGCTGATCTTCTTCGGCGCCGCCGACATGACCCTGAACATCGGCACGATCTTCGCCTTCTTCCTGCTTATCGGCATCGTCGTGGACGACTCCGTGGTGGTCGGTGAGAGCATCGCGGCGGAACGCGAGAGCGGGAAGAGCGCGGCGGATGCGGCAATCTCGGGCGCCAGGGCGATGGTAGGTCCGATAACGGTGGGGGCGGCCACTACCATGCTCGCCTTCGTGCCGCTTCTCTTCGTCACCTCCGGCGGCTACCAGCTCACCACCGTCTTTCCCTATGTGGCGCTCTTCGTCCTCCTGGTCTCGCTGGTCGAGTCCTTCTTCGTCCTGCCGGCGCATTTGTCGCACGACCGGCCGTGGAGCCTGTCGCCGCTGAGCGACATCCAAGGCCGGGTGGACGGCCTGATCGACCGGACGCGGGACTACGTCGTGGCGCCGTCGGTGGCGCGCGCCGTGCAACATCCCTGGCTCACCCTGGCGATCGGAGCGGTAGTGGTGCTCATCGGGGTCCTGCTGCTGCGATCCGACAACGTCCGCGTGGTCATCATCGACCAGGATGCGCTCGCCTCCGACAGCATTCAGGCGGATCTGCATCTGCCGGCGGGGACGCCGTTCGAACAGACTCTCGCCGCGGCCGAGCGTTTCGCGGCCGCCGCCCGCTCCATCAACGATCAACTCGACGGAACGTCGATCAAATCCGTGGCGATCACCGCCGGCAATCAGTCCGCCGTCCGGACGGCGGACATCCGGGCCAACCGCAGCAACATCGCTTCGGTGCGGATTCATCTCAACCCGCGTCCGGCGCGCACCGCATCGCCCAGGGATATCGAGCGGGCCTGGCGCCGGAACGTCGGCGACACGTCGGAACTGGAGAGCGTTGAATTTCAGAGCACACGGGTGAAATCCAATCCGCCTGTTTCGTATGCGCTGAAGCACCCCGACACGGACGTGCTGAGAACCGCCGCCACCGAGTTGAAGGCCTCCCTGGCCACCGTGCCGGGGGTCTTCGGCATCTCGGACAGCCTGTCCGCCGGCAAGCGCCACTTCGAGATCCAACTCACGCGGGCCGGAAAGGCGGCGGGCTTGACGCCGGCGGGCATCGGCGCCCAGTTGCGCGCCAGTTTCCACGGCGTGGAAGTGCAGCGTATCCAACGCGGCCGGGAGGAAGTCAAGGTCGTGGTGCGGTACCCGGCCGAGCGACGGCAAAGCCTGGGCGACCTGGCCAGCGAGCGGATCCACCGGCCCGCCGGCGGGAATGGGCGACGAGGCCGGGACCGTGGTGCGTCCGGCGGCGGTGAGGTCCCGCTGTCCACGGTGGCGACGCTCACCGAGAAACGCGAGTTGACCACGCTGACGCGTATCGACGGCAAGCAGGCCGCATTCGTCGACGCGCGTACCGACGCCGTCGTAACGACGCCCCGTCAGGCCAGACGGGAGGTCCGGGAAAGGATCATCCCCGGCCTGCTTGCCAAGTACCCCGGCCTCAAGGTCGAACCCGACGGGGCTGCCCGGGAGGAGAGGGAGTTGCTGGGAACGCTAGGGCTGCTGGTCCCCATCGTGCTGCTGGCAATGTATGCGCTGATGGCCGCGTTCCTGCGCAGCTACTGGAAACCCCTGGTGGCGGTCGTGGGCATACCGATATCGTTCGCCGGAGCGGTGCTGACCCACTGGATACTCGGGTGGGATTTCGCCGCCATGTCGCTGTTCGGAATCGTCGCGGTGGGCGGGATCATCGTGAACGACGCGCTGGTGCTGCTGGACCGCTACAACTATCTCCGCAGGGAAAGCGATATGATTCCGGCCATCGCGGCGGCGTCCGCGGCGACCCGCCATCGCTTCCGCGCGGTGCTGCTGACCAGCCTGACGACCGTGGTGGGACTGTCGCCACTGCTCTATGAACGCAGCGACGAACTGATCTTCCTGGTGCCGTTCGTGGTCAGCATGCTGGGCGGACTCGTGCTGTCGACCATATTCATCCTGTTCCTCCTGCCGGCCCTGGTGATGATCGTCGACGGCCGCTATGAATAGTCTCCATTGCCGGGACCGGGCCAGGCCCGGTCCCGGCAATGCGCGTGTGACCTTCCGGTCGCGATCATGAGCTCTCTGACCCCCATCCGACTCATCCAGTTCCGCGCCGCCTACAACCTGCCGGTGCACGCTGCGGTGGAGAACGGCATCTTCGCTGGCGGCGGCCTCGCCGTGGAGATCGAGTACACGCCGGGCTCCGCGTATCTGGTGGAGGCGGTGCGTACCGGCCGCTGCGCCATCGGCCACGCGGCCGCGGACGACGTGGTTTGCGACGTGGAGAACCAGCCGGGCTCCGACGCCTTCGCGTTCATGGGGCTCCACAGCGGGCTCTTGAGCCTCGTCGGCGCGCCCGGATGTTCCACCATGGAGTCGTTGCGCGGCAAGCCGCTGGCGGTGGACGCGCGGGACAGCGGTTTCGTGTTCATCCTGGAGAAAGCCCTGCGCGACCACGGCTTCGGCGCCGATGAGTACGAGCTCGTGGAGGTGGGGGGCTGGGAGAGCCGCTACCAAACCCTCATCGAGGGGAAGCTCTACGCCACGCTGCTCACGCCGCCGTTCGTGGGAGCCGCCCTGGAACGGGACTGCCACGTCATCGCCCGCGGCGAGGAGATGGCGCCCGTGTATCAGGCGACCGTGGGCCTGGCCAGCCGCTCCTGGGCCGAGGCAAACCGGACCCACCTGGTCGACTACATCCGCTGCTACGTGACCGCCACCGAGTGGTGCTTTGCACCCGAGAATCGGCCCCGCTGCCTCGACATCCTGAAGCGGCACAACGGGCTCACCGGAGCCGCCGCCGAGGAAACCCTGGACTCGCTGCTGGACCCGGAGCACGGCCTCTACCCCAAGGCCGCGCTGAACGTTCCCGGCATCGCCGCCGCCCTGGACCTCCGCGCCGGCATGGGCTTCATCGCCTCTCCACCGCCCGCGCCGGAAAAGTATATCGACGTTTCGTACTACAACGCCGCGGTCCGCTAATCCTCCTCCGAGGTCCGCAGCGGTCGTTCCCGGGGTACAGGTCGTGCAATGGCGAGGCACGGACGTTCCGAATACGTCATTCCCGCCTTCCTTCTCCGTCATTCCCGCGAAAGCGGGAATCCAGGGGCGGTGGTTGGGCACTCCAGCGGCGTTTCTCCGCCTCGCCCCTCCTGGATTCCCGCTTTCGCGGGAATGACGGAGAGGGGGGTTGTCGCCTCTCTCGGATGGTGCTTTGACACAGCCGTTTCGCGGGAATGATGGGTCTACCCTAAAGCGATAGGGACAATTGCTCCGGCGCATCGGCCCGCGCCACCGGGGCGGGCTCGGGCAGCTCGGCGATCCGCGACTCCAGCCAGCGGATGTAAGTGCGGCGTCGGGAGCGCTGGCGGATGGCCTCGACGCACAGGGAGCGGACGCGGCCGGCGTAGTTGCGCCAGTTCTCGCGCACGGCACGGGGCAACCGCAGATAGGTGGGGGCGTCGTCGCAGAAGAGCTCGCTCCGGGCGAGGGTCCAGATGTCGCACTGGGTCTCGCCGCCGGGAAGCGGCGCCCACGCCGGGGTTCCTTCCGGGGGCGGGAGCTTCGTCAACCCCTGCAGCAGATGGGTCAGCTCGTGGCCGATCGTGTTGTAGGTCAGGCCCCGGACCCGGAGGCGGATGTACAGGGGAAGCCGGAGCCGCGTGGGAACGAACGCGACCCCGAGCTTGGTCCTGGTGTGGCCGATCCGGACTTCCAGGTTCCGTAACTCCGGGAACTGACGCAGCGACTGCTTGAGCATCCGCACGGCTCGTTGCGTGAGGCGCTTCTCCATCTGCGGCGTGAACGACACGGTCACGCCCATCCCGGGTGACAGCAAGATCATGGACAACCGCTCGGACAGACTCTAAACTCTAGCGCAGTGATCGACCGTTTTCACCCTCTGGTCCGCGACTGGTTCCGGGATCGCTTCGGCAAGCCGACGCCGCCGCAGGCGGCGGGCTGGAAGGAGATCGCCCGGGGCCGGGACACGCTCATCGCCGCTCCCACCGGCTCTGGCAAGACCCTGGCGGCCTTTCTCTGGTCCATCAACCGGCTCATCGCGCCGCCGGAGCCGTCCCGCGACCGCGACCACACCCACGTGGTCTATGTCTCGCCGCTCAAGGCCCTGGGCAACGACATCCAGAAGAACCTGCAGGAGCCGCTGGCGGAGATCACCCGCGCGGGCCGGCGCCAGGGACTGCCGCTGCACGACATCCGCACCGCCGTGCGCTCGGGCGACACCCCGGCCACCGAGCGCCAGCGCATGATCTCCTATCCGCCGCACATCCTCATCACCACGCCCGAGTCGCTCTACATCCTGCTCACCGCCGAGCGCAGCCGGCAGATGCTCAAGCACGCGCACACGGTCATCGTGGACGAGATCCACGCGGTGGCCGGAGACAAGCGCGGCGCCCATCTGGCGCTCTCCCTGGAACGGCTGGACGCCCTGGCCGGCAGACCGCTGCAACGCATCGGGCTGAGCGCCACCCAGAAGCCCATGGAGGACATCGCCCGCCTGTTGGTGGGGACGCGCAGGCTGAAGCCAGACGGGTTGCCGAAATGCGCCATCGTGGACGTGGGGCACAAGCGGGAGCTGGACCTGTCCATCGAGGTGCCGGACCAGGAGCTGGGGCCCATCACGTCCCATGGGCTGTGGGCCGAGGTCTACGACCGCATCGTGGCGCAGATCCAGAACCACCGCACCACTTTGGTGTTCGTGCACACCCGCCGGCTGGTGGAACGCGTGGCCCACCAGCTCACCGACCGGCTGGGAGAGGGCAAGGTGCTGGCCCACCACGGCAGCCTGTCCCGCAAGACCCGGCTCGAGGCCGAGCAGAAGCTCAAGGCCGCGGAGGTGCCGGTGGTGGTGGCCACCGCGTCGCTGGAGCTAGGCATCGACATCGGCCACGTGGAGCTGGTCTGCCACATCGGCGCGCCGCGCTCCATCGCCACCCTGCTGCAACGCGTGGGACGCTCGGGCCACTGGCTGGGCGCGGTCCCCAAGGGCATCCTGTACCCGCTGACCCGGGACGACCTGCTCCAGTCCGCGGCCGCGGTGTACGCAGTGCGCCAGGGAGAGCTGGACCGCATCGGCCTGGTGCGCCAGCCCCTGGACGTGCTCGCCCAGCAGATGGTGGCCACGGTGGCAAGCCTCACGCCCGCCCCCAAGCCGGGCGAGACCCTGCCGCTCCTGCCCGAGGCCAAGCCGCCGGCGGGCATCGCCGAGGAAGACCTCCGGGAACTGGTGAGGGGCGCCTACCCCTTCCGGGATCTCTCCCGCGGCGATTTCGAGCAGGTCCTGCACATGCTGTGCGAAGGCGTGGCTCCGGCCAAGGGACGGCGCGGCGCGCATCTCCACCGCGACCGGGTGAACGGGATGCTGCGGGCGCGGCGCGGCGCCCGGCTCGTCTCCATCACCAACGGCGGCGCCATCCCCGACACCGCCGACTACGACGTGGTGGAGGCGCACAACGAGACCTTCGTGGGCAAGGTCAACGAGGACTTCGCCATCGAGAGCCTGGCCGGCGACATCTTCCTGCTCGGCAACACCTCGTGGCGCATCCAGCGGGTGGCCTCCGGCAAGGTGTGGGTCCAGGACGCCCAGGGCGCGCCGCCCACCATACCGTTCTGGCTCGGCGAGGCCCCGGGCCGCTCCCTGGAGCTGTCGCGGGCGGTGTCCGACGTGCGCGAGAACGTCGCCCGGCGGGCCGCGGACGGGGACGCACCTGACGGGTGGCTGCAACGCGAGGCCGGCCTCGGGCCAGTGGGCGCCGAGCAGATCGTCGCCTACGTCAACGAGACCCGCGCGGTGCTCGGCTGCGTGCCCACCGTGGACCGTGTCGTCGCCGAACGGTTCTTCGACGAGTCCGGCGGCATGCAACTGGTGCTGCACACGCCCTTCGGCGGACGCATCAACCGCGCCTGGGGGCTGGCCCTGCGCAAGCGGTTCTGCGTCAACTTCGACTTCGAGCTGCAGGCCGCGGCCACCGACGACGGCATCGTCATCTCGCTCACCGACCGCCATTCGTTCCCGCTGGACACGGTGTTTTCCTACCTCAACCCCGCCACGGTGGAACGGGACCTGACCCAGGCCTCGCTGGCCGCGCCCATGTTCACCAACCGGTGGCGCTGGAACGCGGCCCGGGCGCTGGCGGTGGAACGGTTCAGCCGGGGCAAGAAGGTGCCCATGCAGATCCAGCGCATGCGCGCCGAGGACCTTCTGGGGGCGGTGTTCCCGGACCAGGTGATGTGCCAGGACAACCGCGCCGGCGCCGTGGACCTGCCGGACCATCCCCTGACCCGGGAGACCATGGAGAACTGCCTGCGGGAGGCCATGGACGTGGACGGCTTCAGGGAGACGCTGGAGCGGCTCCTGGAGGGCAAGATCGCCACCGTGGCGGTGGAGACCCCGGCTCCTTCGCCCATGGCCCACGAGATCCTCAACGCCAACCCGTATGCGTTCCTCGACGACGCCCCACTGGAGGAAAGACGCGCCCGGGCGGTGGCGCTGCGGCGCACCGACCCGGACCTGGCCCAAGGCATCGGCGCCCTGAGTCCCGAGGCCCTGGCGGAGGTGAAGGCGCAGGCCTGGCCGGACATCCGGGACGCCGACGAGCTTCACGATCTGCTGTTGACGGTCATCCTGATGCCGGTTCGTGAAGCCGAGCCGTGGCAGCGGTATGCCGAAGAGCTGATGGAGGCGCGACGGGCCACCGTCGCCGAGCCCACGGGGACGGACGGCGAGACGTTCTACGTGGCGGCGGAGCGCCTGGACGAGGCACGCGCCGTGCTGGGCGACTTTGGCATGGCCCCGGCCGTCACAGCGCCGGACGGGGGGAACTCCGACGCGGCAACATACCCGTCACATCAATCCCCCTCTCTCCCCCGTCATTCCGACTCTCTCCCCCGTCATTCCCGCCCTCTCCGTCATTCCCGCGAAAGCGGGAATCCAGGGGTTGGGGAGGGGTATATCGACACTGATTCCCCGCCCCACGCCGCCTGGATTCCCGCTTCCGCGGGAATGACGATACAGGCGGCGCCGCCATCTCAGCGCCAAAGCAGCGATTCGAATCAGCCTGACACGAACAATACCGCAGCCCCGTTGTCTGGCGACGCCGCCCTGCAGCGCACCGTACAGGGGTGGATGGAGATCAGCGGCCCCATCACCGGCGAAGGACTGGCCGCCCGCACCGGCCTTTCCGTCGAGTCGGTGGCGCGCGCCCTCACGGCCCTGGAGGTCTCCGGCGTGGTGCTGCAAGGGCGCTTTTCCCCCGGCGCCGGCGCCGATGCGCCGGTGGAATGGTGCGAGCGCCGGCTGCTGTCGCGCATCCACCGCCTCACCCTGGGCCGGCTGCGGCGCGAGATCAACCCGGTGTCGGCCGCGGATTTCATACGCTTCCTGCTGCGGTGGCAACACCTGCAACCGGGCTCGCAACTCCACGGCCGCGACGGCATTCACCAGGTCATCCGCCAGCTTCAGGGCATGGAGTTGCCGGCCCCGGCCTGGGAACAGCACGTCCTGCCGGCACGGATCGCCGCGTACGACCCCGCCGAGTTGGAACACCTGTGTCTTGCGGGCATGGTTACTTGGGGACGGTTGCGCCGCGACACCGGCGGCCCGGAAGACGATCCCTCCGTAGCAAAGCTCTGGGACGCGGCCCCCTTGGCTCTCCGGCCGGCCAACGGCAAGAGCCGCCGGACCACACCCACCCGGTCCGCACCGTTGGCCTTCGTCATCCGCGACGACCTGCCGCACTTCCTGGACCCGGAGGCTCTGGACTGGCGCGGGCTCCAAGGATTGTCCGGCGCCGCCCGGGACGTAGCCGCATACCTGGACACCCACGGCGCATCCTTCCTCGCGGACATCGCCCGGGGAACCGGCCACTTGACGGTACGCACCGAACGCGCCCTGTGGGAATTGGTCACCCGCGGACAGGTCACCGGAGACGGTATCGCCGGTCTGCGGATGCTGCTCACCCCCGAGCTCAAACGGAAGGAGAACCGGCGCGGCCGCAAGGGCGCCGCGGCGCAAACCATGCCCGTGGGCCGCTGGTCGCTGTGGCGGAAGGAAGACCCCGGCACACGTGAGACCGCCGCCGAGACCCTGGCGCGCCAACTCCTGCAACGCTACGGCGTGGTGTTCCGGGAAGTATTGGCGCGGGAGACCCGCTGCCCGCCCTGGCGCCTGCTGCTCCAAGCCTACCGGCGCATGGAGGCCCGTGGCGAGATCCGCGGCGGCCGTTTCGTCAACGGCTTCGTGGGCGAGCAGTACGCGCTGCCCGACGCCGTCGAGTCCATGCGGACCGTGCGCCGCCTCCCCCCCGACAAGGAACCGGTCATCGTGTCCTGCACCGACCCCCTGAACCTCGTCGGCATCCTCAACCCCGGGCCCCGCGTCCCGGTGGGGTCGCACCAGTTCATCGCCTACCTCAACGGCGCCCCGGCCGAGATCGGCCCCCTCGGCAACGTGCTGAGCCGGGTGCAGCCGGTTGCCGGATCGGGGGCGGAGTAGGGTCTGCACACCAAGAGCAGCTCCGTCGTTTCCCACCAGTCGAGGTAGCCGGGCTTTCTTGATAGTTGACAAGGATATAATCCTTGTTATGGTAAGGAGATGGCGAAAGTAACCAGCAAGCTCCAAGTGACGGTCCCGAAAACGCTCGCCGATCATTACGATATCCAGCCCGGGGACGAGATCCGGTTCGAGAAGGCCGGCGACGTAATCCGAATCATCCCTCATTCAACGGAGACACCCCGGGACGGGCTTGACGTCCACGAGCGACTGGCGCTGTTCGATGCGGCGACCGAACGGCAGCAAGAAAGAGAAGCGCGCTCGCCGAAACAGCCACACCCACGTACCCGTGGATGGACACGCGAGGCGCTCTACAAACGTGGCCTGTCTGATTGACACCAACGTTCTGGTCTACCGGTACGATCCGCGCTTCCCGGAGAAACAGCAGATCGCGACGGCGCTCCTGCGTGAACTAGTCGTGTCCGGCGAGGCACGTGTTCCGCATCAAGCCATTGTGGAGTTCGTCGCCGCAACCACCCGCGGAGACTTCGAAACGCGGTTGCTTGATCCAACGGACGCCCGCCGAGAAGCCGAAGAGATGCTGGCCGAGTTTCTGATCCTCTATCCGAACGAAACTGTCGTCCGCACCGCCTTGCGTGGAGCGGCCGCATACGGTTTGTCATGGTTCGACGCCCATCTCTGGGCCTACGCGGAGGTCTATGGACTCGGCGAACTCCTGTCGGAGGACTTTCAACACCGTCGCATGTACGGAACCGTGAGGGTCCGCAATCCGTTTGCCGCGGAGTGATTCAACCGGTGCGACGGGCTCGCGCCGGACCTCTGCAAAAAAAAGGGGCGACCCGTAAGTCGCCCCTTTTCGGTAAACCGCATACAGCGCTAGTGCTTGGTGGTCGGCCACCTTCCCTGCACCATGGCGTTGAAGTCGTCGGTGAAGAAGAACTTCTCCTGGCCGAAGGCGGGCCGCAACCCGTCGAACCACGTGACTTCCGGGTCGTAGGCGGCGAAGAACGGACGGCCGACCCAGTCGGGATTCCGTCCCTGAAGGAAGCGGAGGATGAAGACCTTCTCGCCGGCGATCTCCTGCACGTCCTGGATCTCGACCTTGCCGGGGGTCGCGCTCATGCTCGGGCCGCGCACGGTGCGGGCGAGGCCGGAGACGAACTTGTAGGCGTTCTGGAAGATGTGGCAGGCCTGCTCCAGCGGCACCTCGAAGTAGTTGCGCGCGCCGGTATCCCGCTCCACGAACATGTAGTAGGGGATCATCCCCAGCCGCACTTCCTCCTCCCACATGCGGATCCACACGTCCGAGGAGTCGTTGATGTGGCGCAGTAGCGGCGCCTGGCAGCGGATCACCGCGCCGGCGTCCCGCAGACGGCGGATCGCCTCCCGGACCACGTTGGTCTCGAGCTCCCGCCAGTGGTTGAAGTGGGCCATGATGGCGACGTGCTTGCCGGCCTTCACGATCTTCTCCAGCAGCCGCAGCATGTCGTCCGCGTCTTCGTCGCCGACGAAACGGTAGGGCCAGAAGGTCAGGGCCTTGGTGCCGATGCGGATGTCCTGCACGTGAGCGAACCGCGGGTCGTCCACCAACGGCTCCAGGTAGTTGGCGAACACCGCGGTCTTCATGATCATGGGGTCGCCGCCGGTCACCAGGAGGTCGGTGACGTCGGGATGCGAGGCCAGGTAGTCATGCAGCCCGTCCGCCTCCTTGGCGACGATCTTGAGCTCGTTGTCGCCCACGAACTGCGCCCAGCGGAAGCAGAAGGTGCAATAGGCATGGCAGGTCTGCCCCTGGCTGGGGAAGAACAGCACGGTCTCGCGGTACTTGTGCTGGAGACCGTGAATCGTCTCGTGCGCGACCTGCGGGATGTTCAACTCCCGCTGCCCGGCCGGGTGCGGGTTGAGCTTTTCGCGAATCTCGTGGGCGCCTTCCTTGATCTCCTTGGCGGAAGCGTCACGCCTCAAGAGGTCGGCCATGCGCGAGAAATCCACCGCCTCGAGCATATCCTGCTGCGGGAAGGTGATCTGGTAGACGGGGTCGTCGGGCACCCGGTCCCAGTCGATGAGCTGGTCGATCACGTACCGGTTGGAACGGAAGGGCAGCACGTTGGCCACCACTTTCATGGCGAAGCGATCGTCCCTGGAAAGACGTTCCAGCTGTGAAATCTCGTCGAGATGCTTGGTCGACAGCGCCTTGTAGCGCTCCGACGGAAAGATCGGCGCCTCTTGGGTGAGGGCCTCTTCCTCCGCCTGAAGGGCCATCATCCCAGGATCACGTCCGGGCTCGTTGCCGGGTTGCGACGGGACTTTACTCATGACTCACCTCCCAAGTTTTCGCGTCTCGTTTGTCAATCCTCGACTCTCAGTGAAAGTATACTCCGCCGGCGCCAATTTGAAAGACAGAAATGAGAATAATCGTTGCCGACACTGTATTGCAAGGGCCGGAGCCGTTCTCGTCGATTTCGGTTTTTTCGGCTTTGCCGTTTTTTCTGCTTTACTGTTCCCTAGGGGCAATCGGTTATCGGATGCAGCCTTCCAAGGGCTCGAAAGGAGCGTACGTCAATGGCCACCGATCTTTTCTCCACCGCGCGGGAACGCCTCGAAGACGCCGCCCGCCATCTCGACATCGAGCGCGAGATCATCGACCAGCTCCGCTATCCCAAGGAAACACTGGCCGCGACCCTGCTGGTCCGCATGGACGACGGCTCGCGCAAGGCGTTCAAGGCGTGGCGCTGCCGCTATGACGACACCCGCGGCCCCACCAAGGGCGGCATCCGCTTCCACCCCGCGGTGAACGTGGACGAGGTGATGACGCTGGCATTCTGGATGACCTTCAAGTGCGCGGTCGTGAACCTCCCCTTCGGCGGCGCCAAGGGCGGGGTGTCAGTGGACGTCAAGACGCTCTCCCGGGCCGAGCTGGAGCGCCTGAGCCGCTCCTACGTCGAGGCGTTCTCGCGGTTCATCGGACCCGAGCGCGACATCCCCGCCCCGGACATGTACACCAACGGAATCGTCATGGCCTGGATGGCGGACGAGTACGGCACCATCACCGGCCATCCAAGCCCCGCCATCATCACCGGCAAGCCGGTGGCGCTGGGCGGCTCCCTGGGACGCGACGATGCCACCGGCCGGGGCGGCTTCTACATTCTGCGCCATCTGGGAGAGGAACTCGGGGTCAGCTCCGACAAGTCGCGGATCGTGCTCCAGGGGTTCGGCAACGCCTCGTTCCACTGCGCGCGCCTGCTCCACGACGACGGCTACCGGATCATCGGCCTCTCGGATTCGACCTCGGCCATCTACGACCCCGACGGCATGAATCCCTACGCGGTGATGGAGCACAAGGAACGCACCGGACACGTGGCGGGCGCTCCGACCCACGGCGCCGCGCGGCAGCTCGACAACGCGGAACTGCTGGAGGCGGAGTGCGACGTGCTGATTCCCGCCGCGGTGGAGAGCCAGATCACCGAAGCCAACGCGGCCAGGATCACGGCGCCGGTCGTCCTGGAGCTCGCCAACGGCCCGACGACGCCGGCCGCGGACGCCATCCTCGACAAGAAGGGCACGGTGGTGGTTCCGGACATCCTGGCCAACTCCGGCGGGGTCACCGTGTCTTACTTCGAGTGGGTACAGAACAAGGCAGGCTACTACTGGCCGGTGGAAGAAGTGCACTCCAGGCTCAAGGCCATCCTGGAGCCCGAGACCCGGCGGGTCTGGGAGGTGGCCGGGGACAAGGCCGTCAGCATGCGCACCGCCGCCTATGTCCATGGCCTCGAACGGATCGGCCACGCGGTGGAGGCCCGCGGTACCAAGGCGTTCTTCAACCCGAAGGGCTGACCTGCCGCATCGCCGGCTCCTGGATCTACGGCGGGTCGGCCTGCGTCTTCCGGCAGATCAGGCGGAGCCGCCGCCACTCCCGGTGGTCGCCGCCGAAGACCTTTCCGCCGGCACCGCCGGCGGCGCGCACGGCTTCAAGCCGTTCGCGAGTCGGGGGATGCGTTGACAGGAAGCGCGAGAGCACGCCTTCGCCCTTCGCCCGCTCCGCCAACAATCTGGCAAAGAACCCTTCCAGGCCCCTGGAGTCGATTCCCGCGGCCTTCAGGCGCTCCAACGCATAGCGATCGGCTTCACCCTCCGCAACCCGCGAATAGCTGCTGTTCAGCGCCCACTGGCCCAGACCCGTGAGGAGGACACCCCCGGCCGCATCGCCGATAATCAGGCTGATCAGCGCCGAGACCGTCGCGGTACGGTACATCCCCTCGATGGGGTGGTCGAGTGCGACGTGGCCCATCTCGTGCGCGATGACGCCCGCCACCTCCTCCGCGCTCACCGCGTTGTCGATGAAGCCCTTGGTGAGGACGACGAGGTTGCCCGGCAGCGCGAAGGCGTTGACCACGTTCGTATTGACCACCACCAGGCGCGGAACCGGCTGCTCGGCCATGTCCGCCGTGAGGCCGGCCGCCATGGTCCGGAGTGCGGCTTGCCCGGAAGCGTCGTTGCAGTACGCCTGACGCGTCCGTGGCGGCCCTTTTCGGTCGATAGGAAGAACCTGCGCGAGCTGGCGCAACGCGACGGTGCCGATGCGCAACCTCACGGTGTCCGGAGTAGCCGCCGCCATCTGCTTCGCCAGGGAAGGCACGATGACCAGGAGCACCAACGCAAGGGAAGCCACGGCCGCGACGGTCCACGCCGCGACCCTGGCAACCGCTCCCCGGGACAGCCGCACCCGCCGATAGAGATGGCGTGCAACCGGCCGAAGCGTCTCCACCACGCCCGGGTCGTCGACGATCAGCCGGGCCGTGGTGCCGTCGAGACCGAGATGCACCGGTTCGGCGTCGTGCGGCAGTTCCGCGAGAATCACTTGTTGGGCGGGCCAACTCGCAAGCTCGCCCCCTTCCGGGGTGGAAATAGCAATGCCCCGGCCGGTGACGGCGATAATGACCGGCTGCGACCGGGCCGTCATGCCGTCGTAGTAGTTCGCGGCGTACCGTGTCATCGGTCAGAAACCGCCCACGTCGAGGGCATCCGCGAGCCCCTCGCCGTGGCCCGGGAGGGCGGCCGTCGACTGCACCGTCAGATCCAGGGCTTCGGACTGCGCAAGCGTCAGCGTCCGGCAGACCGACTCCAGCAGGGTGATCTTGACCATCACCGTCTTGAGGAGGCCGAAGAGCCAGTAGGCCGCGCCCGAAACGAGCACGGCGACGACCGTGACCGCGAACGGGTTCAGCGGCACCTCGGCCACCTTGAACGCGCCCACGACGACCCCGGCCATCAGCGCCAGGACGAAACCGGCAAACCCGACGCACATGTAGAACGCCAACAGAATACCGTAGACCGGACCGGCGGCCAGACGGGACTCCAACCGGGTCGCCCCGATACGCACGGCGCTGACCAAGTGGCGGAACTCGCATACGCGGTACCAGACGAACAAGACGGCGCTGACCGGGACCAGCCCCAGTGGCGCGAGATTGAACCGGCCCACGGAGCGCACGATGGACGGCGGGTCGAGCATCTCGCCGCCAAGCTGGCTCAAGAAGACGGCCAGGGCCTCCTTGTTGGCCAGGACGAAGAGCAGGAGCGCCGCCAGAGCCGGCGCCGCTACCACCAGCCATCGCAGAAACAGCCGCGCCGTACCGCCCTCGAAGGAGAAGCGTGTGGTGCCGAACCGGATGTTGTTGGCGAAGTAGCGCGTCGTGACCACGCGCAACCACGGGTAGGCGAGGCCCGCCGTCGCCAAGGTCGCCACGCCGCACAGAAACCAGATGAACGCGTAGTTGAGCGCGGAGCCATCGAGCCCGAAGCGTATGCCGCGCCACGCCGTACGGGTCAGCCGGTAGCGCCGCACGCGGTAGACGGCCACCTGTACGAGGAACGCAATGGTCCCGTAGTAGACCGCCTGCAGGACCGGAACGCCGTAGGGCAAGCCTTCCGGTGCGAGGGAAGGAAGCCATGAGTACACGCTGGTGAGCGGAGCGATGACGACGATCGCGATCAGGAAGCCGATGAGCAGCTCGGTTCCTTTGCCGAGGTATTCCAACGCTTCACCGAGAACCTTGACGTGACGCCACAGGAAACCGCGCACGCGGGTCTTCGCCCAGAACCGGTAGATCCCGAAGGTCGCCAGGGTCAGCAGCAGGTTTCGGAACAGCAGCGCCGCCAGATCACCCCGGCGGCCGTCGAACGAGACGTCCGGGGGCGGGGCTTTCGTCTCGGCGTGGGTGGTTTCGGCGTCGTCGTTCATGTGATTCCCAAGACTTCCGGCAAGGCACGCGCCTGCCGGGACAGGGGCGGCGAGCCGTTGTGCGCCGGCCTCTCTTGATCGTACGGTTCGAAAAAGTCCCGCCATACTAACGAGTTGTGGCGGTGTCCCGCAAGCGGATATACTTCCTGCGAAGCACCCCACGGTTTGGACACAGCGACTTTCGGAAGGTAGACGGCTTTCCCATGTCCCAGCATCGAGGGCTCAGCCACCTTGACGAGCTCGAGGCCGAGTCCATCTACATCATGCGCGAGGCGGTGGCCGCGTTCTTGAATCCGGTCATGCTCTACTCCATCGGCAAGGACAGCTCGGTCCTTGTGCGGTTGGCGCAAAAGGCCTTTCATCCGGCGCCGCCTCCTTTCCCGCTGCTTCACGTGGATACCACCTGGAAGTTTCCGGAGATGTACGAGTTCCGCGACCGCACGGCGCGGGAAACCGGAATGGAACTCATCGTCCACATCAATCAGGAGGGCCTGGCCCGGGGCATCGGCCCCTTCACCCACGGATCGGCGCTTCACACCGACATCATGAAGACCCAGGCGCTCAAACAGGCGCTGGCCAACCACGGCTTCGATGCGGCATTGGGGGGAGCGCGCCGCGACGAGGAGATGTCCCGGGCCAAGGAAAGGGTGTTCTCGCTGCGCACGCGGGAACATCGTTGGGATCCCAAGAACCAGCGCCCCGAGCTCTGGCGCCTGTACAACACTCACCTCCGCCAGGGCGAGTCCATGCGCGTCTTTCCGCTCTCCAACTGGACCGAGCTGGACGTGTGGAACTACATCGACAGGGAGAACATTCCCGTGGTTCCGCTCTATTTCGCCGCCCCGCGCCCGGTGGTGCCCCGCTCGGGCACGCTGATCATGGTGGCTGACGAGCGCATGAAGCTGGAGCCCGGCGAAGAGCCGGAGATGAAGCGGGTGCGCTTCCGCACACTGGGCTGCTACCCCCTGTCCGGCGCCGTCGAGTCCGACGCCGACAGCGTGCCGGCGATCATCCGCGAGATGCTCACGGCCACCCATTCCGAGCGTGAAGGGCGCGTCATCGACCACGACGGACAGGGGTCCATGGAGCGGAAGAAGCAGGAGGGGTATTTCTGATGTCCGCGAGCCCTCCGCCGAGCGGCCGGGAGTTCCGCGTCTATGCGAACGCCCGGGAAGACCGGGACATCCTGCGCTTCATCACCTGCGGCAGCGTGGACGACGGCAAGTCGACGTTGATCGGCCGCCTGCTCTACGAATCCCGGCTGGTGTTCCAGGACCAGCTCGCACGGGTGCGGGCCGACAGCAGGCGGTACGGCACCCAGGGCGACGACCTCGACCTGGCGCTGCTGGTGGACGGCCTTCAGGCGGAGCGCGAACAGGGCATCACCATCGACGTCGCCTACCGCACGTTCTCCACCGGCAGGCGCTCCTTTATCGTCGCCGACGCCCCGGGACACGAGCAGTACACCCGCAACATGGCCACCGGCGCATCCACCGCCGATCTCGCCGTGGTGCTCATCGACGCGCGCAAGGGCGTGCTGCCCCAGACCTGCCGCCACACCACCATCCTTTCCCTCCTGGGAGTGCGCCACGTGATCGTGGCCGTCAACAAGATGGACCTCGTCGACTGGTCCAGGGACGTCTACGACAGCATCGCCGCCGCCTTCGGCGACTTCACGCGGCGGCTCGACGTGACCGACGTCACCTGCATTCCCGTATCGGCCCTGACCGGCGACAATGTCACCGCACCGTCCCAGGCAATGGACTGGTATGACGGGCCGACGCTGCTGCAGGCCCTGGAAACCGCCGATGTGGCCCCGGACC
Organism: uncultured Syntrophobacterales bacterium; assembly: GCA_964630405.1. GTDB lineage: Bacteria > Desulfobacterota > Binatia > UBA9968 > JAJDTQ01 > JAJDTQ01. The sequence goes on along the minus strand of CAZVUC010000074.1, from coordinate 3,103 downwards.
GCGAAAGCGCCCCCTTTCGCATGCCCGTGCAGTGGGTCAACCGCCCCAACGCCGAGTTCCGGGGCTTCGCCGGAACCGTGGCGTCGGGCCAGGTGCGTACCGGCGACCCCGTGCTGGTGTGTCCCTCCCGGAACGTCTCGACGGTGGAACGGATCGTCGGCCCGGACGGCGACCTCGACAGCGCCGGGGCCGGCCAAGCCGTCACCCTCACCCTCGCCGACGAGATCGACGTAAGCCGCGGGGACGTCTTCGCCTCCACTGCCGAGCCGCCGAGCCTCGGCGACCAGTTCGCGTGCCACATCGTCTGGATGCACGAGACCCCGCTGCTGCCCGAGCGTCCGTATCTGCTGAAGATCGGCACGCAACTGGCCGGGGCCCAGGTCACGGCCATCAAGCACCGGCTCAACGTCGACAACCTGGAGCGCGCCGCGGCCAGGACCCTCGGGCTCAACGACATCGCCTACTGCAACATCGGCCTCGACCGGCAGATCGCGTTCGACCCCTACAAGGAGCTTAGAGAGACGGGCGGGTTCATCCTCATCGACCGCTACACCCATGACACGGTGGGCGCCGGCATGATCGATTTCGGCCTGTGGCGCGGCTCCAACCTGACCCTTCACCAGCTCGCCATCGACAAACCGGCGCGGGCGGCCCAGAAGGACCAGAAAGCCTGCGTCCTGTGGCTCACCGGGTTGTCGGGCGCGGGCAAATCGGCCACAGCCAACGCGGTGGAGCGGCGCCTGCACGCCATGGGGCGGCACAGCTACACCCTCGACGGCGACAATCTCCGGCACGGGTTGACCCGGGACCTGGGCTTCACCGCGGCCGACCGGGTGGAGAACGTGCGCCGCATCGCCGAGGTCGCCAGGCTGTTCGTCGACGCGGGGTTGATCGTTCTCGTGTCGGTGATCTCGCCCTTCCGCGACGAGCGCCGCATGGCACGCGAGATGATGGAGGAAGGCGAGTTCATCGAGGTGTTCGTCGACTGCCCCATCGAGGTCTGCGAGCAGCGCGATCCCAAGGGGCTCTACCGGAAGGCGCGGGCCGGCGAGATCGGCAACTTCACCGGCGTGGACAGCCCCTACGAACCGCCCGAGAATCCGGAGATCGTGTTGAAGACCGCGGAGCGAGGTGTCGACGCGGTGGCGGACCAGGTGGTCGACTATCTGCGATCGAGGGTGGATGTGGCGTGACTCGGCATCCTCACCCGGCGGGCTCCTCGTCGTCCTTGGCTTCGGGTCCGGGGGCAGCCGCCGACGCGTCTTCCGCTGGTGCCGAGGTCTCCGCTGGTGCTGAGGTCTCTGCCGGCGCTGGGGTCTCCGCCGGTGCCGAGGCTTCCGCTGGTGCTGGGGCCTCTGCCGGTGCCGGGGCCTCCGCCGGTGCCGCCTCTGCCGCCACGGGTGCGGCGGCCTCCGCCTGGGCCGAGGCCGCGCTCTGCGGCTGGAGCTTCGCCTCTCGTGACAGCTTTCGGGTCTTCCGCTTCAGTCGCCGGATCTTCTGCCGCAGGATCTCCCGCTTGCCCGACTCCCCGACTCCGGTCTTCTCTTCCCTGAGCGCCTTGATCTGCTCCTTGACGCCGCCAATGCTGGTCTCTGCTGCCACGTGTGCCTCCTTTGGATGAGTGAAGGGTAACGGGTATCACATGGGGGTGCGAATCAAAAGCGGCGGCGGAGCACCGGCGTGGCAGCCGCCGTACGCCCCAAAATGGACCGCTAGTTTCACAAACGGCGTGCAACACCCGGGAGTTGACGTAATGTTTCGGAGGCTAGGGTATGCCGGTCCAATGTCTGGATGCGCTCGTCACACAAAGTAGTCGCCATTTCAGGAGGTTAGGCAGTGCCGACTTCGCATGGGCGACACAGCGAGCCTTGCGATGCCCTTTGTTGACTTTCTCGTGTTGACATTTATGGTGATTTTTTGAAGTCCGCTTCGGGAGGAGATCATCATGTCAGCACAGGCCGGGAAGCGCATCGCATACCTCAAGGTGACGCTCAACAAGCGCAACGTCGAGTCCCTCAAGTCCGCGGAGAAGCCCTTCATCGCGTGGGACGACAAATTGACCGGCTTCGGCCTTCGAGTCCAACCCACCGGCGTTCGCTCCTATGTCGTTAACTACCGAGTCGGCGCCGGTGGGCGAAAGGCCGTCAACCGGCGCCTGGTCATAGGACGCCACGGACGTGTGACCGCCGACCAAGCGCGGCGCCTCGCCCAGGAGACGCTCGGGCGTGTTGCCGCCGGCGACGATCCCGCATCGGAGCGTAGCCATAGCAGAACTGTTCCCACCTTGCGCGAGGCCTTCGAGGAGTATCTCGCCGTCGGGCCGAAGCGCAAGGAGAGTTCTCTTGCCGTTTACCGCCGCACCGTTTACCGCAATCTTGGCGCGTGGCTCGACCGCAGGCTGGACACCATTGACCGGCGCGACGTCGAGAAGTGTTTCCTCCGGCTCACCAGCGAAGCCGGATGGGTGCAGGCCAACAGCGCAATGAAAATGCTGCGCGTGCTCTACCGTCGCCATTGCATCGACTTCCAGGGGCTGCACAACCCGGTCGACCAATGGCGCGCGGCTGGCGGGCGGCCCCACCGCCCGCGTCGGCGCACGATCCAGCCCCCGGCCGAGGTGCTGCCGCGCTGGCACCGGGGCATCGAGACTGCGGTGCACAACCCGGTCGCCCGCGATGCTTTCCGTTTCGGCCTCTACACCGGCATGCGACGAGCGGAGGTCTTCGGCCTCGAATGGGCGCGCATCGACCTGGACGGGATGACTTTCCGGGTCGAGGAGACCAAGACCGGCGAGCCGTTGGAACTGCCCGTCACCCGCCAACTCGTCGCCATCCTTCAGCGCCGTTTCGCAGAGCGCGAGCGCTTTCCCGAGCATAGCCAGAGTTGGGTATTTCCGTCCGAAACTGCCGAGTCGGGACACATCAACAGTGGAACGCAGTACCTGAATGCGCGGATCAGCGATGCGGGCGGGGCGAAGTTCTGGTTCCACGCGTTGCGTAACTGCTTCATCACCGTCGCCAACCGCGACCTGATGCTGCCGGTGAGCCTGACCAAACGGCTGGTCAACCATGCGAGGCCTCAGGACGTGACCGAAGGCTACGCT
>CAZVUC010000073.1:0-1921 GCA_964630405.1 uncultured Syntrophobacterales bacterium | reverse complement strand
GGTGCCGTGGGCGCCGGCACTTCCTCGTCCCCGCAAGCGGCAAGGAAGAAACCCGCACCAAGAAACAGGATGAGCAGCAAAGCCCAGCCGCGGCCGGACGAGAACTTGCCAGTGAACGACTTCATTACCACTACCTCCCGGTTCGTTGACTAACTGTTCCGCCACATTCCCTCCAGTTCCCATTTGTTCCCCGTTACCAACCTATTATCTTTGTGTTACAATGCTCCGCCGTTCCGTAACGGCCCCTCTGCTGCCCGTCCATTCCAATACACAATCTGATACCAATCTGACGTTCCGGACCCCCACCGCAGCACCGTGATCAACCGGCCCCACCGCCTCTCCGCGCGCTTCGTCTCAACCGTCCAGGAGCCGGGGCGCTACGGAGACGGACGCGGCTCCGGAGGGCTCTCCCTGTTGGTCAAACGCACTGCCCGCGGCCACCTCACCAAGTCCTGGGCGCAGCGCATCCAGGTGGACGGCCGCGCCCGCAATCTCGGCCTCGGAACCTGGCCCCACGTCAGCCTCGCCGAGGCCCGCCAGAAGTGCGCCCTCAACATCGTGGCCCGAGGCCGGAGCGAACTGGTGACCGGCCGCACGCGGGCCGTCCCCACCTTCGCGCAGGCGGCCGAGGTCGTCATGGCCATTCATGCGACAGGATGGAAGCACGGCAGCCATACCGGGACGGACTGGCGGTTGACCCTCCGCAACCACGCCCTGCCGGCACTCGGAACGAGACCGGTGGACAGGATCAGCACGGCGGACGTGATGACAATCCTGGCTCCGATCTGGAACGACAAGCGGGTGACCGCGCGGAAGGTGCGGCAGCGCATCGGCGCCGTGATGCGGTGGGCGGTCGCGCAGGGCTACCGGGAGGACAACCCGGCAGGCGACGCCATCGGTGCGGCCCTACCGAAGCAAGGAGTCCGGCCGCGGCATCTGGCGGCGCTTCCGTACCAGAAGGTCGCCGGGGCCATCGCCACCGTGCGCGGATCCGGGGCCGACCCCGCGGTCGTGCTGGCTTTCGAGTTTCTGGTGCTGACGGCGTGCCGGAGCGGCGAGGTACGTGGCGCGCGGTGGAAGGAGATGGACGTCGAGGGGCGTGAGTGGCGGATTCCGGCGGGGCGGATGAAGGCGAACCGCGATCACCGGGTGCCGCTTTCCACACGGGCGCTCGAGGTGCTCGCCGAGGCGAAGGCTCTGACGAGCAACTCGGGACTCGTGTTTCCTTCGGCGACCGGCCGAAAACACTCGCGGGCGGCTATCTCGAAGCTGGTCCAGCAACTGGGAATCGGGGCGGTGCCGCACGGGTTCCGGTCGAGCTTCCGGGACTGGGCGGCGGAGTGCACGGACACGCCGCGCGAGGTGTGCGAGCTGGCGCTCGCGCACGTGAACACGAACGCCGTGGAGGCGGCCTACCGCCGCAGCGACCTGTTCGAGCGGCGACGCGAGCTCATGGAGCAGTGGGCCGCGTTCCTGAGCGCACCCACCGGTTCGTGACCCGGTGCCGCGCTCCGGAATCGGGTGTGAACTGCGAGTCGTAGTTCACACCCGATCCGCCCCCCGATCCGCCGGACTCAGGCACTCGATTTCAGCACGGCATCCCTCTCCAAGTACGCATACAATGGACGTGCTACGGGAGATGGAGGCCTTGGGTTGCGCCGCTCCGAAAACTCCCCGGGGCCTGCCCGCGTTGCGCTAGAACTCGGCCCTTAAAGTGTGTTAGGCTGCCCACGACCTTATGTCCAAAGGTTCAAGCATTACTTGACCCTCCAGCACCGCACCGGGAGTTCGTTGCGCCGTGTTGGTAAGTCGTTGACTGGCCAACACAGTATTTGATCTGTATTCGGCTGAATATCACGTCGGGTATCACGAACGCTGTTCGCTGAGTCTCCGAGCCTTCGCGACAGGATCCACGGATCCA
>CAZVUC010000072.1:0-20064 GCA_964630405.1 uncultured Syntrophobacterales bacterium | reverse complement strand
AGGCGCGACATCCTGAGCGTGGACGAGATGGCGGCGGCGCGTCCGGACGTGGCCTACCTGATCCTGGAGCTGGACGTTCTCAAGAAGACCGACCCGGCGTGGGTGGGAAGGGTCCTGCGGGGGGTGATGGAGCGCCTGGTGACGGGAGAGCTGGAACCCATCATTCACAGCCGGTGGCCGCTGGCCGAAGCGGGGGCCGCGTTGAGCTTCATGCGCTCGGCGCGCCACCTCGGCAAGATCGTCGTGACCGCCTCGCCGCTGGCGACGGGCCGGTTGCGGCAGGACCGGAGCTACCTGGTGACCGGCGGTCTGGGCGGGATCGGCTGCGCCGTGGCCGGTTGGCTGGCGGACCACGGAGCGGGAACCATCGTGCTGAACGGGCGGCGGGCACCCGACGACGCCGCCGAAGAGGCCATCGCCGCTTTGAGGGAACGCGGCGTGACGGTTCACGTGGAGCTGGCGGACGTCAGCGACGCGGCCGCGGTGGACGGAATGCTGGAACGGATCGATGGGGAACTGCCGCCCCTCGGCGGCGTGATCCACAGCGTGGGCGTGCTGTCGGACGGCGCCCTGACCAACCAGAGCTGGGAGCGGTTCGAGACGGTGCTGTGGCCGAAGGTGCTGGGCGGCTGGCACTTGCATCGCGCCACCGCGGACCGCGATCTGGATTTCTTCATCCTCTTTTCGAGCCGGGTGGGCGTCATGGGCAATCCGGGCCAGGCCAACCACGCTTCGGCCAACGCCTTTCTGGACCAGCTCGCCGGCCACCGCCGGGCGCTGGGACTCCCGGGGCAGAGCATTGCCTGGGGGGCGTGGTCCGAGATCGGCGAGGCTGCGGAACAACGGGAACGCATCGACCGGCAGCGGACGGCCTTGGGCGGGCGCTGGTTCACCCCGCAGCAGGGTCTCCGGGCATTGGACCAGTTGGTGCGGCAGGATGCCACCAACTCGGTGGTCATGGCGATGGACTGGTCGATGTTCGAAGAGGCGGTGGAAGACCGTCCGCTTTTTCTGGAAGACCTGCTGACCGCCACGGCCGACGACGACGCCGGCACCGGGGCGTCGTCGGACGATCTGCTTTCCCGGCTGCGGGGAACCCCGGTGGGGTCGCCCGAAGAGTTGCTTGTGTCCTTCCTGCAACAGGAGGTCCGGGCTGTGCTGAGGCTGCCGGCAACACCGGCGCCCACGGTGGGTTTCTTCGACCTGGGAATGGACTCGCTGATGGCGGTGGAGCTGCGGAACCGGCTGAACCGTGCGTTGGCGGACGTGTACACGGTGCCCAACACCGCGGTGTTCGACTACCCGGACATCGCCACCCTGGCCCGGCACCTGGTCGAGGAGCTTGGCGACGTGGGCGGCGCGCCCGCACCCCGGGCACAGCCGGCGACACGGACGGAATCACGGCCGGAGACACAGGGAGAGGCACGGCCGGCAGCGCGCCGTGAGGACGACGGCATCGCCATCGTCGGCATGGCCTGCCGCCTCCCGGGCGCTCCGGACCTGTCGGCCTTCTGGCGCCAGCTCGAAGCGGGCCAGAACGCGGTGACGGACCGGCGCCGGGATGCCGACTCCTCGGACGATCTCGCCGCAGGTCTTCCCCCCGAGTATGCGGCTTACGCACGGGTCGGGTTCGTGGAAGAGATCGAAGGGTTCGACGCGGAATTCTTCCGGATCACCCCCATCGAGGCGCGCATGATGGATCCCCGGCAGCGCATGATGCTGGAGACGACCTGGCAGGCTCTCGAGGATGCCGGGATGGACCCGGGCCGGTTGAGGGGCAGCCGCACCGGGATATACGCCGGGATCGGCACCAGCGAGTACCGGGACCTGATGACGGCCGGCGCTTACGGCGTCAGCTACCTGGGCACCGCCGCGAGCATGGCCGTCGGGCGGGTGGCCTTCCATCTGGGGGTGGAGGGGCCGACCATGCCGGTGGAGCTCAACTGTGCGTCGTCGCTGGTGGCGGTGCATCACGCGGTCGCGGGTTTGCGTGGAGGCGAAGTGGACATGGCCCTGGTGGGCGGCGTGGCCGCGGTCCTGTCGCCGGGGATAACCCGGGAGATGGCCGATCTGGGGATGCTGTCGCGGGGAGGTCAGTGCAGGGCCTTCGACGCCGCCGCGGACGGCTTTGTGCGGGGCGAGGGCTGCGGAATGGTGGTCCTCAAGCGGCTGGGCGACGCGGTGGCCGACGGCGATTGCATATGGGGCGTGATCCGTGGTTCGGCGGTGAACCAGAACGGCGCCAGCGCGGGGCCGACGGTGCCCAACGGTCGGGCGCAGGAGCGGGTGATCGACGAGGCGCTGTCCCGGGCGGGCGTGGCGCCCTCCGAGGTGGACTATCTGGAGACCCACGGGGCGGGGTCGCAGTTGGGCGACACCATAGAGGTCCAGGCGGCGGCCGCGGTCTACGGAAAGGGGCGCAAGGCGGAGCGGCCTCTCCTGATCGGCTCGGTGAAGACCAACATCGGCCATCTGGAGCCGGCCGCCGGGGTCGCGGGGCTGATCAAGACGGTGCTGGCGATGAAGCGAGGCATGATCCCGAAGCATCTTCACTTCGACAATCCGAATCCGAACGTGGACTGGCAGCGGCTGCCGGTGCGCGTGACGTCCGAGGCGGTGGAGTGGCCTGCCGGTTCCGACCGGCCGCCGTTGGCGGCGGTCAGCGCGTTCGGCATCTCGGGGACCAACGCCCATGTCGTGGTGGAGGGATACGGGCCCCCGGACGAGGGGTCCGGGGGTTCGGATGAAGGGAACTGGCCGCAGGGTTCCGCCGTGTCCGTCCCCATACAGTTGCCGGACGCGGCTGCGCCACCCGCCGATGGAGGGGTTGTGGCACGGACCGCGCGGCTGTTGCCCCTGTCGGGAAAGACCGATGGTGTGCTCCGGGAGTCGGCGCGGCGCTACCTTGCATGGCTGGACGAACGCGGGGGCGAGCTTTCTTCGGAGGACGCGCCGCCGGAAGGCCTGCTTTCGGACATGGCCTGGACGGCGGGCGTGGGGCGGAGCCACCTCGATTGCCGGAAGGCTCTCGTGTTCCGCGACGCCGCATCGCTTCGGGAGGGGTTGAGAAGCCTGGCGGACGGGAGCGGGGAGACGGCGCCGGTGACAACGAGGAGGGTGGCTTTCGTCTACGCCGGCCGGGGCAGCCAGTGGGCCGGCATGGGCTGGACGCTGTACGAAAGCGAGCCCGTCGTGCGGGCGGTCCTGGACAGGTGCGAGGCGGCCGTGCGGCAGGAGCGGGGCCAGTCGTTGCTTGACGTCATGTTCGCCGGGGCGGATGGGGAGAAGGCGTTGGACGACGTGGGGTGGATGCAGCCGGCGGTCTACGCGCTGGAATGCGCGCTGACGGCACTGTGGTCGAGCGTCGGGATTCGACCGAGCGTGGCAATGGGCCGTGGCCCGGGAGAACTCGCGGCGGCGCAGGCGGCCGGAGTGTTCGGTCTGGAAGAAGGTTTGCGTTTGGCCATGGCCTCCGCAAGCGAAGCGCCGGGACGGGGTCCGGACGGTTTGGAAACGCTCCTCGCCGGCATCGCGTTGGCGCCGCCGTCTCTGGTGCTGGTGAGCGGCGAGACCGGGCGCGTGGCGGAGTCGGGCGATGTGCTCGACACGGCCTACTGGACCCGGCAAGGGCGCGAGCCCGCCTCGTTCACCGAATGCGTCCGGACGCTGGCGTCGATGGATGTGAACGTGGTGGTGGAAATCGGTGTGGCGGATTCGGCGGACCGGGCGGATCCGGGCGGGAACCGCGGGACGCCGGTGGTGCTGTCGAGTCTCCGGCGCGACGCGCCGCCGGACAACGGGTTCGTCGAGGCGGTGGCCGGCGCCTACGAGGCAGGGCTGGATGTGTCCTTTGCCGGCCTTTTCTCGGGAGAGTGCCGTCGCCGGATCTCGTTGCCCGGCTACCCGTTCGAGCGCCGCCGCTACTGGATCGAGGGGCATAAACGGCCGCCCGCCGGAAGTCCGGTTTCCTGACGCGGCACCCACGAAAGATTGGCAACCGGGTCTCCGAAAGGCGGTTTAATGTATGCCTTGGTCAAAAACCGTACATGTGTGTTATAGACATTGCTAACTAGGTTCAAACGAAAGGAGACAACCATGGCATCGAGTGAAGACCGCATCAAGCAGCTTTTCCAGGAACAACTGGGTCGCCCCGCGAATCCCGCGGCCAGCGTTGCCGATTCGGGCGTGTCGTCCCTGGACGCGGTAGCTTTCATCAAGGTGGTGGGTGAGGAGTTCGGCGTTACGATTCCTCCCGAAGACGCCGCGAAGTTCACCACCATCGGGGATCTGATCGCTTACGTTGATTCCCACTCGGGGTAAGGCCGTTCGGGAAACCGTGTGGGAGGTACCCGAGCCGCTTTCCACCCGTGACGTCCGCGTGGACGATGACACCGTCATCGTCCTGCGGCGTCACGGCAACCCCGCCGGCCCGCGCCTGGTCCTGAGCCACGGCAACGGGCTCGCTATCGATCTCTACTACCCTTTCTGGTCGCTGCTGGCTGACGATTTCGACTTGGTCGTCTATGACCTCCGAAACCACGGCTGGAATCCGGTCAGCAGGGCGGAGAGTCACAATGTCGCGAGATTCGTCCGTGACCACGACCTGATTCTCAAGGCCGTCGACCACCACTACGGCAACAAACCCAAGATCGGGGTCTTCCATTCTGTCGCGGCCCTGACCACGCTGCTGTCGGCCAACCTGGGCAGCGAGTTCGCGGCGCGTGTCCTGTTCGACCCCCCCGTATGCAAACGCGGGCTGAACTACGAGGAATTCGATGCCGCCGCCGACCGCGTGGCAGGCATGGCTCGCCGCCGCACACCCCGGTTCGAGAGCGTGCAGCAGTTTGCCGAGATCCTGCCCTATCTGCCGATGTATCAACGGGCCGTTCCCGGCGTGTTCGATCTCGTCGCGCGGACGACGCTCCGCGAATCCGCCGCCGGCGACGGCTACGAGCTCCGGTGTCCGCGCGACTACGAAGCGCAGATCATCCAATACGCCGCGCCGTTTGCGGTGATGGTGGAACTCGACAAGCTCCGCAGCCCGACCAAGGTCATCGGCGCCGACCCTACCTTGCCTTTTTCCTACCTGCCGACGCTGGACCTGAGCCATATCCTGACCGTGGACTACGACTTCGTGCCCGAGACGACACACTTTCTGCAGCTCGAAGAGCCGGAAAGCTGCGTTGCGATCATGCGCGAGTTCCTGGACCGGCACGGCCTCTTGAATTCCTGACGATTGGCCTGCATGTTTCACGCGTGGTGATGCGAAACCAGATCGAGATACCGACGGTGGTGGAGGAGAGCGGTCGCGGCGAGCGTGCCTACGACCTGTTCTCCCGGATGCTGCGGGACCGCATCGTGTTCCTGGTGGGGGAGATTGACGACCCGGTGGCCAACACCATCGCGGCCCAGCTCCTGTACCTGGAATCCGAGGACCCCGAGCAGGACATCTACCTCTACATCAACTCGCCCGGCGGACTGGTGACCGCGGGACTGGCCATCTACGACACCATGCAGTACATCCGGCCGGACGTCGCCACGGTGTGCGTCGGCGAGGCGGCGAGCATGGGAGCCCTGCTGCTGGCCGCCGGCCGGTCCGGCAAGCGGTTCGCGCTGCCCCACGCCCGGGTCATGATCCACCAGCCCCTGGGGGGTTACCAGGGGTCGGCGGCGGACATCGACATCCATGCCCGGGAGATGCTCCGGGTACGCCAGGAGGTCAACGACATACTCGTGGAGCACACCGGGCAGACTCTCGAGACCGTCGAACAGGACACCCAGCGGGACCGGTACATGACCGCCCCCATGGCCCTGGAATATCACATCATCGACGAGATCCTGGTCAAGCGGGAATCCGGATAGCGCGGAGGCGGCTGGAGCGATGAAAGGGCGAGGGACGCGCGTCAGCCGAAGCGTGCGGGCGAGAAGTTCGGGTCCTCGTCCCCGCCGAACAGCACACGGGCGGCCAGCGAACCCACGGCGGCGCTGGTGGTGACGCCGTGTCCGCCGAGCCCGGCGACCCAGAAGAAGCCCTCGATCCCCGGGTCCCAACCGATGACGAAGCGGTTGTCGTCCGTGAACGTCCGAAGCCCGGCCCAGTAGCGCCCAATGGGAACGTCGGGGAAATCGGGGTAGGCCGCCGCCAGTCTCTCCGCCAGCAGCTCCAGGGCCTCGGGGCGGGTCGGAGGGTCGCCGGGCGCCACCTCGTCCTCGTCGCACGGGCACAACATCAGTCCCCCGGAGCTTGGCTGGAAGTAGACCTCGTCGGAGACGTTGAGGACGAAGGGCCAGTCGGGCTTGACCCAGTCCAGCGGCGGGGTCACGAACAGATGCCGCCGGCGCGGGTGGAACGCGACGGGCACGGCCCCGGCCATGACGCCCACGGGTCCGGCCCAAGGTCCGGCCGCGTTGACCACCACCTCCGCCTCGACGAAGCCCTGGTCCGTGGCGACCCCCTGCACGCGCCCCTCGACGGCCCGCACTTCCGTCACCGTTGCGCCGTAGCGAATCACCGCCCCGCCGCTCTGGGCCGTCTTGAGATAGCCCGACAAGAGCGCGGCGATGTCGATGACGCCGTCCGAAGCGCACCACACGGCCCCGTCCAGGACGGCGCCCTCGAGGAGCGGCATGGCCGCCACGGTCTTCTCGGGAGACCAGCACTCCACCTCGAGGCCGCGCTCGCACGCGAGCTCCGCGTCGCGGCACACGGCTTCCCACTGTTCGCCGCGTCCGACGATCAGGGAGCCGATGGCGTTGTACGAAACCGGGACGGGCCAGCCGGGTGGAGGGTTGCGGATGAATTCCGCCGACCGCGCGGCCAGGTCTCCCACCGAGGGCTCGGAAAGGACCTGGCGTATGAACCCCGCGTTCCGGCCGGAGGAATGGAAACCGGGCACCGCCTCCTGCTCCAGGATCACCACCTGCCGGGCCCCCTGGAATGCCAGGTGACACGCCGTCGCGGCTCCCGCGAACCCGGCGCCTATGATGACGTACCGTGCATCCTCGGGCCGCATGCCAGCGTCCATCGACCTCAGTTCCCGGCCGCCAGCAGGACCTCGCGGATCCTCTGCACGGCATCGTGGATGTCGGAGTCCGCGATCTGGAGATGGGTGACGGCTCGGATCCAGCCGTTCCCCACGTGGTTCATGAGGACGCCCCTGCCGCGCAACGCATCCACCACCTCCGGCCCGTTGGCGACACGCCAGTAGACCATGTTGGTGGGCGGGTCCGGGATGTCGACTTCCAGGGGACGGCCGTGTTGGACGAGTTCCTCGAGCCCCTGGGCCAGGGCCACGGCGCGCCGGTGGTCTTCCGGCAGGCGCCCGCGGTGCTGCCGCAAGCCATAGAGCGCCGCCGCCGCCAGGAAGCCGGCCTGGCGCATGCCGCCGCCCAGCCGTTTGCGGATCTTTCGCGCCCGCGCCACGTCGTCCCGGCTGCCCGCCAGGGCGGAGCCCACGGGCGCCCCGAGACCCTTGGAAAAGCACACGGACACCGTGTCGAAGCCCGTGGCGAGCTCGCGCTCGGAGTTGCCGGTGGCGGCCGCGGCGTTCCACAGCCTGGCGCCATCACAGTGCGCCTTGAGCCCCAGGCCGTGGGCGGTGCCGACGATCCGTTCCGTTTCCTGCCGCGCCAGCGCGCGCCCCCGGCCCCGGTTGTGGGTGTTCTCCACCAGGATCAGGGTGGACGGCGACTCGTGCAGGCCGTCGGCCCGAAACCGGCCCTTGATGGCTTCGTCGGACAGTCGCTCGCCGAACGGGAGAAGGTCGAACTGCACCCCGGAAAGCGCGGCCCCGGCGCCGGCCTCGTAGGCGAAGGTGTGCGATCCCTCCTCGCACAGCACCGAGTCCCCAGGGCGGGTATGGAGCAGGATGGCGATCTGGTTGGCCATGGAGCCCGACGGGGTGAACACCGCGGTCTCCTTGCCCAGGAGCCCCGCCACCTCTTCCTCGAGGCGGTTGATGCTGGGGTCCTCGCCGTAGACGTCGTCGCCCACTTCGGCGGCCGTCATCGCCCGGAGCATCTCCGGAGTCGGCGTGGTTACGGTGTCGGAGCGCAGGTCGATCATCACGGCGTGTCCTGACCGGCGGCGGGCACCTTGAAGTTCCGTACCACCTGACCCGACCTTCCGGCCGGAGGAAGCTCCTCGCCGTTCAACGAAAGGCGGACCCCTCCGGCGTTGCCGAAGGTGATGACGAAACCGGTCTGAGCCGCCAGCGTCCTGCTCTCACCGGGCTCCAGGAGCATGTCCTTCGGCCGCCGGTCATCGACCCAGACCCGTAGCCACGCTTTCTCGTCGGCCGCGATGGTCAGGCTGTGGTTCCCCGTTTCGTCGGCCCGGGCGGTTGCGGCCGGCTCGGACGCCGCCGCCACGACGGGTGCTTCCGGTGCACCGGCGTTACCGGCGTCGTCGGAGCCCGGAGGCGGTTGCCGGGCCTCTCCAGTGTCCGCCGTCGCCTCGGGCGCCGATGGAGGTGCCTGTTGGCCGGCCTGGAAAGCGGGTCCCTCCGGCTGTCCGGGGGCCGCGGCGACGGAGGGTTCCCCGGCGGGCGTGGAAACCGCGGCGGCGGACGGATCCTGCGTGGCGGTCACGGGCGCCGGCGGAGTGGCCGCCAGCCGTATTTCCGGGGGAGCGGTTTCGTCGGCTTCAGGCTGCAGCACGGAGCTGTTGGCGTTGCTTCGCGCGGGTTCCGGCACGGCGGCCGGTGACGACGGCGCAACGGACTCCTCCGCCGGGGGGGCGGGAGCGGGAGTCGATACGACCGCCGGTTGTTCCAAGGCCGGCCATTCGAAGCCGATGAGTCCCGGGACCAGCGTGTAGACGCCCGCGCCGGCGGCCACCAGGGCCGCGGCGCCGGCGAGGACGATGGCGCGCCAAGGGCGCCGGCGAGCGGGCGGCGCTGCCGCGGGAGCTTCCGGGCGACGGTTCTCGCGGACGAACTGCGCTGCAAGGGTCTCCACCTCCACCTCGAGATAGGTGGCATAGCTGCGCAGAAAGTGGACCATGTAGAGACGGTCGGAAACCAGACGATCGTCGCCGCCGCCTTCGAGGATTTCGAGGTAGTAGCGCGGGATGCGCGTCTCCTCCTCCACCTGCCCCAGCGTCAGCCCCTTCTGCTCCCGCGCTTCACGGATATAGTCGCCAGTTGCGCTCACCGTTCCCGGAATCCCTTTCGTGTCTGTGGTGAATGGATGGTTTCCAGTCAGATATATAAAAGTTTTCCCATGGAGACTAGTTCACGCCTTCGTATATGGGCCCATCCGGATAGAAAGCGGCGAAGCGATCGTTCAGGATCGGGTTGTAGAGAAGCTGCCGGAGCTTCCGCCCCTTGAGCTCGCCCTCCACGGCTTCCCCGCGCAGCCACGACCACAGGCTTCCGGTCTCGTTGTCGCGCAGCAGCACGTTGCCGTCGGCGTCCTTGCGTTCGGACTGCGAGAACGTCAACACCCGTCCGTCGACCTCCCGGCGCCAGGCCGTGCCCGTGGCGTCGCCCGGCGAATAGTACACCACCACCTTCGCCCCGTTGAACTCGTCGTTGACGAGGTTCTTTCGTGCCAGCACGCCGTAAGGGTAGAGCTTGGCCTTGAGCTTCACCACCACCGCAAGCCCGAGGATGTCGCTCTGGTAGGGGCCGACGTAGGTGCCCATGAATCCGCCCCGGCGGTAGCCGGGCAGCACCCCGGTTTCGGGATAGCTCTTCTTCCAGTTGGCCCAGCTGGTGACCGTGGACGGCATGAAGTCGAGGCGTTTGCCCTTGAGGGGTCCGTGCACGGCCTCGCCGGTGACGTGGACCCACAACGAGTCCGTCTGCCGGTCGTACATGATGAACGATTGTTCGTAGAGAATGCCCGCGTGCCCGAAGCTCAGTACGCTGTCGTCGAGTTTGCGTCTATACACGATAGACGTTTGGCACAGGGGTCACCAGGAGACCGCGATGGGCACCCCCCCGATGGTATCGTTGCCGAGCTCGTGGACGCCCATGATGGTGATGGGATACGCCTTGGCCTCGCCGTTGTGGGCCACGCCGATGATCACGTCCCGGTCGAAGATGACCTGCTGCTTTTCCGCTTCCGCGGCGCTCAGCATCTCGGGGTCGTCGAAGACCGGAAACGCGTCCCGGGGCACCGCCTGGAAGCCGATGGGCGGGCCCGCGGCCGTCGCCGCCGCCAGAGTGGTCAGCATGATGGCGGCCAGCCAGGCCGTCGCTGATTTGCGGAGCATGGGATTCACCTCGTTTCCCTTCATGTCACGGTTCAAACGACGACCGTGACTCCTGTCTTCATTATCTACCATTACCGGGCCTGAGGCCACCGGGCTCACTTGCGGTGGAAACCGAGGACCTCGCCGGTGATGTAGTCGCTGTCGCTGGACGCGAAGAAGACGAACGCGGGGGCCACGGTCTCGGCAGGGGCCGGGTTGGGCCGGTCGTCGGGAATCCCCTCGCGTCCGCGGAACTCGGCGATGGCGTCGGTCATGCGCGTGTCGGCTATCGGCGAGATGCAGTTGACCTGGATGTTGTGGGGCTTCATTTCGTTGGCGACGTTGAAGGTCAGGGTGATGATGCCGCCCTTGGCGGTGGCGTAGTCGGATACGCCGTTGGACGGCCGCAGCGCCGCCGGGCCGGTCAGGTTGATGATCTTGCCCGAGCGTTGCCGCTTCATGACCGGCAGCACGGCCTGCATGCCGTTGAAGGTGCCCTTGAGGTGGACCCTCATGGTCTCGTCCCACTGCTCTTCGGTGATGTCCTCGAACCGCTTGAGTGTGAGGATTCCGGCGTTGTTGACGAGGATGTCGAGCCGGCCCCAGCGTTCCTCGACCTCCCGCACCAACCCGTCCACTTCCGTCCGCCGGCCGACGTCCACCAGCCGCGCGATGCTTTCGGCGCCCAGGGCCGAGAGCTCGTCCTGGACCGAGTCGAGGGCGGCCTGGTCCCGGCCCCCGGCGACGGCCAGGATGGCGCCCTCCCGGGCGAAGGCCAGCGCGACCGCCCGGCCGATGCCGCGGCTCGCTCCGGTGATGATGGCCACCCTTCCTTCAAGCCTGCCCATGCGCATTCCCCCTTCCTTCCGCCAGTTCGTTCACCGTCTGCGCCAGTCTCCGGCACAGCTCCGGCAGGTCGTCGCTCTCCACGCTGCAGAAGGCGATACGGAGCCCGTTCATGGCATCGCCCTCGAACGGCACGGTGCCGATGCCGTGCTCGTCGAGCAGGCGGTCGGCGACGTCCGATGCCCGGAGCCCCGACTCCGGCCGCAGGTTCACGAAGCAGAAGAAGCCGCCCTGAAACGGATCCACGGTAACGAGGTCGGTATCGATCCTGCCCAACTCGTCCTTCAGTGTCTGGTACCGCCGTTTCAGCAGCTCGAAGGTCCGTCGCCGTTCGACCATCAGCCGCTCCATCTGCGCCATGGCCTTGGTGGCCACGGCCTGGGTCACCGTCGAGTTGCTGGAGAACAGGCCCCGGTTGACGCCGCTGAACTTGTTGTCGAGCTCGGACGCCACGGCTTCGGCGTCGTCCGGGGAAAGCCACTCGTCGGGACGGGCGAGCGCGATGGTGCCCGCCCGAGCGCCGTACCAGAGGAGCTCCTTGGTCACGCCGTCCAGCTTCACCGGCAGAAGGTTCGGCCGCGGCCGGCACCGGTAGAACAGCGACGACTGCATGGCGGCGGGATCGTAGACGTAGCTTTCGTAGGCGTCGTCGAACATCACCACCAACCGTTTCCCGGTCCCCTCCGCAAGCTGCTCCAGCGACGCCACCAGCCGGTTCCCGGCGGCGGCGGACGGACAAAAGCCGGTGGGGTTGTTGGGGAAGTTGAGCAGCACGACGGCGTTGTCCTGTTCGAGCCAGACCCGCTGGATCGCCGAGACGAGCCCCGACAGGTTCAGGTCGCCGTCGGCGAGGAGCGGGAAATCGGCGATGCGGAGGCCGAGGTTCGTCTCGAGCACGTGATCGTAGTTCTCCCAGCGCCGGTCGGCGGTGATGATGGGCCGGCCGGGATCCACGAACATCCGCGCGGCAATGCTGATGGCCGCGGTGATGCCCGGGGTGAGGAACGGCGGGTGCAGTTGTCTTTCGAGCCGCCCGGCCTCATCGCCGGCGCGCGACAGGATCCACTTCCGCCAGGCCGAGCGGAAGGCGGGAGTGCCCGTTTCCGGGGTGTACGGGAAGATCTCCTCGGTTTCCAGATCCGGAAAGAAGGAGTGCACCAGCGGCGCGCAAAGCGTGATCTCGCGCTCTCCACCGTCCGGGTAGACCGCGCTTTCGGGTCCGCGCGCGGAGCCGATGGTGGCGTTGATCCTGGCCTTGGCCTTGGCCTTGCGGGTCCAATGCAGGATGCCCTGGGGGTTGTAGATCGTCTTGCCGAACCCGGAGAAGAACTCGAGGGCTCCGGTCCGGGACAGTGCGGGAAAATCCATCGATTGCCTCGATTCCAAACGGCGCCCGAAAGGCGCCGGCCCATCCCACGTCGCCGCGTGACGCGGTCAGGCGAAGGCCTGGTCCAGACGGGCCATGTCTTCAACGGACAGACGCCAGTCGGACGCGCCGCAGTTCTCGGCGGTCCGGGAAACGCTGTCGGACTTCGGGATGGCGATGACGCCGTCATGGGAGATACACCAGTTCAGCGCCACCTGAGCGGCTGTCTTCCCGTGCCCTTCGCCGATCTCCTGGAGCACCTTGGCGCCCCGCGACGAGAACAGGCCCTTGCCGGCCGCCAGCCGGCCGCTGTCCAGCGGCGTGTAGGCGATGATGGTGACGCCCTGGCGCCGGCAGTAGGGCATCAGCGTCCGCTCGATTTCCCGCCGCCGGAGGTTGTACAGGACCTGGTTCGACACGATGGGGTGGTGACTCAGGGCGGCCCGGGCCTCCGCCAGCTCCTCGGTGGAGAAGTTGCTGACCCCGATGAAACGGATCCGGCCGGTATCCACGAGGGTCCCCATCGCCCGCATGGTCTCCTCGATGGGCGTGCTGCGGCTCGGCCAGTGGACCTGGTAGAGGTCGATGCAGTCGACCCCCAGCCGGAGAAGGCTGGCGTCCGCGGCCCGAAGCACCTGGTCGTATCCCAGGTGGTCGCCCGACACCTTGCTGGCGATGAACACCCGCTCGCGCATGCCCTGCACGGCTTCCCCCACCACGTCCTCGGTCCGGTACATCTCGGCGGTGTCGATCAGGTTGGCGCCCAGCTCGATGCCGTGCCGCAGCGGCTCGACGCCGCCCCGGTATTGCCAGACCCCCAAGCCGATCTCGGGCACCTGGACTTCCGTGCGGCCGAGTGGTTTCGTCTTCATCGGGTGCTTGTTGTCGAGTCCCGGCGCGGCCGGGGTACGGGACGGACGGCCGCCACTGGATGCGGCGCGGGGCGCGGCGGGCGATCCGGAGACGGGCGGAACTGTGACGTCACGACTAGGATGCGGTGCTAGCCGCGCTGTCGCCGGACGGCGACTTCTCGGACTTCTTGCTTTCCGTGGACTTGCCGGAGTCGGAGGACTCCTTGCCGCCGTTGGACTCCGCCTTGTCTCCGTTGGACCCCTTGCCCCGTCCGTAATCGGTGATGTACCAGCCCGAGCCCTTGAGTTGGAAGGACGTGTTCGAGATCAGCTTCCGGACCTTGCCGCGGCAGGACGGGCACTTCTTCAGAGGATCCTCCGTGATCCGCTGGGTCACCTCGAACACGCCGCATTTTGAACAGTTGTACTCGTAGATGGGCATACGCCGGCCTCGCGCGGGTGGGTTACCGGAAACATAGACACTGGCCATGCGGTTGTCAATCAGGCCCCGCGGCGGCATCGCCGGGGGCGGACACGGGGGTGTGTATCGGGCGAGCGGGCGCCCGGCGCCGGCTTGACCTCCGGCCGGGCGCGGGCTTATGTTACGAGCCATCATCCAGCCGGACCGACGCCAGACAAGGAGGAAGGAATGGACTTCGAGCTTCCCGAAGAGATCAAGATCATCAAGAACACCATGCGCGACTTCGTGGACCGGGAGCTGATCCCGCTGGAGCGGGAGTTTCGCCCGGAGGGCGAGGAGATGCCCGAGGAGCTCTACAAGCCGCTTCAGGAAAAGGCCAAGGCCCTGGGGTTCTGGATGCTCGACATCCCCGAGGAGTACGGCGGCGCCGGTCTCGACCTGCTGACGCGCTGCGTGATCCAGGAGGAGGTCTCCCGGACCATCTCCATCCCCTTCCGCAACAACCCGGTCTTCGGCCCGGAGGCGCGAGGCATTCTTTTCGAGCTCAACGACGAGCAGAAGGAGCGCTACCTCTACCCCGTGATCCGCGGCGAAAAGACCGCCTGTTTCGCCCAGACCGAGCCCGACGCCGGCGGCGACCCCGCGGGCATGAAGACCCGGGCGGTGCTGGACGGCGACCACTGGGTGCTGAACGGCACCAAGCGCTTCATCAGCAACGCGGGCTTCTCCGACTTCGCCCAGGTCATGGCGGTGACCGATCCCGAGAAGCGCGCCCGGGGCGGCATCACCTGTTTCCTGGTGGACATGGACACGCCGGGCGTGACCATCGAGCGCCGCTGGCCCACCATGATGGGCGACGCGCCGTTCCAGATCCTCTTCGAGGACGCCCGCATACCCGTGGGCAACGTGGCCGGCGAGGTGGGCCAGGGCTTCCGGCTGGCCCAGGGCTGGCTCCAGGAGGGGCGCATCAAGGGCCACGGGGCGCGCTGCGTCGGCATCGCCGAGCGCGCCCTGGACATGATGATGGACTACTCGCAGATCCGCACCACCTTCGGGCAGCCCCTGGCGGAACGGCAGGCGGTCCAGTTCATGATCGCCGACTCGGTCATGGAGCTGCACATGGCGCGCAACCTGGTCTACGAATGCGCCTGGCGCCACGACCGCGGCGAGGACATCCGCAACATGGGCTACATGGTCAAGTGCGTGTGCACGGAGATGGCGAGCCGGGTGGTGGACCGCTCCATCCAGGTCCACGGCGGCATCGGTCTTACCAAGGAGCTGCCGCTGGAGTGGTGGTACCGGCAGTTGCGCAGCATCCGCATCACCGAGGGCGCCACCGAGGTGCTGCGCTGGCGCATGGCCCAGAACCTGCTGCGCGCCCGCGCCAAGGGCCAATGAGCGGAGAGTCCCTGCTTCCGCCGGGCTTCAGGGTGCTGGACCTCGGCACCGCCATGGGCGCCTTCTGCGGCAAGGTGCTGGGGGACCTCGGCATGGACGTGGTGAAGGTGGAGCCGCCGTCGGGGGACGACCTCCGGACCGAGCCGCCCTTTGCCAGGGGCCGGAACAACCGCGAGGGCAGCCTCCGGTTCGCCTACTTCAACTCCGGCAAGCGCGGCATCACCCTGGATCTGTCCCGCGAGACGGGCCGGAAGCTTCTGCTCGACCTCGTGGAGAAGGCCGACGTGGTCATCGACAGCCACGAGCCCGGCTACCTCGACGACCTGGGGATCGGTTACGGCGAGATGGTGGCGCGCCGCCCCAAGCTGGTGCTGGTGTCCATCTCGGCCTTCGGCCAGGACGGCCCTTACCGCGACTACCGGGCGCCGGACCTGGTGGCCAACGCCATGGGCGGGCTGCTCTTCATCAGCGGCGACCCCAGCATGACCCCGTGCGTGCCCCCCGGCGGCCAGTCCTACGTCTACACCTGTCTCTACTCCGCCCTGGGCGCCCTGCTGGCCCTCTGGCAGCGCGAGACCAAGGGTGTGGGCGCCCACATCGACGCCTCGGTGCAGGCCAGCATGGCGCTGCATGAGCACGTGGCCTTTACCTGGTCGTCCGAGGGGCGGCTCATGAAGCGCGCCGGCAGCCAGCACCAGCACGTGGCCCCGGCCAACCTGTTCCCGTGCAAGGACGGCTGGATCTCGTTCTTCGCCACCCAGCGGCACTGGCCCATCTTCCTGGACATGTGGGAGGGGCACCCGACGGAGCTGGACGACCCGGAGCTGATCGACAACGCCAAGCGCCGCGCGGCCGCGGACTGGCTCAATCCCATGGTGGCGTCGTTCACCTCCCAATACGGCAAGGAGGAGCTGTCCGTGCTGCTCCAGAAGCACGGCCTGCCGGCGCTGCCGGTGAACTCGCCACGGGACTTCATGGAGGACCCGCATATCGTCGAGCGGGGTTTCTTCGGTACGGTGGAGCACCCGGTGCTGGGTTCCTTTCCCCAGCCGGGCGTGCCGTTCCTGCTGGACGGCGAGCGTCGCGGGCCAAGGCCCGCGCCCCTGCTGGGCCAGCACAACGCGGAAGTTCTCGGCGGCGACCTCGGATTGAGCGAAGACGACATGGGCGTGCTGGCCGCGGAGGGAGTCATCTGATGCCCAGTCCCAACCGGATCCTCGAAGGCGTCCGCATCGTCGCGTTCACCACCGGGTACGCCGGACCCTATGCCGGCCGGCTGCTGGCGCAGTACGGCGCCGAGGTCATCAAGGTGGAGTCCTTCCCCGGCGGGCTCGACACCTTCAGACACTACGGCGCGGAGGGCGACATCAACGCCGCGCCGCGCTTCATCGAGTGCAACCTGGCCATCCGGTCCATGACCGTCAACATCAAGCACGACGACGGCAAGCGGATCATCAAGGAGCTGGCGGCCAAGTCCAACGCGGTGCTGGTGAACTTCCGGCCCCAGGTGCTGGGCCGGCTCGGGCTCGGCGACGACGAGTTGAGGAAGGTCAATCCTTCCATCATCATCCTCAAGCTGCCGGGACTCGGCGAGACCGGACCCAAGAACTGGTACGGCACCTGGGGGTTCAACCTCAATTCCTTCAGCGGCATGACCTACCTGTGGAACCATCCCGGACAGGACCGCCCCATCGGCAGCCAGGGCGTCTATCCCGACCACCTCGGCTTCATCTCCGCGCCCACCATCATGATGGCCGCGCTGCTGCGCCAGAAGCTCACCGGCAAGGGCTGCTCCATCGACGTGTCCCAGGGCGAGGTGACCGCCTATACCCTGGGCACCAGCTACCTGGAGTCCAGCATCAACGGCGTCGACCCCCAGCCCCAGGGGAACCGGAGCCTTACCGCGGCCCCGCACGGCTGCTACCGCTGTGAGGGCGACGAGCGCTGGTGCGTGGTGTCGGTCAACAGCGACGAGGAGTGGCGGCGCCTGTGCGGCGTCATGGGCAACGAGGCGCTGGCCGGCGACAGACGCTTCGCCACCTGCGTCGAGCGGCGCCGCCATGCCGGCGAGCTGGACGCCATCATGTCCGACTGGCTCGCCGCCCAGACCGTCGAGGACGTGGCCCACCGCCTGCAGGCCGCCGGGGTCCCCGCGGGCGTGGTGCAGAACGGCACCGACCTCTGCAACGACCCCCAACTCCGCCACCGGGACTATTTCCAGAGGTACGACGACTCCCCCATCGGCCCCTTCGAGCTGCCCCGAGGCGGGATCATCTTCAAGGACATGCCGGAGGAGGACATCCCCATCACCCCGCCGCTCGGCGAGCACACCGAGCAGGTCATGCGTGACGTGCTGGGCTATGACGAGGCCGCCATCGTGAAGTGGAAGGAGGAGGGGGTGCTGGTGTAGGGGCCTCGTCGGGACGGGACCCACCGTCCCGGGAAGTGATTGCGGCAACACCAACGACGTTACCGGACTCTCCGGGTCTTGAGAAAGAACACGGAGTGGCGTCGCGGTATATCGAGAGAAAGGAGCGTGCGAGTATCGTGTTTTGGCGTCGCAAGAACAAGAAGGTGGACGAGCAGGTTGTGCTCTACCCGTGGGTGGCGTGGTCTGAACAAGACACGGAGGAGGCGAAGGAGACCATCAGGGCCGTATTCGACAAGGAGCCGTCGGAGCTTGACAGCGGCGAGGCCAGCACGGTGCTGGTCATGATCCAGTCAAACCGTGAGGGGGCCTTGGCTGGAACGATCGTGGATGGGGCGATGGCCGAAACGCTCACGAAGGAGGAGGGCATCTCCATGGACCCTGATGCGCGGGACCCATCGGGCCGGCTGCGCTATCCGGAAATCGTGCGGAAAATCGGCTTTTCCCAGGAAGTCATGGATGAGTTGAAGATAGGTTTTTGATCGCGCGGGCCACGAAGAACGCGTAGCCGTAGTAGTCCGAGTACGCTTTCCACACGTCGATCTCGTGCTGGCACTGATCGGCCAGCTCCTGCGCCTCGGGGCGGCCGGGGTGGCGCGCCCGAAACGCCGTCACGTTCCGCTCAAGCGGACGGTAGTAGTCATCCCACCATGCCGACCGCGGCAGCATGAAGTGCCCCACCATCTCGTACCCGCACGCGTCTATGGCGGCGAGGAGGGCCGCTACGTCGCGTATCGCCGGGTATTCCTGTTCCCAGAAAGAGACGCATTCCGGCGGCGGGTCGGGTTTCGTCCAGCAGACCTCGGTAAACGCCACATGCCCACCACGCACGAGCAGGCGGCGCCAGTCACGCAGGGAGGCCTCGACACCCGCAATGTAGATGGCGCTTTCGCACCAGATCAGGTCGAACGAGGCCCCCTCGAAATCGAGGCTTCGCATGTCGGCGACACGCGCCTCCACGCGTTCGGCGAGGCCAACACGGCTAGCTTCGCGGTTCAGCTCGTCGACGAACGGCGGATGGTTGTCGATGGCGACGATGCGGGCAGGGGAGTTCCGCGCCAGGACCCGTGTCTGCCGGCCGGTTCCGCAGCCGATGTCGAGAATACGGGTGTCGGGCCCGATGCCGGGAACCAGGGAGAGCGCCCGGAGCGTGCTGGCGCCATCGCCGGGTCCCTGCTGCGGCAAACCGCTGAACAACTCGAAGAACAGTGCTGTCGTCAACCCGACTCCCGGGGGGCGTTGTCCAGGGCGGCCCGCAACTGCGGGATCGAGATGTTTCCGCCGCTCATCACGAGGGCGATCCTCTTCCCGCGCAGCCGCTCCCGGACCTTCAACGCTCCGGCCAGAGAGGCGGCGCCCGCCTGCTCCGTCAGATTGTGGGTCTTTTCGAGGCACAGCACGATCGCCTGTTCCAGCTCCCTGTCGGTTACGAGGACGAAGTCGTCCAGCAGGTCCCTCAGGATGCCGTTGGTCATCTCGTAACCGGAACCGGTTGCAAGGCCCTCGGCAATGGTCCGCATGGGCGACTCGACGATCCGGCCTTCCTTCCACGACAGCCAGGCGGCCTGGGCATGCACGGACTGGACGCCCAACACCTGGATGTCCGGATTGACCGTCTTGGCGACGATGCAGGCGCCGCACGCACCGCTGCCGCCGCCAATGGGGGTCACGATGACCTGCACATCCGGCAGGTCTTCGAGGATCTCCAGTGCGACCGTGCCGACGCCGGCGATCAGGTGGGGCTCGTTGGCGGAGTGGATGAAGCGGTACCCCCGCTCGCGCGCCAGCCGCTCGGCATGGGCGAGGCAATCGTCGAAGACCGCGCCGTGGAAGATGACGTGGGCGCCGAGGTTCCGCATCGACTCGACCTTGCCCGGGTTGGCGCCTTCGGGTGCGACGATGGCGGCCTCGACTCCGAAGACACCGGCGGCGTATGCGATGGACTGTCCGTGGTTGCCCGTGGACGCCGCGGTCACGCCGCGACGCTTCTCGTCGTCCGAGAGCTGGGAAATCAGATTGACGCCGCCCCGCACCTTGAAGGCCCCCAGGCGCTGGTGGTTCTCGTGTTTGACGTAGACCTCCGCGTCCAGGAGGCGGTCCAGGGACAGGTAACGGTGGAGCGGGGTCCTGGTCACATGCGGGGCGGTGCGGCGGCTCGCCCCGATGACGTCCTGCAACGTGGGTCGCTCGAACATGTCCACCCGGCCTGTCAATAAACTGTCCCCGCTACCTTCCATTGGTCTACCGTGACTCATGGCCATCCAATTGCGTTGTGTCCACAATTCCTCCTTTCGCCACCGGTTGCAATGATCTGATGCGCGGAATGGCACCATCGTCGAAGGTTTTCGTTGTGCCTTGTCTTTCCTCGGACGGTTGGATAGGCAGGGAAATCATGGCGCTGTTCCTGACCAACGAGGAAGTGGAGCGGCTTGTCACCGTCGAGGACGCCATCGAGGTGCTGGAGCCGACCTTCGCCGACCTCGGTGCCGGCCGGTTGTCCAGCCGTCCGCGCACGCTCAACTATACCGGTCTTGGCGATGGCGAGTTCTATCTTTA
>CAZVUC010000071.1:0-46825 GCA_964630405.1 uncultured Syntrophobacterales bacterium | reverse complement strand
CCCAACGGCCCGGTGCACTCCACGCTCCCCTCCAGGGCCTGGACAACGGGCCCTGGAGGGGAGCGTGGAGTGCACCGGGCCGTTGGGCGTCCGGATGGTGGACGCGGCGTCGTTCTTCGTGGACGCCTACACCACGGTATTGGCGGACGACGAGGTGATCACCCAGCTTGAGGTACCCGTGCCGTCAGCCGGCGGCGCTGGGGCCTATCTCAAGATGGAGCGCCGGGCCGGGGATTTCGCCGTGGCCAGCGTGGCGGTGCAGCTCGAGCTGGACGGTGCGGCGAACTGCACGAAGGCCGGGGTGGCCCTGGGGGCCGCGGGCCTCAAGCCGATCAAGGTGAATACGGCCGAGGCGACCCTCGCCGGTCAGGATGTCACTCCGGATGTGCTGGACGCCGCCGCGGGGCAGGTCGTGGAGGCGGCGAACCCGCTGGCCGACGTGCGCGGGTCGAGCGACTACAAGCGCGCGGTGTGCGGGGCATTGTTCAGGAAAGCCGTGGACATCGCCCTGCGCCGTCATCGGGGCGAAACCGTGAAAGGCGGCCATGTCCGGTAAGGTGAAGATCCGCATCACCGTCAACGGCGCGGCGCACGAGGGCGAGGCGCCGCCGCGCATGCTGCTGGTGGACTACATCCGCGACGTGGTGGGCCTCAAGGGGACCCGCTACGGCTGCGACACCAGCAACTGCGGGTCGTGCACCATCGTGATGGACGGCAGGAGCGCCAAGTCCTGCACGTTCCTGGCGGTGCAGGCGGACGGCCGCGAAGTGACCACCATCGAGGGACTCGCCGACGGGAGCGAGTTGAATCCCCTGCAGGCCGCTTTCCAGGAGGCGCATGCGCTCCAGTGCGGCTTCTGCACCTCGGGCATGGTCATGTCCGCCCACGCGCTGCTGGCGCACAATCCCACTCCCTCGGCGGAGGAGATACGCGAGGGGATCATCGGCAACCTGTGCCGTTGCACGGGCTACGTTCCCGTCATCGAAGCGGTACAGGCGGCGGCCCGGCGCATGAAACCCGAGGGAGAGACCCCATGAGCGCCGCTCCGCGCCCGCCGCTGGTGGGCACCCCGGTCCCGCGCAAGGAGGACCCGGACATCCTCCGGGGGCAGGCGCGCTACACCTTCGACATCGAGCTGCCGGACATGCTGCACGTCGCCGTGTACCGGAGTCCGGCGGCCCACGCGCGCATCCGGAAGGTGGACCTCTCCAGGGCGCTGGAGCTGCCGGGCGTGGTGGCCGGGTTGACCGGCGAGCAGGTGCGGCAGCTGGGCTACGTCAACCCGCTGTCGCCGTTCCCGTTCCAGAGCCGGGACCCGTTCAAGCGCGGCAACCCCACCATCAAGTTCTTCGACCACTACTGCCTCGCGTACGACAAGGTGCGCTTCGTGGGCGAGCCGGTGGCGGCGGTGGTGGCCACCGACCGCTACATCGCCGAGGACGCGCTGGACCTCATCGAGGTGGACCTCGATCCGCTGCCTCCGGTGGTGGACTCCGCGGCCGCCCTGGAGCCCGGCTCCGAGCGCCTCTACGAGGACTGGGACGACAACGTCATGCTGACGTTCCGGGTGTCCGGCGGCGACGTCGATGCCGCCTTTGCTGAAGCGGATGTCGTCGTCCAGGAAACCATCCACAGCGGCCGCTTTACCGGCACCCCCATCGAGACCCGGGCGGTGGTGGCGGACTACGACGCCAGCGTGAAGACCCTGAGCCTGTGGAGCACCACCCAGATCGGCCACGCCATCGGCACCCTGGTCGAGAACACCATCGGGCTGCCGGGCCTGAAGGTCCACGTGAATTTCCGGCGCATCGGCGGCGGCTACGGGCAGAAGTGGGCCTTCTATCCGGAAGAGATCCTTGTGCCGTTGCTGTCCATCCTCGTGAACCGGCCCATGAAGTGGGTGGAGACCCGGCGCGAGCACATGACCGGCACCATCCACGCGCGTGAGCAGACCCACCACATCGAGGCGGCGGTGCGACGGGACGGCACCATCCTGGGGGTCAGGGACCGCATCGTGGCCAACATCGGCGCCGCCTATCCCACCGGCGGGCTGGCGTCCATCGTCACCACCGGCATGTTCGTGCCCGGCGCCTACCGGATCGCCAACTACGAGGGCCAGGTCCAGGGGGTGGTGACCAACAAGACGCCCTACGGCGCGCACCGGGGCTTCGGCAAATCGGAAGCGTGCTTCGTCATCGAGCGCATGGTGGACCGCATCGCCGCGAACCTGGACCTCGACCCGGTGGAGGTGCGCCGGCGCAACTTCATCCCGCCGGACGCCTTCCCCTACCGCTCCGTCACCGGCCCGCGCTACGACAGCGGCCGGTACGCGGAGGCGCTGGACAAGGCGCTGGAGCTGCTGGACCTCGACCACTGGCGCAAGGCCCAGAAGGAGGCCGCGGCCGAGGGCCGCTACCTTGGCATCGGCACCTGCCTGGTCATCGAGCCGTCGAGCTCCACGCGCATGGGTTCCTACAACGCCGGCTACTACAGCGTGCGCATGCGCATGGACCCCAACGGCAAGGTCTACGTGTTTCCCGGCGGCAGCGACGAGGGCCAGGGCCACGCCACCTCCATCTCCCAGCTCGTGGGCGACGAGCTGCAGGTGTCCTTCGACGACGTGATGGTGGTGGAAGGAGACAGCCTGGCCTGCCCCTACGGCTCTGGCTCCTACTCCAGCCGCTTCTCGGTGGTGGGAACCACCGCCGTGACGCTGGCCGCGCGGGCGCTCCGGGACAAGATCACCCAGATCGCGTCGGTGATGCTGCGGCACCCGCCCGGCGGGCTCGTGTTCGCCGACGGCCAGGTGTCGGTGGAAGGACGGCCGGCGGAGGCGGTATCCCTCTCGGAGATCGCGCGCGTCGCGTACTTCTACCCGTTCCAGTTGCCCGAGGGCATGGACCCGGGGCTCGAGACGCTGTACCACTTCCGCGACCCCAACATCGAGTTCGAGGCCGACGAGCGCGGCCGCGTGGCCATGTTCAGCAGCTTCCCCTACGACGCCGAGGCGGCGGTGGTGGAGGTGGAGGCGGACACGGGGCTCTTGAGAATCCTGAAGTTCGTCTCCGTCCACGACTGCGGAAACATGCTCAACCCGCTCATCGTCAGGGGCCAGCACGTGGGCGCCCTGGCCCACGGCTTCGGCGGTGCCCTCTACGAGGAGCTGCCCTACTCGGAGGAAGGCCAGCCCATGGCAGCCACCTTCAAGGACTATTTCCTGCCCACCGCCATGGAGATGCCCGAGATGGTGCTGGAGCACATCGAGACCCCCAACCCGTTCACCCCCGGCGGCTTCAAGGGCGCTGGCGAGACCGGCACCGTGGGGCCGCCGGCGGTGCTGGCCAACGCGGTGGAGGATGCGCTCAAGCCCCTGGGCATCGCCATCCGGCGGCTGCCGCTGACGCCCAACTATCTGTGGTCGCTCATCCGGGAGGCCGGGAGAAGCCGGTCGTAGGAAAGGAAGACGCCCCATGTCCGACAAGGTCCTTCTGGAAAAGACGGGCGACACCGCCACGCTGACCCTGAACCGCCCGGAGGAAGGGAATGCGGTCGACATCGAACTGATGCTGGCGTTGACCGAGCGGCTGGAGGAGGCCGCGGCCGGCAAGGGTCTCCGGGTGCTGGTCATCGAGGGCAGGGGAGACCACTTCTGCTCCGGGCGCCAGCCCGACGTCCCCAGGCCCGAGAACGCCGCCCAGTTCGCCCAGGCCCTGGGCCGTATCGTCCGGGTCAACAAGCTGCTTCAGTCATTTCCGGGGATCAGCCTCGCCGTGGTCCGGGGAAAGGCCTTCGGCTTCGGCTGCGGACTGGCGGTCCAGAGCGACGTGACCCTGGCCGCCGAGGACGCAAGGTTCGCGTTCCCCGAGATCAACGCCGGGTTCCCGCCCACCATCGTCATGTCCTACCTGAGCCGGTGGATCCACCGGAAGAAGGCCCTGGAGCTGGTGATGACCGGAGGCGAGCTCAGCGCCGTGGAGGCGGAGCGGCAGGGTCTGGTGAACCGGGTGGTGCCGCCGGACCGGTTGGCGGACGAGAAGAAGCGCTGGATGGAGACGCTGGCGGCCCGGGATCTGGAGGGGCTGCAGGCGACCAAGGCGTTTTTCAGGGACACCGCCGAGTGGTCCACCGACGCGGCGGCTCAGTACGGGGTCACCCGGTTGGCGAATTTCCTGGCGAGCCGGGCAGGGAAATAGCGGTCAGCGCTTGATGTCTATCCTGCGCCCGTAGCTGACCTCGCCCTTGTCTATCCTGAGGGAGAATCCGCAGTCAGGGTTGGTGCAGACCCACGCCTTGTACATGACCGAAGCACCGTCCTGACCGTAATCCGACAGCGGGATCAACGTGCCATTGTCGCATTTCTGACATTTCGGCAACTCCATCTCCACTCCTCCTTTGCAGCGGGAACCGGTCATGCAGGTCCGCGGGACGGCCGTCCCTGCCTGCCTGTTTCCGGCCGCGACCCGGCCAGTCGAAGGTTGCGCCGCACATTATAGAAAATCGGCCCCGAAAGCAAGTTTATAAGGGTTGCCGCCGACTTTGATTTGACAGCCTCGACGGGCCGGGGATATGATGGCTTCGGGCTCCTCGGTACCGGCTGCCGTCGTGTGAGGCGTCCCCTCCGTTGCGTATATCGCACCCAATCTCATGTCGGTTGTGGCCATTATACCGGCGCGTTACGGATCCACACGGTTTCCCGGGAAGCCGCTGGCCAGGATCGGTACGAAGCCGATGATCCAGCACGTCTACGAGAGCACTGCCACGGCGGATCTCGTGCGCCGGACGGTGGTGGCCACCGACGACCCGCGTATTCTGGACGCGGTGCGGGCCTTCGGCGGCGAGGCGGTAATGACCTCCGGGGATCACCTGAGCGGCACGGACCGGCTGGCCGAGGTGGCCGGCGGACTCGAGGCCCAATGGATCGTCAACGTCCAGGGGGATTTGCCGTTCATCCGGACGGAGACCATCCGCAAGAGCGTCGACTGCCTGATGCGGGACCCGGCCGTTCCCATGGCCACGGCGCGCACCCCCATCGCCTCGGAAGAAGAGTTCCTCAACCCGAACGTGGTCAAGGTGGTGACGGACCGGCAGGGCTTCGCCTGCTATTTCTCACGCGCGCCGATACCGTTTCACCGTGAGCCGGCCGCGGGGCCGGTACAGTGGGGTCATCGCCACCTGGGCATCTACGTGTACCGGCGGGACTTTCTGCTGCGCATCGCCGCCATGCCCGCCGTGGCATTGGAGCTCACCGAGGGATTGGAGCAGTTGCGGGCGCTGCACCACGGTTTCCGTATCCGGGTCGCGGAGGTGGTGGAAACGGGGGTGGAAGTGGACACGCCGGAGGACCTGAAGAAGGCGGAGGCGTACTGGAACCAGCTCCAGCCGAGGACACGCTATGGCTAACTTGCGGCAGAAGTTCATTTTCGTCACCGGCGGAGTCATGTCGTCCCTCGGCAAGGGGCTGGCGGCGGCGTCCATCGGCGCCCTGCTGGAGAGCCGCGGCCTCAAGGTGACGCTGCTGAAGATGGATCCCTACATCAACGTCGATCCGGGCACCATGAGTCCGTATCAGCACGGCGAGGTGTTCGTCACCGACGACGGCGCGGAAACGGACCTGGACCTGGGACACTACGAGCGCTACGTCTCCTCCACCACGGGACGGGCCAACAACTTCACCACCGGCCAGGTGTACGACACCGTCATCACCAAGGAGCGCCGCGGCGACTACCTGGGCGGCACGGTCCAGGTCATCCCTCACATCACCGACGAGATCAAGCGCCGGATCGTGGCCGCGGCCGAGGACTACGACATCGCCATCTGCGAGGTGGGCGGCACCGTCGGCGACATCGAGGGGCTTCCTTTCCTGGAGGCCATACGGCAGTTCGGCCGGGACTACGGCCGGGGGAACGTGATCTACGTGCACCTCACCTACGTGCCGTACATCGCGCCAGGGGGCGAGCTCAAGACCAAGCCCACCCAGCACAGCGTGAAGGAGCTCACCGGCCTGGGGATCCAGCCCGACTTCCTGCTGTGCCGCACCGACCGCCTGCTCAGCCGGAGCCTCAAGTCCAAGATCGCCAGCTTCTGCAACGTGGACGAGAATTCGGTGATCACCGCCAAGGACGTGGAGTGGATCTACGAGGTGCCGCTGGTGCTCCACCAGGAGGGCCTCGACGACCGCATCGTCGAGCGGCTGCAGATGTGGACGGGCGCCCCAAACCTGCGCAAGTGGCAGAAGACGGTGCATATCCTGAAGAACGCCGGGGAGTCGGTGCGGATCGCGGTGGTGGGCAAGTACATGGAGCTCAAGGAGTCATACAAGAGCCTGCTGGAGGCCTTGGTCCACGGCGGCATCGCCAACGGGGTGCACGTCGAGCTCGATTGCATCGACGCGGAGAAGATGGAGAAGCAGGACGTCCAGAAGCTCCTGGGCGGCGTCCAGGGCATCCTGATACCCGGCGGGTTCGGAGACCGCGGCACCGAGGGCAAGGTCCGCGCGGTGCGCTACGCGCGCGAGAACAAGGTGCCCTTCTTCGGGATCTGTCTCGGGATGCAGATCGCGGTGGCCGAGTTCGGCCGCAACGTCTGCTCCCTGAAGGCCGCCAATTCCGTGGAGTTCGACCCCGGGACGAAGCACCCGGTGATCCACTTGATGGACGAGCAGAAGGACCTGGACCGGATGGGCGGGACCATGCGCCTGGGGGCCTATCCGTGCGTGCTGGCTTCCGATTCCCTGTCCGCCAGGATGTACCGGAAGAAACGGATCTCGGAGCGCCACCGGCATCGCTACGAGTTCAACAACCGCTACCGCGAGTTGATGCAGGAGAAGGGACTGAGGATCAGCGGCCTCTCTCCCGACGGCAACCTGGTGGAGGTCGTCGAGTTGAAAGACCACCCCTGGTTCGTGGGCTGCCAGTTCCACCCGGAGTTCAAGTCCCGTCCGACGGATTGCCACCCGCTGTTCAAGGGCTTCATCCGGGCCGCCCTGCAGCGGCGTTCGTCCGTCAAGGAAGTCCCGCGCATGCGCATCGTCGCGGACTCGTCGAGGCCATGACCGCCAGCGAGGTTCCCATCGGCAGCGTCCGCGTCGGGGGCGGCCGGCCGCTGGCCCTGATAGCCGGTTCGTGCGTCATCGAGAATCGGGACTCGGCGCTCCGGCATGCCGCGTACCTGCAGGAGCTGACCCGGCGCCTCGGCATCCCGTTCGTCTACAAGTCATCCTACGACAAGGCCAACCGCACGTCCGTGGAATCCTTCCGGGGCCCGGGTCTCGACGAAGGGTTGCGCATTCTCGAGGAAGTGAAGCGGGAGATCGGCGTGCCGGTGCTTACCGACGTGCACGAGCCGGAGCAGATCGCCCCGGCGTGCGAGGTCGTGGACGTGGCCCAGATTCCGGCCTTCCTCTGCCGGCAGACGGACTTCGTCACGGCGGTCGCCCGGGCCGCCAAGGTGGTGAACGTGAAGAAGGGCCAGTTCTTGGCGCCGTGGGACATCCGCAACGTCGCCGCCAAGGTCGTGGCGGCGGGCAACCGCAACCTGCTGCTGACCGAACGCGGGGTCTCTTTCGGGTACAACAACCTGGTGTCCGACATGCGCTCCCTCGTCATCATGCGGGAGACCGGGTTCCCGGTGGTCTTCGACGCGACCCACAGCCTGCAGCTTCCCGGCGGACTGGGGCAGGCGTCGGGCGGCGACCGGCAATACATCGCGCCGCTGGCGCGCGCCGGCGCGGCGGTGGGCGTGGACGGCCTGTTCATGGAAGTGCACGAGGACCCGGACCGGGCCCTGAGCGACGGGCCCACCTCCTTTCCCCTCGACGCCTTGGGCGAGCTGCTGCGTACGGTCAAGGACATCGACGACCGGGTCAAGGACCACGGAGGCGCATGACATGGGCGGGGCGGCGGACGCCATTCGCAAGGCGCGGGAGGTGCTGGACATCGAGGTCGGGGGGATCGTCGCGGCCCGGGACCGCGTGGGCGACGCATTCGTCCGCGCGGTGGACATCCTTCATGACTGCACCGGCAAGGTCATCGTCACCGGCGTCGGCAAGTCCGGCCTCATCTGTCACAAGATCGCGGCCACGCTGGCCAGCACCGGCACGCCCTCGTTCTTCCTCCACGCGGCGGAAGCGAGCCACGGCGACCTGGGCATGATCATGCGGGACGACGTGGTCCTGGCGGTGTCCAACAGCGGCGAGTCCGAAGAGGTGCTGAAGATGCTTCCCCTCATCAAGCGCTGGGGACTCAGGCTCATCGCCATGACGGGGAATCCGCGGTCCGCCCTGGGCCTTTCCGCGGACGTGGTCCTCGACGTCGGAGTGCCCGCGGAAGCCTGTCCCCTGGGCTTGTCGCCCACGGCCAGCACCACGGCCGCGCTGGCCATGGGGGACGCCGTCGCCGTGGTGCTGCTGGAGCGCCGGGGATTCAAGACCGAGGACTTTCTGCTCCGGCATCCCGGGGGCGCGCTGGGTCGAAGGCTGCTTGTCCGCACCAGCGACCTGATGCATCGCGGCGAGGAGATCCCGCTGGTGTCCGAGGACACGCCGCTCAAGGATATACTCCTGGAGATCACGTCGAAGCGGCTCGGCGTGACCGGCGTGGTCGATGGGGAGTCGGCGCTGGTCGGCATCATCACCGACGGAGACCTGCGGCGCTGTCTCGCCCGGAGCCACGGCAAGGCGGACATCCTGGATCGCCGCGCCGCCGAGATCATGACCCGGGATCCCAAGACCATCGGCGGCGATTCGCTGGCCGCGGAAGCGGTGGCGCTGATGGAACGGTTCTCGATCACCTCCCTTTTCATCAAGGCTGGGGACTCGGAGCGGCCCCAGGGGATCATCCACCTCCATGACCTGCTCAAAGCCGGCATCGTCTGAACCCGCCGCGGAGCCGGCGGCCGAAGATCTCCGGCGAAAGGTCCAGGCCGTCAGGCTGCTGCTGCTGGACGTCGACGGCGTGCTGACCGACGGCGGCATCGTCATCGACGAACGAGGCGAGGAGGTCACCCGTTTCGACGTTCAGGACGGGCACGGCATCAAGCTGCTCCAACAGGCGGGCATCCGGGTCGGGCTGCTCACCGGCCGGGCCTCCCGGGCGGTGGCGGTGCGCGCGAAGCGGCTGTCCATCGACATGGTGTACCAGAACGTGGCGGACAAGCTGCGCGGCTACGAAAGGGTCAAGGCGGAGGCCGGACTGACCGACGCCGAGATCGCCTACGTCGGCGACGACATGCAGGATCTGCCCGTGATTCGAAGGGTGGCGTTCGCCGTGGCGGTGAAGAACGCGTGGGACGGCTTGACGGCGCACGCGGACTACGTCACCACCCGTCGAGGCGGGTACGGCGCGGTGCGCGAGGTGGCCGAGCTGCTGCTGCGGCTTACCGGCAGATGGGACTCGCTGCTGAAGGAATACGATCGTTGACGCGAACGTATCGGCGAGGGCCCCGGATGGACGCTGGACGTCAAGCAAAATTCATGCCCGTTGCTTTACACGCAAGGACGGACTTGTTATTCGGAAACGAGCTAGTGTAGCCATGCGGTCGAAACGGTCACTGATTTTGCTGGTCATGGCCGCGGGAGTGGTTTTCGTGGGGTTCGAGGTCGTGCAACACCTGCGGGAGCAGGCTCTCCGGGACCCGGGAGCGCTGTTGCGGCTCACCCCCGGCGCGGCGGTTCAGATCAAGAACTTTCACCGGAGCATGATCGAGGACGGCCGGAAGGTCTGGGAAGTGGAGGGAGCCGAGGCCACCTACTTCAAGGGCGAGGAAAGGGCCGTCATACGGCGCCCGCGCCTGATCTTCCACCGGGAAGACGGCAGGACGCTGGAAGCCACGAGCCGGGAAGGGAACGTCTTTCTGCCCGGCGGCCAACTCCAACGGGCGGTTCTGGAAGGCCCGGTGGAGATGACCTATCAGGCGGCGCGCTTCCGCACCGACAAGCTCATCTACCTCCATGCCGAGAACCGGGTGGTCTGCCCCGGGAAGGTCTGGGGGATGGTGGACGGCGCCGAGTTCGAGGGCGAGAGCATGACCTATTCGCTGACGCACGAGACGGTGAAGCTTAGCGGCGCCGTAAAGACCACGCTTCACCCGGGGCGCCTGTGGCGCGCCAAGGCCTCCGGGT
This sequence comes from uncultured Syntrophobacterales bacterium, assembly GCA_964630405.1. GTDB lineage: Bacteria > Desulfobacterota > Binatia > UBA9968 > JAJDTQ01 > JAJDTQ01. The sequence goes on along the minus strand of CAZVUC010000071.1, from coordinate 36,708 downwards.
GACCGGAACAGGACGCGAGCCGATGGGACGACACGTTGCCCGGGGCGGGACATGGCGACGTTACTGGCTGGTGTGTCTGTGCCTTGCGGTATCGCTGCCGTTGCCGGACATGGTTTCCTCCGCCCGGGCGGCGGAAGACGGCAAGCAGGGCGCCGGCGGTCTTTTCGCCGACAGGGACACGCCGCTGGTCATTACCGCCGACACCATGGAGCTCCAGCGCAGGCAGAACATCATCGTGTACCGGGGCGATGTTCTGGTGGAGCGGGAGGACGTGAGGATCGCCAGCGACGTCCTGTCGGCGCGGTACGATCCCGAGGACGGGGTGTTGAAGACCGTCGTGGCCGAGGGGAAGGTGCGGGTGAACCACTCGGGACGGGAGATGACCGGCGACAGGGCCGTGTTCGACGGCCTTAAGGAGACCATCACCGTGTCCGGCAACACCGTCGTGCGCGAGGGAAAGAACAGCATATCGGGCGACCGCATCACCATCTACATCAAAGAGGACCGCAGTGTGGTGGAGAACACCGAGGGACGCGTCAGGGCGGTGATCTTCCCGGGACAACTGAAGCGTTGAGCCGGATAGGCCACTGGGTTGCAGGTTGTGTCGGATGAGCCTTCTCAACGCGGACGGTATCATAAAGGCTTACCAGGGCCGGCGGGTCGTTGACCAGGTCACGCTGGAAGTCCGGGGCGGAGAGGTAGTGGGTCTCCTCGGCCCCAACGGAGCCGGAAAGACGACCCTGTTCCACATCGTCATCGGTCTGGTCAGGGCCGACGGCGGGAAGGTCACTCTCAACGGCACGGACCTTACCGCCGCTCCGATCTACCGGCGGGCGCGGGCGGGTATCAGCTACCTCCCACAGGAGTCCTCGGTGTTCCGGGGGCTGACCGTGAAGCAGAACCTGCTGGCCATCCTTGAGACCCTGGGGATCGGCAGGGACGAGGAGGAGGAGAGAAGCCGGCGGCTCCTGGAGATGTTCGGCCTCGTCCACCTGGCCGGGCAGAAGGCGTATACGCTCTCCGGAGGCGAACGGCGGCGCGTGGAGATCGCCCGCGCGCTGATCCTGTCGCCTTTTTTCGTGCTGCTCGACGAACCCTTCACGGGCGTCGACCCCATCGCCCTGGGGGAAATCAAGACGGTCATTCAGCGGCTGACCAAGGCCGGAATCGGGGTTTTGATTACCGACCACAACGTCAGGGAGACCCTGGAGATCTGCACCCGCGCCTACATCCTCAGCCAAGGTGTGGTGCTCGCGGAGGGAACGCCCGGCGATATCGCTGCCAGCGACAAGGCGCGCGAGGTCTACCTGGGCGAAGGTTTCAGACTGTAGGACACGTCAGGCCAGGCAGGACGCCCCATGGCACTCGAGATCAAGCTCTCCCAGAAACTCATGCCGCAACTGGTGATGACACCCCAGTTGCAGCAAGCCATCAAGCTCCTCCAGCTGTCTCACCTCGATCTCCAGGAAAGGATCGCGCAGGAGTTGGAGGAGAACCCCGCCCTGGAGGAGGCGCGCGACGAAGACGACGGCGGCGCGGAGACGGTCCGGGAGCCTGATGCGGCGCGGGAAATGCTGGTGGCCGACCGCATCGCGGAGTGGCAGGACTATCTGGGCACCAACTCGCGTCACGACATGGCCAGTCCCGAAGTCGTGCGGGAGGAGGAGGATTTTCCCTCCCTGGAGAACACGGTAACCCGCCGGGAGACGCTCCAGGAACACCTGTTGTGGCAGCTCCGCATGGCCGGACTCGATCCGTCCGCCGAGGATGTCGGGACGGTCATCATCGGCAACCTCGATGAGCGCGGCTACCTGGATATGTCCCTGGAGGAGGTCGGCGCGCTGGCCCATGCCCCGCCCGACACGGTAGAGGACGTCCTGAGTTGCATCCAGCTCTTCGATCCCGTGGGCATCGCCGCGCGGGACCTGCGCGAGTGCCTGCTGGTGCAGCTTCGGAATGCCGGACTGGAGGACAGCGTCGCCGCCGGCATGGTGGCCCATCACCTCCATGAACTGGAGTACAAGCAATATGACAGGATAGCCCAGGGCCTGAACGCCACCCTCGCGGAGGTCATCGAAGCGGCCCATCTCATTGCCTGCCTGGAGCCTAAGCCGGCCCGCGGCTTCGACGACGACGAGATCCACACGATCATCCCGGACGTGGTGGTACAGAAGGTGGCGGGGGAGTACGCCATCTTCCTGAACGACGACGGCGTCCCGCCCCTGCGGGTGAGCGCGCTGGTGCGGCGTCTGGCCGGCGAGCGGGGCGAAGAGGTCCGCAAGGCGCGGGAGTACCTGGAGACCAAGGTCCGGGCCGCCACCTGGTTGATCAAGAGCATCCACTGGCGGCAGCAGACCCTCTATCGCGTGAGCGAGAGCATCTTCAGCTTTCAGCGCGAGTTCCTCGAGCACGGCGTAACCCGGCTGAAGCCCCTGGTGCTGCGCGAGGTGGCGGCGGAAATCGGCATGCACCCCTCCACGGTGAGCCGGGCCACTTCCAACAAGTACGCCCATACGCCGCAGGGTGTGTTCGAGCTGAAGTTCTTCTTTCAGAGCGGGCTCCCCCGCAACGACAGCGCCACGGTGGTCTCTTCGGAGTCGGTGCGGGACAGGATACGGAAGCTGGTGGACACCGAGAATCCCGGCAAGCCGCTGAGCGACCAGGAGATCGCGGGTGAGCTGCAGGGCCTGGGCATCGACATCGCGCGCCGGACGGTCGCGAAGTACCGCGAGCAGCTCGGTATCCTCCCGTCGTCCCGGCGACGGGAACCGTTCGCCCAATACCGGGGCGCGCAGGAGTGAGGCATCGCAGGCGTTTGGCCGTGCGCGGACATGAGCAGGCGGGCTGCCTCGGGCAGCCGTCCACAAAGGGGGTAGGGGTTGCGAATCACGGACGTTCTGGATCCTGAAGCGGTCATCCCGAGCCTCGAGGCACGGGAAAAGTTCGCCGTCCTCGAGGAGATCGTGACGCGTGTATCGAGCCATTTCGGCTTTGAGGATTCGCGGCGCCTGCTGGAGGTGGTCCACGCCCGGGAGCGGATCTGCAGCACCGCCATCGGCGAGGGCGTCGCCATCCCCCACGGCAAGCTGCCCGGGCTGAAGCGCGTGTACATCGCCTTCGCCCGCAGCCGGGAGGGTGTCGATTTCGACGCCCAGGACGGCACGCCGACGCATCTCTTCTTTCTCCTGGTGGCGCCGGAAGGCTCGACCTCCGAGCATCTGAGCGCGCTGGCCCGCGTGTCCCGGCTGGTGAAGGATGCCTCGCTGAGGGAGCACCTCATGCAAGTCCAGACTCCCGAAGAGATGGTGAGCCTGATCGAGGAGAAGGAGAGGGACCTCTGAATCGTGATGTGTCCGTTTGAAGCGCATGCGCGGCCAGCTTGACATCGTCGTCATCACCGGCATGTCGGGTTCCGGCAAGAACGCCGCCATGCGGGTCCTCGAGGACAACAGCTTCTTCTGCATCGACAACCTGCCGGTGCTGCTGATCCCAAGGTTCATCGACCTGTGCCAGGGCTACCGTGAAGGAATAGAACGGGTCGCCTTCGGCATCGACCTTCGCGGCGCGCGGTTCATGGAGGGCTGGCACGAAGTGCTGGAGGACACCCGCGCCGCCGGTCACCGTGTGGAGGTGGTCTTCCTGGACGCCAGCGACGAGCTGCTGCTGCGCCGGTTCAGCGAAACCCGCCGGCCCCATCCGCTGCAGGGCGACGGGTCCGTCCAGGAAGGGGTCGCGCGGGAGCGGACGGCGTTGACCGGGATGCGGGATTCCGCGGACCGCGTCATCGATACCACCCACCTGAACGTCCACGATCTCAAGCAGGTCGTCGAGGAGTCGTGTGTCCGGGCGCTGGGCAAGCGGCAGATGTCGGTTTTCTTCGTGTCCTTCGGCTACAGGTACGGTATTCCCACCGAAGCGGACATGGTTATCGACGTGAGGTTCCTTCCCAATCCATTTTTTGTTAGTGGGTTGGAGGCCAAGAGCGGATTGGCACCGGAGGTTCGCGAGTTCGTGCTCAGCCGGACGGAAACCCACGCGTTCGTGGAACGGATGAGCGCGTTGCTGGACTTCACGCTGCCCAACTATGAACGTGAAGGCAAGAGCAACCTGACCGTGGCCTTCGGTTGTACCGGCGGCAAGCACCGGTCGGTGGTTCTGGCCGCCGAGTTCGCGCGGCGCCTGGAGGGGACTCCGTGGCGCATCCAGTTGCGGCACCGGGACATTGACAGATGACCCATGCAGCGCGTTAAGAAGAAGCTCGAGATAAAGAACCGCCTCGGGATGCACGCCCGCGCCTCCGCTCTGCTGGTCCAGACCGTGAACCAGTTCGCCGCGGAGGTGAAGATCTCCAAGGACGATAACGTCGTGAATGCGCGTAGCATCATGGGCGTCCTGACGCTCGGGGCGGCCAAGGGCAGCAAGATCCGGGTGGAAACCAAGGGCGAGGACGCCCAGGAAGCGATGCTCGCCATCGAGCAGCTCATCGAGGACAAGTTCCGCGAGAGCGACTAACGAAAGGGTCGAACAGGAATCATGACGAACAAAGACTTTGTTTTTACCTCGGAGTCGGTCTCGGAGGGGCATCCCGACAAGATGTGCGACCAGATCTCGGACGCGGTGCTCGACGCCCATCTGGCATTGGACCCGGACAGCCGGGTCGCGTGCGAGACCCTGGTCAAGAACGATCTGATCGTGATCGCGGGTGAGATCACCAGCAAGGGCGAGGTGGACTACGAGAGCGTGGCTCGCCGGGTGGCCCTCGACATCGGCTACGACGACCCCGCCAAGGGTTTCGACGGCAACAGCTGCGAGATCCTCGTAAGGCTGGTGAGCCAGTCGCCGAACATCTCCCAAGGGGTGACCGAAGGCGAAGGCCTCCACAAGGAGCAGGGCGCGGGCGACCAGGGGATGATGTTCGGTTACGCGTGTGATGAAACCGACGAGCTCATGCCGCTGCCCATCAAGCTCGCCCACGATCTCGTGTCCGATCTGGCCGATATCAGGAAATCCGGGAAGGTTCCGCTCGCCAGGTTATTGCGTCCGGATTCGAAGTCCCAGGTCAGCGTCCAGTACCAGGACGGCCGGCCGCAACGGGTCAGCAACGTGGTGGTTTCGACCCAGCACAGCCCTGACATATCCCACGATGACCTCGAAAGGGAGATCATCAACAGTGTCATAAGGGAGGTGGTGCCGGCCCGGTATCTCGACGGCGACACGGAGTTTCTCGTCAATCCCACCGGCAGCTTCGAGATCGGAGGCCCCCAGGCCGATGCCGGCCTTACCGGCCGCAAGATCATCGTGGACACCTACGGCGGCATGGGGCGTCACGGCGGCGGCGCATTCTCGGGCAAGGACCCCTCCAAGGTAGACCGGAGCGGGGCGTACGTTGCCCGCTACGTGGCCAAGAACATCGTGGCCGCGGGACTGGCCCGGCGTTGCGAGATACAGCTCGCGTACGTCATCGGCGTCGCCGAGCCGGTCTCCATCGCCGTCGATACCTTCGGCACCAGCAGGTTGTCGGATGCGGAGATCGTGAAGCTGGTGCGAAAGAACTTCGATCTCACTCCCAAGGGGATCATCGACGCCCTGAACCTGCGAGCGCCCATCTACCGGAAATCCGCTGCCTACGGTCATTTCGGCCGCAAGCCGGAGAGCGGTCTCTTCACCTGGGAGAGCACCGACCGGGCTGCGAGTCTGAGCAGCGGACTCAAAGGCTAGGACCAAACCCACATCTGCAACCCTTCCGGTGGTGACGGCTGCACGGCGGTGGTGTAAGCGGGCCGGCGGAGATGGAGAGGAACATGGCGAAATCGAAATTCGACATTGCCGACGCACGGCTGGCGGCGGACGGCTGGAAGCGCGTCCTTTGGGCCGATCAGGAGATGCCGGTGCTCCGCGACGTGCGCGCCCGTTTCCGGAAGGAGAAGCCGTTCAAGGGCCTGCGGTTTTCCGCCTGCCTGCACGTGACCGCGGAAACCGCCAACCTCGCGCGCACCCTGAAAGCCGGCGGCGCCGACGTGGTGCTGTGCGCTTCGAACCCGCTGTCGACTCAGGACGACGTGGCGGCGGCGCTGGTGAAGAAGGAAGGCATGTCCGTATTCGCGGTGCGCGGAGAGGACCACAAGACCTACTACCGGCATCTGCGGGCGGCGCTGGATCACCGGCCGGTCATCACCATGGACGACGGCGCGGACCTGGTGTCCATGCTGCATCAGGACTACTCCAACCTGGCATCCGGGATGGTGGCCTCCATGGAGGAAACCACCACCGGGGTCATCCGGTTGCGGGCACTGGAGGCCGACAAGGCGCTGAAGATCCCCATCATCGCGGTCAACGACGCCGCCACCAAGCACCTCTTCGACAACCGCTACGGCACCGGCCAGTCCACCATCGACGGCATCATCCGGGCGACGGACGTGCTGCTGGCCGGCAAGCGGGTGGTGGTTGCCGGCTACGGCTGGTGCGGCCGGGGCGTGGCTTCGCGCGCCCGCGGCATGGGCGCCAAGGTGGTGGTCACCGAGGTGGACCCCGTGCGTGCCCTGGAAGCCTCCATGGACGGCTTCGACGTCATGCCCATGAAGGACGCCGCCAGGGTCGGTGACCTGTTCATCACCTTGACCGGAGACATGCACGTCATCGGCAAGGAACACCTGAAGGCCATGAAGGACGGCGCCATCATCTGCAATTCCGGCCACTTCGACATCGAGATCGACATCAAGGCCCTCACCGCCATGGCCACCAAGCGCGAAAAGAACGTGCGCAACCACGTCGACTCCTACACCTTGCCCGGCGGCAAGCGCCTCTTCCTCCTGGGCGAAGGCCGCCTGGTGAACCTCGCCGCCGCCGAAGGCCATCCCGCCTCGGTCATGGACATGAGCTTCGCCACCCAGGCCCTCGCCTCCGAGTGGGCCGTCCAGAACCGCGACGACCTCTCCCCCCAGGTCTACGACGTCCCCCAGGCCCTGGAAGAGTGGGTCGCCAGCATCAAGCTCGCCACCATGGGCATCCAGATGGACAAGCTCACCCGCGAGCAGAAGAAGTACCTGTCTTCGTGGGAGATGGGGACCTGAGGCGGTCCCGGTCAAGAGTTCCCCTGCCGAGTTGTTCTAAGAGCGACGCTCGATCAACTCGTTGACGGTCAGACCGATATCTCGGGCGATTCTCCGTCGTCCAACAGCATGGCGATGACCTCCTGGAGATTCTCGTTGAGTTCCTCACGAGTCTCGCCCTGACTGTGCGCTCCTGGAAGTTCCGGGACGTAGCCGACATAGAGGCATGTATCCGGACAGCGTTCCACGACGGGAGTGTAAGTACGCATTGGTGTAACCTTGTGACCCCTCATGGCTGCTGCCTTGGTTCCTCGGCTCCGACGCATTCTTTTTCGGTTGCAAGAAGCGACCCGTCCAGGCGACGCGGATGCGCCCGGCTTTCGGCTGCACCCGTTGAAGGGCGACCGGGCGGGCGAATGGAGCGTGAGCGTCTCCGGGAATTGGCGTGTGGTGTTCCGATTCGATGAGGGCGAGGCCGTGGACGTCGACTTGGTTGACTACCACTGACCGGAAAGGAGTATGCCCGATGCGCAAGAGGAATGTTGAACGCGTAGGTTCCATGCTGAACCCCCCACATCTGGGCGAACTGATCCGCGAAAGCATGGACGACATGGGCTGGAACGTCACCGAGACGGCGGCTCGTCTGCACTGCGAGCGCGGGACGCTGTCCCGTTTGCTGAACGGCAAGGCGGGCCTGTCCGCCAACATGGCGCTTGCGCTGGAAGAAATCGGCTGGGGGACCGCCGACCATTGGATGCGCATGCAGGCGAGCTACGAATTGGCTCAGGCACGCCGACAGCGTTCCACGGACAGACAGGCGATGGACAGAGCGCTTGCATGACTGGCCGACAGCGGAGGTTGGAAACGCATGCGCGATAACTCCAAGGAAAATCAAGCACTACAGAACCTGATTGGCACTGACGCTAGACTTTTCACCGATGAAGAGTTGCGCACGGTCATTGAGGATGTCTTGGGCGGTGACTAGTCGCCAATCGCCATCCCCCACCAGCAAGGCGTTGAAACCATGTGGGCAGACGACAAAGTTGATTTCGCCCGTTCAGGGAACGAGCAAGGCGCGTCTCACCGCCTCCAGGTCCTTTTCGATGACGCGTAAGAGGGTGGCGGCAGGACCGCTGACCCGCCGCGTTCCCTGCTCCCACTCCCGGTAACCGGAAACGCTCATCCCCATCAGCGGTGCCATCTGGGCTTGGGTAAGCTTGGCCTGCTTCCGGATCTCACGCGGCGACACGGGTGAGTGTACAACGGCGGGGCCTTGGCCCTTTGCATGGGCGAGAGCTTCATTGAAGGCCTGGGTCAGGTCGTCGCTGAATGTGGTCATGTCGCGTCCTTGATCAATCCCGCGCCAGCGATGACTGAATGCGAAGAAAGTCCTCAATGACGCTGGAGACATCGATGCGTTCGGGGACGAGAGTGCCGTATGCAATCTGGTTTCGGAGGTTGTAATGCTGCATGGTCCTTTTCCACTCGTCGGTGTGCTTGTCGACGACCAGTGTCAGACGGCTCTGAAAGCTCAAGCCTGATAGCCGGGGATCTTCCGGATTGTACAAGGTCCAGGCACGACGATGCCGCCAGTCACTGTGGGTTTGCGCATGGCGAATGGCACCCCTGCACGCCTCCTCTATATCCGCCTCCAGTTGGCCCCACGCCAGCACGAAGTACGCTTGATCGTTTATCCGTTGCTTGTGGGCGGCGCGATCACGCGCGTCTTCGTCACGGGCCGTCTCCCCGGTGTCACGCAGAGTTTCGAGAAAATTGTCAACCTGTTCGTACAGGGCGGCAATGGCCTGGATATCTCTCACTGAAGGATGCGCCTCAGCCATTCGCGCGTGACGGTTTCCCGATCGCACCGCCGCTCGGCATGGGCGACCTGCCAGTCCGGCTGCTCAAAGTTTTCAGCCACATCGACGATGAGGTAACGATGACCGTCGCGTTTCAGATCGATCCGGCCGTTGCTGCCGATGATCCACAATGCCCGTGGTTCAACCTTGACGATCTCCCCTGACCGACCGAGGAGTTCGAGCGTCGGTATGCGCTTCGCCGCTACGCCGTAGTTGCGCATCAACTCCTCGTGCATCATGACCGGCGTACCTTTGCGGGCTCCCCATCCATCGGGCAACCAGTCGCCGATCACGGCGTAGAGGTCGTTCAGACGCCCTTCCCAGTCCTTGACACGCCGCCGTACGTGCGCCGCATCAATCCTTTCGGTCGTCACCTCGTCGAGAACCGTGCTCATCCAACCATCCCACCTTTGTAGCGATAGGCCCTCCGTTCAGTATGGGGACCGGAGAAGCGGTTTTCAAGATCTAAAGGAGAGCCGGAGTGGCTTTCGGGCGTACCTCTGACGGTATTGGGTGTGGTCGATCTTTACACGAGCCGAACGAAGAGTTCCGGGTGTCAGATCCGTCTTGTCGAGGAAGCCAAAGCGTCGCTGTGCTCACCGGCGTCAATAGCAGCCTGTTCGGCGTCCTCACGGTCAAAAAGATCATCCGGAAGGTGGAGGTGCCGAAGAGGCGCGGCTTCCCGTCGACGGGAAGTGGCGGGGGGCAGTATCCGGGCCTGCGGTTCGTGGCCCTTGGTGATGACGATCTCTTCGCCGGCCTTGGCGCGCCGCAGCAGCTCGGAAAGACGGGCGCGCGCCTCGGTAATCGTATAGGTAGTGGATGACATTTGTCGACTCCAGCACCGTCAATGGCCAGCACCTCCGCGAGGGCCACGCTTGGTGCATTGGTTGAAATCTACCACCGGGATGCCCATTTGCAAGCACAAATGAGCGGGCCGGCTTGGTTGGTCGACGGTCACACGAGGCGAACGAACAGTTCGTTGGCGAGCAGCAGTCCGCGGGGTGTAAAGTGCAGGCGCTGGCCGTTGTTGACGAGCAACCCCTCGGACAGCCACTCGGCGATTTCAGGGAAGGCGTCCTCGGGCTTGGTCCCGAATCGCCGCTCAAACTCCGGCACCGAAACCCCTCTGATCATCCGCAACCCCGTGAACAGGCACTCCGCCATGGCCTGCCGCAACTCCGGGCGCTCGCGCTCGGTGACCGCGTGGCCGTCCTCGCCGGCGAGGCGCATGTAGCCGGTCGGCAAACGCTCGTTCTGCCAGCGTTCCCCCAAGGGGTCGTCCGGCCTGCGGTGGTGGCTGTGGGCGCCGGCTCCGATGCCGAGGTAGTCGCCGCCTTCCCAGTAGTTGACGTTGTGGCGGGACTCGAGGCCGGGGCGGGCGTGGTTGGAGATCTCGTAGCGCTCCAGGCCGGCGTCGGCCAGAGTGCTCTGGATGCGGGCGGCCATCTCGATCTCCGCCTCTTCGTCCAGGGGTTTCAGCAGGCCCTGGCGGTAGCGGGCGTGGAAGGGGGTGCCTTCCTCGATGGTGAGGTTGTAGGCGGACAGGTGAGGCGGCTCGTTTTCCAGCGCCTGGGAGAGGTCGTGGCCCACGCCGTCCACGGTCTGGCCCGGAATCCCGTAGATCAGGTCGAGGCTGAAGTTGTCGAAGCCCGCCTTCCGGACGCTCTTGAGGGCCTGGCGTGTTTCCTCCGCGCTGTGGACCCGGCCCAGGAACTGGAGCAGTCTGGCGTCGAAGCTCTGCGCCCCGATGCTGATGCGGTTGACGCCGCAACTCCGATAGTCGCGGAAGCGGCCGGCATCCACCGCGCCGGGGTTGGCTTCCAGGGTGATCTCCGGCGGCTCATCGAAACCGAAGAGCCCTGCGGCTTCGTCCAGCACGGCGCCGATGCTGGTTCCCCGGAAGGTCGACGGGGTGCCGCCGCCGAAGAAGATGGTCTTGACGGAACGGCCCGCCCAGGCATCCCGCTCGGAATGGTGGCGAAGCTCCCGGAGGAGCGCCGCGGTATATTCTTCCTCGGGTATGCGGGCGGCCACGTGCGAGTTGAAGTCGCAGTAGGGGCACTTGCTGACGCAGTAGGGGATGTGGACGTAGAGGGAAAAAGCCCCCGCATGCGGGGTTGAGTCCTGCTTCGTGTGCTGCGTCAGGCCGTGCGGAATCAAGGTTTGATGTCCTGCAGGAACCAGTCGCTCTCCACTTCCTTGCCCAACCCCATCTTCTCGGCGGCCTTGAGGATGCAGTGCCCCATGGCGGCGAACTGGACGCCGATGCCGATGTTGTTGAGGAAGAAGGTGATCTGGTCGGCGCCGGTGCGCCCCGTGGCGCGGCCGGACAGGAAGTCCGAGATCTCCGGGTAGACGCTCCAGTCCCGCGGCTTTTCTTGGCGGATTCCCGGCAGGTGGTCGACGCCGGGGGGCAGGTGGTGCCGGATGCCGCCCATCTGCGTGTGGATGCCGGTGATGTCGGCCTTGGCGAAGACGGTGTCGTCGTGCTCGAACTCGCGGATGGCGTTGTAGTGCACGCCGGGCTCCAGCATGTCGCCGGTGATGATGGGGGAGGATGTGCTGGTGGCGGTGCAGATGATGTCGCATCCGGCGATGGCCGCGGCGACGCTGCCCGTGGGCTCCACCTCGATGCCGCCGTGCCCGTCCATCTCCTCGGCGAAGGACTGCCGGTGTTCGGGCCGGGGGCTGTAGACCTTGACCGTCTTGATGGGGAGCACGTGGGTGAGCAGGCGGAAGTGGGCGCGCGCCTGTCCGCCGGTGCCGATGAGCCCCAGCCGGGCGGCCTCCGGCCGGCACAGCGCCTGGGCGCCCAGGGCGCTGGTGATGGCCACCCGGGTCTGCTGGATGACCCCGTCCGGCAGGATACCCATCAACTCGCCGTTCTCCAGGCTGTACAGCTGCACCAGCCCGAGGAATAGCCCCTTGCCGGCCAACGGCAGCTTTTCCAGCCGAATCGAGCCGTTGTAGGTCTCCTCGCGGACCACGTCCGAGGTCACCCGCAGGGCCAGGGTGCCGAACCGCTCCACCGCCCCCTCCACGGACTTGAAGCTGTAGGAGGCGTCGGCCATGGAGTGGTGCGTGTAGATGTGGGTGGTGGGGCGGTTCACCGACCGGCCGTCCGGGAGGTCCCGGTAGGCGGTGGCCATGGCCTCCAGGCACTCGTCGATGTTCATGGCCTGCCGCACGTCGTCGTTGTTCAGTATCCGTGTCATGGGGTTCCTTGTGAGAGCGTCATCCGGCGGCGCCTGCCGCCGCCGCGTCCCGGATGGCCCGGACCCGCTCCGCCGTGGCCGGATGCGAGTCGTGGTAGGCGGAGTACCAGGGATGTGGCGTCGGATTGCTCAGGTTGTTGACGGTCAGGGCCACCAGGGCCTCTTCCAGGGGCTTGCCGTCCTCCAGCAGCCGGACCGCGAAGCCGTCGGCCTCGTACTCGTGCCGCCGCGAAATCTGGTTCATAAACGGCGCCAGCCAGAATGTAAACGGCCCGGAGATCAACGTGAAGATGACCAGCGCCGCGTGGTGGGCCGGCCCGTCCAGTCCGAAGGTCCGGAACAGGGGCGGGTAGTCCAGCAGCAGGCTGAGCACCCACAGTCCGGCCAGGGTGAAGACGGCGCTCAGGGCCAGGCCCTTGAGCACGTGACGCATCTTGTAGTGTCCCATCTCGTGGGCCAGCACGGAGAGGAGTTGCGGACGGTCGAGTTGTTGCAGCAGCGTGTCGAACAGGACGATGCGCTTGGCCTTCCCCAAGCCGGTGAAGTAGGCGTTGGAATGCCCGGACCGCCTGGAGCCGTCCATGGTGTAGATGCCGCTGGTCCGGAGCCCCACCCGTTGCGCCAGCTCCGCGATGGCGTCCCGCAGCGAGTCGTCCGCCACCGGCGAGAACCGGTTGAACAGCGGCGCGATCAGGGTAGGATAGATGACCAGCATCAGGCCCTGGAACGCGAACACGAAACCGAAGACGTACACCCACCACCAGGCGCCGGTGGCCTTCATGAGCCACAACACTCCGTAGAGGAACGGCGCCCCGATCACCACGGCCAGGACCGTCCCCTTGAGCCGGTCCATGACGAAGGTCCGCACGTCCGTCTTGTTGAAGCCGAAGCGTTCCTCGAGCACGAAGGTGGAGTAGATCCGGAGGGGCAGGGACATGACGGCGAAGACCCCGCCGACCGCGAGACAGAACAGGATGCCGGCGGCCTCCGGTACGGGCAGGAAGGCGCCGAGCCCGCGGGCGAGCCCGTCCACCCACGGAAGCACGCCGCCGAACAGCACCAGCAGCGTCAGCCCGGTACCGTACAACGCCGACCAGCGCGCGAAACGGCCTCGGGCAAGGGCATAACGTACTGATTTCTCGTGGGTTTCGGGGCTGATGCTGGCGGCGAACCCGTCCGGCAGCCGGCCCTGCCGCCACTGCCGCTCCAGATGCCGCATGTTGGCTTCGTTGAGCAGGGATTCGACGATCAGTTCCGCGGACAGAAAGCCCAGGAACAAGCAGGCGATGATCAGTTCCATGAGAAATTGCGTAAGACGAGCGCTGTGGTTATCATAGTGTAGGATTAGTGTCCGGTCGGGTCAATTCACGTGCCGATTCGCGCATCGACCGACCCCATGGGACACTAATCGATTTGTAGCCGAGGTAACGGTTTGTTCCGCTCGCCCGGCGTCCTGGAGGTTTCCCATGCTGTCCAACAAGGTAAGCGAGATCATGACGACCGCGGTCATCACCGCCGAGCCGTCGAGCACCATCCGGGATGTCACCCGGCTCATGGTGGATCGCCGGGTGGGCCGGGTGGTCATTACCGAGAACGGCGCCCCGGTCGGTATCTTCACCGAGACCGACATCCTGAGACGGGTCATGAACCGCGTACTGGACGTGCACAAGACGTCCATACGCCGGGTCATGACCACCCCGGTCCAGGGAGTTCCCGAGGGGACGTCCATCGTCGAGGTGCTGGGGCGGATGTACAAGGGGCGTTACCGCCACCTGGTGGTCTACGGCGACAACCGGCGCATGGTCGGCCTTGTCTCCATGCGGCGGATCCTCAACCTGGTGGTGGAGCTGGGCGCGAACCTGCGGGACTCGCGGACCGTGGGGGAGGTGGTCTCCGGCGGCGTGCCCACCGTGGATGGCGCCATGCCGGTGACCGAGGTCATCGACAAGATGGTGAGGGAGCAGACGGGCTGCGTCATGGTTTCCGTCGACGGCAACACCGCCGGCATCTTCACCGAGCGGGACGTGCTGACGCGGATCGCCCTGGAAGACCGGGACATGGGTCAGGTCCCGGTGTCCGAGGTCATGACGCCCGATCCCGTGGTCACCAGCGGATCAACGCCGGTCCAGGACGTGTTGGCGACCATGCGCGACAACGGGTTTCGGCACATGCCCGTGGCCGGAGACGGCGACGATCTGGCGGGTATCGTCTCGGTGGGAGACGTGCTGCAGTACGCCCAGGCCCTCGACATCGACGACGTCGTGCGCAAGGCCTGGAAGGAGATCGAAGAGTTCTGGGAATCGGAAGAGAACTATACGCCGGGGTAGAGCCGGGCGGAAAACGGCCGCAATCGTGTGGAATTCAATGTCAAGAAGGGGTTAAGTCCTTGTTTCGGTTACGTTCTGTTGGTAGACTAGCCAGCCAACACATTTCGCCCCACAACAATGGAGAACGACATGCCCGTTGTCAACGATCTCAGCATTAGCGTCGCTACTGCCAACGGTTCAGGAAGTGCGTCTTCCAACAATATCCTGTTCAAGTCCATCTTCAAGATGGGCATTCCCTGCTCCTCCAAGAACATGTTTCCGTCCAACATCCAGGGGCTGCCGACCTGGTACCAGATCCGGGCCAACGGCGACGGTTACCTCGGACGGAAGGATGTCATCGACGTCATGGTGATGTTCAACGACGATACCGCGGACAAGGACATCTACCGGGTCCGGGACGGCGGCCTGATCCTTTACGACGACACCAAACCGTTGCCGGACCACCTGAAGCGCGACGGCGTCCAGTATCTCGGCGTCCCCGCCAACGCTCTGGTCCAGAAACACGTGGAAGCCGGTCCGTTGCGGGCCAAGCAGCGCAACATGCTGTACGTGGGCGCCCTGGCCTATCTCTTCGGCATCGACATGGACACGATTCGCGAGGTGCTGAGCGACACCTTCGGCAACAAGCCCGCGGTCATCGAGTCCAACCTGCTCTGCATCGAGCTCGGCTACAACCACATGCGCGACAACGGCCTGAGCCAGTCCCTCTCCATGCTGGAGAAGATCCCCGGCGGCAACGACGGCAAGATCGTCACCGAGGGCAACACCGCCTGCGCGCTGGGCGCGATCTACGGCGGGGTCACCTTCTGCGCCTGGTATCCCATCACCCCGTCCAGCTCCCTGGCCGAGGCCCTGGAGCGCTACCTGCCGCGGCTGCGCAAGGACAAGGACGGCAAGAACACCTACGCGGTGATCCAGGCCGAGGACGAGATCGCCGCCACCAACATGGTGGCGGGCGCGGGATGGATGGGCGCCCGGGCCATGACGTCGACCTCGGGGCCGGGCCTGTCGCTCATGAACGAGACCCTCGGCCTCCAGTACTTCGCGGAGATTCCCGGCGTCTACTTCATCATCCAGCGCGGCGGCCCTTCCACCGGGCTCCCGACCCGCACCCAGCAGGCCGACATCCAGCTCATGCACGTGGCCTCCCACGGCGACACCCGACACATCATCCTGATCCCCCACGACATGAAGTCCTGCTTCGACCTGGGGCGCAAGAGCTTCGACCTCGCCGACCGGTTCCAGACCCCGGTGTTCGTCATGATGGATCTCGACCTCGGCATGAACCTCTGGGGCTCCGACCCGTTGGCGCTGGTGCAGGAGCCGTTCGACCGGGGCAAGGTTCTCAACGCGGACGACCTCGACAAGCAGGGAAGTTTCGCGCGGTACCGCGACGTGGACGGCGACGGCGTGCCGCAGAGGACCCTGCCGGGCACCGAGCATCCCCTGGCGGCCTACTTCGCCCGCGGCTCGGGCCACGACGACCAGGCGCGCTACTCCGAGGACGAGGGCGATTACAAGGAGACCCTGGACCGGCTGCGGCGAAAGCACGACACCGCTCGCGCGTACGTTCCCAAGCCGCTGGTCGAAGCCCAGGCGGACGTGAACACCGGCGTCATCTGCTTCGGGTCGAGCTACGAGGCCGTGCGGGAGGCGCGGGACCGCCTCAGGGCCTCGGGCGTCGAGACCAACCACCTGCTGTTGAGGGCGCTGCCCCTGACCCATGAGGTCCGGGAGTTCGTGGCCTCCCACGAGGTGGTCTACCTCATGGAGCAGAACCGCGACGGGCAGATGGCGGCGATCTTCAAGGAGGCGTATCCCGAGTTCGCCACCCGGATCGTCAGCATCCTCATTTACGACGGGCTCCCCGCCACCGCGGGCGAGATCGTGCGGCAGGTCGAGCAGCATCGCGAAGCCGTAGCCAATGGAATCGAAACGAAGGTGGATGAGTCATGGCAAAAACAAATCGCGTCGATCTAACGGAAAAAGACTACAAGGGGGCGGAATCGACCATGTGCCGCGGCTGCGGCCATGACGCGATCTCGGCGTCCATCATGCGGGCGTTCTTCGCCAGCAGCGTGGACCCGCGCCAGGTCATCAAGATGAGCGGCATCGGCTGCTCCTCCAAGACCCCGAACTACTTCATGAACCAGGCCTTCGGCATCAACGCGGTGCACGGCCGGATGGCGTCGGTGGCCACCGGAGCCAACGTCGGCAACCACACCATGATCCCGCTGGGGATCTCCGGTGACGGCGACACTTCCGCCATCGGGCTTGGCAACTTCTGCCACATGATGCGCCGCAACGTGAACATCACCTACGTCATCGAGAACAACGGCGTGTACGGGCTCACCAAGGGCCAGTTCTCCGCCACCGCCGACGAGGGCACGGTGATGAAGGGCGGCAAGATCAACGACATGCCCGCCATCGACCTGGCCGAGCTGGCCATCACCCTGGGCGCCACCTACGTCGGCCGGAGCTTTTCCGGCGACCGGAAGCAGCTCGCGCCGTTGATCCAGGGCGCCGTGGCCCACAAGGGGACCGCCATCCTGGACGTGCTGAGCCCCTGCGTCACATTCAACGACCACTCGGGATCCACCAAGAGCCTCAAGTATATCCGGGAGCACCTGGACCCGCTCCATGACATCGACTTCATTCCGCCCTACGAGAACATCGAGGTGGACTACCAGGAGGGAACCGATCAGGAGGTGACCCTGCACGACGGCTCGAGGATCACGCTGCACAAGCTCGGGCACAACTATGATCCCACCAGCCGGATGCAGGCGGTGACCGCGCTTCACGCCGCGGTGGCCGAGCACAAGTTCCTGACCGGCCTCATCTATCTCAACGAAGAACGGGCCGAGTTCATCGAGGATCTCAACCTCTGCGACACGCCGCTGGCTCTTCTGGACCAGGACGCGGTGCAGCCGCCGGCGAGCTTGCTGGATGGCATCAACGCCGAGCTCATGAAATAGCCCGGTTTGCGGGCCACGAAAAGATGAGCGAAGCCAGCGAAGTCCTGATCCTCCACACGTCCGACCTGCATCTGGGCGCCGACAGTGTCCTGACCGACGACGATTCCGCCAACGTGCCGGTCCTTCAGCAGGTCCTTTCCACGGCCCGCGACCAGCAGGCCGACCTCGTCATTCTCGCGGGGGATACCTTCGACCACAACCGGCAGGGCGGCTTGCTCCTGGATGAAGTTTCGGGAGTCATGGCGGACGCCGGTCTTCCCATCGTCATCCTGCCGGGCAACCACGACCCGCTGACCCCGGATTCGGTCTACCGCAGGACCGAGTTCGCCGACGCCGGTAACGTGCACGTGCTCGGCCTGACCACCGAGCGGAGCCACTTCCCCGAGCTGGATCTGGAGGTCTGGGGCCGGCCCCACGTGGATTATCTCGACATGATGCCGCTACCCGATCCCCCGGAGCGGCGCACCCGCTGGCAGTTGGCCGTGGCCCACGGCCACTACGTGGAAGCCGAGCCCGACTCGACGGTGCTGCTGGGCTCGTGGCTGATCCGCCAGGAGAACCTCACCACCAGCGGCGCCGACTACGTGGCCCTGGGCCACTGGAACCGCGCCGTCCAGGTGGGCAACCAACAGGTGCCCGCCTACTACTCCGGCTCCCCCAGCTACGCCGGCACCGTCAACGCCATCCGGCTGCATGGCGACGGCCGCGTCGTGGTCACGCAGATCCCGGTCTGACCGGGACCACCCTCTCTACAACGTCACCCTGGGTCAGGCCCGGGATGACGGGTGAGGCTCAGTGATGGTGCGAGCGCTTCTTCTGCAGTCCGCCGTGCCCCATGCGCAGGATGTCTTCCCGGGTGACCCGGGTTCCCGCCAGGAGCTTGGGCAGCATGAAATCGAAGGCGGTGACCGGGTCGTGGAGGACGCACCCGGACAGGCCGAGGACCGGGATTTCTCCCAGGTAGCTCATGAGGAACATGGAACCGGGGAGCACCGGGAAGCCGTGTGAGACGACGTCCGCGCCGCTGCGGCGGATGCCTTCGGGAGTGAGGTCGTCCGGGTCCACGGACATGCCGCCGCTCACCAGGATGATCTCCGCGCCTCTGGCGGCGAAGTCCTTGATGTGGCCGGCGATGACGTCGGGATCGTCCGGGGCGAGAATGGCCGGCTCCAGGGTCGAGCCCATGCCCTCCACCTTCTCTCGCACCCTCGGCTCGAAGCCGTCCGTGATCCGGCCGGTGAAGACCTCGCTGCCGGTCACCAGCAGGCAGACCTTCTTCGCGGGCATGGCCGTCACCGACACGATGGATCCGCCCTCGCACAGGGCTTCCGCCCGCGCCACCAGTTCTTCCTTCACCACCACCGGGATGGTGCGGGTGCCGCCCACCACCGTGCCGTCCCGGACGAACTCTCCGGAGGGAAGGGTGGCGAGGATGAGGTCTCCCAGTTCGTTGAAGCGGAACAGCAGTTCCTCGTCCACCTCCAGCATGCCGTCTCTTGCCGCCACCAGGTTGACCCGGCCCTCGCTAGGGTCGGTGAGCGTCAGGCCGTTTCCGGCCGCGGCCCGCGCCAGCCGTTCGGCGGCGTCCTCCTCGTGCAGGTCGTGCGGACCGAGATCCATGATGTAGATGTGGGCCTTGCCCACGTCCAGCAGCCGCGGCACGTCCTCCTCGGCGATGAGGTGTCCGCGCTTGAACCGCGGCCCCTTGTGCCCGCCGGGTATGATCTCGGTGATGTCGTGGGCCAGCCGCAAACCCACCGCGTCTTCTACTGGAATGACCTTGAGCATCCGACTTCTCTCCCTAAGCCTAGTGTCGTGTCCCACGTAATACTTTACCGATCTGCTTGTCTTTCTTGTCGTCGGCTGCGTTGCTCTTCCTCGCGTGGTGCCCGCCACTGCTCGTCATCGCGCCTTGCCGACAACAAGAAATCCTGCGCATCTCGGTAAAGTATTACGTGGGACACGACACTAGTCCCGTATATCCTGGGTAAACCATTCCCTGGGTATCTCCCGGCCGGCGCCCAGCTCCCGGGCCTTGCGCACCACGTAGCCGGCCACCGACGCGAACTGGAGCCCTTGGGTGCCGTCGTTCAGGAACAATGTCACGTCCGATTCCTTCTGCCGGCCCTGGACGGTGCCTCCCATGAGATCCGTGAGCAGGGGATGCTGGCCGGCGAAAAGGTCGACTCCCGGCGTGACGATGCGTTCCGTCTCGTCCTCGGTGCCGGCCACGTAGGAGGCGTATCCGGCGATGCGCCGCATGCCCTCGTCCAGTGTGCCGATGGTGCCGCGCCCGAGCTTCACGATGACGTCGCAGCGGTCGAGTATGCCGGGTTCCCATTCGTTGCTGCGGACGCAGGTGACGAAGGCGCCGTCCTCCACCCAGCCGGAGTTCTCCACCACCACCCGGACCGAGTCGGTGCAGGTGGCCACCATGTCCGAACCCCGGACCACCTCCTCCACGCCCTCGCGGGCGGTCACCGGCACGCCCAGCATCTCGCTCATCTTGCGCGCGTAGGCCTCGCGGTTGGCCGGGGTGGGGCTGTAGACCTTGACCTCCCGCAGTTCCCGCACTTCCGCGAAGGCCCGCAGGTAGGTCTCCGCCATGCCGCCGGAGCCGAGCATGCCCACCACCGCCGCGTCGTCCCGGGCCAGGTACCGGGCCGCCAAGCCGGCGCAGGCGCCCACCCGCATGTGCTGGATGATGCCGTCGTTAATGATGGCCAGCGGCTCGGCGTTCCGCGCCGAGAACACCAGCACCAGCCCGCAGTAGGTTCCGGGCTCCATGCAGTACTTCTCGACGGTGCGGCCCTCCGGCCACTCCAGCATGTCCGACTTCATTCGGATGGCGAAGACCCCGAAGGAGCGCGACGCCCCCTCCATGGTCCCCCAGCGGTACATGCGTTCGGGTTCTTCCTGCGGCACGTAGAGGTCGATGCGGGGCCGGTACACCGCCCGTTGCGCCAGCAGGTCCCGGTAGCCGGTCTCCAGGGCGTCGATGCACCCCTTCATGTCGAGGATTTCCTCTACGGTTTCATTGTTGATGAGCAGCATAGGTATTCCTGCGAAGAGGGCTTGAACCGGGACGGACGGAGACACGAGAACGCCGGCCACGCGGGCCGGCGGCGACGCTCGTCAACCCCCCAGCGTAATCATCTCGATCTTGTCGTGCTGTCCGGGGTCGTAGCCGTCGGGAGAGCGGATGGCTTCGAGCCGCTCCGCCGAGAAGCGGTCGGTGCGGCCGGTCCAGATTGCCTCAAGCCACTGCCGGACCTCGTCGTCGCCGGCGCCGCTCCGGAGCCGGGCCTTGAGGTCGTGCCCGGTGCGGGAGAAGAGGCAGGTGACCAGGCGGCCGTCCGCCGTGAGGCGGCCGCGGCTGCAGGTGCCGCAGAACGGCTCGGTGACGGACGCCACGATACCAACCGTGCCCTTGCCGTCGCGGAAGGCGTAGTCCGCCGCCGGGGCGTTGCCGTCGGCCCTGCCCACCGGATCCAGCGGGTAGCGCGCCCCGATCCGCTGCACGATCTCCGCCTTCGGCACGGTCCGCTCCAGCCGCCATGCGTTGGCCGTCCCCACGTCCATGTATTCGATGAACCGCATGACGAAGCCGTGGGTCCGTCCGAATTCCACCAGCGGGAGGATGTCGTCCTCGTTGACCCCACGTTCGATGACGGCATTGATCTTGATGGGATCCAGTCCGGCGTCCCGGGCCGCGAACAGTCCCTTCACCACGTCGTCCAGGTCGCCCCGTTTCGTGATGCGCCTGAAACGCTCGGGGTCGAGGCTGTCGATGCTCACGTTGATGCGCCGGAGCCCGGCGGACCGCAGCGTCGCGGCCATCTCTTCCAGCCGGGAACCGTTGGTGGTGAGGGCGATGTCGTCGACGCCGGTGATGCCCGAGAGCTGACGCACCAGGTCCGCCAGGTCGCGCCGCAGCAACGGCTCGCCACCGGTCAGCCGGATCTTGCGCACGCCCAGGGGCACGGCGAGCCGCACCACCCGGCAGATCTCCTCGTATGTCAGGATCTCCCGCTTGTCGATCCAGTCGTAGTGGTCGAAGGGCATGCAGTAGGTGCAGCGGAAGTTGCACCGGTCCGTCACGGATATTCGCAGGTCACGCAGCGGGCGATGGAGTTGATCGGTCAACACGACGAAAACAATATGGAATCCCCCAACCGGCAAGTCAAGGAGCGCCGGACCGCGGCTTGACGGATGCCCCGCCAACGGGAATACTCGCCGAATACAGGTAAATGCGGCGTTACCGAGGCGGCGGCGTCCGCCATTCCCGGAGAGGAGTCACCAATGGGCAATACATGGGACGATATTCTGACCGATCGTGACAAGGAAGTGTTCGCGCTGTCGGGCTACGGCGCCAAGGCGGGGTTCGGCCAAAGGCCCGCGGTGCTCATCATCGACGTGAACTACAACTTCGTCGGCGACCGGCGCGAGCCGATTCTGGAGTCCGTCAAGCGTTTCCGCAACAGTTGCGGCGAGGAGGGCTGGGTCGGCGTGGACCACATCGTCACGCTGCTGGAGGAGGCCAGAAAGAAGCACCTGCCGATCTTCTTCACCACCGGTCACGGCGAGGAGCAATCCGTCGCCTTCGGCCGCTGGCACGGCAAGAACTCGCGCGGCACCGAGGATTTCGAAGAGCTGGCGAAGAAGGGCAACGAGATCGTCGCCGAGATCGCGCCCCAGAAGGGCGAGGTGGTGGTGCGCAAGCAGAAGCCCAGCGCCTTTTTCGGCACCCCGCTCACGAGCATGCTGAACGAGGTCCACGCCGACTCCCTGCTGGTGGCCGGCACCACCACCAGCGGCTGCGTCAGGGCCTCCGTCATCGACGCCTTCTCGTACAACTACAGCGTCAGCGTGGTGGAGGAGTGCACCTTCGACCGCGGCCAGTCGTCCCACAAGATCAACCTCTTCGACATGAACATGAAGTACGCGGACGTGGTGTCGTTGGAGGAGACCGTCGACTACATCCGGGGCTTGGCGGACAACTTGTACGCTCCGGCGCTGTAGGCAGGCGGCAGCGCCGGCCGGTACCGGCGTCTCGTTGCAGGGGCGGGTGTCAAACCCGCCCCTGCCCGCTTCAAGCAGGCCGGGCGCGCTACCGTATCCGATGGACGAATTCGCACGGCACATCGAGGGCTTCGGCCAATACCTGCGGGATCAGGCGCGGTTCTCGCCCCATTCGGTCAAGGGCTACCTGACCGATGTCGAGGGGTTCCGCCGGCATCTCGGGGAGAGCGGCCTCGACCTGGAGGGAGCCGGGACGGCGGCGTTGCAATCGGTCGACGCGCAATGGATACGGGGCTACCTGAAGACGCTTCACGAAAACTGCAAGAAGAGCACCATCGGACGTAAGCTCGCCGCCCTCAAGGGGTTTTTCCGTTATCTCGTGCGCGAGGGGGTCATCGAGCGGGACCCGCTGGTGGGTTTCTCGACGCCCAAGCAGGAAGCCCCGCTGGTGACCTTCCTTTCGGTCGACGAGGCGTTCCGGGTGCTGGGCTGCCTGCCCGAGGAAGGCATCCTGCCGGCCCGGGACCGGGCGGTCATGGAAGTGCTGTACTCGTCCGGCGTGCGGGTGAGCGAGCTGGTGGGGCTCGACTGGCGCGACGTGGATTTTTCCCTGGGCGTGCTCAGGGTCCTGGGCAAGGGGTCCAAGGAGCGCATCGTGCCCGTGGGGGAGGTGGCGCTGGCCGCGCTGCGGGACTACGCGGACCACCAGCGGAGCCGGTGGGGACGGGCGACGCGGGGCCAGGAGCCGGTGTTCCTGAACCACCTCGGAAACCGCATCACCACCCGCAGCGTCGCCCGGATCGTGGAGAAATATCTGCGTCTCGCCGGGATTCCCGTACGCATGGGGCCCCACGGCCTGCGGCACACCTTCGCCACCCACCTGCTGAACGCGGGCGCGGACCTGCGTTCGATCCAGGAACTGCTGGGCCACGTAAGCCTGTCCACCACCCAGCGCTACACCCACGTCAATCTCGACCAACTCACCGCCGTCTACGACCGCGCCCATCCCCGGGCGTGAAGGCCGGAGGAAGCCCGCGCATGACGTCCGGGCCTCCCCCGGATCCGGTTTCCGAGCGGTGAGGGCCTGCGGAGTCCGCGTTTTCGTGTTACAGTTGACGGTTTGTTTGCAGGGCGACGGACGTGCCGTTGATCCGGTCCAGGCAGTCCTCGCGGAGCGATTCGATTGACGACGTTTCACGGAACCACCATTCTCGCGGTACGGCATGAGGGCAGGATCGTGGTCGCCGGCGACGGCCAGGTGAGCCTCGGCGACACCGCCCTCAAGCACACCGCCCGCAAGGTCCGGAAGCTCTATGGCGACCACGTGATCGCGGGGTTCGCCGGAGCCACCGCGGATGCGTTCACGTTGTTCGAGAAATTCGAGACCAAGCTCGAGCAGCACGGCGGGGTGTTCAAGCGGGCGGCGGTGGAGCTGGCCAAGGAGTGGCGCACCGACCGGGTGCTCCGGCGGCTGGAAGCGCTGATGATCGTCGCCGATGTCGAGAGCTCTCTGGTGGTATCGGGTAACGGCGACGTGGTGGAGCCGGACGACGGCGTCATCGCCATCGGCTCGGGTGGCAACTATGCGCTGGCGGCCGCGCGCGCTCTGGTCCAACACAGCCCGCTGGATGCTCGCGCCATCGCCGAGGAGTCCATGAAAGTGGCCGCGGCGATCTGCGTCTATACGAACGACAAGCTGACCATCGAGGAGCTGCCCTGATCCCGCGCGGGCATCACGCGCCCGATGGGCGCGTGCCGGCGGCCTCTCACGACGGACAACATGAAGGATGAAAGCCGACAGATGAACGTTCGGACGTCGGACGGGCAGTCTTTGACCCCCGTCATGACGCCCCGCGAGATCGTCTCGGAGCTGGACCGCTACATCGTGGGCCAGCGCGACGCCAAGCGGGCCGTGGCCGTGGCGGTGCGCAACCGGTGGCGGCGGCAGCTCGTGCCCGAGGAGTTGCGGGACGAGATCGCTCCCAAGAACATCATCATGATCGGCCCCACCGGGGTGGGAAAGACCGAGATCTCCCGCAGGCTGGCGAAGCTCGCGCAGGCGCCGTTCATCAAGGTGGAGGCGTCCAAGTTCACGGAAGTGGGTTACGTCGGAAGGGACGTGGAATCCATCATCCGGGACCTCATGGACCAGGCTGTCAAGATGGTCCGGGAGGAGGAGCAGGAGAAGGTCCAGGTCAAGGCCAGGGACCTGGCGGAAGAGCGGGTCCTGGACCTGCTGCTGCCGGAGCCGCAGGCCCCGGACAACGGCGGCGAGGAGGGGTTCCGGCCGTCGCCGGACACCCGGGAAAAGCTCCGCCGGATGCTCCGTGCCGGGAAGCTGGACGATCGCGACGTGGACGTCGAGCTGACCCAGAACATGACGCCGATGATCGAGGTGCTGACCCCGCAGGGAATGGAGGAAATGGAGTCGAACATCAAGGAGATGTTCTCCAACCTGCTTCCCAAGCAGTCCAAGCGAAAGACCGTGAAGATCCCCGAGGCCATGAAGCTGCTGACCCAGGAGGAAGCGGCCAGGCTCGTGGACATGGATACGGTGGTGGGCGAGGCCACCCGGCGGGTGGAGCAATCGGGGATCGTGTTCATCGACGAGATCGACAAGATCGCGGGGCGGGAATCCCTCCACGGCCCCGACGTCTCCCGGGAAGGGGTCCAGCGGGACCTCCTGCCCATCGTCGAGGGCTCGACGGTGAGCTCGAAGTACGGCTTGGTGAGGACCGACCACATCCTCTTCATCGCCTCCGGCGCCTTTCACAACTCCAAGCCGTCGGACCTGATCCCGGAGTTCCAGGGCCGGTTTCCGATCCGGGTGGAGCTCAGCTCGCTGGACAAGAACGACTTCGTGCGCATTCTGACCGAGCCCAAGAACGCATTGATCCGCCAGTACGTGGCGTTGCTCAAGACCGAGAAGATCCGCCTGCTCTTCCAGGAAGACGCCATCGAGGAGATCGCCCGCATCAGCGCCGAGGCCAACGAGAAGATGGAGAACATCGGCGCCCGCAGGCTGCACACGATCCTGGAGAAGCTCCTGGACGAGGTCTCCTTCACGGCGCCGGAGATGCCGGGCCGGGAAGTCCGGATCGATGCCGGGTACGTGAGCGAGCGTCTGGACGCCATTCTGAAGAACGAGGACCTGTCCCGGTACATCCTGTAGCCCCCGCACCGGAGTAGCGTAACGTGGATGATTTCATAGGCAAGGCGGAAGTCCTGCTGGAAGCGCTGCCGTTCATCAAGCGTTTTTTCGGCAAGACGTTCGTGGTCAAGTACGGCGGCGCGGCCATGGTGGACGAGGGCCTCAAGCAGAACTTCGCCCAGGACATCGTGCTGCTCAAGTACGTGGGCATCAACGTGGTGGTGGTTCACGGCGGCGGCCCCCAGATCAACGAGACGCTGGGGAAGATGGGCATCGAGAGCCGCTACGTGCGCGGCATGCGGGTCACCGATTCGGAGACCATCGACATCATCGAGATGGTGCTGGTGGGCAAGGTCAACAAGGAGATCGTCGCGCTCATCAACCAGCACGGCGGCGCCGCCGTGGGCCTCAGCGGCAAGGACGGCCAGCTCATCCTGGCGCGCAAGATGAACGTGACCGTGCCGGGCGACGGGGAGAGCACGGAGATCATCGACATCGGCATGGTGGGGGAGATCGTCCGGGTGGACCCCACGGTGATCCGCTCCCTGGACGGCAACCGGTTCATCCCGGTCATCGCGCCGGTGGGCGTGGGCGAGAAGGGGGAGACCTACAACATCAACGCGGACCTGGTGGCGGGACGGGTGGCGGCCGCCCTCGGCGCCGAGAAGCTCATCCTCCTCACGGACGTTGAGGGAGTCCGGGACCGCGAGGGCGGGCTGATCAGCACCCTCACCATCGCTCAGTCGGCCGACCTCATTGAGCGGGACGTGATCTCTTCCGGCATGATCCCCAAGGTCGAGTGCTGCGTGGACGCCCTCAACGGCGGCGTGGTCAAGACCCACATCATCGACGGCCGGGACCGGCACGCCGTGCTGCTGGAGATCTTCACCGAACGGGGCGTGGGGACCGAGGTGGTCCGAGACTCGTAGAGGCGGGTTTCACCCGTGCCCGATGGATGCACCATGTCGAACCTTGAAGCACAACAGTTGACCGAAGCACACGTGATGAACACCTACGCGCGCTTCCCCATCGCGCTGGTGAGGGGGGAAGGGACGCGGGTGTGGGACGCGGACGGCAAGGCCTATCTGGACTTCGTCGCCGGCATCGCCGTCAACAGCCTCGGCCACTGCCACCCGGCCGTGGCCAAGGCCGTTTCCGAGCAGGTGCGGAGCCTGATACACGTCTCCAACCTCTACCACATCGAGCCCCAGGCCCGGCTGGCCAGGGCGCTTTGCGAGCATTCCTTCGCCGACCGGGTGTTCTTTTGCAACAGCGGCGCCGAGGCCAACGAGGCCGCCATCAAGCTGGCGCGGCGCTACGGCTCCGAGCAGGCCGGCGGCAGGAGCGAGGTCATCACCGCCCTCAACTCGTTCCACGGGCGCACCCTGGCGACCCTCACGGCCACCGGCCAGGAGAAGATCCGGCTCGGCTACGATCCGCTGCCGCCGGGGTTCCGCTACATCCCGTTCAACGACCTGGACGCGGCGGAGGACGCGGTGGACGGGCGCACCGCGGCGATCCTGGTGGAGCCCATCCAGGGCGAGGGCGGCGTGGTGGTGCCGGACGCGTCCTACATGCGGGGGCTGCGGCAGCTCTGCGACGACAAGGGCCTGCTGCTCATATTCGACGAGGTCCAGGTGGGCATGGGGCGCACCGGCCGGCTCTTCGGCTACGAGCACTTCGGCGTCGAGCCCGACGTCATGACCCTGGCCAAGGCCCTGGGCGGCGGGCTTCCCCTGGGCGCCATGCTGGCGCGGGAGGAGGTGGCGAGGAGCTTTCCCCCGGGATCCCACGCCTCCACCTTCGGCGGCAATCCGGTGGTGTGCCGGGCCGGGCTCGCGGTGATGGAGACCATCCTGGAAGCCGGCCTGGTGCAACACTGCGAGGAGGTCGGCGGCCTGTTGCGCCAGGGGCTGGAGGCGCTGGCGGGGCGCTTCGGCTTCATCCGGGAGGTGCGCGGCAAGGGGCTCCTCCTTGGTATGGAAATGGAACGCGAGTGCGGGTCCCTGGTCCAGGAATGCATGAAGGAGGGTCTGCTGGTGGTGCTGGCCGGCCCCAACGTGCTCCGCATGGTGCCGCCGTTGACCATCGAGAAGGCCGAGGTGGACGAGGCGCTGGAGATTCTGGAGCGGGTGCTGGAACGGGTGTGACGGTGATGAAGAAGCGGGACGTATTGACGTTGCGGGACCTCGCCCGGGCGGACCTGGACGAGGTGCTTTCCCTGGCCGCCGCCCTCAAGCGGGAGCGTGCGGAAGGGCATCTGCGGCCGCTCCTGGCCGGGAAGAAGCTGGCGCTGGTGTTCCAGAAGCCCAGCCTCAGGACCCGGGCCACCTTCGACATCGGCATGGCCGAGCTGGGGGGCAGCGCGCTGTTCCTGGGGCCGGACGAGGTGCAGCTCGGCGAGCGGGAAACCCCAGCCGACTGCGTGCGGGTGTTGAGCCGCCTGGTGGACATCCTCGCGGTGCGGACCTTCGCCCAGGACATCGTGGCGGAGATGGCGGCTTTCGGCTCCGTGCCGGTGATCAACGCGCTGTCGGACCTGTACCACCCGTGCCAGGTGCTGGCGGACCTCCTCACCCTGCGGGAGTGCAAGGGCGCCCTCGACGGGCTTCACGTCGTGTTCGTGGGGGACGGCAACAACGTCGTGCATTCCTGGCTGTTGGCGGCGGAAAAGCTGCCGTTCCGGTTTACGCTGGCTTGCCCCGAGGGTTTCGAGCCCGACCGGGAGATCTTCGACTCGGCGGCGTCCGCCGGCGCGGAGGTGGCGGTCACCCATGATCCGGCCGTGGCCGTAAGCGGCGCCGACGCCATCTATACCGACGTGTGGGCGAGCATGGGCCAGGAAGCGGAAGCCGGCGACCGGAAACGGGCCTTCGCGGCCTTCCAGGTCAACGGAGAGCTGGTGGCCCGGGCCAAGGACGACGTGGCGGTGATGCACTGCCTGCCGGCGCATCGCGGCCAGGAGATCACCGACGAGGTCATCGAAGGCCGCCATTCGGTGGTGTTCGACCAGGCCGAGAACCGCCTTCACGCCCAGAAGGCGCTGATGGTCTGGTGCCTGGCCGCAGGAACGTAGTTTGAACCATCGACGGGGAGTTTCATGAAACCGAACAAGGTCGTGCTGGCGTACTCGGGCGGTCTCGATACGTCCGTGTGCCTGCGCTGGGTGAAGGAGACCTACGACTGCGAGGTCATCGCCTACTGCGCCGACGTGGGACAGGAAGAGGATCTGGAAGAGGTGCGGCGCAAGGCGCTGGCCACCGGCGCCGGCAAGGTGGTGGTGGACGATCTCAGGGAGGCCTTCGTCCGCGACTACGTGTTCCCCATGCTGCGGGGCAACGCGGTCTACGAGGGCTCCTACCTGCTGGGCACCTCCATCGCCCGGCCCCTGATCGCCCGGCGGCAGCTCGAAATAGCCATCGAGGAGGACGCCGAGGCCGTCTCCCACGGCGCCACCGGCAAGGGCAACGACCAGGTGCGGTTCGAGCTGACCTACTATGCCCTCAAGCCGGATATCCAGGTCATCGCGCCCTGGCGGGAGTGGGACCTCAACTCCCGCACCGCGCTGATCGACTACGCCCGGCGGTACGATATTCCCGTGCCGGTGACCAAGGACAAGCCCTACAGCATGGACCGCAACCTGTTCCACATCAGCTACGAGGGCGGCGTGCTCGAGGACCCCTGGCAGGAGCCCCCGGCGGACATGTTCCTGTGGACCGCGTCGCCGGAGGACGCGCCGGACGAGCCGGAGTACATCGAACTGGAGTTCGCCGCCGGCGACCCGGTGGCGCTGGACGGACGGCGCCTGGAGCCGGCGGAGATGCTGGTGGCGCTCAATGCCCTCGGGGCGCGCCACGGCATCGGCCGGGTGGACATGGTGGAGAACCGCTACGCCGGCATGAAGTCCCGGGGCATCTACGAGACCCCGGGGGGCACCATCCTGCACGCGGCCCGCCGGGCGGTGGAACACCTCACCCTGGACCGCGAGGTGATGCAACTCCGGGACTCGCTGATACCCCGGTACGCCCAGATGATCTACAACGGCTACTGGTTCGCGCCGGAGCGGCAGATCCTGCAGCAGGCCCTGGACGCGTCGCAGGAGCGGGTGAGCGGCACGGTGCGCCTGAAGCTCTACAAGGGCTCGGCATCGGTGGCCGGAAGGAAGTCGCCGGTGTCGCTGTACGACCCGGTCACCGCCACTTTCGAGAAGGACGAGAGCTACAACCAGGCGGATGCGGACGGTTTCATCAAGCTCAACGCCTTGCGGCTCAAGATGGCCGGGCGGGTGGCCGGCGCGTAACCGGACATGGCCAGGAAGAAACAGCTATGGGGCGGCCGGTTCGCCGGCTCCACCGCGGATTCCGTGGTGGCCTTCACCGCCTCCATCGACGTGGACCGGCGCCTCTACCGGCACGACATCGACGGCAGCGTGGCCCATGCCCGCATGCTCGGCAAGCAGGGAATCATCCCCGCCGGCGACGCCCGCAAGATCGTCGCCGGACTGCGCGCGGTCCGGAAGGAAATCGAGAGCGGGGCGTTCCCCTACAGCGTCGCCGACGAAGACATCCACATGAACATCGAGCGGCGGCTCACCGAGAAGATCGGCGCCGTGGGCGAGAAGCTGCACACCGCCCGGAGCCGGAACGACCAGGTGAGCCTGGACATGCGGCTCTACCTGAGGGAGGCTCTCGACCGCATCCTGGGGGACCTCGAGGCCTTGCAGAAGGCCCTGGCGGGAGCGGCGCGGAGGAACCAGGGCGTGTTGATGCCGGGCTACACGCACCTCCAGCGGGCCCAGCCGGTGCTGTTCGCACACCACCTGCTGGCCTACGTGGAGATGTTCGAGCGGGACAAGAGCCGCTACCGCCACTGCCGGGCGGAGACCGACGTCCTGCCCCTGGGCTCCGGGGCGCTGGCGGGAACGAGCTTTCCCATCGACCGTGCCTACGTGGCCGAGCTGCTGGGTTTCCCGCGCCTCTCGGAAAACAGCATCGACGCCGTCAGCGACCGGGATTTCGTGCTGGAGTTCCTGTCGGCGTCCGCCATCCTGTTCGTCCATCTGAGCCGCATGGCCGATGAATTCATCCTGTGGTCCAGCGAGGAGTTCGGCTTCATCGAGTTGCCGGACGCCTTCTGCACCGGCAGCTCGATGATGCCGCAGAAGAAGAACCCCGACGTGGCCGAGCTGATCCGCGGCAAGACCGGCCGGGTGTACGGCCACTTGAACGCGCTGCTGACCATCATGAAGGGGCTGCCGTTGGCCTACAATCGCGACCTCCAGGAAGACAAGGAGCCCCTGTTCGACACCGTCGACACGGTCACGGCGTGCCTGCTCATGGCCCGGGAGCTGCTGAAGGGCCTGCGGGTGCGGAGCGAGCGGATGCTGGCCGCGGCGGAGGAAGGTTTCATGAACGCCACCGACCTGGCGGACTACCTGGTGGGCCGCGGCCTCAGCTTCCGCGCCGCCCACGACGTGGTGGGCCGGTTGGTGCGTCACTGCATCGACACCGGGCGAAAGCTGCAGGAACTGTCCCTGGACGAGCTCCGGGGCTACTGTCCGGACATCGGCGCCGACGTGTACAAGATCCTGACCGTCCGGGCCGGCGTCGAACGCCGGCGCGCGCCGGGGGGTACCGCAACCGTCAACGTGCGCAGGCGACTGAAGAAGCTGGGAGTCTGATGGTGGCCGAACCGATTCCCCGAGGCCGTCATTCCCGCGAAAGCGGGAATCCAGGCGGCGTGGGGTTGCGGCAGCCCAAGCGGGGTATGGTCGCGGTCCGCATCTTCTGCCTGCTCGCTCTCTCGGCGGCACTGGCGGCCGGTTGCGGCAAGAAGGGCGCCCCCCGGGCGCCCGAGCTGGTGATGCCCGTGGCCATCAGCGACCTGAAGTTCGTGCTGGAGGACCGCAGCATCCGCCTGGGCTGGTCGCATCCCCGCAAGGCTGTCGACGGCCAGCCGCTCACGGACCTGGAGGCGTTCGTGGTGTACCGCAAGAGCACCGCGGCGGACTGTCCGGACTGCCTCGCCGCCTACAGCGAGCGGGCGGTCATCAACGTGGAAGACGAGGGCCGCTTCTTCAAGCAGTCCGATTACGGGTTTACGGATACCGAGCTCCGTACCGGCACGGTGTACCGGTATCGGGTCCGGGTCCGGTTGTCCGACGGCTCCCTCAGCAGGCCGTCCAATGAGGTCAGCATCGTATGGCGGCAACGGTAGAGGATCGCTTCACGCACAGGAATGACACGCTGTACTGCGAAGATGTGCCGGTCAGGGATATCGTCGACGCGGTGGGGACGCCGGTGTACGTGTACAGCCTTGCCCGGTTGCGCGACGCCTTCCGGGGCTTCGACCAGGCTTTCGCCGGAAGCCGGCATCTCGTGTGCTTCTCGGTCAAGGCCAACTCCAACCTCGCGGTGCTGCGCGCCTTCGTGAACGAGGGCTCGGGCTTCGACATCGTTTCCGGCGGCGAGCTCTTCCGGGTGCTCAAGGCCGGCGCCGACCCGCGCAAGGTGGTCTTCTCGGGCGTGGGCAAGACCCGGGACGAGATGGAGTACGCGCTGCGCTCCGGCATCCTGATGTTCAACGTCGAGTCGGAGCAGGAGATGGAGGCGCTGGACGAGGTAGCGGGCAGCATGGGCGTGACGGCGCCGGTGAGCTTCCGCATCAACCCCGACGTCGACCCGCAGACGCATCCGTACATCGCCACCGGCATGAAGAAGAGCAAGTTCGGCATCGGCATCGACCCTGCGGCCGAGGCCTACCGCCGCGCCATCGCGCTCCCCAATGTGGAGGTGGTGGGGGTGGACTGCCACATCGGCTCCCAGCTCACCTCGACGTCGCCCTTCGCGGCCGCAGCCGAGCGTGTCCGGGCCTTCATCGAGGTGCTCCGGCGGGAAGGGGCGGACATCCGATACGTGGACCTGGGCGGCGGCCTCGGCATCCGTTACGACGACGAGGAGCCGCCGGATGCGGGCGACTACGCCAAGGCGCTCATGGAAGGGGTCCGGGGTCTGGACGTGACCCTGGTGCTGGAGCCGGGCCGCTGGATGGTGGGCAACGCCGGCATCCTGGTCACCCGGGTGCTGTATCTCAAGCGCACCGAGGCCAAGAACTTCGTGGTGGTGGACGGCGCCATGAACGACCTCGTCCGCCCCTCGCTCTACGGCGCGTTCCAGGGCCTGCGGCCGGTGGACCGGCGCGAGGCCGAAACCATGACCGCGGACGTGGTCGGCCCCATCTGCGAGAGCGGCGACTTCCTCGCCCAGGACCGCCGGATCGAGACGCCGGCCCAAGGGGACCTCATGGCGGTGATGAGCGCCGGCGCGTACGGCTTTACCATGGCGTCCAACTACAACACCCGGCCCAGGGCGGCGGAAGTGCTGGTGGACGGCAAGGAGTTCGCCGTGGTCCGGGAACGGGAAACCCTGGAGGAACTCGTGTCCCGGGAGAAGATCCCGGCCATGCTGTAGGGCGGAGGAGCCCATGACCGAGATCACGTTTACCAAGATGCACGGCTGCGGCAACGATTTCGTGGTGCTGGACTGCATGGAGGCCCAGCCCGCGGGTCTGGCCGACATCGCCAGGAACCTGTGCCACCGCCGTTTCGGCGTGGGCGCGGACCAGTTGCTCACCATCAGGCCGTCGGACTCGGCCGACTTCCGGATGGAGATCTACAACGCCGATGGCGGCGAGGTGGAGATGTGCGGCAACGGCATCCGCTGCTTCGCCAAGTACGTCTACGAGCACGGCCTGACCGAAAAAAGGGAGATCGAGGTGGACACCCTCGCCGGTGTCATCCGGCCGCGGCTCAAGGGCGACCGGGTCGAGGTGGACATGGGCCGGCCCGTGCTCGAAGGCCGGGACATCCCGGTGGATGCAGGCGGCCGCATCGTCAACCATCCGCTCGAGGTCGACGGCGCCGGGTACACGGTCACCTGCGTGTCCATGGGCAATCCCCATTGCGTGCTCTGGGTCGACGACGTGGACGCGTTGGACCTGCCCCGCCTGGGGCCCCGTTTCGAGCATCACGCCTTCTTTCCCAACCGGGTCAACACCGAGTTCGTTCAGGTGCTGGGTCCGGACGAGGTGCGGGTGCGGGTATGGGAGCGTGGCGCCGGCGAGACCTGGGCCTGCGGCACCGGCGCCAGCGCCGTGGGCGTGGCCGGCGCCTTGACCGGAAGGACCGAGAGGAAGATAACCGTACACCTCATCGGGGGCGACCTCGACATCCACTGGGCCGACGACGACCGGGTCTACATGACAGGTCCCGCGCAGGAGGTTTTCCGGGGAAGCATCCGCGTCTGACGCGGGACCGGTATGGTGTGCAGCAACGTCCCGTACCGTCATTCCCGCTCTCCCCT
The DNA here is from genome assembly GCA_964630405.1 of uncultured Syntrophobacterales bacterium. Lineage (GTDB taxonomy): Bacteria > Desulfobacterota > Binatia > UBA9968 > JAJDTQ01 > JAJDTQ01. The sequence continues at coordinate 2,747 of CAZVUC010000071.1, read as the reverse complement.
CCGTCATTCCCGCGAAAGCGGGAATCCAGGGGCGGTGTGGGGAGAGGAATGACGCGAAGACGAAGGAAGTGACGACATGTTTACCGGATCGATGACTGCCATGGTGACGCCGTTCAAGGACGGTGGCGTGGACTACGCCTCGCTGGAGGCGCTGGTGGAGTTCCAGATCGAGCAGGGCACCCACGCGCTGGTGCCGTGCGGCTCCACCGGTGAGTCGGCCACGCTGGACCACGACGAGCACCACGCGGTCATCGACGCGGTGGTACGGGCCGCAAGGCAGCGGGTCCCGGTCATTGCCGGCACCGGCTCCAACTCCACCCGCGAGGCCATGGACCTCACCCGGGCGGCGGAGAAGTCGGGCGCGGACGGCGCGTTGCTGATCTCGCCCTACTACAACAAGCCCACCCAGGAAGGCATCTATCACCACTACCGGGCGGTGGCCGACCACGTGGGCATTCCGCTGATCGTCTACAACATCCCCGGCCGGACGGCCTCGAAGATGGAGGCCGAGACCCTGGCCCGGCTTGCCGAGATCGGCAACATCGCGGGCGTGAAGGAGGCCACGGGCTCGGTGGACCAGGCCATCGACGTCATCCGGCTGTGCGGCGATTCCCTGGCCGTGTATTCGGGCGAGGACTCGCTGGTCTACTCGCTCATGACCCTGGGCGGCAAGGGCGTCATCACCACCACCGGCAACGTGGCCCCAAGGGCCATGGCCGACCTCACGGAAGCCTGCCTGCGGGACGATTGGGCCACCGGCCGGCGGATCCAGTTCGAGCTGATGCCCTTGATCCGGTGCCTGTTCAGCGAGACCAACCCCATCCCGGTGAAGGCTGGTTTGGCCGCCATGGGCAAGTGCGGCCCGGAGATTCGCCTGCCGCTGACTCCCATGACCGAGCCGAACCTGAAGCGGCTGAAGGGCGCCATGGTGGACTACGGCCTGATTGACACATGAGCGAACTGGGCCTGATCGTCTGCGGACCCGGAGGAAGGATGGGCGGCGTGCTGGTCCGCCTGATCCAGGACGCCCCGGGGGTCACCCTCGTGGGGGCCTGCGACCGGCCCGACAGCCCCCGGCTGGGACAGGATGCCGGGGAGGTGGCCGCCGCCGGGCACCTGGGCGTCGAGGTTACCGACCGTATCGAACCGTCGGGGGAAAAGCGCGTCATCATTGACTTGACGACGCCCGAGGCTTCCATCGCCCACATGAAGATTGCCGTCAAGACGGCCATCCCCATCGTCATCGGCACCACGGGATTCAACCCCAGGCAACTCCGTCAGATCCGCACCCTGGCGGCCAGGACTCCTACGGTCCTCGCTCCCAACATGAGCCTCGGCGTGAACCTGCTGCTGGACCTCGTGGGGCAGGTGGCCCGCAGCCTGGGCGACGCCTATGACGTGGAGATCGTGGAGGCGCACCACCGGTTCAAGAAGGACGCGCCGAGCGGCACCGCACTGGCCTTGGCTCGAGCCGCCGGCGACGCCTTGGGCCGAAGGCTGGAACGGGTCGGCGTGGAGGGCCGCAGCGGGTTCGGGGAGCGCAAGACCACCGACATCGGCCTCCTCTCGGTGCGCGCCGGAGATATCGCGGGCGAGCACACGGTGATGTTCGGCGGCATCGGGGAGCGGATCGAGCTGGTTCACCGCGCCCATAGCCGGGACGCTTTCGCGCGCGGCGCCATCCGCGCGGCCCAGTGGCTGGCGGACAAGGAGCCCGGCCTGTACGGCATGCGGGACGTGCTTGGACGGGCGGAAACCGGCTCCGTTCGAACCGGGCGCCGGCGGCCGTAGACGGATGTCGGAGCGTTCTACCGCATTTCAGTCCGCGGCGCCCGGGTTGCCGCCATCGGGCTCCCCGTCATCAGGCTTGAGCGTCGCGGGCGTCAGCGCGTCGAAGATGCCGTTAAACCGTCCGAGCGAGCCGTCGGCTTCGGCGAAGTGAACATCGGTCGAGCCGGCCACGCGGCGGGGGTTGCCGTCGGCATCCGGCACGTTCGAGAACTGGCCACGCCACGTCCCGGCGGCTTGCGTGATTGTGCGTGTCGGGTGGGTGACGGTGACCGCGGTATCCTCGAACGCGCCCTTGGCGTCGAAGGACGCGGCGAAGTGCAGGTCGTAGTCGGCTGGCGACGCGGTGACATCGGGAGTCCGCCAGGTCACGATCGGATAGAGGTGCTGGCCGGGCGCGGTCTCGATAGGCCTGAGACATCCAAGGCAACCGCGGATGCGGTTCTGGTCGAAGTCGGCGGCCAACGCCATAAGCCCCGAGAATTCAGTGTACTCGGAGGTATCGGCCAACTCGCCCCATGCGCGGCCGTAATCGTACGAGTACAGGCCGCCGGCAGTGCCGACGTAGGTGGCGGTGCCGGTCAGGGGAAGGTCGGGAGGTGTAGCGGGGTCGAGTTCCGGGCCATCGATAAAGACCCCCCTTGTGGCGGTGTCGATAGCGCGAGTCGGTGCGCCAGGTGGGTAGACCAGCCACCATCCGGCCGCGAGGTAGTCGGTAGGATCGGCATCGTTCCACGAGGCGAAGGCGTAGAGCAGAATCTTGCCGTCGTAGTGGTTTTCTGTCATCAACCATTCACGGTTGGTATGGCCGGGTTGCAGGGGTCGGGGGAGGTAGAGCCCCCACGAGTGTTCTGCGTGCCGGACGGTATCGAGCGTGCGGGTACGGCCGTCGTGGTAACGCACGTCGATACTGAGGACGTTGTCGACGAACGTCGTCCGTGTGCGAAACGGTTGGGGGG
>CAZVUC010000070.1:0-1704 GCA_964630405.1 uncultured Syntrophobacterales bacterium | reverse complement strand
GAGGAAGTGCTGGAGCCGGTGCGGGACCACTTCACCTTCGTCGCCAGGCGGGACGGGCTGCCCATGGGCGCGCACGTTCCGGAGCATGTTGAAGACCGAGGGCTGGGCCGAGCCGTTGGCCAGCGGCGGTATGCTGGTGTGGATGGTGGTCATGCCGAGCTTGATGGCTTCGAGGTAGTTGAGCGGCGCCAGGCCGTTGTTGCAGTGGGCGTGGAACTCCACCGGCGTGTCGCCGATGTTCTCCAGCACGATGGGCACGAGCGTGCGGGTGCGCTCGGGGGTGAGCAGGCCGCCCACGTCCTTGAAGCAGATGCGCCAGGGGTTCAGGGCGGCGGCTTCCCGCGCCTTCCGCGCGTAGTACTCGTCGGTGTGCCGCGGCGACACCGAGTAGATCAGGTTGACCACGCAGTCCATGCCGACCTTGCGGAGCGCCTCCACGTCCTCCCTGAAGACAGCGTAGTCGTTCCAGGGGTTGGAAGTGCGGGTCAGCGTGATGCCGCTGTCGATCACGTGCTGGACCACCAGCCGCGCCACCGAGGTGGGCTTCTTCTCCAGCCCGCCCATGATGCCGCCGTGGAGCCTGAGCGGGGTGTTGCGGGCGCGCCGGCTGCCCTCCCGCAGCCAGTGCCACGGGTTCTCCTTGTGCTCCCGCACGTACTTCTTGAACATGGTGGCGGTGAAGAACTCCATGGACTCGAAGCCCGCCCGGTCCATGCGCTCGATGCTCTCCAGCATGGCCGCGGTCTTCATGTTGAAGGCCCACAGGCTCTGGTTGCCGTCCCGCAGCGTGGTGTCCACGAAAGTGACGTCGCTCATCGGTCTCCTCGGGCTGCGGCCTCGTCGGCCGCGTCTCCGTTGGCGTTGCGTCCCAGGGTGAGGGAGAACCCGGGCTTGCGGATGTAGACCTGGGTGTACTCCTGTTGCCGGGTGAGTTCGTTGATGAGCCGCACCAGCGGCTGGCTCGCGCTCAGGTACTCCCGCGGACGGCCGGCGTTCTGCAGCGCCTCCACCGCCTCGTCCCCCGCGTACACCCGCATGATCAGCTCCTCGTCGGACAACGATGGCCCGCCGAGCCGGGCCCGGACCTCCTTGAGGGAGGGGTCCGGCTGTTCCCAGTTCCGCCACGCCTTGGCGCGCGGGCGGCCCAGGATGCGGTCCTTGACGTCCGGGTCCATGTACTCGGCGCCCTGCCGCCCCCAGATGCCCAAGGCGTACTGGATGGACTGGTCGGTGACCTGCTTGTAGCGCTCTCCCATGATGACGTTGATGGCCGCCTGTGTCCCGACGAATTGGGACAGCGGCGTCACCATGATGGGATAGCCCCACTCTTCGCGCACCCGCGCGGCCTCCTCCAGCGCCGCCGGCAGCTTGTCCTCCATGCCCACCAGCCGGAGCTGGTGCACGAAGTTGGAGATCATGCCGCCGGGCACCTGGTGGGCATAGACGGACTGGTCAAAGGCCCGCGGCGCTCCTACCGGCAAGCGGTCCCGCTTGGCGACGAAGGTGAAATGGTCCCGCACCGGCTCCAGCTCCTTCTCGTCCACCGACGCGGTATGGCCCATGGCGCGCACGTTCCTGAGCATGTTGAAGATCGAGGGCTGGGCCGAGCCGTTGGCCAGCGGCGGTATGCTGGTGTGGATGGTGGTCATGCCGAGCTTGATGGCTTCCAGGTAGTTGAGCGGCGCCAGGCCGTTGTTGCAGTGG
>CAZVUC010000069.1:0-14472 GCA_964630405.1 uncultured Syntrophobacterales bacterium | reverse complement strand
GGTGTGGAATGTACCGTGGTGATGCCCCTCCACCACCTCTGGATTCCCGCTTCCGCGGGAATGACGGAGGGGGTGCGGGAATGACGGATTAGATACTTACCGACGAAGGAGTTAGATACTTACCGACGAAGGAGTGTCCATGGATTTCAATCTGCAAGAAGACTCACCGGAGATGATCGAGTTCCGCAAGGAAGTCCGGGCCTGGATGGAAGAGAACATGAAAGGCTCGGAGCACCTGCGGTGGTCGGCGTCGTGGTCCACCCGGGAGGACGAGGAGGAGTACGGCTTCCGCCGGGGCCTGGGCGAGAAGCTGGGCAAGAAGGGCTGGCTGTTCCCCATGTACCCGGAGGAGTACGGCGGCGCCGGCCTCACCGTGGACCACCAGTTCGTGCTGGAGACCGAGCTGGCGCGCTACGGCCTGAACCTCACCCACATATTCTACACCCTGGCGCGTATCGTGGCGCCGGTGCTGCTCCACTGGGGCAGCGAGGAGCAGAAGCGCGAGTTCCTGCCGCCCATCGCCCGGGGCGAGATCGTGGTGTGGCAGGTGTTGACCGAGCCCCAGAGCGGCAGCGACGTGGCCAACTGCCAGACCCGTGCCATCCGCGACGGCGACGACTACATCGTCACCGGCCAGAAGGTGATGGTGGGGCACCACCTGCCGCCGGACGTCCTGTGGACGCTGGTATGCACCGACCCCGACGGCAAGCGCCACGAGAACCTGGGCTGGCTGCACATCCCGGCCAACCTGCCGGGGATCACCATCCAGCACATGCACCTGATGATGGGCATCAAGAACGCGGTGTTCTTCGACGGCGTGCGGGTGCCCGCCAAGTACCTCGTCGGCGGCGAGAACAACGGCTGGAAGGTGGCCCACACGCACCTGGAGCTGGAGCACGGCGGCGACGGCCGGGTGGGTACCGACCCGGTGGTGGACCGGGTGGTGGAGTATTGCCGGAACCACGAAGTGGGCGGCAAGCCGCTCATCGAAGACCCGCACGTGCGCGACACCATCGCCGACATGATCCTGGAGATCAACACGGTCAATCGCATGAACCGGCGCATCTTCTGGCACCGTTTCGTCAAGGAGCCGCACGCCTACGGCGGTGCGCAGTTCCGCTACTACCAGCGCATGGTCCGGCTCAGGAACGGCGAGCGGCTGCAGAAGATCATGGGCGCGGACGCGCTGATCCCGGACCACGGCGTGCACGAGGTGCTGGACTTCGAGTACGTCATCCGCAGCGGCCCGGGCCAGCTTCACGGCGGCGGCACCCTCGACACCGACCGGCTTATCTTCGCACGCCGCGCCGGTATCGGCCGCCAGACCAGGGAGAAGGCGCCGGATACGGTCTAGGGGCGACGATAGTGTTAGAAATCAGATTAATTTCAATTATTAACTAACTAAAATAAAACAGAATTAGGCTTGGTGCAATTATGGACTTGAGACTCAGCGAAGACCAGGAGATGTTCAAGAAGGTGGCCGCGGACTTCGTCCAGGCGGAGGTGCCGACCACCATGCTGACCCAGCAGTTCCTCAAGAAGGAGACCTTCCTGCCGGATCTGTACGCCAAGATCGCCGGGCTGGGCTGGCTCGGCATGCTCATGCCCGAGCAGTACGGCGGCGCGGGGCTGTCCTACCTGGACTGCGGCGTGGTGTTCGAGGAGCTCGGGCGGGCGCCGGTGCCCGGGCCGGTCTTCTCGTCCGGCGTGCTGGCGGCCCAGATCATCCACGACGGGGGCTCCGACGCCCAGAAGCAGGAGCTGCTGCCGGCCATCTGCGGCGGCGAGGCCATCGTCGTCCCGGCCATCGGCGACCACGGCGCCCACTGGGGGCCGGAGACGGTGGCCACCACGTGCTCGCAGTCCGGGGACACGCTTACCCTCCAGGGTACCAAGCGCCACGTCTACGATGCCGAGGGCGCCACGGCCTTCCTGTGCGCGGTCCGTGGCGATGACGGCGGGGTGTCGGTGGTGCTGGTGGACCGGAACGCGCCGGGCGTGACGGTGACGCCGCACAACGGCTTCATGGTGTCGGTGAGCGAGGTGTCCTTCGAGGGCGTCCAGGTGCCTGCCGCCAACCTCATCGGCCCCGCGGGCGCGGGGTGGGAGCTGCTGGACAAGGCCGCGGAGCGGGCCATTCCCATCCTGTGCGCCTACAAGGTGGGGGCGTGCCAGGAGATCTACGAGTTCACCGTCCGGTACACCAACGAGCGCCGCGCCTTCGGCCAGCTCATCGGCCGTTTCCAGCGGGTCCAGGACCACTGCGTGGAGCTTTCGATCCACATGGACCGGGCGCGGATGGCCACCTACGAGACCCTGTGGGAGCTCGACGAGGGAATGCCCGCGGAAGCCGGCATCCACGAGTCCAAGGCAGCGGCCAGCGAGGGCTACCACCAGGCGTGCAGCTACTCGCACATGGTGCACGCCGGACCGGGCACGGACTATCTGCACCCGCTGATGGTGCACAGCGTGCTGGCGCACACGCTCTACCAGTACCTGGGCACGCCGGACTATCACAAGCGCCGGATGGTCGACGCCCTCTATCCATAGAATCGGGAAGCTCAGAAAAGGGAAAAATCGAGTGAATATAGGCGTTTAGTGGTCTATAGCTCAAGCGATGGGCCACCATCCGTGAGAGCCACGGAGAAAGGAACCCGCCATGAGACACATGCGCTTCGCCATAACCGTTTTGTTCGTCCTGTTCCTTGCCGGCAACGTCGCCGCCCAGGACGTCAACTTCAAGGGCAAGACCGTCAACCTCGTTGTCGGCACCGGGGCCGGCGGCGGCTACGACATTGTCGCCCGCCTGTTCGCCAAGGTGGCCCCCAAGCACCTGCCGGGCAGTCCCCGGTTCATCGTACGGAACGTTCCCGGTGGCGCCGGCCTCAAGGGGACCCAGTACATCAACCGCCAGAAACCGAACGGCCTTACGGTAGGGCCTCACTTCACCAGCCTGGTGATGAAGGAGCTGGCGGGCGTGGACGTGCCCGGCTTCGACGTCAAGGAGCTCATCATCCTGGGGGCGCCCACGCTGGTGGACGACAACTACACCATCTGCGCCGACCGCAACAAGGTGAGTTCCTGGGAAGACATGCTCAAGATGGGACGGCCGCTGCGGATGGCGTCCCAGCGCCCCGGCATCGGCCGGGTTCCCATGGGCGGCGAGTTCGTGCAGCTCGTGGGCGGTCCCATGAAGCTCATCTACGGCTACAAGTCCACTGCCGAGGAACTGGCCGCCTTCGCCCGGGGCGAGACCGAGGTGGTGACCTGCCTGGAGCGCCGCCTGCCGCGCATGTACCCGGAGCTGGTCGAGAAGAAGCGGTTGCTGCCGATCTTCTGGTGGAACGCACCGCCCAGCGAGGGGTGGCTGGCACGAATGGAAGCCAAGATGCCGCGCAACATTCTCGAGCTGCCCGGCCTCAAGATCAGTGATTCCCAGAAGTTGGCGTTCAACACGGCCGTGAACATTCACCAGTCCCTGCGGGCTTTCATGCTGCCGCCGAGGACGCCCCAACCCATCGTGGACGTCTGGCGCAAGGCGTTCAAGGCGACCATCGAGGACCCGGAATTCGTGAAGATCGCCACTGTCGCCGGCTACGACGTGGGCTACGGTTCTCCGGAGCATTACGAGAAACAGCTCGCCACCATCAAGGACCTGCCTCCGGACGGCGCGCTGTTCTTCCAGAAGCTGATGGGCGAGAAGCGCTAGGCGCGCGTCCGAGTCATGGACCTATAGCGATGGTAGGGGCGACCGGCCGGTCGCCCCTACCGGGTTCCACCGCGGTGTAGGGCGCTGGCGTTCCGGGACGGCTTCCGGAACGCGGGTCCTTGCCGGGAGCCTGCATGCTCGAAGCTTCCATCGACGCTTTCTTCCACCTGTTCTCACCGGGACCGCTTCTCGCGATGCTCCTGGTGCTGCCGGTGGCGCTGTTTTCCGGGCTCATGCCCGGAGGCGGGCTGCCGGTGTCCGTGGTGGTCCTGAGCCTCGCGGTCCACCTAGACCCGTGGATCGCCATCACCATCGTGGTGTTCCACATGGCGGCCAGCGACATCACCGAGCCCATCCCCGCCATCCTGTTCGGCGTTCCCGGCGCCCGTTCGGCCCAGGCCACCGTGCTCGACGGCTATCCCATGGCCCAGCAGGGCCTGGCCGGGGTGGCGCTGGGAGCCAGCTACACCACCACCATCGTGGGCGGCGTCATCGGCGCGATAGCACTGCTGCTGGCGCTGCCGGTGAGCCGGCAGCTCCTGGAATGGTTCGGCTCGGCGGAGTTCTTCCTGCTGACGCTCATGGGGGTGCTGGCGGTAGCCGTGGTGAGCGCCGGGGCTTTCGTCAAGGGCATCCTTACCGCGGCTTTCGGCATCGCCATCGCCATGGTGGGCTACGCGGACCTGGGCGGCAACGTGCGCGCCGCCATGGGCTTCGATTTCTACCTGTGGGACGGCTTCGGCCTGGTGCCGGTGGTGGTGGGCCTGTTCGCGCTGCCCGAGGCCATCGCCCTGGTGGTGGGGGATACCACCATCGCCCGGGCGCGACTCGACACGCTCTTGCGGGAGGCCAAGTCGGACGTGTGGCGCGGCATGTGGGAGGCCTGGAACCACAAGTGGCTGATGGCGCGCTCGTCGCTCATCGGCGTGTTCGTGGGCATCATGCCCGGGGTCGGCGGCAGCGCCGCCCACTGGATCGCCTACGCCCAGGCGCGCCAGACCGAGCCGGGCGGCACCGAGACCTTCGGCAAGGGCGACGTGCGCGGCGTCATCGCCTCCGACGCCGCCAACAACTCCGTGGACGGGGGCGTGCTCATCCCCACCGTGGTCTTCGGCATCCCCGGCAGCGGCGGCATGGCCATCGTGCTGGCGATCCTGATCCTCACCGGGATCACACCCGGCCCGCTCATGCTCACGCGGCACCTCGACCTCACCGTGAGCATGGTCTACACCATCGCCTTCGCCAACCTCGTCGTCGTGCCCATCATGCTGGCCTTCGCCCCGACCCTGTGCCGCATCGCGGTGATCCCGCCCAACATCCTGGCGCCGGTGGTGGTAGGCATCGTCTCGCTGGCGGCGCTGGCGGCCAGCGGCTCCCTGGGCGATCTGGGGGCGGTGCTGGCCTTCGGCCTGCTGGGCGTCTTCATGAAACGCTACGGCTGGCCCAGGCCGCCCATCCTCATCGCCGTGGCGTTGGCGGACATCCTGGAGCGGTTCCTGTGGATCTCGGTGAGCAACTACGGCTGGGGAATGCTCTTGCGACCCCAGTTCCTGGTCATCCTGGCATTCATGGTGGCGGTGACCCTGTTCAGCCTGCGGGCCCAGCGCGGGGCGCGGCAAGCCATGATGTCCATGACCGAGGGGGAGGAGTCCGAGCAGGCGGCGGCAGCGGTTGACGCGGCCGGAGCCCGGGAGGGTCTGGATGATCCGGCGGCACGGGACGCCGTGGCGGAGTCACCCGCAGCCGGCGACAAGGACGGGGATGGTCCGCCCAAGCGCCGCTTCACCCTCGAAGTCGCCGGAGAGGCCTTCCTCCTGCTCGCCGTGGGCGCGTTCTTCCTCTACATGTTCATCGATTCCTTCGGTTATCCGGAAGGCGCGGACCTGATGCCGAGGCTCGCGGTGCTGGTGGGGACGCCGTTCTGGCTCATCCGGGTGTGGACGCTGCTGAGAGGCACCCCGGAGAAGCGCATCGAGGAAGGCGATATCATGGACACGGGCTTCATCCTCGGGGATGACCCCAAGACCGAAGGCCAGCGGTTCGTGCGCATCTTCGGCTTCACCGCGCTCATGTACGTGGCCATCTGGCTGATCGGCGTGCACGTGGCCCTGCCGGGCATGCTCTTCCTCTACTTGATGTACTACGGCAAGGCCGGCTGGCTGGTCTCCGCGGGCATCGCCTTGGCGTTCCTGGCGCTGATCGTCGGCTTCTACGACTTCGCCCTCCACATCGTCTGGCCCGAGGCGCCCTTCGGCCTCTGGCCGACGGGCTAGCCCTTCGCCGCCAGGGCTCGAGCGACCGGCCGCGATCGTCGCACAGCGCCGCCGTCGCCGGATGCCGGGGTCAGGCCCGGGAAGACGTTGGGTCCGCCCTCCGGCTTCCCGGGCCTGACCCCGGCATCCGGCGGACCCCCCTGCTTACAACTTCAGCAACTGCCTCGCATTCCCCTCCAAAATCGCCAGCTTCTGCTCGTCCGGGCAGTCCAGCGCTTCCACTTTCTCCACCGCGTTCCAGTCGCCCAGCGGGTAGGGATAGTCAGTGCCGACCATCAGGTGTTCCCACCCCAGCAGGCTCTTGAGGTACTCCAGCGTGTCCACCCGGTACACCAGCGCGTCGGAATACAGGTTCTTGAGATAGGCGCTGGGCTTGTCCGTGGCCTCCGCGTCGGCGGCGCCCGGCCGCACGCCGAAGCCTTGGTCGAAACGGCCCAGGTGGTAGGGGAAGAAGCCGCCGCCGTGCAGCGTGCAGAGCTTCAGGTCGGGAAACCGGTCGAACACGCCGCTGTAGGTCATGAACCCCAGCGAGAGGGCGGTGTCCGCGGGGTTGCCGCAGATCAGGAACAGGCCGTAGGCGCCCATGCGCTCCAGCCCGGCGATGTCCTCGGGGTGCATGACAATGAGCGCGTCCAGCTCCTGCGCCTTGCCCCAGAAGGCGTCGAACTCATGGCTACGGTAGTACTCGCCGTTCACGTTGGTGCCGATGTAGGCGCCCGCCAGCTTGTGCTCCAGGATGCCGCGTTCCAGCACCCGGGCGGCCCGCCCGGGGTCCTGCAGCGGCACCGCGGCCAGCGCGGTGAAGCGGTCCGGGTGCCGCGTCCTCAGCTCCATCAGGCCCTCGTTGTAGAGGTTGCACCATGCCTCTCCCTGCTCCGGGTTCAGGCGGTAGCCGAGGCAGGCGGTGTGTGGTTCCAGGGTGGCCAGGGCGATCTTGCCCTTGTCCATGTTCTCCAGCCGCTTCTCCACGTCCATGAGCGGCGGCGGCACCACGAAGCTCGGCCCGCCGCCGATGGTGACGGTGTTGAGGCCTTCCGGGGTGCTGCCCACCTCCGTGCCCACGGCCTTGCCATGGGCCTTCAGCTCCTCGATCAGGCCCGGCGGCATGTAGTGGTGGTGAATGTCGATGGCACAGGTATGCATGCGGAAGTCTCCTTGGCTGGGGGTGTGTTCGACCTGGAATTGTTCCATCATCCGGGCCGGTATGCTAGTCTCCTGGCATCGACAAGTACACTCGGAGGTCAGAACAGCATGTCGCGCAAGATCAGAGTCACCAGCGAAGGAACCGTGTGGACCCTGCCTTGGGACGTGGGCGTGGACAAGGGCTTCATGGCCGCGGAGGGCATCGACGCCGAGGTGGTGACGCCGGACTCCCAGCTCCAGCCCGCCGACGTGTTCGAGCGCCCCATCGCCTCGGACTACGAGTGCGGCGACCTGGAGGGCTACAACAAGTGCGAGTGGGGCGTGATCAAGCGCGCCGCCGACGGCGAGCGCGACGGCTGGATACTCGGACGCCGCGAGAGCGTGGCCACCATGGCCATCATCGTCAGGGGCGATTCCCCCTACCACCGGCTCGACGACCTCGCGGACGCGCCCATCTCGATCCAGGACCAGACCGGCTCCCACTACATGACCTACAAGATGCTCGAGGGCCACTGCGACAAGGACCGGGTCAAGCTGCGGCACGACGGCGGACCCGCCATCCGCACCCGCATGTTGCTGAACGGCGAGGTGGAGGCTGCAACCTTGATGGAGCCGTTCATCAGCTTGGCGGAGAAACGCGGTTGCCGCGTGCTGGCCGAGTCCAAGTACTGGGGGCTGCTGTTCGTCAACGCCGACGACGCCGAGGATGCCCGCGAAGCCATCTTCCGCGCCCTCCGGCGTTCCGTGGACGAGATCAACTCCGACCTCAAGAAGCACGCCGCGCTTCTGCTGCGCGACATTCCCGACGACCTCATGGGTGATTTCAAGTTCGAGGACCTGAACCTCAACCGGCTGGACTACGTCTACCCCGAGGACTACACCGAAGAAGAGTTCAACCGGGCGCGCAACTGGATGGCCGGCTACGGCCTCAAACCCGATTCCCAGGCCAGCTACTCGGACCTGGTCAAGCTGTAGCCGCGGCGGTCGTCAGAGAACGAAGAAGGCCCCTTCAGGAACGGAGGGGCCTTCTTTTTAACGAAAAAAGGCGGACCCTTGGTTTGCGCTGGATGTTGAGGGTGGCGGGGTCAGGCCCCGGGATGACGTTGGGTCCGCCCTCCGGCATCCCGGGGCCTGACCCCGCCACCCGGCACCACCGCCGCGTCCGGAAACACCGCCGCCGTCCGCAACGTTCCCCCAACCGCCGCCTGTCATGATGAACACCCTCACACGTATCGGCGACAAGCTCCACGTCTTCCGCGTCCTCCGCTACCGCGACTTCCGCCTCTATTGGCTCGGACACCTCACCGCGGTAGCCGGCCACCAGATGGTGATCCTTGCCCACGGCTGGTTGGCCTGGGAGTTGACGCGGTCCGAGTACGTGCTGGGGGCCTTGGGGCTGGTGGCCGCCGCCCCCGCGGTGGCCCTGACCCTCTTCGGCGGGGCCGCGGCCGACAAGCTGGAGCTCCGACGTTTCCTCATGCTGCTTCAGTACGTCACCGCGCTCCTGCTGCTGGCGCTGGCCACGCTGGTGGTCACCGGGCTGGTGCAGGTCTGGCACGTGTTCGCGGTCGCCGCCATCCACGGCGGCATCCAGGCGTTCGATCATCCCGCCCGCCAGGCGCTCTTCCCGCACCTCCTGGACCGCTCGCACCTGATGAACGCGGTGAGCCTCAATTCCATGATCTGGCCGGGCACCCGCATCTTCGGTCCCGCCCTGGCGGGGTTCACCATCGACTACGTGGCGGATTACACCGGCGCGCCCCTGTCCGGCGCCGGAGCCGCCTATTACGTGGCGGCTGCGACCTACCTGATGTTCGGGGTGCTGCTGCTTCCGGTGCAGGTGCCGGTCATCGAGCGCACCCGGGGCGGCAACTTCATCCGCACCATTTTGGGCGGGCTCTCGTTCGTGTGGACTCAAAAACTGTTCCGCTCCCTCGTCGGACTGAACTACCTGGACATCTTCTTTCTGGCGTCCCACACCGCGCTCCTGCCGGTCTTCGCCGATGTCGTGTTCCGCGGCGACGGCTCGACCCTGGGCACTCTGTACGTGGTCAGCGGCATCGGCGCCCTGCTCGGCGCCCTGGTGGCCGCCAACCTGGGCTACTTCCCGAGGCGCGGCGGGCTGATTCTGCTGGGCGCGGGAATCCACGCCCTCTTCCTCACGCTGTTCGGGCTTTCCGGCACATTTCCGCTGGCACTAGGAATGCTGTTGATGGCCGGCGTCGGCCTCTCCTTCTTCATGGTGAGCACCCAGACCTCGGTCCAGACCCGGGTGCCCGACCAGTTCCGCGGCCGGGTCATGGCCATCTGGGGCATGAACTACAGCGTCGTCCTCCCGCTGGGGCAACTGCAGATGGGCGCCGTCGCCGGCCTGTCGCGGGACCACCTGTCGCCGTTCCTCGGCCGCCTCGCCGGCGCCCCGTCGGCGGTGATCCTGGGCGGCCTTGTCATGCTCGCGGCGGTGGGGATCACTACGGTTGCCAACCGCGGCGTGCGGGAGCTGCGGCCGGAGGGGCCGGCGGTTTAGGTAGGATTGTTGCGGCTTCCTGTGTTTGCCGGTTGCTATGCCCAGTGGTATGAAATAAGGATATTCCAACTTTCATATGGGAGACGTACAATGCCGTTGGTCACCATCAAACCGAAGTTCCAGGTCACCATACCGGCCAAGCTGCGTAGAGGGATCAAACTGCGGGAGGGCGATCTCATGGAGGCCACCGTCATGGGAGACGGCATCCTGTTTCGTCCCATGGAAGTCATGAATCGAAGTGCGGCCGCCGATCGCGTCGCCGCCGGTTTCTCGGCCGCGATACAGTCCTCCGAAGACGTCGACCGCACCGAAGACGAGATCATTGAGGATACCATCGCCGACATCGCCCACTCTCGCCGAGAACGCCGCAACCGTGAGGCATGAACGTTGTCGTCGACTGCAACGTCCTGGTGGCAGCAGCCCGCGTAGACGGCGTCTGCAGGAAGGTTATCAACAACGTGGTCCGGCAGCACAACATTGTTCTTTCGGAGCCAGTCCTTGCCGAGTACAGGGCCGTCGCGGAGCGACCTAAACAAGCGCCCTACCGTGACACACTGCGAACCGTGATTGCGGAGTTCCAACGTGTGGCAGAGTTCGTGGAACCGGCTAACGTCGCCTTCGGTCTCGGAGACCCGGATGATGAAGTTTATCTGGCAACCGCAACGTCCGGCGGCGCAATCCTGATCACCGGGAACAGTCGGGATTTCACCCAACCACGATACGGGTCCGTCGAGGTGTTTTCGCCGCGTGCTTTCCTCGACAATGTGCTGTGACTGACATTAAACTCGATCTGGAGCGTGGGCAGGTCACCCTGGGCAACGGTTACCTGGTAACGGTGAACACTGCCGACTATAAGATCAGCAATCACAAACTGGTTTTGAGACCACGTCTCGACCTCCAGATGCCGACAGGCGTCACTTCTCCTGACCCTCTGGTGCTGACCGGCATCTATGAGACAGTTCTCCGTTCGCTCCGCTTTCCGGGTGAATGTTCTACCGTCGATCAAAGTTCGAGTTGCTGTCGAATGGTTCGCGAAAGCTTGGTCCAACACCGCACTCACCGACCTGGAGCCAGGTCCTACTGTCGAAGCTTGGCTACGACAATGCGTGGCGCACCGAGCTTTACAGAACCATCGATACAGCTTGGGAGGATGGGGAGTTCTAATCGACGACTCGACGGGCCGCCACCCCAAACACACACGTTGCTTGACACCCTCGGGGCAATTGTGAACAACTTCCCACCGGCGACGGCGCATCCGCGCTGGACCCACGTTCAACTCGGAGACCGGGAACCCATACATGGACTACATCATCGGCGTCGACATCGGCGGCACCTTCACGGACTGCGTCGTCCTGGACGGCGACGGCAAGCTGACCATCGGCAAGGCGCTGTCGACGCCTGACGACTTCTCCCGGGGCGTCATCGACTCCCTCGCGGACGGGGCCGCCAATCTCGGCCTGCCCTCCGTGGAGGAGCTGCTGCGCTCGACCCGCCTCTTCTTCCACGCCTGCACGGTGGCCGACAATACCCTCATCACCCGCACCGGGGCGCGGACGGGGCTGGTGGTGACCCGGGGTTTTCCGGATACCTTCCTGATGATGCGGGGCGATGTGA
This sequence comes from uncultured Syntrophobacterales bacterium, assembly GCA_964630405.1. Classification (GTDB taxonomy): domain Bacteria; phylum Desulfobacterota; class Binatia; order UBA9968; family JAJDTQ01; genus JAJDTQ01. The sequence goes on along the minus strand of CAZVUC010000069.1, from coordinate 3,206 downwards.
CCCCCGGCCTGACGGAGGCCGAGGGCTCGCACATTGCGGCCCTGGAGAAGCCCGAGCCGCTGGCGCCGCGGAGCCTGACCGAGGAGGTGCAGGGACGCATCGACTACAAGGGGTCGGTGCTGATCGACGCCGACGACCGGCAGATCGAGGAGGTGGCGGGCCGGCTGGCGGCCAAGGGGGTCGAGTCGGTGGCCGTGTGCCTCTTGTGGTCCATCGCCAACGACGCCCACGAGAAGGCCGTGGCGGACGTCATCCGCCGGCTGCACCCCAGCATCCACGTGAGCTGCTCCAGCGACGTGGCGCCGTTCCTGGGGGAGTACGAGCGCACGGCCACCACCATCTTCAACGCCTACATCGGACCGCGGATCGCCTCCTACCTGCGCAACCTTCGGCAAAGCCTGGCGGACAAGGGGCTCGGAAGCGACCCCCTGGTGATGCAGGCCTACGGCGGCATGCTCAGCATCGAAGCGACCTCCCAGCGGTCCATCGGCGCCCTGGAATCCGGGCCCGCGGCAGGGGTGGTGGGCAGCAAGTTCGTCGGCGACCTGATCGGCGAACCCAATATTCTGGCCACGGACATGGGCGGCACCACCTTCAAGGTCAGCTTGGTGCGGAACGGCGTCATCGAGCGCGACTACCAGCCGGTGTTCGAGCGCTACCGCATTCTGGCCCCCAAGATCTGGGTGGCGTCCATCGGCGCGGGCGGCGGCAGCATCGCCTGGATCGACCCCACGGCCGGCCTGCTCAAGGTCGGCCCCCAGGGGGCGGGGGCCGCTCCGGGCCCGGTGGCCTACGGCCTCGGCGGCGCCGAGCCCACGGTGTGCGACGCGGACGTGGCCCTGGGTTATCTGAACCCGGACTATTTCCTGGGCGGCCGTCTCTCCCTCAACAAGGAAGGCGCCATGTCCGCCATCGAGGAGCGGATCGCCAGGCCCTTGGGGATGAGCGTGACGGACGCCGCGGGGGGGATCTTCCGTATCATCAACGCCCACATGAGCGACCTCATCCGCCGCTGCACGGTGGAGCGCGGGCACGACCCGCGGGAGTTCACCATGGTGGCCATAGGCGGCTCCGCGCCCGTGCACGCCGCGCGCTGCGCGCTCCAGCTCGGCGTGCGCAAGGTGGTGGTTCCCCTGACGGCATCGGTCCACGCGGCCACCGGACTGATCTCCGCGGACGTGACCTACGAGTACGGCATGTCGGACCACGTGGTGGCGCCGCTGGACCCCGTCCGCCTCAACGCCGGGTTCGAGACGTTGCGCGCCCGCGCCGCGGCGGATCTCGCCAGCGCCGGTTTTCACGACGGCGGCACCGAGATTCTGCGGAGCGTGGACATGCGCTACCGCTACCAGGTCAACGAGATCAACGTGCCGGTCCCGGGGCGGCAGACCATAGGCGGCGACGACCTGGAGCAGTTGTACGCCCGGTTCGACGATCTCTACGAGCAGTCCTTCGGGCAGGGGGCCGGCTATCCGGAAGCGGGCAGGGAGATGCTGTCGCTAAGGGTCACGGCCGTGGGCAGGCTGGCCCGTCCGGCGGTGCAAAGGAGCGGTCTGTCGACGGTCGATGCGAGGGAGGCCCGGAAGGGGCGGAGGCACGCGTACTTCGAGGAATATGGAGACTTCGTCCCCGCCGACATCTACGATTTCGGGCGGCTGTCTCCGGGCGCCGCCATCACCGGCCCGGCCATCATCGAGACGCCGGTCACCACCATCGTCGTGAACCCCAACGACCGGGCGGAGATGGACGAGTTCCGCAACATCGTGATCCAGGTCGGCCAGGAGACAACATGACCGCAACCGGCAACAGCCAAGTCGATCCCATCACCCTTGAGATCCTGTCGCACCGGCTGTACCAGATCGCACGGGAGATGGGGATTACCCTGGAGCGGGTCGGCGGCACGGTGAACACCACCCAGCAGCACGACTACATGGCGTCGCTGTACACCGCGGACGGAGACGTGCTGTCGGCGGGCGAGTCCCTGGGCCAGCACGTCGCCTGCGCCGGCGTCGCCGTGAAGAAGATCATCGAGCGGTTCGAGGACGGCGAGGGCATCGATCCCGACGACGTCTTCCTTCTGAACGATCCGTACGTGGCGGCCATCCACCAGTCCGACGTCTACGTCATCGCCCCCATCCACCATGAAGGCCGCCGCATCGCCTGGAGCGCCACCTTCGTCCACGTCATGGACATCGGCGCCATGTCCCCGGGCGGCAACTCTCCCGGGGCCACGGAAATCTGCCACGAGGGGTTGCGGGTCCCGGGCCTCAAGCTAGTGGAGCGCGGGAAGCTCCGCCAGGACGTCTTCGACACCCTCCTGAACATGACCCGGCAGCCGGTGATGGTGGGGCTGGACCTCAAGTGCGAGATCGCCGCCAACAACATCGCCAAGGCCCGTATCCAGGAGATCGCCGGCCAGTACGGTCCGGACCTTCTGGAACGAGTGGCGGCTGAGATCATCCGCTACACCGAGTCGGTGCTGCGGGAGCGGATCCGCGAGTTCGCCGACGGCTCCTGGAGCGACACGGCGCTCATCCAGGGCGACGACACCTGGAAGATGCAACTCACCCTGAACAAGCAGGGCGACCGCCTGATCTTCGACTTCACCGGCAGCGATCCCCAGGCCAGGACCGGCATCAACATGCCGTACCACGCCACCTTCGGGACCTGCTTCGCCGCGGTCCTGGAGACCCTCGGATTCGACATCCCGCGAAACCACGGGGCTTTCGCGCCCATCGAGGTCGTCGCTCCGCCAGGGACGGTGGTCAACGCCCAATACCCCGCTCCGGTGTCCCTGAACACCACCTCGGGCGCGGCCACGTGTCGTTACCTGGCGCCCGCCGTGCTCATGCAGATGATGGCCACCAGCGAGAGCTGGCGGCACGAGGTGATGGCGTCCAACGCGGGCCACCGTTTCGCCCGCCACGCCGGCGTCAACCAGTACGGCCGGTACTACGTGTCGAGCCTTTCCGAAGGGGCCATCGACGGCTACGGCGCCCGCGCCGGCAAGGACGGGGTGGATTCCGGGGGCCGCGGCTGGCACTCGTGCCAGAACGTCGAGTGGGTGGAGCAAAACTTCCCCATCCTCTACCTGTTCCGGCGCCACATGATGGACGGAGCCGGGGCCGGGCGATACCGGGGCGGCGCCGGCGCGGAGACGGCGCTCACCGTGTACGACGCCCCCGAGGGCGGCATCAAGGGGGTGG
>CAZVUC010000068.1:0-35056 GCA_964630405.1 uncultured Syntrophobacterales bacterium | reverse complement strand
GTCGATGGCCATGCAGGCCATGGCCACGCCCAGCACCTGGCTCGCGCCGCCGTTGTCCGTCGACGTGCTGTAGGTGACGTTCAGGCCCAGCGCCGCCCCCACCCGCTGGTGATGGCAGTAGACGTCGTCCGGCCCCCGCGTAACCAGCCCGTCCACGTCCGCCTTGGTCAACCCGGCATCCGCGATGGCGTTCCGCGCCGCCACCGCGAACATCCCGATGGGCCCCATCTCCGGCACCTTGCCGAGCGCGCTGTGGCCCACCCCCGCGATGGCGTACTTGCCTCGAAGGTTGTTGCTCATGGGATTCCTCCTGGTGATTTCTCGGTTTGGTCCGTCGACCGACAGCCACGATACACGAAACGGGGGAGTTCGGCGAGGGGTCTTCGATGTGGTTGAGTTCCAGCACCAACGGTTTCGAGAGCGTGTTGACTTTCGGGTTTCAGCACATACAATAGTTGTAACAAAAAGACACTTGGAGGAGCGATGGTGGGCGGCATGAAACAAGCGCGAAGAAAGGAAGCGGGAAGAAAACCGGTTGTGCAATTCATCGAGCGTTTGCAGCAGACCGGCGGTCTGAAAGGGACCGACATCGCCAATTTTGCCGGTGTTTCCAAGGCAACCGTATCCCGATGGGGGAGCGGTCAGAAGTCGCCTCATCCCAGAACGCAACTCATCATGTCGGATTTGTCCTACGTGGTGATGCGGCTCAACGAGTACTATAGCCAAGAGGAAGTACGCGCCTGGCTTTATGCACGGCATCCGCAGTTGGATGGCGAGCGGGCGATCGACCTTATCCATGGTGAGCGCACCGAAGAAGTGATCGCCGTCCTCGATCGTCTGGATGCGGACGCATATCTCTGACCATGGCGCAGAGGGACCGCTCTCACACCGAGTCCCAGATACGGGATCAGCAACTGCTCGATACGTTGGAACGCATCGAGCAATCTCCCTACTCGGGAACGGTGTGGCGTTCGGTGCGGGAGGGCTCTGATCCGCTTGCATGCTCGCGGGCTGGAGGTCGTTGGGACGACGGTACGTTGGATGTGCTCTACACCTCGGAAACCCGCCAAACCGCCATCGCTGAGCGACGTTTCCACCTCTATCAGGGCCAACCCCTTCCCCCTTCCAGGGTACGCTACGAGCTGTTTGAATTGGCCGTGTCCCTGGAGGCGGTCATGCGTTTTTCTAGCCTTGAAGCGCTGTCGACCATCGGATTTGATGCGGCGTTTTACGGCCACTTGAGCTATCTTGAACGGAAGAGGGAATACCCGCGTTCGCAGGAGATCGCTGAGGCATGCGCCTTCCTTGGCGCCGACGGTTTGTTGGTCCCCAGTGCTCGTGATCCGGCGTCGAACAACTTGATTGTCTTCTGCGAACAGGAGACGCAGATTGTCAAGGAAATCGTTCGCAACCATGGGGTCGTCAATTTCGGTTGAGCTTTTCTCCATTGGCCATTCGATTCACACTTTGGAGACTTTCGTCGCTTTCCTGAAGCGTTACGAAGTGGCCAGGGTGGCGGACATACGCTCGACGCCGTACAGCCGCTTCAATCCTCAGTTCAACCGCGACTCGTTGGCGAAGAGCCTTGTTTCACAGGGAATCGAGTACGTGTTCCTCGGACGCGAATTGGGCGGCCGTCCGGATGATCCGGCCTGCTACGAGAACGGACGCATCCGCTACGACCGTGTCGCGGCCACTCCGGTGTTTCAGCGTGGGCTGGAGCAGGTCCTTCACGACGCGGCCGGCCGGAAGGTCGCGATCCTTTGCGCGGAGAAGGAGCCGTTGGAGTGCCATCGAACCCTGCTGGTGGCACAAGCTCTCGAGGCCCGGGGGGTCACCGTTCACCATATTCGCGCGGACGGCACGCTGGAAAACCATGCGGCCGCCATGGACCGCCTCCTCGTCATGCACGGCGACCCGCCGCAAGGGGAATTGTTCGGCCAGCACGACGACCGTATCCAGCGAGCCATCGCCCGGCAAACGGAACGCATGGGGGCGAGGAAGAGATAGCGACGGGATGGGCAGCAGCGGCCAAAAAAGCCGTCTTCCGATGGCCTTGAAGGGGTTGTTGGTGGAGCCGATGGGGATCGAACCCACGACCTCTAGATTGCGAACCTAGCGCTCTCCCAGCTGAGCTACGGCCCCACGCTCTGGCAGTCCCTACAAGGTAGCACTCCCCAACTCCCATGTAAATGCACGATGCGGTACGTCATTGTTCCCGGGCGGATGCTTCATCATACCCTTGACACGCCACCGGCGAGTTTCGTACGCCTGCCCTCAGCATGAGGACCGCATACTTCGACCTTATCTCCGGTATCAGCGGGGACATGACGGTGGCCGCCCTGCTGGACCTGGGGGTGCCGCGCAGGCGGCTCCAGGAGGAACTGGACAAGCTCACGGGCGTCGATTTCCGAATCCGGGTGGGAAGGAAGACCGTCAACGGGATCCGGGCGGCCCGGTTCCATGTCATGGCGGGCAAGGACCAGCCCCGGCGGAGCTGGTCCGGCATCCGCCGGCTGATCGAGCGGAGCGGGCTGTCGGCGGGGGTGAAGGCTCGCGCCCTGGCTGTCTTCTCGAAGCTGGCCGAGGCCGAGGGGAAGATCCACGGGATTTCGCCGGATGAGGTCCATTTCCACGAGGTGGGGGCGGTGGACTCCATCGTCGATATCGTCGCCGCCGCCATCGGCACCTGTCACCTGGACATCGAAAGCTTCGCCTGTTCCACCGTGCCGCTGGGCCGGGGGCTGACCCGTTCGTTGCACGGGGTGTTGCCGGTGCCGGCTCCGGCGACCCTGGAGCTGCTGAAAGGGTTCCCGGTCGAGGACGCGGGTCTGGAGGCGGAGAACGTCACGCCCACCGGGGCCGCCATCCTCGCGGCTCTCGTGACGCGGAAGGGCGAGGCTCCGGCCATGCGCATCGAGCGCACGGGTTACGGCGCCGGCACGCTGGAGTTCCCGGACCGGCCCAACGTCTTGCGGATCGTGATCGGGGAGAGCGAGCCGGCCCTGGGCCGTGACCGCATGATGGTGATGGAGACGCAGATCGACGACATGAACCCGGAGCTCTACGACTACGTGATGGAGCGGCTGTTCGCCGCCGGGGCCCGGGACGTGACGCTTTCGGCCGTCCAGATGAAGAAGAACCGGCCGGGCACGCTGCTGCGCATCCTCGCCGAGCCGGAGTTGCGCGACGCTCTGGCCGGGATCGTGCTGCGGGAGACCACCACCCTCGGGGTACGATACTACATGGTGGACCGGCTGGTGCTGCCGCGGGAAACGCTGAAGCTCAAGACCCGCTTCGGCACGCTCACGGTGAAGGTCGCGGAAGAGCCCGGAGGGGCGACGCGAGCGACACCGGAGTACGAGGAGGCACGGAAGATCGCGGCGTCGAAGGGGGTCCCGTTGAAGGCGGTCTACGACGAGGTTACGCGCTGCTTCACGGACTCCGCCGCGCCTGGATTCCCGCTTTCGCGGGAATGACGGTTAATGGGCCGAGTCGCGATCCCTCTCCTCACATGATCTGCTTCAGGTAGTCGAGTTCGGTGTGCCGCTGGAACAGTCCGCCCAGGTCGGGGCGCGTCTCCAGCGGCGCTCCCCTGTGCTCCCGATCCTGTGAAAGGAACGGGACCTTGCCGAGGCACGGCACCTTGGTCATCGTCTGCAGGGTCTGGGCGTTGGTGGCCGTGGCCGGCGTGCCCTCGCTTTCCAAGTCGTTCAGGATGTAGCCGGTCACGTTCAAGCCCAGGCACGCCCCGTGCTCGATGGTCAGGACGGCATGGTTGATGGCGCCCAGCCGGTTGCCTACCACCACCAGCACCGCGAGGCCCAGCTCCCGGGCGAGATCGGCGTAGGTGTAGTCGTCGACCAGCGGGACCATCAGGCCTCCGGCCCCTTCCACCAGCATGAGGTCGTGGGCGGCCCCCATGTCGTGGCACAGACGCACCAGGAAGTCGGGCCGGATCCGGACGGCGGCGTGGGCGGCGGCCACGCTGGGGGCCGCGGGGACTCCGAGCCGGTAGGGGCAGATGCGGTCGATGGCCTGGTTGCTGCCCGCCGCGGCCTTGAGGAAGGTCGCGTCCTGGGGCACCAGGTGGCCCTTCTCGTTCCGGCAGCCGGACTCCGCGGGTTTCATCACCCCGACCCTGAACCCGGCGTCCTTGAAGGCCGCGGCCAGGCCGCACGCCACCAGGGTCTTGCCCACGCCGGTGTCGGTGCCGGTGATGAAGAAGCCGCGGCTCATGAACGTTCCGTGACGTGCCGGATGGAGTCCCGCACCACCTCCACCAGGGTCGCCAGTTCGGCGTCGCTGATGGTGAGGGGCGGCAGCATGATGAGCGTATCCCCCAGCGGGCGCACGATGACGCCGCGGCGCCGGGCTTCCAGCACCACCTGGTTGGCGATGCGCACGCCCGGATCGTAGCGCTCCCCGCGCTCCTTGTCCTTCACCAACTCCATGCCGGTCATGAAGCCGCGCCGGCGTATCTCGCGCACGTGGGGGAGGGTGAGGACGTCGTTTCCGAGCCGTTCCTCCAGCGAGGCGATCTTGGCCGGCACCTTCTCCATCAGCGCCTCCCGCTCGAAGATGTCGAGGCCGGCCAGCGCCACCGCGCAGCCCAGGGGATTGCCGGTGTAGGTGTGGCCGTGGAAGAAGCTCTTGAACTCGCCGTACTCGCCCAGGAACGCCGCGAAGATCTCCTCGGTGGCGAAGGTGGCGGCCAGCGGCAGGTAGCCGCCGGTGATGCCCTTGCCGACGCACATGAGGTCCGGGCTGACGCCGTCGTGCTCGCAGGCCCACATCCGCCCGGTGTGGCCGAAGCCCGTGGCCACCTCGTCGGCGATGAACAGCACGCCGTTGTCCCTGCAGATGTCCCGGATGGCCTTGACGTAGCCGGCGGGCTGGGGCCACATGCCGGCCGCTCCCTGCATGACAGGCTCCATGATGAAGGCCGCCAGCCGGTCCTTCTCCCGGCCGACCGTTGTGCGCGCCTCCGCGACGGAACGCTCCAAGGCCTCGGCCTCGCTCAGCCCTTGTTCCCGTTGGTAGGCGTAGGGTGGCTTCACCGCCAGGGCGGGGAACAGCATGTCGCGGTGGAAGTGGTGGAACAGGTCGCTGTAGCCCACGCTCATGGCCCCCACCGTGTCCCCGTGATACGACTCCTCCAGCCGCGCGAACAGGGTCCGTTGGGTCCGGCCCAGGAGCTGCCAGTACTGGACCGCCAGCTTGAGCGCCACCTCCACGGCGGTGGCGCCGCTGTCGGAGTAGAACACGCGGGTCAGGCCGGCCGGCGCCATGGCCGCGAGCCGGGCGGCGAGCTCGATGCCCGGCACGTGGCTGAGCCCCAGGAAGGTCGAGTGGGCGATGCGGTCGGTCTGGGCCTTGAGGGCCTCGTCCAGTTCCGGGCGTCGGTGGCCGAACAGGTTGCACCAGAGCGACGACACCCCGTCGAGGTAGCGGTTGCCGTCCACGTCGATGAGGTAGCTGCCCTCGCCCTCGGCGATGATGCAGGGGTCTTCCCCCATCCACTCCTGCATCTGGGTGAAGGGGTGCCACAGGTGCGTGTGGTCCATGCGTTTGAGGGTGTCGTATTTGTCACTCATGGTGTTCCGGGGTCAGGTTCGTAGGGGCGACCGGCTGGTTGCCCCTACCCATCTCTTGCCTGCGCGAAGGCGTCGAGCGCCTGTTCCATCTGGTCCGAGGTGTGAGTGGCCATGGTGGTGACCCTCAGCCGCGACGTGCCCGGCGGCACCGTGGGCGGACGGATGCCCTGCACGTAGAAACCCGATTCCAGCAACCGCGCCGCGAGCTCCATGCACGGCTGCTCCTCTCCCACCATGACGGGAATGATCTGGGTGCTGCCGCGCACCGTGTAGCCGAGCTTGCCGAGGCCGGCACGGAGTTGCTCCGTGTTGCGCCGCAGCGCGCACTGCCGCGCCGGCTCCTTCTGCGCCAAATCCACCGCCGCGCCGGCCATGGCCAGCACCACCGGCGGCAGCGACGTGGTGAAAATGAAGCTGCGGGCGCGGTTGATGAGCAACTCCTTCAGCTTGCCGCTGCCGGCGACATACGCCCCGAAGGCGCCCAGGGCCTTTCCCAGGGTGCCCATCTGCACCAGGACCCGGTCCCCGAGCCCGGTCTCCGCCACCACGCCGGCGCCGTTGGGCCCCCGCACCCCGGTGGCGTGGGCCTCGTCCACCATCACCATGGCGCCGTGGCGCTCCGCCAGCTCCACCATCTCCCGCAGCGGCGCGATGTCGCCGTCCATGCTGAAGACGGACTCGGTCGCCACGAGCTTCCGTACCCCGGCCGGCGCAGCCTTCAGCAGGCTCTCCAGGTGGTCCATGTCGCAGTGGCGGTACACCGACACCGCCGCCCGCGAGAGCCGGCAGCCGTCGATGATGCTGGCGTGGTTCAACTCGTCGCTCAGCACCACGTCGCCCTTCTCCACCAACGTGGCGATGATGCCCACGTTGGCCTGGTAGCCGCTGTTGAACACCAGCGCTGCCTCGGTCCCCTTGAAGCGCGCGATCCGCCGTTCCAGCTCCTCGTGCGCGGTCATGTTGCCCGAGATCAGCCGCGAGGCCCCCGAGCCGCAGCCCCAGCGGTCCAGCGCCTCCCGGGCGGCTTCCTTCAGGGCCGGATGGTTGGCCAGCCCCAGGTAGTTGTTGGACGACAGGTTCAGCACCTCCCGGCCGTCGAGGCGGACGGTGGCATCCTGCTCGCCGTCCACGACCTTCAACTGCCGGTAAAGGTTGCGCCTCTTGATCTCTTCCAGCCTGCGTTCGATGAAATCGGCCATGGCCTTGGTTGGGTAGATAGCAGAAATACCGTGACCTAACCAGAAAACCGGTTCCGGGTGCCGCTCCCCGCGCTCATCCCGAGTCGCCGCGCCCATCATCCGGGTCCCCCTCCCGCCACACGGTCCACCTCCCGTCGCGTTGACTTTGGCGATTCCGTACCTAGATTTTTGTAAAGCTTCCCGCGCCGCAAGACGGGAATCCGGAGGAATCTCATGGACATCAATCGTCTCACCGACAAGTCACAGGAAGCGCGACGCCAGGCCCAGACCCTGGCGTCGCGGCGCAACCATCAGGGAGTGGATGTCGAGCATCTGCTGGCCGCGCTGCTGGAGCCCGCCGACGGCGTGGTCACGGCCCTGCTGGCGCAGACCGGCGTCTCCGTGGCCGGGGTCAGGAAGGCCCTGGAAGACGAGCTGAACCGCATTCCGCAGGTGACCGGGGCGGGGGCTGCGGCCGGGCCGGAGCAGCTTTACGTCACCCAGCGGCTGTCGCGCCTGTTCGCCCGGGCCGAGGACGAGGCCGGGAAGCTCAAGGACGACTACATCAGCGTCGAGCACTTGCTGCTGGCGATCCTGGAAGAGGGCGGCAAGGCAAGCCAGGTACTGCGAGCCAACGGCGTCGGCCGCGACACGCTGCTGGGCGCGCTCCAGAAGGTGCGCGGTCACCAGCGCGTCACCAGCCAGAACCCGGAGGGCACCTACCAGGCGCTGGAGCGCTACGGACGGGACCTGACCGAGCTCGCGTCCCAGGGCAAGCTCGACCCCGTCATCGGCCGGGACGAGGAGATCCGCCGGGTGGTGCAGGTGCTGTCCCGCCGCACCAAGAACAATCCCGTGCTCATCGGCGACCCGGGCGTCGGCAAGACCGCCATCGTCGAGGGGCTTGCGCTCCGCATCGTGGCGGGGGACGTGCCCGAGGGGCTCAAGCGGAAACGCATCGTGGTGCTGGACATGGGACAGCTCATCGCCGGCGCCAAGTACCGGGGTGAGTTCGAGGAACGCCTCAAGGCCGTGCTCAAGGAGGTCCAGGAGTCCTCGGGGGAGGTGATCCTGTTCATCGACGAGCTCCACACCGTGGTGGGGGCCGGCGCCGCCGAGGGGACCATGGACGCCAGCAACCTGTTGAAACCCATGCTGGCCCGGGGAGAGCTGCACTGCATCGGCGCCACCACCCTGGACGAGTACCGCAAGTACGTGGAGAAGGACCGGGCGCTGGAGCGGCGGTTCCAGCCGGTGATCGTGGAACAGCCCACGGTGGAGGACACCATTTCCATCCTGCGGGGGCTGCGGGAGCGCTACGAGCTGCATCACGGGGTGCGCATCAAGGACGCCGCGCTGGTGACCGCGGCGGTGCTGTCGCACCGATACATCAGCGACCGCTTCCTGCCCGACAAGGCCATCGACCTGGTGGACGAGGCGGCCTCGAAGCTGCGCACCGAGATCGACTCCATGCCCGCGGAGCTGGACCAGGCCTCCCGGCAGGTCATGCAGCTCGAGATCGAGCGCGAGGCCCTGCGCAAGGAGAGCGACGACGCTTCGCGGGAGCGCCTGGCCAAGCTCGAGAACGAGCTCGCCAACCTCAAGGAAGAGGCCAACAAGCTCAAGGCGCGCTGGGAGATGGAGAAGGCGTCCATCGCCCGCCTGCGCAAGCTCAAGGAGGAGATCGACGAGACCCGCCGGTCCATGGAGCAGGCGGAGCGGGAGTACGATCTGAACCGCGTGGCCGAGCTCAAGTACGGAAGGCTGACCGAGTTGGAGAGCGAGCTCGCGAAGCAGGAGGAGAGCGTCAAGACCGAGGACGGCGGGGTGCTGCTCAAGGAGGAGGTGGACGAGGACGACATCGCCGAGGTGGTGGCGCGCTGGACCGGGGTGCCGGTGTCGAAGCTGCTGGAGGGAGAGCGGGAGAAGCTGCTGCGCCTGGGCGAGCACCTGCACAAGCGCCTCATCGGCCAGGACGAGGCGGTGTCGGCGGTGGCCGACGCGGTGGTGCGCGCGCGCTCGGGGCTCAAGGACCCCAACCGGCCCATCGGCTCTTTCATCTTCCTGGGCCCCACCGGCGTCGGTAAGACCGAGCTGGGGCGGGCGCTGGCGGAGTTCCTGTTCGACGACGAGGCCAACATGGTGCGTCTCGACATGTCCGAGTACATGGAGAAGCACACCGTAGCGCGGCTCTTGGGCGCCCCTCCGGGATACGTGGGCTACGACGAGGGCGGGCAGCTCACCGAGGCGGTTCGCCGTCACCCCTACTCGGTGGTCCTGTTCGACGAGGTCGAGAAGGCCCATCCGGACGTGTTCAATGTCATGTTGCAGATTCTCGACGACGGCCGGCTGACGGATGGCCACGGCCGCACCGTGGACTTCAAGAACACGGTGGTGATCATGACCTCCAACATCGGCAGCCAGCTCATCCTGAACTACAGCGGCCGCGGCGACGACAGCGGCTACGAGGCCATGAAGCGGGAGGTGCTGGACGTCCTGCGGCGGGAGTTCCGGCCGGAGTTCCTGAACCGGGTGGACGATATCGTGGTGTTCCACGGCCTCACCCGGGACGATCTCCGGGAGATCGTCGAGATCCAGCTCGGCCACCTGCACCAGCGCCTGGACGAGCGCCACATCCGCCTGGAGCTCACCCGCGAGGCCAAGGACCACTTCGCCGACACGGGCTACGACCCCGCCTACGGCGCCCGGCCGCTCAAGCGGTTGATCCAGAAGGAGCTCGAGACCGCGCTGGCCCGGAAGCTCCTGTCCGGCGAGGTCAAGGACCACAGCCAGGTGGTGGTGGACCACGACGGCGACGGGCTTACCGTAACGGCGTCGGCGGTGGCGGACGCGGCGTAGGCTTCATTTGCAATGGCCGCGCCGCCTCGCTAGAATTCCCGCATGCAGTCCCTCCTGAGAAAAAACATTGAAGATATGAAAGGTTACACGCCCGGGGAGCAGCCCAAGCAAGCTGATCTCATCAAGCTCAACACCAACGAGAACCCCTATCCGCCGTCTCCGCGGGTGTCGGCCGCGGTCCGCAAGGAACTCACCTCTGCCCTGCGCCTCTATCCCGATCCCGTGGCCCTGGAGCTGCGGAAACGCGCGGCGGTCCTCCACAACGTCCGGCCCGAGAACGTCATGGCGGGCAACGGCTCGGACGAGTTGCTGTCGATCCTGATGCGCTGCTACGTGGGCGAGGGTGACAGCGTCTCCTATCCGGTCCCCACCTACAGTCTGTACGAGACGTTGATCGCGATACAGGGCGGACAGAGCCTGACGGTACCCTATCCCGACAACTTCGCCATCCCGGCGCCGCTCTACTCCCAGTCGAGCAAGGTGACCATTCTGTGCAACCCCAACGCCCCCTCGGGCACCCTGGAACCGGCGGGCGAGATCGCCCGCCTGGCCCGTTCGGTGGCCGGCCTGCTGATCGTGGACGAGGCCTACATCGACTTCGCCGACACCGACGAGAGCGCCATCGCGCTGGTCAAGCGCTTTCCGAATCTGGTGGTTCTGCGCACCTTCTCCAAGGCCTTTTCGCTGGCAGGCATGCGTGTCGGGTTGGCCTTCGGCAGCGAGGACATCATCCGCAACATGCTCAAGGTCAAGGACTCCTACAACCTTTGTCGGCTGAGCCTGACGGCGGCGGTGGCGGCGCTGGAGGACGTGGGGTGGATGAGGCGGAACGTCGGGCGGATTCAGCGCACCCGCAAGACGCTGATCCGGGGTCTGCGCAAGCTGGGCTTCGACGTGCAGCCATCCCAGGCCAACTTCGTGATGGCGAAGCTGGGCGGCGACAGCATCCGCTGGCTGCACGAAGGGCTCAGGGACAGGGGGATTCTGGTGCGCTTTTTCGACACCCCGGAGCTCCGGAACATGATGCGGGTGACGGTGGGACGACCGCAGGAGATCCGTGCGTTGCTCACGGAGACGGAGGCCCTTTTGCGTGGCCGCGGTGCCGTCCGAAGGGCGGGGTAGCGATTAGTTCCGATGAAGTGCATCAGGACTGTTATCCACGTTTGTTTTGTTCTTTCGCTCGCCGCCTGCGGCGGCGGCCATCTTTCTGTCGACCTTCCTGGGGGGAAGCAGACGCTCGATCTCCATTTTCCTCCCGGGCAAGCGGTTGAGCATCGGCTTCCGCGCATCTCCGGCGGGATTCGTCCTTACGAATCGAGTATCGACGGCTGTCCTGACTGGGTGACGCTGTTCCCGGACCAAGGAATACTTGCCGGCACCGGCCCGGCGGTTGACAATGGCAAGACCTTCTTCTGCACCTTCACGGTCACCGAATCCGACCCTGGTTTTCGGCCGGCGCGGAGCGCTTCGTATGGGCTCAGGCTAACGGTCGGCTCTCCCCTCGCGGAACCGCTGACACTCACCCGGATATTCGAGAACAGCGACGACAATAAACTCACTCTCAAAATCGGAAGGCGCGAACCGATAACCTTCCAAGTGGCCTCGGGCGGCGTAGCACCGTACACCTACGAGCTGGTCGACTGTGTGCTACCCGCCGGGCTCGAATATCACTCCAGCACCCGCGTTCTGTCGGGGACACCCAACGCGGAGTACCGTGGGCCGAACTGTACCTATCGGGTGACGGACAATTCGTCTGCGTCCGTCTCGCTGTCGTTCGTCCTTGTCGTCGAACCTCTCGGAGCGACGGACTGGCGCTTCAGGACCAGGACGGTCGCGCCCGGGGGGCCATGCGTACTTCCCGGCGACGGATCGGAACCGTTCGCGACATTGCCCCGTGCGCACGGTGGAGAAGGCTCAGAAAGGTACGCACTGCCTGGAGCGCCCCATCCGCTTGTCTCTCCCAACCTGCTGTCTTTCAATCCGGGCAACCGAGTACTTACGTTCGCCAACCCAAGGGCGCGACCGGTCCTCGGTACCCCCAACACGTACCGTTATCTGGTCGGTACCGAGAACAGTGTCGACGCGACGAATGCGGATGACGCTCTTTGCCTGGATGTCCGATTCGATCCCGGTACGGATATCTGTCCCGGTGACGACGATGCCAACCTCATCCCTGAGCAATACGTTCACGTCCTGCTTCAACTGCGCGACGACGCGTTCTGGGACGGCAACGCGGGCGAGTACCGGTGTCCGGACACCACCCCACCGCAGCCGGCGCCCCGTACGCGGGGAGTCTCCAACCCGGTCCACGAGGCGCTGGGACCGGTACATGCAAGGCGTGCCACCGCGGTGCCCCACGCCGCCGTTCGCGATCGCGTCCGCGGGTGGTCGCCCGGCTCGGAACAGGCGCCGTTCGCCGTTGCGCCCGAGGTCGGCCTCGCTTCGCTGTCAGGGCAGAGTGAGGGCTTCGACTACACCGGCAACAGCCAGTCGGCGACGTTCGGCGCGGAAACCGGAGCCGGCGCCTGGCAGGCGGGATTGGTCACCTCGTTCACCCGCACCGAGCTTCGCTACCGGGCCGAGGCCGCCCTCGCCGAACTCGGCTACCGCACCGGCGAGCACGACACCGAAATTCTCTCCCTGCATCCCTTCGCCGCCTGGCACCTGCCGTCCGGCGGACACCTCTGGGCATCGCTGGGCGGCGGAATCGGCGACCTGCGCCACCGCGACGATCTGGGCTTTCCGTCCTGGTCCAGCTCCGACGTGCGCCTTCTCGCTCACGCCGCGGGCGCCTCCCTTCCCCTGGCCGACGTGCTGTCCGGAGAGCTTCAAGCCGAAGCCGGCATCGAGTCATTCGCCTTCGACATCAAGGGAGGCGGCCGGATTTCATCCTCGCTGCCCACGATGCGCGGCCTCGACTATCGCGCCGGCCTGGCGTGGAGCGCGCCGGTTCCCGGCGCACCTTCGGTGTCCGTGGCCTACAAGCATGTAACCGGGGACGGACCCGAGGGCAGTCAGTTGGAGGCGACGGGCTCCGTGTCCGTTGAGGGCGTTTTCCACCCCCGCCTTACCTTGATCGGGAACGCCGGGGGCTCGTTCGGCCTCGGCGACTACGAGCAGAATTCCTGGCGCCTTGGCGGCGGCGTCCGCTTCGTCCCCGACAGTCTCGGTCGCGGTTTCGGGCTGGAGTTCGACACACGCCTCTTGTCCCTCGACGATGGAGGATCGTCCGGCGTCGGCATCCGAGGCAAGGTCGGCTACGGCCTTTGGGGCGGCCCCTTCTTTCAAACGATGCGGCCGTACGTCGGCTTGGTACGAAATTCGGGCGATGATTCCATCCGGCGAGCCCTGGGGCTCGACCTTGGCGATGCGTCGAACTGGCGGATCAACATCGAAGCCCACGACCATTCCAGCGATCGATCACCCGCGTTCAGGTTCACGCTTCGTCGCCGCTTTTGACTCTCCTGCACCTGCTCTCCGGCCCCGCGCGAGATGCGTGCAGCGCGTGTCGATGCTCAAGAACGCGTTCCGACAGGTCACCGCTCCACGCCGGATCTTCCAGTCCGCGGACCGATCCCGCTCCTAGACCGCGGCGTTCAGGCGGCGGTTCTCCTCCACCCGGATCTTCACAATCCTCCGGCCCTCCACGTCCACGATGGTGAGCCGGTGCCCGTCGGTCTCGATCTTCTCGCCGCCACGGGGGATCCGCTTCAGCTTGGCGAGCACGAAACCCGCCAGGGTGTGGTAGTCGACGGACTCTTCGAAGGGCAGCTCGTAGTCCGACTGGAGGTCCCTGAGCAGGGCCGATCCGGACACCACCAGCGAGCCGTCCGGCAGCCGTTCCACCGGTCCCCGCTCCTCGGCGTCGTACTCGTCCCGGATCTCGCCGACGATCTCCTCGATGATGTCTTCCAGGGAGACCAGCCCCTCCACCTCGCCGTACTCGTTCACCACCAGGGCGAGGGCCATGCGGCGCCGCTGAAGGTCCTTCAGGAGCTGGCTGATGGGCAGCGAGCTGGGCACGAAGAAGGGCGGATGCATCATGTTGCGCAGGTCGATGGGTTCGCTGGCCTGCATCGCCCGCAGGATGTCCTTGTTGTAGAGGATGCCCAGCACCTGATCCAGGTCGTTTTCGTACACCGGCAACCGGGAGAAGCCGCTCTCCACGAAGTTCCGCAGGATGTCGTCCGGCTCCGTTTCGATGGCGACGGCGTGAATCTCGGTCCGGGGGATCATCACCGCCCGCACCGGCGTGTCCACGAAGTCGAAGACGCTGTGGATCAGCTCCTTCTCGGTCTCGTCGAAGATGCCCTTGGCGGTGCCTTCCCGGATGAGGGACTTGACCTCTTCCTCGGAGATGAAGCTGGCGGTGCCGGTTTCCTTGCCGCCGAAGATCCGAAGCACGGCGTTGCTGGAGCGGGTCAGGATCTTCACCACGAACGACGTGCTCCTGGAGATGGCGTCGATGGGAAGCGCGACGAAGAACGCGATGCGCTCCGAATAGCGCAGCGCCAGGGACTTGGGCACGAGCTCGCCGAGCACCAGGCTCAGGTAGGCGATGGGCAGCACCACGATGAGGATGGCGACGTAGTTGCCCCAGGTCTCGGCGTAGGGAACCGGCAGCGATTGCAGATGCGGCTTCAGGAGCTGGATGGCCCCGGCGCCTCCGATGGCGGAGGCCAGGGTGCCGACGAAGGTGATGCCGATCTGGACCGTGGCCAGGAACCGGTCGGGCTCGTCCTTGAGCCGCCCCAGGGCCGCCGCCGAGCGCGCGCCCCGGCCGCGCACCTGATCGATGCGCGTCCTGCGGGTCGCGATGACGGCGATCTCCGCCGCGGCGAAGAAGCCGTTGGCCAGAATCAACAGGAAGATGACCGTGGCACCCAACCATATGCTTTCAAGCATGAATCAATCTCCCGTCCGGTATGCCGGGACGCAAAAGGGCAACGAGGAATCCCGCCCCCGGGCGAGCCGGGCGCGCAAAATTCCCACGGACGTTCAGTTCAGTCTAGGGGCACATGAATCCCGGTGGAGCAATCGGGAACTTGAGGAAGCAGGGGAGGACGATGGAAGCCTTCAGGGGCGAAATGCGCGACGGAGGCTTACTGTCATCTTGCGGGTCATCGGACATGGACGGACTCCTTGTCTCCGTTACGCCGGAGACGGGGTTGACACTTGCAGGAAATTTCCTTCATCCGCGGCGAAAATGCAAGACCCTTCTACGGTCCGGGACCGGAGAGTCTCCTAGTTGACCTGCCAACCCTTATCCGTTATGCAAACCAATTTGAGCGTTTGGCCAATGACGACGCGCCGAGTCCCACGACTGCTGAAGGAATGTCTCGACGGCGGGGCCTTGGCGCCGGGCGACGCCCTCCTGCTGTCCGGTGTCGAGGGAGATGAGTTCACGGCGCTACTTCGAGCGGCCGCGGAGTTGCGCGACCGCCACAAGGGCCGGACCGTCACCTTCTCCCCCAAGGTCTTCATCCCGCTGACCAATCTCTGCCGTGACTTCTGCGGCTACTGCACGTTCCGCAGGGCTCCCGGAGAGGAGGGCGCACGGACCCTGACGCTGGACGAGGTGCTGGAGACGGTGCGGCGGGCCGGGGTGATGGGCTGCACCGAGGTGCTGTTCAGCCTGGGGGACAAGCCCGAGGCCATCTACCCCGAGATGCGGGAGTTCCTGAGGCAAGCCGGGTACCGCAGGACGCTGGAATACCTGTACGACGCCTGCCGCGTCGTGCTGGAAGAGACCGGGCTATTGCCTCACGCCAACCCAGGCCTCATGGCGCGCGGGGACCTGGAACGACTCAGGCGGGTCAACGTCAGCATGGGACTGAT
Organism: uncultured Syntrophobacterales bacterium; assembly: GCA_964630405.1. Classification (GTDB taxonomy): domain Bacteria; phylum Desulfobacterota; class Binatia; order UBA9968; family JAJDTQ01; genus JAJDTQ01. The sequence continues at coordinate 19,584 of CAZVUC010000068.1, read as the reverse complement.
GCTCGAGAACGTCAGCGAGCGTCTCATGGAGCCCGGCGGCGCCCATGCCGACGCGCCGGACAAGAAGCCGGCGGCGCGGCTCCGTACTCTGGCCGAGGCGGGTCGGTTGCGCATCCCGTTCACCACCGGGATCCTCATCGGCATCGGCGAGACCTGGGAGGAGCGCATCGCGTCGTTGTACGCCATCCGGGAGCTGCATGAGCGTTACGGCCATATACAGGAAGTGATCGTGCAGAACTTCCGCGTGAAGCCCGAGATTCCCATGCGCGATCACCCGCATGCGGACTATGACGAGGAGGCCAGGACCATCGCGCTGGCGCGGCTGATCCTGGGCGGCGACATGAACATCCAGGCGCCGCCCAACCTCACGCCGGAGTGCTACGAGTGGTACCTCAACGCGGGCATCAACGATTGGGGCGGAGTGTCGCCCGTCACCCGCGACTTCATCAACCCCGAGGCCCCCTGGCCCGAGCTGGTGGAGTTGGCGGAGCGGACGGCGGCCGCCGGTTTCACGTTGAGGCCGCGGCTCCCCATCTATCCCGAATACATCGCCCGGGCGGAGCGGTTCATCGCGCCCGAGCTGATCTCCTACGTAGAGAGGTTGTGCGGCGAGGACGGTCTCGTCGCGCTTGGAGGAAATCATGAGCCACATCGAAGCGATGTTCGACTATGACGACGGGGCGGAACGGCTGAACCAACTGCTGCCCCGCATCGAGGCTCGAGTCGCCCGAATCCTGGAAGACGCCCTGGCGGGCCGCGAGGTCACGCGGGAACAGGGGTTGGCGTTGTCGGAGGTGACCGGCGACGAGCTCGCCGCCCTGGCGGTGACCGCCGACCTGATGCGGCAGGCCAAGGTGGGCGACCGCGTCACCTATGTGGTGTGCCGGAACATCAACTTCACCAACGTGTGCTACGTCGGCTGCAAGTTCTGCGCCTTTCACACCGGCCCCAACAAGCCCGGCAGTTGGGACAACTCGCTGGAAGAGGTGGCGGACAAGGCCGAAGAGGCGTGGAACCGCGGCGCCACCGAGATCTGCATGCAGGGCGGTCTGCCCAAGGGCATGACGCCGTTCTATTACCGCGATTTGTTGCAATCCATCCGCTCTCGCGTTCCCGGCATCCACATCCACGCCTACTCGCCCATGGAGATCACCTACGGCGTGGAGCTTACCGGCATGCCCCTGGACGAGTACCTGCGGATGTTGCGGGACTCCGGCCTCGACAGCGTGCCGGGCACGGCCGCGGAGATCCTGGACGACGAGGTGCGGATGGTGCTGTCGAAGAACAAGGTCAGCACCGAGCAGTGGACCCGGGTGATCCGGACCGCCCACGAGGTGGGCATCTTCACCACCTCCACCATGATGTACGGCCACCGGGAGAACGGCAGCCACTGGGTCAACCACATGCTGCTGCTGCGGGACATCCAGAAGGAGACCGGCGGGTTCACCGAGTTCGTGCCGCTGGGGTTCGTGCACGAGAACACCGCGCTCTACCAGCAGGGCTTGGCCCGGCCCGGCCCCACCGAGGAAGAGGACATACGGGTGCACGCGCTGGCGCGAGTGCTCCTGAACGACGCCATACCCAACGTCCAGGTCTCCTGGGTGAAGATGGGCCGGCGCATGTCGCAGCTCTGTCTCAAGTCCGGCGCCAACGACTTCGGCGGCACGCTCATGGAAGAGAGCATCTCGCGGCTGGCAGGCTCCACCGAGGGGCAGATGATCTGGCCCCACGAGTTCCGTTCGCTGATCCGCGGCATCGACCGGATTCCGGCCGAACGCTCCACGGGCTACGAGATCCTGAGGACGTGGGAGGGCGAGACCGGGCTTCCCGCGACGGAGTTCGCGGCATCCGACAGCGCTCCGGCCCAACCGGCCGCCGGCCTGTAGGAAGATGGTCGTCCTCCTCACGGGAGGCACGGGCGGCGCAAAGCTCGTCCTGGGCTTTCACGAGGAAACGGCCCCCGAAGACCTGGTGGTGGTGTGCAATACCGGCGACGACTCGCTGGTGCACGGGCTCCACGTATCCCCCGACGTCGACACCATCGTCTACACCCTCGCGGGCCTTATCGACCCGGCCAAGGGCTGGGGCATCCGGGACGACACCTTCACCGTGCTGGACCAGCTCCGGCGTCTCGGCAACGAGACCTGGTTTCACCTGGGCGACCGGGACATCGCCACCCATCTGACCCGCACCCGGCTACTGGCCGAGGGGCAGGCGCTGTCGCGCGTGACCGCCGCGCTCTGCGGCGAGCTGGGGGTGCGGTCCGCCGTGCTGCCCATGTCCGACCAGCGGGTGGAGACGCGGCTTTCCACCTCCGAAGGGGAGCTTTCCTTTCAGGAATACTTCGTCAAGGCGCGCTGGCAACCGGACGTCCTGAGCCTGCGGTACAGGGGCATCGAGGACAGCCGGCCCGCACCCGGGCTGCTGGAAGCCATCCACGACGCCGTGCTGGTGGTGGTGTGCCCCAGCAACCCCGCCACCAGCATCGGCCCCGTCCTCGCCGTGCCCGGGGTCCGGGAGGCGTTGCGGGAGACGCCCGCGAAGGTGGTGGCGGTGAGCCCCATGGTGGGTGGGAGGTCCTTCAGCGGTCCGGCCCACAAGCTCATGGCGACGCTGGGCGTGGAAGCGTCGGCGGCGGGCCTCGCCGCGGCCTATCGGGATTTCGCGGACGTGCTGGTCATCGACACGGAAGACCGTGAGCTGCAACCGGCCGTCGAGCAGCTCGGCGTCGACGTGCGGTCCACCTCCATCCGCATGGACACCCTCGACGACAAGAAGCGCCTGGCCCGGGAGCTGCTGCAGGTCGTTTGACAGAACGAAGGCCGTACGCTCCGGACACGCGCCTGCCCTGGACATGGTTTCAAAATTGCACGGTCAGGTGTTATGGATTTCTCTTCGATCATGAAGATTGGCGCGCTCATTCCGGTCAAGGGCTTTCACGGAGCCAAGCAGCGGCTTGCCTCGCGGCTCAGCCTGCCCGAGCGCTCGGCGCTGATGAAGGCCATGGTCCACGACGTGCTGGCCGGGGTCACCCGTGCCGACGGGCTCGAAAGCACCTACCTCGTCACCGGCTCCGCCGAGGTGGTGGACTGGGTCTCGGGCATGAGCGTGGACGTCATCCGGGAAGCCGAGGAGACGGGCGAGACCGATGCGGTCCACTTCGCCCTCGACGTGATGAAGGCGGCGGGCATGGACGCCGCCCTGGTGGTTCCCGGAGACATCCCGCTCTTGCGCGCCGAGGACGTCGAGTCCGTTCTCCGGGCCGCGCCCCCGGACCCCGGCGGTCCCTTCGCCGTCCTGGTGCCCTCGCACGACCGCCTGGGGACCAACGCGCTGCTGCTGTCACCGCCGGACGTGCTGCGGCTCCGGTTCGGTCACGACAGCTTCCGCTATCATCTGAACGAGGCGGCCGCCCGCGGCGTCGCCGCCGAGGTGGTGGAGAATTCGCGCATCGCGCTGGACATTGACGAACCCGCCGATCTTGAGCGACTCATCCCCCGGCTGGAGAGCGGGCGCACCCACGATCGTCTCGCCGCCATGAGGGACAACGGCAGCAGCTTCTTCGCCAAGGCGGGTTGATCACCGGCCGCCTGCGCCATCATCGTATGCAGTGTGCGAGCTAATGCGGCGCCTCGAGATCATCGGCGTGGAAGGACTCGGCGAGATCGAGTCGGGCGACCCGCTGGGGCGGCTCGTGGTGGAGGCGTGCGCGCGCCAGGGGCTCACCTTGCGGGACGGCGACGTCCTGGTGCTGGCGCAGAAGGTCGTGTCCAAGTCCGAAGGCCGCGCCGTGGACCTGAGCGCGGTCACCCCGTCCGCGGAAGCCTTGCGGCTTTCGGCCGAGCTGGACGGCAAGGACCCCCGCTTGCTGGAGCTCATCCTGCGGGAGAGCCGCCGCATCGTGGCCAAGGGACGCAGCACCATTGTCGTCGAGACCCACCACGGCTTCGTGTGCGCCAATGCCGGCATCGACCTGTCGAACATCGGTACGGGCCGTGCGTTGCTGCTGCCTGAAGACCCGGACGGTTCCGCCCGTCGCATCCGGCACGACGCGCAGCGGCTCACGGCGACGGCGCTGGGCGTGGTCATCACCGACACCTTCGGGCGTCCCTGGCGCTTGGGCACCACCGACGTCGCCATCGGCGTGGCCGGTTTCGCTCCCTTGATCGACTACCGCGGACAGACGGATCCCTACGGCTACGAGCTCAAGGCCTCGGTCACGGCCGTGGCGGACCAGATCGCCGGCGCGGCGGAGCTGGTCATGGGGAAGACGAGCCACGTACCCGCCGCCATCGTCCGCGGCTGCGAGCTGCCGCAACGCGACGGCACGGCGCAAGAACTGATCCGGCCGGCTCCGGACGACCTGTTCCGCGGCGGCCGGTGACCCGTCATCCGGAACCTCGGGTCAAGCCCCGACGATGTTGCCGGGTGCGTATTTGTAGGACCTCGCGCGAACATGCTATGAGCCTTCACATGCAAGATTCCATTTCAATCGCAATCGTGGGAGGGACCGGGAGTCTCGGAATGGGCTTGGCGAGCCGTCTGGCGCGCCCCGGCGTAAAGGTCCTGATCGGTTCGCGAGACGCGCAGAAGGGCGCGGACGCGGCCAGGGACCTGAACGAGCGGCTGGGCACGGACTTCGTGGAGGGCATGATCAATGCCGACGCGGTCCGGGAGGCGGAGCTGGCGGTCATCTCGGTGCCCTATGAAGGGCAGGAGAAGATGGTGAGCGACCTGGCCGACGAGCTGCGCGGCAAGATCGTCATCGACGCGGTGGTGCCGTTGCTCAAGGGCAAGCCGTTCGTGCCCGAGGCCGGCTCGGCGCTGCTGGAGGCGCAGAAGATCCTGGGCGACGGAACCCCGGTCATCGGCGCGCTGCATAACATCTCGGCGCTGGACCTGAGCGCTCCGGAAGAGCCCTTGGGCGACGTCCTGGTCTGCGGCGACAGCCGGGAGGCCAAGGACCGCGTCATCGAACTGCTGGAACGCATCGGCGCCACCGGCCTGGACGCCGGGCCGGCGGCCAACGCCTACGTGGTGGAAGGGCTGACCGGCGTGCTGATCGCCCTCAACCGCCGCTACAAGTCGAAGCACGCCAGCGTGAAGATCACGGGAATCCACTAGAACCGGATTCAGGAGGGGTCCCATGAGCCTACCCGTCATCGATGCCGACGGTCATGTGATCGAGGATGAGTCCATCGTCGATTACATCGAGGAGCCGTACCGCAGCCAGGCGAGCAAGCGAATCCTGACGCGGGTCTTCCCCTCCTTGGACCATCATCACCTGGGGCTCAAGTATTTGAGCGAGGGGGCCTTCGGCGGCGGCAAGCCCGTGACCCCCGAGGACTGGCGGTCGTTCGTGGAAGAGGCCGGGTTCGAGTGCAGCGTGCTGTACCCCACCTGGGGCCTCGCCATGGGCAACATCAGCATGCCGGACTGGGCGTGCGCGGTGGCCCACGCCTACAACAGCTGGCTCTACGACCAGTACCTGAAGGACAACCCGCGGCTCAAGGGCATGGCGCTGATCCCGATGCAGGATCCGCAAGAGGCGGTGAAGGAACTGCGCCGCGCGGTGACTGAGCTGGGCATGCTCGGGGCCATGCTTCCCTCGCGCGGGCTGCCCATGGACCTGGGCCACAAGACTTACTGGGACGTCTATGCCGAGGCCGAACGGTTGGGCTGCGGGCTGGCGGTGCACGGCGGCTGCCACCACGGCATGGGCCTCGACACCCTGGAGGCGTTCGTTCCCATCGCCGGGCTGGGCCACCCCTTCAGCCTGATGATCGCGTTCTCCGGCATGGTGTACCACGGCGTCTTCGACCGCTTCCCGGACCTGCGGATGGCCTTCCTCGAAGGGGGCGCCGGGTGGCTGACCTTTTGGATGGACCGCATGGATCGGTCCCACGCCTTTTTCGGGGAGTGGAACTCCCACGGCAATTACCACGGCCCCGATCCAGAGCATCTGCCCAGCCAGTACGGGCTCCTGGACAACATTTTCGTGGGCTGCGAGGGCGGGGAGAACGGCCTCGACTACCAGGTCCAGCGGGCCGGCAACGGGCGGTTCCTGTTCGCCAGCGACTTCCCGCACGAGATCGGCCCCGGCGACATCGGCCACGAGATCGCCGAGGTGGCGGAGAACCCGACCCTCACCGACGAGGCCAAGGCCGCCATCCTCGCGGACAACGCCCGCCGCTTCTACCGCCTAGGCCAGTAACCGGACGGCTACGCCGGAAGCAGACGGACGGCCCTCGCAACTAACGGGATTCCCGGAAGGGCCGTGCTGTCACGTGTCCGAGGCCCCGGTGTCGCGGCCGCCTTCTTGTTGCCGTTTCACTCTCTCCCGTTCGCCCCCGCCGCGGCATCATCGAGGGCGTTGCCGCGCTGATACGCCTCGCGCGCACTGAGCCGCGACCAGTAGGCCTCGAAGGCCGGGCGCTTGTCGATCATGTCGTACTGCATGCCCCAACCGATGTGCGACCCGACGTAGAGGTCGGCGGCGGAGAAGGTTTCCCCGGCGACGTAGCCGTCACCCCCGACCGCTTTCTCGAGGGTGTCCAACACCGTGGCCAGATTGCCGTAGCCGACCATGGATTCCTTGTCCGGCGGCACGGCGAGTCCGAACGTCGTGTTGGTGACCGCCGCCTCCAGCGGGCCGGCGGCGAAGAACAGCCAGCGGTAGTAGGCGCCGCGCTGCCCGTTGGGCGGCGCCAGGCCCGCCTCCGGGAAGGCGTCGGCCAGGTAGGCGCAGATGGCGGCGCACTCGGTGACGACGGTGTCGCCGTGACGGATCGCCGGCACCTTCCCCATGGGGTTGACGGCCAGATAGTCCGGCGACTTCATCATCGGGCCGAACTCCACCAGATCGGTGCGGTACGGGACCGCCAATTCCTCCAGCATCCAGCGCACGATGCGCCCGCGCGACATCGGGTTGGTATAGAAAACAAGCTCGGCCGACACGGTGTTGCTCCTTTCAGCGCGTGCGAGAACGTCCTTTACGGGGTTGGCTGCGTTGCCTGGCGCGGTGCCTCGTCACCCGCCGGGTTCAGGCCTCCTCCGCCGGCATGTACTTCCCCTCTTCGTCCAGCGTGATCTGCTTGCGTTCGTTGAGGCGCCCCACCAGCGCCATGACGGTGGCGAACCCTTCGTCCGGGTATGCGTCCAGCAGTTCGCTGAAGGTAAGCCGCTTCTCGCGCAGCATGTCCAGGGTTCGTTCCGCAAGGCGTTCGATGGCGTCGTCGCCGGCCGCCGCCGGCCGGGGCGCGGCCGGGGACTCGCCCAGGTAGTCGTCGAGCGTTGCCTTGCCCTGGTTGTGGTAGACGATGCGGTTGTAGCGGTAGCGCGGCACGTTCTCCGGGATGGTGGCGTCGATGCCCATCTTGGCCGTGGTGGGGACGCCGTTGGCGCTCGGCGGGATGGACGGGTCCAGCGGCTTGGAGCGGGCATTGGACAGGATCACCGTGTCCCGGTCCGCCTGCACGCGGGTGGCGATGGCCCACTCCACCTCCACGGGGTCGAAGATGTCGATGTCGTCGTCGGTCACCACCACGTACTTGATGTCCGCGATGGACAGCAGCGCGGCGATGGCGTTCTTGCCGTCGCCCGGGCTCTTCTTGATGGAGGCCACGATGTGCCAGTGGCAGCAGCCTCCGGGCGTCACGTTGATGGCGGTGACCTGCACCCCGGTCTCGGCCATCACGCGCCAGGCCGCCGCCTCGTAGATGGGCGCGCTCATCCACAGGTTTTCCCAGGGCATGTGCAGCGCATAGTAGATGGGGTCGCGCCGGTGCAGCACGGACTTGATGTGGACGTTGGGGTTCCGGTGGGTGCCACCCACCAGGCGCGAGAACTCCCCGAAGGGGCCCTCCGGATGCACCCAGCCCTCGGGAGGGATCTCGCCTTCGAGGACGATCTCCGAGCCGGCGATGAACGGCACCGGCCCGGCCACTCCGGGCGTCAGCTCCACCGGGCGCCCCCCGAGTCCGCCGGCGAAGCCCAGCTCGTTGGTGCCCAGGGATGCCTTGAAGAGCGCCCCCATCAGCTCCCGAGGATGCACGCCGATGGAAATGGAGATGGGCAGCGGGCGGTTCTCCGCCAACGCCCGCCGGGTGAAGTTGTGGAGGTTGTTGGGCGTGACGATGTCAATGCCGGTGACGTTCCGCTCCTTCAGCATCAGCCGGTAGCAGCCGGCGTTCATGCCGTACTCCGGGTCCTCGGAGATGACCACCGCGGCGGTGATCATGGGCGCGCCGTCCAGGGTGGAGAAGATCGGCACCGGCAGCTTGAACAGGTCCACGTCGTCGCCCAGTTGCATGAACTCCTTGACCGGGGCCTCCTCCACCAGGACCGGGTCGATGGAGTTGGACATGGCCCACTGGAACCGCTTGTGGATCTCGGGGTAGGGGGCGTCCAGGGCCAAGCCCAGGCGCTCCCGCTTCTGCAGCAGCCCGCAGGCGACCGGGATGGAGTAGCCCACGGGATTCTCGAACAGCAGCGCCCGGTCGCTCTGGTCCGTGAGCGCCGCCACGTCCCTCAGATCCACCGGCTTGCGTATGTCCAGCAGTTCGTCGTTTGCCCGTAAAAGCTCGATGTATTCCCGAAAGGTCCCGTTCATGGCTCCACCTCCAGACCGGCAACATAGCCAAGAGGTCAGGTTGCATCAACCGGGCCGCAGGGTCCAGGGCAGGGGACCGGCACTGGCGACCTGATTGACACGGGCGGGGCGGCAGGGAATATTGAAGCCCATGTCGGATATGCTTTTGCGGAGCCGGGAGATGCCTTCGTGATCGACCGCCAACTGCTCGAGATCCTGGCCTGTCCCGAGACACACGAGCCCGTTTCGCAGGCCGACGAGGCCCTCGTCGAGAGCCTCAACCGGAAGATCGAAGCCGGCCAACTGGTCAACCGCGCGGGCGAAAAGGTCACCGAGCCCATCAGCGGCGGGCTCGTCCGCGAGGACGGCCGGTATCTCTACGCCATCCGCGACGGCATCCCCGTCATGCTCGTGGAGCAGGGGATACGATTGGAATGAATCGTCGGCGGCGTTCGGCAACGCACCGACCTTGACCTCTTTTCCGCCATGGGTTAGTCAGTTCTTCTCCATGCCGGAGTGGTGGAATTGGTAGACGCGCTGGACTCAAAATCCAGTAGGGGCAACCCTGTGGGGGTTCGAGTCCCCCCTCCGGCACCAATCGTTTTCCGAGGCATCGCTCCACGGAGGTATCCATGAGCATCCAACTGTACTACGCACCCACCACCTGCGCGCTGGCTCCCTACATCACCCTGACCGAGGCGGGCGCGGATTTCGAGGTGAAGGCCCTGAACTTCCGGGCGGGACAGAACCGCACCGAGGAATACATGCAGCTCAACCCCAAGCACAAGGTGCCGTTGCTGGTGGTGGACGGGAAGACGCTCACCGAGAACGTCGCCATCCAGCTCTGGATTTCGCGCCGTTTCCCGGAGGCCAAGCTGCTGCCTGCGGATCCCTGGGACGAGGTTAAGGCGATCTCGATCATGTCCTGGTGCGCGTCGGGCATCCACCCCTACCTCAGCCGCATCAATTCGCCGGCCAAGGTGTGTGACGTGGCGGAGACGGAGGAGAGCGTGTCCCGCCTGGCGCGTGAATTTCTGGATGAGGTATATGGCATCGCCGAGGGTCTGCTGGAAGGGCGCGAGTATTTCTTCGACCACTTCACGGCGCCGGACGCGCATTTCTTCTGGTGCGTGCGCCGCAGCACCCAGTTCGACGTCGACCTGGAGCCCTACCCCAACACCCGGGCCCATTTCGAGCGTATGCAGACGCGCCCCAGCGTGCAGAAGCTGCTGGCCTTCGAGAAGGAAGTGCAGGCCTCGTTCGCTGCTTGAGCGACGCCCGGCACGGGTTGGCTGAAACGGAGGTAGAATTCCGATGAAGACCCTCTTGGCTGCGTTCACCTTGCTTGTCGTTCTCGCTACTCCGGCGGCGAATGCCGCCCATGCAGGCTCCCTCGCGCCTGCCCCGCGCGTCATCGCGAAATACGAGCGGGACTTCATCGAACGGTCCGGCGCCCAGACGCTCCAGGAATTGCTGGACACCGGCATCTCCCGCTACTTCCTCACCGGGGGGCAGTCGTTGCTCGTGTTGGTTAATGGCAGGCCTTACGCCACCACTTCCAGCGATCTGGATACGTTGCCTCTCTCGGCCATCGAACGTCTTGAGCTGTTGAGCGGCGACAGTCTGGGCACTCTCGGCGCCAGCGCGGTGCGCGGCGGGCTCAACGTCGTGCTGCGGACCGATCTGGACGGCTTCGAGACGCGAGCGCTCACGCGGCTGCCGAGCCGGGACGGCGGTGACGGCTGGCAGGGCAGCGTCCTCTGGGGCGGCGCGGTGGGTAAAGGGCGCATGACCCTCGGCGTGGACGTTCTCGGGCGCCAGGAAATCACGGCGCGGAGCCGGGAGCACAGCCGCTCCGTCTGGCGACAGGGCGGCGCATTCAAGGAGGCGCAGAACATCAGCCCCGGCGGCAATACCGTCTGGGTCATCCGGCCGGGTGACGACGGATCCGTGACCGAAAGGTCGTTCGCGCTGGGGGATTGCGACCCGGCGAGAGGCTATACCGGCCCGCTCAGCAATCCGCCCGGGATACTGTCGGGCGACAAGGGCTGCGGTTTCGCCTACGGGGCCATCATGTGGAACACCCGGAGCTATGAGCAGAAGAACGCGATCCTCAACCTGGACCATCCGCTCACCGAAAGAGCCACCCTCCGCCTGGACGCGAACTTCACCCGCGGCGATGCGGCGTTCCGCTACGCGCCTTCGGTGGGCACGTTCGGCTTCAGGCCGACCCCGGGCTTGGTGGAAGCTGTCAACGATGCAGCCGACGAAGCCGGCTCGAATTTCCAGGCTGACGCCGAGGACATTTTCGTCGTGGCGCACCGCTTCGTCCGCCACGGCAATCGCGACTGGTTGACGGACACCGAGGAATACGACGTCTCCGTGGGCCTTGAGGGCCGGATCACGGATGATCTCGGCTACGATGCGCGCATCAGCGCCTTCCGGCTGGACGGTTTCGAGGACGGCAACACCTTCGTGCATGAAGGCAGGATAGCGTCGGAGATCCGGGCGGGAAACTACGACCTGGCAAACCCGTTCTCGGACGCCCCGGAGCATTTGCGAGCCATCGAGAACAGCAGCTTGCGGCTGGAGAACGACTTCGGCGGGGAATCTCTGGGAGCCCGGCTGGCGCTGGAGGGGTCCGGATTCTCGATCGGCGGCCGCAACGTGGCATGGACCACGGGGTTCGAGCTGGAGAGAGCGGAGGCGCATGACGTTACGGCGTATCGAAGCAGCGACGGCACGGCCTATCCCGTATCCGAGGTGCTCGGTTCGGGCGGGGCCAGTTATGACGGCAAGCGCGAGGTCGCCGCGGCCTTTGCGGAGATGTCTCTGCCGTTGGCCGAGAACCTGGATCTCAGGATCGCGGGACGCCGGGACGATGCCGACGATGTGGGGGAAATGGTGTCCTGGCGCCTTGGGGCCGACTTCCGGCCGAGCGACGTCATCACACTGCGCAGCTCCTGGAGCGCGGGAGAGAGGCCGGCCTCGATGCTGCATCTCTACAGCACGGAGTTGCAGAGCCATCCCTATGTCGAGTGCGACCCGGGGACCGGGGACCCGCCCCGCTCTTGCACGGAACTCAACCCCCGGCAGGTGACGCGCGTGACCACGGGCAACCCGGGACTCGATCCTTCAAGCGCCGAAAGGTTCGTCATCGGCGCCCAGGCCCGCAAGGGGCCGTTCTTCCTGGACGTGGAATGGTATCGACTCGCGCACTCCGATCTGCCGGGGCAGAACAGCGCGGACTGGGCGATGCAAAACCTGGATGAATGCATGGACGGCAACACGGTGAACTGCATCGAGCGCACCGGCGGCGACATCACCATTCACGACGGTTATGCAAACGTCGTCGAAAGCGAGCTCTCGGGTGTCAACACCCGGGTGGGCGGGGGCTACAGAACGGGCTGGGGAGTCATCGGCATGCGCGCGGCCTGGCGGCACGTCACCGACACCGAACTGCGCATCGCGGGCGAAGAGGACCGGCTCACCATTCCCAGGAATGTCGCCCGCGTGGGTATCCTGGCGCGGCGCGCCAACCTGAGCGCCGTCTGGACCACCTATTTCCGCTCCAGCTACAAGAACCGGGCGGGTACCGGAACGTTCAAGTCATGGACCGGGCACGACCTGGTGCTGGACTGGACAGAGCCGCTGGGACTCAAAGGCGCGCGGGTCGCGGCCGGCGTGTTCAACGTCACCGACGCCGGCCTCGCGGTGGACACAGCCAACCCCAGCAGCGTGGATGGGCCCACGGAAGCCGGCTGGGGACGCACCTTCTTTCTCTCCTTCAAGTTGGGGTTCTGAGAGGGAAGAGCGCCGCCCCTACAACTCTTTCCCGGGTGTCACCGGCCTCGGGCGCACCAGCCACGCGCCCAGGGCCGGCAGCAGCACTACCGCGGCGATCATGTTCACCAGGAACATGAACATCAGCACAATGCCCATGTCCGCCTGGAACTTGAGCGGGGCGACGATCCAGGTGGCCACGCCCGCGGCCAGGGTGAGGCCGGTGAGCACTACGCCGGCGCCGGTGACGTTGAGCGTGCGCTCGTAGGCGTCGGCGAAGTCGAGCCCCTGGTCCAGGTGGGTGCGCAGCCTGCCGTAGATGTAGATGGCGTAGTCCACCCCGATCCCCACCCCCAGGGCCACCACCGGCAGGGTCGAGATCTTGAGCCCGATCTCCAGGATCGCCATGAGCCCGTAGGCCAGCAGCGACACGGCCGCCAGCGGCACGATGATGCATACCGTGGCCGGTACCGAGCGGAACGAGATCAGGCACAGCAGGATGACCCCGGCGAAGACGTAGCCCAGGATCGGGAACTGGGAGGCATCCACCTCCTCGTTGGTGGCCGCCATGACCCCGACGTTGCCGCCGGCGAGCCGGAAGTTGATGCGTTCCAGCGTGTTGGCGCGTTGGAAGTCCGTGGTGGCGTCGACGACGCGCTGGATGGTCTCGGCCTTGTGGTCGGTGGTGTAGATCAGCACCGGCAGCACGCTGCAATCGTTGTTGATCAGGCCGCTGCTGGTTGGCACCGGGGAGACGGACTGCACCAGGCTGTAGCGGTTCCTCGGCAGGGTGCGCCACTTGAGATTGCCCTCGTTCCAGCCGGCGTTGATGTTGCGGGCCACGCTGGCGAGGCTCAGCACGGACTGGACGCCGGGCACGTTGCGCACGTGCCAGGTGAACTCGTCCAGGGTGGTGAGCACCTCGTAGTCGATGCAGCCGTCCGGCACCGTCTCCGCGAACACGGTGAGCACGTCGACGCCGATCTTGAAGCGCTCGGTGATGGTGGCGATGTCACGATTGTACACGGACTCCGCCCGCAGCTCCGGCACCCCCTGATGGCGGTCGCCCACCTCCACCTGCACCGCGTAGTGCGCCCCCGCCGCCACCAATACCGCCGCCAGACCCACGGTCACGGCCGCGGGACCCCGGCGGGCCAACCGCGCCACCCGCGACCACACCGGCCGCAGCACGCTGTCGCGCCCGACTGCGGCCCGCCGCTCGGCATCGCTCATGCGGAAATACGAGAGCAGCACCGGCAGAAGCGCCAGGTTGGTGAGGATGATGGCCACGATGCCCAGGCTGGCGGTGATGGCCGTTTCCCGGATGACCTGCACCTCGATGAACGAGATGGTGATGAAGCCCACCGAGTCCGAGGCGAGCGCCACCGCGCCCGGCAGGAGCAGGCGCCGGAAGCTCGCCCGGGCGGCGTCCAGGCCGGAGGCGCCCGCCACCATCTCGGCGCGCACCGCGCTCACCATCTGCACCCCGTGGCTCACTCCCACCGCGAACACCAGGAACGGCACCAGGATGGACATGGGATCGATGCCGAACCCCAGCGCTGTGACGGTGCCGAGCTGCCACGCCACCGCCACCAGCGAGCACACCAGCGGCGGTATGGTGAGACGCACGGACCGGGTGTAGAGGTACACGAACAACGCGGTGATCAGGAACGTGATGCCGAAGAACGCGATGACCCGGGCGGCTCCCGCGGCGATGTCTCCCACCAGCTTGGCGAACCCGATGATGTGCACGTTCACCGGGCCGCTTTCCTTCGCCTTGGCCCGGATCTCTTCGAGCTGACGCGCCACCTCGATGTAATCCAGCCGCTCGCCGGTGCCGGGATGGAACTCCTGCAGCCGGCCGCTCACGATGGCGCCGCTGAAGTCGTTGGCCACCAGCCGGCCGACCACGCCGGCCTTGATGGCGTTCTCGCGCACCTTGGCGAGGTCTGCATCGGTGGCCCGGAAGCCCGCCGGCAGGACGTTGCCGGCGATGACGCCGTCCTCCACCACCTCGATGTAGCGGACGTTGGGGGTCAGGATGGAGTAGACCTGGGTCCGGTCGATGCCCGGCAGGAAGAACATGGCGTCGGTGACCTGTTTCAGCACGGTGAAGAATTCGGGAGTGAACATGTCGCCTTCGGGCGCCGTGAGGGCGATCACCACCTGGTCCGCGCTGCCGAACTCGTCCTGGTGCTTGAGGAAGGTCTGCATGTAGTCGTGCTTGAGAGGCACGAGCTTGAAGAAGCCCGCGTCGACCCGCAACTGCGCGGCGTACCACCCCATGACCAGGGTGACGAGGGCGAAGGCGGCGAGCACGAGCACGCGGCGGCTGAACAGCCACCGTTCGATGCGGGCCGTGAACCGGTTGGGCAGCGGGCTTTCGGGTGCGTCCGGCATGGGCGGCTACTCGAGGATGGCGTGCTACTCGGGCCGGGGAAGGCGCCGGACGCCGAACTCTCCGGTCAGCAGCACGTTGCCGTCGGCCAGTGACAGCGCGGAGGTGATCGCTTGGCGCGATGGAAGCCGCGTGGCCGATACGCTGCCGCCGCCGTCCCGGCTGGTGAGCAGGATGCCTTCGAGGCCGGTGATGAGCACCTCTCCGTCCGGCAGACGAACGGCGTTGGTGAGCGTCGCGGTGGTGCCGGTGGCCACTTGAGTCCAGCTCTCGCCGCCGTCCTCGGAGCGGAAGAGATGGCCCCGGAGCCCATACAGCAGGATACGGTCCTCGTCGAGCACGAGGGCGCCGTACCAGGAGCCGGTGTAAGGCGAGGGAAGCTCGCGCCACGTGTTCCCGCCGTCGTCGGAACGGTACGCCACCCCCGCTTCGGCCGCCATGAAAAGCCGTTCCGGCCCCGCGGGCACGATCTCGTTCAGGTGGAAGTCGTCCTTGCTGATGGCGCGGGGGCTCCAGCTCTTGCCGCCGTCCGGGGTGGCGAGGAAGTAGCCGTAGGCTCCCACCGCGAACCCGTTGTCCTTGTCCCGGAACCAGACGTCCAGCAGGGGGCGCTCCTCTTCCGGCGCCCGGTGCAGCAGCCGCCAGGTTTCCCCGCCGTCGTCAGTGCGGAGGATCACCGCGTCATGGCCCACGGCCCAGCCGGTCTTGCGGTCGTGCATGTGCACGGCGGTGAGCAGCGCCCGGGCGGGCACCCGCGCCTGCTTCCAGCTCGCGCCGTTGTCGTCGGAGAACAGGATGTGGCCGCGCTGGCCCGCCACCACGACGCGCGGACCGGCGTGGGCCGCGTCCGCCAGCAGGGACCTGGCGGCCAGAGGCGCCTGCACCGCCGGCTTGACGTCGCCGGAGGCTTGGGCGGCGAGGCAGAGGATCAGGGCCGGCAGCGGGGCCGCCAACCTCCAGGGGGTCTTGTGCAGGAGTCCAGACGTGCGGATGTCACCGCCTCCCGGCGCGCCGCAGGGAACTCGGCTTGAAGTCCCTGGCCTTGTACTCGACGTCGTACGTGCACATGCGGAACTCGTTGTCGAGCCCCAGGGCGAGGTAGCGTCCCGCCTGCAGATCGTGGTGGATCTCCAGGGTCGGCCATGTCAGCAGCTTTTCGTAGAAGTTGATGACGTGGCCCTCGGACACCCGCCAGAGCTGGTCGCGGTTGTCGTAGATGTCCACCAGCATGATCTGCCACGAATCCTCGTCGATGTAGAAGGTCCGCCGCTTGTAGATGTGGCTCGCGCCTTCCTTGAGCGTGGCGTCGACGATCCAGACCCGGTGGAGCTCGTAGCGCAGGTGTTCGGGGTTCACGTGCAGCGGCCGGATGATGTCGTCGAAGGTGAGCTTGCCGCTGTGCGCCTTGTAGGCGTTGTAGGGCACGTACATCTCGCGCTTGCCCACGAGCTTCCAGTCGTAGCGGTCCACCGCCCCGTTGAACATGTCGAACTGGTCCGCGGTGCGGAGCCCGTCCGAGGTGGTGCCCGGGTTGTCGTAGGCGATGTTGGGCGCCCGCCGTACCCGGCGCTGGCCGGGGTTGTAGGTCCAGGCCTGCCGCGGCTGGCGGGCCTGGTTCATGGCCTCGTGGACCAGCACGATGCCGCCGGCAAGCCGCGCCGGCGCGGTCACTCGCTGCTTGAACAGGATCATGGTGTCGCCGAGCTTGTCGGGGGTCATGCCCGGCAGCGAGTAGCGTATGCTGACGTCCACGGCATACTTGACCAGCGTGTAGTCGCCGCCCCGGGTCACGGCCGCCTGGCCCAGGGTGCAGCTCACCGCCTCGCCCCGGTAGCGCAGCAGATGGTTCCAGATCACCTCCAGGCCGTTCTTGGGGATGGGGAACGGGATGCCGATGACCGCTCCGTCGACGCCGTTGCCGCCGTCCACGAGCTTCGTCACCGCGGCGATCTTCCGGGTGGCGTCGTAGATGCGCTGCGGCACCGAGGCGCTGCGCCGGGTCGGGTACACATTCAGCTTGTAGGTTGGGTACATCTCCAGCATGCGCTGGTGGCCCGTGGCAAGCTTGTCCCGGTACTTTTCCAGGTTGGCCTTCTCGATCGCGAAGAGCGGCTTGTCGGCCGCATACGGGTCGCGGTGGTGCTCGCCGAGCTGGTAGCCCTCCGGCGGCTTGGTGATGCCCCCGGTCCACTCGGGGATCGTGCCGTCGGCGTTGCCGGCCCGCTCGGCTCCGAGAGGAGTCAGGTCCTTTCCGAGACGCGCGATCTCGTCGGCGGAAATCTCCGCGGCCGCCGTGCCGGCAAGGGCCAGCGCCAGGACCGCGACAGGGGTGAATCGAGATAGGAGTGCTTTCATGTCCATGCCGTTCAGAATGAGTAGTTGATGGTGGCCGTGATGAAGTCACGGTCTTTCAACTTGTTCCGTTTGCCGCTGAACATCGTGTAGGAGATGTTGCCCTGCCAGCGGCTCAGGTAGTCGGCGCGCAGCCCGAGTGTCAGCCCCGTCAACCCCTTCACGAAAGGCCCGCCCGGCGCCGGGCTGTTGCCCGAGACATCGTGCCGGAACTGCGCGTACGGAGACATGTTCGCCAAGCCGAAGGCGTTGTTGTAGTCGAACCGCACCGCCATCCGGTACCCGTAGGAGGTGGCGTCGGCTATCTCTCCCAAGGCGGAGCTCTCGACCTCTTCCTTCGGCATGTCGTGAACGTGCATCAGCGCCCCCTCGGTGATGAAGAACCATCCGTCGGCCCCCAGAGCCGGGCCGAACGCCTTGGTGCCCGTGAGCTGGAACCGGCTGACGTTGTTGCGCAAGAAGCCGTTGACCCTCTTGGGTGTGTAGGTGCCGATGTAGTTGTTGAGGATGTCTTGGTGGTTATTGATTTGGTGAGTGGGCGGGAGCTGCGGGTTCGCGCGTTGCGCGTGGGCCAGAAGTCCCGGACAGTTAAGGTCGTTCTCTACATTGACCAACTGGGGGTTGGCAACGCATGCTGCTAGGCCGAGCCCGGTGAAGATCGGCTCGAGGCCTTCCGCGATCAGGTTCTCCTCCTTTCGCTGCAGCACCGCGTCGACGCGCACGGAGTACTCCCCCTGCAGCGCCCAGCCCGAGCTGCCGAGCTGCGTGTTGAAGCTCAGACCGTAGACTTGGGTGTCTTCGGGATACTCGAGTGTGTAGGTGCCGGTCTTGGCGTAGCGGTCGATGGCGAGCAGTTGGGCGATGCCGCCCGCCTGTTCCCTCACCGTCGCCGTCACCCTTGCCGTTACCGCTGGCGGCACCTGTGCCGCCACCTGCTGCTGGATGGCGGCTGGAGCGTCCTGCGGTGCGATCGCACCGGCTTGCACAGCGGCTTGCACCTGCTGAGTCACGGCGTCCGTTACCGCTGCCGTCACCGCCGCCGTTATCGCGGGGGTCGCCTGGGCCGCGATCGCACCGGTCACGGCACTGCCCGCCGAAATGGCGCCGGCCGCCGCGAGGCCGCCCTGGAGCCCGGCGAGGGTGCCGTGCCGCGAGTTAACGGTGGGTACGCGGCTATGGTAGTTCATGGCGTAGAAGCCGAATTCGGTGTTGTTCAACTCCTCCGCCAGGAAGCGTAGCGCCATTCCCCACTGGCCGGAGTCGTCGGGCTCACCGTCCCTGCTGCGGGCCACGTTCAGGAACTCGGCGTCGAAGAGCCGCTGCGCCGGTTGCCGGTAGGCCTGGAGATCCGCGTTGATGAGCTGCGTGAAACCCGGCCCGAATGCCTGATCGAACCCGAACCCCTGGTCGGTGATGAGCTCGTTGACCGGGATCACGGCTCTCGTTGCCCCCGGGCCGGCGTAGTCGGTGACGGAAAAGTAGGTGCCCACCGGGTCGATGACCGTTTTTTCCCACTGGAGCTGGTAGAAAGCCTCCACCGACAGGTTCTCGGGCAGATCCACCACCGCCGAGACCATGTAAACCGGCACCAGCGCCTCCCGAAGCTCCGCGCCCGGAACCCTGAGCTTGCTCACGTCAAACGGGTTGATGCCGCTGACGCCGGTCGGGATGAAGGTGCTCTCTCCCCAGTTGAGCACGTGCTTGCCGAGTCGGATGTCAACCGTGATGTCGTCGGCGTCGAACGATCCGGTGACGTACGCGTCGAGTAGGTCGATGTCCTTGCCCAGCATGTCCTTCGCTTGCCTGGACAGAGGCGTGCGCGCCCGTTCGCCGTTCTCGTTTTCGGCATCGAAGAAGCCGGTGGCGCGAAGGAACAGTCCGATATTGCGGTAGCCGAGGTCGAAGTCGCTGGTGAACTTGGCGGCGTTGCTGATGATGCCACGGCGGTAGTTGGAGGCGCCGTCGTTGCGGTTGACGGCGGCCAGTCCCTCGACGAGATCCTTGTCCGGCTGCCCCGTGCGGACGGCCACGCCGTAGGATATCGTGGTGTCGAGGCTTGCCTCGACCTCGCCGGAGCTCAGGTCCAATGCCTTGGCCTGTCCGGGCCACAGGAAGGAGATCCCCGCCAACACCGACAGAACAACCAACTTGCAGATATCCTTCAACATAATGAACGGCGGATATCATTTTCCGATGTCGAATGTCAAGGCAGAGTCTGGAACCTGTCGTGTAATGGAAAATCTTGCATACCGTCGCGGGTAATGATTGGAATAGAAAAGAGAATTTGAGCCAGGCATGCCGTATCGACCTCAAGACGGGTTCTTTCGCAAGGCCAAGCGCGAGGGCTACCGCTCGCGCGCGGCATACAAGCTGCTGGAGATCAATCAGCGGTTCCGGTTGATCCGGGCCGGTCACGCGGTGGTGGACTTGGGGCCGGCAAGCTCGGCCGCCACCTGGAGCC
>CAZVUC010000067.1:0-6942 GCA_964630405.1 uncultured Syntrophobacterales bacterium | reverse complement strand
GCCGATGACGGCGAGGACCCACGCGACGATGCGCCTGGAGATGCCGCCCCGGCCCATCAGGTCGCCGGCGAAGATGAAGAACGGCACCGCCATCAGGGCGAACTTGTCGACGCTGTCGAACATCTTGATGTGCACCGCGGTCGCCGGAACCGGAGCGAACAGCAGCAGCACGATGGCGGAAGTGGCCAGCAGGATGACGAAGATGGGAAATCCCAGCAGCAGCAGGATCACCGGCACGACGGCCATCATCCATTCCACGAGATCACCCTCTCCCGCCGCCCCGGTTCAACCATCCTGGTCGTCGCTGCCGTATTTCTGCACGAACTCGCCCTTGACGTACGAACGGAAGCGCAGGGCCACCGCCAGGAACATGAGGACGAAGCCCAGCAACAGCGCGAAGTGCGGTATCACGGTGGGAATCTCGGCGACGACGCTGCGCTGGCCGAAGTTCCACACGAGCTTCACCACGGTCCAGGTCTGGGGGACGACGAAGACGCACACCGCCAGGAAAGAGAGCGCGGCGATGCCGTTGAGGATTTCCTTCCAGGGCGAGGGCAGCATGATGGAGAAGAAGTCCATCTTGAGGTGCTGCCCCTCGAAGGAAACGAGGACGGCGCCCATGAAGACGGTCCAGACCATGATGTAGACCATGGTCTCGTCGGCCCAGATGAGGGGTTGGAGGAAGACGTACCGCCCGACGACGTTGGCGAAGTTGACCGCGATGCCGGCGAGGATCAGCACGCCGACGACGAACCGCGGTACCGTCACGATGACGAAGCGGAGAGGCCCCGTCACGAATGCCTCAGCCGCCGCGGGTCCGCTTGGCCGCCTCCTTCATGACACGGTAGGTCTCGAGCACCGCCGGGCGGTCCTTCAGCACATCGTCGCCCACGGTGGAAAGACGCTTCCGCAGTTCCGCCTGGTCCCCGGGCGACAGCTCCGCCAGCTCGCCGCCGGCCTTGGTCCAGATGCCGTACATGCGCTCCACGAACTTCAGCGTCCACGCCTGGTTGAGCGGATCGGTAGCCAGTGCCTGGTCCAGGATCGCCTTCCGGAGGTCGGGAGCCAGCTTGTCGAACCACACCTTGCTCACGAAGCGGCCGCTGCAGATCAGCCCCTCCCCGGGCTTCAACACGTACTTGGCGATGCGCTGGTACTTGAAGGGCACGAAGATGGTGATGCCCGCCTTGTTGCCGTCGATGGTCTTCTGCTGGATCGCCGGGACCACCTCGGAAAGGGGCATGGGCACGCCGGCGGCGCCGAGCCGGCGCAGGGTCTCGATCTCCAGCTTGCTGCCGAACACCCGGAGCTTGCGGCCCTTGAAATCCGAGAGCTTGCGGATCGGCGTCGAGGTGGCGTAGTCGGTGGGCGCGTCGCAGGTCATGCTGACGAGCTTGAGGCCCTTGGCGTCGCCGATGGACCAATACGCCTTCTTGAACGCGGGATCGTGCACGGTGCGGAAACCGTGCATGAGATCCTCGAAGATGCCGGGAGCCGACAGCACCCCAAAGCGCGGGTCCACGCCGGACAGGAACGCCGGCGGGGTCATGGTCATCTCGATGGTGCCGAGCTGGACGCCCTGGACCATGGCGGGTATCGCGCCGAGCTGGCTCAGCGGATAGACCTCCACCTTGATGCGGTCCCCGACCCGCTTGGCGAGGCCGGCCTTGAAGGTGTCGGCCCAGTTGTCGTACGCCCCCTTGGTGGTGGCGTGTCCGATCTTCATGGTGACGGGTTGCGCGGCCGCCGAGGCGGCGAACAGCATGACGGCCGTGAGCATCACGGCCGCGGAAGAGAGACCCAGACGCGGATGGAACATCATCGACCTCCCTGTGAACAGCCTTCCGAAAATGGGGGGGCGATTACACCACAAATCCCGGCGTGGGACAACCTACACGAACCCCTCCATCTTCTTGAAGAACTGGTCCACCATCATCTTGCCGACGCCGCCCAGCATGCGCTGGCCCACGCCCGCGATAAGGCCGCCGATCTTGGCGTCGGTGCTGTAGCGCAGCGTGGTGGCGGATTCCCCGTTTTCCTCCAGGTCGATGACCAGGTCGCCCTGCATGAAGCCCGGTCCGCCGGAGCCGGAACCGCTCAGCACGTAATGGCTGGGGGCCTGCTTCTCCTTGACGGCCACCTTGGCCTTGTAGCTGCCCTTGACCGCCGCGATGCCGACCTTGACCGTGGCCTCGTACTGGTCCGGGCCGATCTCCTCCATGCTCTCGCAGCCGGGCATGCACTGGGCCATGATCTTGGGGTCCTGCAGGATTTCCCAGACCCGCTCCCGCGGGGCGTTGAACTGATAGCTCCCTTCGATCTTCATGAACTCCTCCTGTGAAACGTGTGAGTGAGCGACATGTTAGCAGCATTTTCGCCGCGACAAAAAAGGGGCAAGTCCAGGCCGGACTTGCCCCTTTGCGAGACAGGCGTCCCGTTGCCGGGGCGCTATTTGAGGGCCGTCTTGAAGACGTCCGCGTTGTCCTGGATCAGCTTGAACATGGTCTCCATCACGGGCAGCCAGTCGTCGCCGTAGACGGGCGCGGTCTTGGCTCTCATGCTCTTGAACGCCGCCTGGGTCTCGGGGTCCTCGATGGAGTCCCGGAAGGCCTTGATGAGCACCGCCATGCGATCCTTGGGCGTTTTCGGAGGCGCCGCCACCACGCGGTTGGCCGCCAGGACGCTCAACTGCGGAAAGCCGAGCTCGCCCACGGTGGGGACGTCCGGATGCCTGGGATCGCGCTTGTCGAGGTAAACCCAGGTCGGCACCATGGAGCCATCCTTGATGAACGCCATCTGGCCCGGAGAATCCAGCCCCAGGGCCCGCGCATGCCCCTCGCCGCGCACGATTGCCATGTTCGAGGCCGGCGCGCCGGCGTAGCCCATGATGAACTTGGGCTTGAACCCCATGGTCGCGGCCGTAAGCGCGGAATTGACCCAGCCGGTGGTGCCGTAACCCGATTCGGTGATGAGCACTTCCTTGGCCTTCTGGAAGTCCTCCAGCGTGCGGAGCCCGTACTGCTTGCCCGCGGCATAGATGTACGGAGCCGCGGAGATGCGGCCGACCCAGGTGAACTCCCTGAGCTTGTACTGCGTCTTCTTGAACAACTGGCTCACGATGGCGCCGGGCAGGTTGACGATGCCGATGGTGTAGCCGTCGGGCTTGGCGGCCGACAGCAGGTTCCACGAGATGATCCCGCCCGCCCCGGGCACGTTCCGGATGATGATGTTGACGCCGAGCTTCTTCCGCATGACCCGGGCCACCGCGCGGCTGTGGAGGTCGAACCCGCCTCCCGGGGCGGCATTGATCAGCCACGTGATGGTCTTGCTGGGAAACTTGTCTTCCTTGGCGGCCAGCGAACCGTGCGCCACGGCCAGTACGAGGAACGCCGCGGCAAGCACGGCCAGGGAATACCTGCGTATCATGAAAACCTCCTGAAGTACGTTTGAAATGAGTTTACTTTCCCGACGCTTGGGGGCGCCAAGGTAGGTATCACAGGGTTTTGCGATGTGTCAACGCGGGTCGACATCTAGAGCCTGTAGAACCGGGCCGCGTTGTTGCCCAGGATGTCGTCCTTCTCTTCCTGGGTGAGGCTCGTCAACTCGCGGGTCTCCCGCACGCGCTCCCATTCGGTGTCGCCGTGGGGGTAGTCGCTGGCGTACATGAACGTGCGGGGCCCGAGATGGTCGATGAGGTAGCGCAGGTCCTCGTGCTCGCTGTAGCCGGACAGGAACCGGCCCGTTTGGATGTACTCGTGGGGGTTCTTCACCCCGTCCGGCAGCAGGTAGGGCTCGTCGCCCCAGCCCGGCTCCCGGTGATGGCCGCCGGATACCCGCGGGGCGTCTTCCACGTGCCGGTTCACCCAGTTGGCCCAGTAATGGAGCCACTGCCCGTCGATCTCCAGGAACGCGAAGCGGAGGTTCGGCAGGTCCTCCATGAGACCCATGCGGGTCACGGACATGAGCGCCACCATCATGGAAAAGGGCATGGCGGTGACGTGGGTGGAAAAGAAGTCCTTGAAGCAGTCCGCCCAAGGAGTGTCGTGCATGCCGGTGACGGCGTGGAAGCCGATGGGGCAGTCGAGGTCGTTGGCCGCCTTGAAGAACGGCTCGAACTCCCTGGAGTGCAGCGGCCGGGTGCCCACGATGCCCGGGATGGTCACCGCCACCAGCCCCAGCTCCCGGGTCGCCCGGCGCATCTCCTCCACCGCCGAACCCGGGTCCTGCAACGGCACCAGGGCGATGCCCTTGAGCCGGTCCGGAGCGCGGTTGCAACGGTCCGCGACGTAGTCGTTGTGGGCGCGGCAGATGGCGGTGGCCAGATCCTTGTCCTCCACGTCCGAGACGAACACCATGGCCGTGGGATAGATCACCTGGACGTCGACGCCCAGCAGCTCCAGGTCCTTGAGCCGGCCCTCGGTGTCGTCCAGGGTGTTGTCCTTCATCTGCATCTGCTCGTGGCGCGGGCTCATGTATTCGAAGCCGCCCGCGCTCACGCCCCTGGAGAACGGGAGCCGCGGCACCACCCGGCCCTCCACGACCCACCGCCCCCCTTCCAGGGGATGATCGCGAACCGCCAGGACCCGCGGCCGCTTTGAGAAATACTCCTTCTCGATGAACTCGTCGAAGAGGTAGTGGGGCTCGTGATAGTGTCCGTCGGAATCGATGACTGGAGGCATTGCCATCTCCCTTCTCGTGTGTCACCTTGCGACGGTCAGCTTATGGCGGCGCCTGGTATCTGTCAAGTCGCCATAAAGACAGGGTTTTTCACCATGCCACCACCGGAAACCCGGCCGCAACGCGCCACCCAGTGGTTGTTTCTCCGCGTGTGCGGCGGCCTCATCCGCATCCTGCTGCGGCTCGTGCGAAGGACCTCGCCGGAGCGGTTCGGGCGTCTCGCGCGGCCCGTGGTCCGGCTGTTCCTCTCCGTGGCGGTCTCCCGCCGGCGCCTGGTGGCGGTCATGGACGCGGCCTTCGGGGAGTCCTGGGACAAGGCCGCCAAGCTGGGGCTGGCCAGGGACGTGCAGCGGCAGTGCGCGGACGCCGCCGTCGACAGCCTCCTTCACATCGGCCACCCGGAACGGCTGAGGGACACCCTGCGCGTACGCGGGCTCGAGCACCTGGAGGCGGCCCTGGGCAGGGGCCACGGGGTGATCGCCCTGGGCTTCCACCTGGGCAACTTCCTGCTCGTCGGCGGCGGCCTGGGCCTCCGCGGCTATTCCATTCAATGTCTGTTCCGGTTCCTCGACGACGAAAAGTTCATGGAACTGGTGCTGCGTCACAGCCGCTCGTTCTTTGCCGGCCTGATCCCCTCCATTCCCCGGCGGGACGCCGTCCGGAAGATCCTGGCCGTGCTCAGGGACAACCAGACCGTGCTGATCCTGGGTGACAACCTCAAGCGCGGCGAGGTGGAAACCCGGCTTTTCGGCCGGCCGGTGCGGTCCGCCCGGGGCCCGGTGAGCCTGGCGCTGCGCTCCGGCGCGGCGGTGTTGCCGGTGTACCTCATCCGGAACGATGCCGGCGGGCTGGAGCTCGTCGTCGAGGAAGAAATGCGGTTGACCCGGACCGGCGACCTGCATGCGGACCTGCAGGTCAACACCGACCGGATCATGGAGCGTCTGGAAGCCCTCATCCGCCGCTATCCGGACCAGTGGTACTGGCTTACCGCCAGGATCCCTCCCCGCGACGAGGCATTCCCTTCGCGAGAGGTTGCTTGACACCCTTGCGGGCAGTGGTAGAGTCCCAGATAGGAGTGACCGTCCGACACTTCCCCGACGCAGACACCCCTCACGCGACTAAGGCCGGAAGACAAAGGAGCTTTTCATGCAAGGCGGATCCGAGGGCCCTTGGGGGCGCCGGCAGCAGAGCGGACCGGATTGGGAGGACCTCCTCTCCCGGTTGCCCGAGTTGCCCGGTTTCCTGAAGTCCGGCGTGCCTTTTCTCATCGCCGGCGCCATCGTCTTGATCTGGCTGGCCAGCGGCGTCTACACCATCCAGCCCGGCGAGGAAGGAGTGGTGACGCGCTTCGGCAAGGTGACCCGCATCGCCACGGCCGGTCTCAACTACCATATTCCCTGGCCCATCGAGGAGTTGCGCAAGGTCAACGTGGCGGAGATCCGCCGGCTGGAGGTGGGATTCCGCAGCAATCCGCTGCGGCCCAACCTCGTGCGTCTCATCCCCGCCGAGTCCCTCATGCTCACCGGCGACGAGAACATCGTCAGCGCTCAGCTCACCGTGCAGTATCGGGTCAAGAACCCCGAGCAGTTCCTGTTCAAGCTCCGGGATCCGGTGACCACGCTGCAGGCGGCCACCGAGGTGGCGCTGCGCAGCCGGGTCGGCAACACGACCATCGAGGAGGTCCTCACGGTGGGCCGGGACCGGGTGCAGACCGAGACCCAGGAGTTCCTGCAGCAGCTCATGGACACCTACGAGTCGGGGATCCAGATCACCGAAGTGAAGCTCCAGACGGTGGAGGCCCCCAGCCAGGTCAAGGACGCCTTCGACGAAGTGGTGCGGGCGCGCGAAGACCGCGAGAAGCTCATCAACCAGGCCCGGGGCTACCGCGAAGACCTCATCCCCAAGGCCCGAGGCGAGGTCCAGGAGATCGTCCAGGCCGCCGAGGCTTACAAGGAGGAGCGCACGTTGAGGGCCAAGGGTGACGGCTCTCGGTTCAACGCGGTCTTGGCGGAATACCGCAAGGCGCCACGGGTGACGCGGGAGCGGATGCACCTCGAGGCCATCGAGCGTGTGCTCCCCAACGTCGACAAGATCATCGTGGACGCGCAGGGGGCGAAGAACGTCGTGCCGCTGCTGCCGCTCAAGAGCATGTCGGGACTTCCGGGATTGGGAGGCAAGTGATGAACCGCTCCTACATTGTCGGCATCATCGTCGGCGCCATCGTGGTGGTGCTGCTGTTCCCGCCCGTCCGGCCGTTCTTCGTGG
>CAZVUC010000066.1:0-4093 GCA_964630405.1 uncultured Syntrophobacterales bacterium | reverse complement strand
GTGCCGCCCGGCCTCGTCATTCGCGCTCCGTCACTCGCACCCGGCCTCGTCATTCCGCCCCCGCTCCGTCATTCGCCCCCGCTCCGTCATTCCGCCCTCCTTCCGTCATTCCCGCGAAAGCGGGAATGACGGAGCGGGGCGGGAATGACGGAGGGAGGGGGCTCCGCCGCGTTGGCGGGAGGTCGGCCTTCCTCCGGCTCCGCCGCGTTGGCGGGGGGTCGGCCTTCCTCCGGGTCCGCCGCTTACGGCAGGGCGCGCTAGATGATCCCCATGCCCTTGAGCACCGAGAGCATGATGGCGGCGGCGATCACCGAGCCGACCTGGCCGCCGGCGTTGGCGCTCATGGCGTGCATCAGCAGGTGGTTCTTCTTGTTGTAGCGCTGCCCCTCGCGCTGCGCGACCCGCGCGGCCATGGGGAAGGCCGAAATGCCGGCTGCGCCGATGAGCGGGTTGATCTTGCCCCGGGTGAACAGGCACATGAGCTTGCCGAACAGCACGCCCATGACGGTGTCCAGCCCGATGGCCACCAAGCCCAGGGCGAGCACCATGAGGGTCTCCACCCGGAGGAACTTGTCCGCCGCCATGGTGCCGCCGATGGCCAGTCCCAGCAGCAGCGTGACGATGTTGGCGATCTCGTTCTCGGAGGCCAGCTTGAGGCGCTCCACCACGCCGCACTCCCGCAGCAGGTTGCCGAGCATCAGCATGCCGATGAGCGGCGTGCCCAGGGGGGCGATGATCGATGCCACGATGGTGACGACGATGGGGAACAGGATGCGGGTGGTCTTCGACACCGGCGCCTGCTGCACCATGCTCATGACGATCTGCTTCTCGCGGGCGGTGGTCAGCGCCCGCATGATGGGCGGCTGGATCAGCGGCACCAGCGACATGTACGAATAGGCGGCCACCGACACCGCCCCCAGCAGGTGGGGCGCGAAGCGGGAGGTCACGTAGATGGACGTGGGACCGTCGCACGCCCCGATGACGGCGATGGCCACGGCGTCCAGCTTGCTGAAGCCCAGGCCCAGGGCCAGCAGCAGCGTCAGGAAGATGCCGAACTGGCCGGCCGCCCCCAGCATGATGATCTTCGGATTGGAGAACAGCGGCCCGAAGTCGGTCATGGCGCCGATGCCGATGAAGATCAGCACCGGGAAGATCTCGGTCCGGATGCCGACGTCGTAGAAGAACCGCAGCGTGCCCCCCTCGGCCATGAGCTCGGCCTGGGGGATGTTGACCAGGATGGCGCCGAACCCGATGGGCACCAGCAACAGCGGCTCGAACCCCTTGACGATGCCGAGGTAGAGGAGCACCGCCGCGATGGCCATCATCGCCACCTGGCCCAGCGCCAGGTGCGAAACGCCGTCGAGGAGCCCCAAGACTCCGGAGAGAATCGCGGATTCCATTATTGTGACGGGTCTAGGAGGGGAAGACTTTCCGAAGCAGCAGAATCAAGAGGCTCAGCAGCCACAGCACCAGCAGCGTGCCGACGCTGCCCACCAGCGCCACCGTCAAACCGAATTCCCAAATGCCCATGCCAAAGTACCGGCCGGCAGCCTGCCGCGGCCGCGGCTACTCGATCTCGGCGAGCTCCTCGCCCGCCTCCACCGACTGTCCCACCTCGACCTTGACGGCCTTGACGGTCCCCGCCGCGGGCGCCACCACGGGGATCTCCATCTTCATGGCCTCCATCACGATGATCACGTCGTCCTCTTCGACGGTCGCGCCCGTATCTGCCTCGATCTTCAGTATCTTGCCGACCATGGGGGCCGTGACGGAAGTTGCCAATGGGTGTTCTCCTTGCGATGGGGATTCGGTTGCGAAGCGCCGGCCGCGGGCGGCCCGGAATGGACTCTTTATGGGGCGTTTCACGGGACAAGTCAAATGAGAGGACGGCTGCTTGTGGTCCCCATTCGGCCATGTTAACCGTACTTGAGTATATGAACCACGAGTGGAGAGGGTGACCGGTTGATTTCCCAAGAGGGCGGTCGTACCGGCCGCCCTCTTTTGTTTCTCGCGCGACGTGCAACAGGGGTGCGGTGTGACCAAGAGAACCATGTGTCGGGTGCTTGCCGTGCTTGCCGCGGCGCTGATGCTTTCGCAGGCGCCGGCAGGCGCCCAGGATCCCCCTGCCCAGCAGCCGCCCGCTTCGGTGGCGGCCGCCCTGGCCGAGGCGCGCACCCTGGTGAACGCACTGCGGTTCCAGGAGGCGCTGGCGATCCTGCGGCCATTGGCGAAGGCCCACCCCGGCCGTAACGACGTCCGTTTTCTCGCCGGCCTGGCGGCGTTGGAAGGGTCGAGGGCGCGGGGTGTCGGCCAAGCCGACCGCGAGACGCTCCTGGACGAGAGCATCGCGCATTTCCGCGCCATGCTCATCGATCGGCCCGGCCTGGTGCGCGTGCGCCTGGAGCTGGCCCGGGCCTTTTTCTACAAGGGCGAGGACTCCCTGTCGAAGGAGCACTTCGAGCGTGTGCTGGCGGGCAAGCCCCCGGGGCCGGTGGTGGCCAACGTCCGGACGTTCCTCAACCAGATCCGGGCGCGGCGGCGCTGGAGATTGCACCTGGGCTTTACGCTGGCGCCGGACACCAACATCGGCGGGACCTCCGACGAGAGGATCATCTACCTCCCCGTCTTCGGGCAACGGCTGCCGTTCCAACGGAATGCGCAGGAGCTGACCAAGTCCGGACTGGGGCTCTGGGTCTGGGGCGGCGGCGAGTACCAGTATCCGCTGGGGCAGCGGGTGCGGCTCCGCCTGGGCATGGACGGGTCGCGGCGGGAGTATTCCGGAGGGCGGTTCGACAGGATGCAGATATCGTGGCACGCGGGTCCGCGGGTGTTCGCGACCCGGAACACCGATTTCAGCGTGCTGGGCAGCTTCCGGTACTCCTGGAGCGCCGACCAGCCCAACACCGTCGACCAGGGCGCGCGGCTTTCGGCGGGCCACCGCCTCGGCCGGCGGCTCACGCTCAACGCCGGGGGCTCGTGGCACGAGCGCCGGTACTTCGGTCGATCGCATCTGGACGGACCCGTGTGGAGCTCGTTCGCGGGCGCCCGCTGGGTCCTCACGCCCACCATACGGCTCGACGCCACGGCCGGTTACGGGCGCGACCGGCCCGAGCAGCGGAGATCCCGCAACGAGAGCAAGTGGGTGCAGACAGGGGTGTCCGTGGCCCTGCCCAAGGGGTTCACCGTTGGCGGCGGCGGCGGCTTTCGCTGGACGGATTTCGAGGACCATTGGCCTCCCTTCACCCGGGCGGGCGAGCGCCGCAAGGACAAGACCTACAACCTGCGGCTCTCGGTCTTCAACCGGGCCCTCACGTTCTACGGTTTCAGCCCGGAAGTGGCCTTGGTCCACGAGGTCCGCGAGACCAACGCCCAGCTCCACGACTACAAGCGCACGGGCGGAGAGTTGCGGGTGGTGCGGCAGTTCTAGTGGCCCGTGACATGGGGACGCCGCCCGTGGACCCGGTCTGGATCCGGTGGCTGCTGGACAGCCACGCCCGGTGGCTCGAGCGGGAGCTCGTCGACCGTAGCGGCGAAATCGAGGCCCAGAGCGAACGGCTCTTCCGCGCGCCCTTCGTGGTGGTGTCCCACGCGGACTCCGAAGACCCCGTCCTCAACTACGGCAATCGCCAGGCCCTGGACCTGTGGGAGATGGACTGGGCGGAGTTCACGGCGACGCCGTCGCGCTTGACCGCCGAGCCGGTGAACCGCGACGAGCGCGCCGACATGCTCCGCCGGGTGGCGGCCCACGGCTTCGTCACCGACTACCGGGGTGTGCGCATCTCGCGCACGGGCCGGCGTTTCCTGGTGGAGCGCGCCACCGTGTGGAACGTGGTGGACGAGGACGGCGGCAAGCGCGGACAGGCGGCCGCCTTCTCGCGGTGGACGCCGCTGCCCGCCAAGAGTTCATAGTCTCCGGTTCCAGGTCTCCGTCTCCTTTACCCACCGCCCCTCTCGTTGTAACCTTCCGGATCGGGAGCGGATTGGAATCGTGGTACGCAA
The DNA here is from genome assembly GCA_964630405.1 of uncultured Syntrophobacterales bacterium. Lineage (GTDB taxonomy): Bacteria > Desulfobacterota > Binatia > UBA9968 > JAJDTQ01 > JAJDTQ01. The sequence goes on along the minus strand of CAZVUC010000066.1, from coordinate 94 downwards.
ATCCCCCATCGTTTGTTGCATAGGGATCGGCCTGGCGCTCCTCCTGGCCGGCTGTGGCGGGGGAGACCGGGGCGGTGGCGGGGCCGTCTTGGCG
>CAZVUC010000065.1:0-50192 GCA_964630405.1 uncultured Syntrophobacterales bacterium | reverse complement strand
CCCGGGTGGTCAAGGCCGACGGCCGCGAGCAACTGCTCATGGAGGGCCGCATCTGGGCCAAGCCCTCGGGGGTGGGCTGCGGCATCGGCGCCGTGCCCCACAACCGCTCGCCCCAGCCCACCACCGGCATGTGGGACCCGGTGCAGCGGCTCAAGGACATGGACCTCGAGCAGATCACGACCTCGGTCAACTTCGGCACCACCGTGTTCCTGAGCCTGCCGTTCCTGGAAGACAAGGACTACGCCTGCGCCGTCGCCAAGGCCTACAACAACTGGCTCCACGAGTACTGCCAACATGCGCCCGGGCGGCTCAAGGGCGTGGCCTGTGTGCCCATGCAGGATCCCGCGGAGGCCGCCGCCGAGTTGCGGCGCTGCGTCCAGGACCTCGGCTTCGTGGCCGCGGCCACCTCGGCCCACTCCGCCGGGCGCAACCTCGACCATCCCGACTTCGACCCGTTCTACGCCACCGCCGAGGAGCTGGGCGTGCCGGTGTGCGTCCATGTGGGCTCGGGCCGGCCGGCCGCCGCCGCCGACCGCTTCGACAACGCCCTGTTCGTGCACGCCACCACCCACCCCTTCGAGCAGATGATCGGGATCATGTGCGTGATCGGCGGCGGCGTGCTGGAGAAGTTCCCCAAGCTCAAGGTGGCGTTTCTCGAAGCCGGCGCCGGCTGGGTCCCCTTCTGGATGGAAAGGCTCGACGAGCACTACGAGTACATGCAGGCGGCCGTGCCGCTCCTGACCATGCCTCCCAGCGAGTACGTCCGGCAGCGGGACGTCTACTTCTCCTTCGAGCCCGACGAGACCACCCTGCCCTACGTCATGGACTTCATCGGCGACGACCGACTGGTGTTCGCCTCGGACTACAACCACGGCGACTGCAAGTTCCCCAACGTGGTGAAAGAGGTGCTGGAGCGGGACGACATCGCCGCCGGCTCGCTGCCCAAGATCATGGGCGAGAACGCACGGCGGCTCTACGACATCGCGCCGAACTGAGCCGGGAGCGTGCTGGAAACCCGACAAGACGGAGACGAGCCATGACCCCGAAAACCATCGATGCCGACGCCCATGTCGTGGAAACGCCCTTCACCTGGGAGTTCATGACCGAGGCCGAGCGTGCGCACGCGCCTTTCGCGGTGAAACAGGAGGGCGGCCCCGAGTACTGGGTGGTGGACAGCCGGCTGCACGTCAAGAACAACAACATCGGCCCCAACACCTCGGCCGACCAGCGCGAGATGCGGGACATCGACGCCCGGGTCAAGCACATGGACGAGCTCGAGGTGGACGTGCAGGTGCTCTACCCCACGCTGATGCTGCGCCCCTGCACCCAAAGCCGGGCCACCGAGATGGCCATGTGCAAGAGCTACAACCGCTGGCTCGCCGAGATATGGAAGAAGGGCCGTGGCCGGCTGCGATGGGTCTGCATGCCGCCCCTTCTCTCCATGGACGCGCTCAAGGACGAACTGACCTTCGCCAAGGAAAACGGCGCCTGCGGCATCTTCATGCGCGGGGTCGAGCACGAGATGCGGCTGAGCAATCCAGACCTGTTCCCGCTCTACGAGATCGCCACCGAGCTGGACCTCCCCATCTGCGTCCATGCGGGCACCAACAGCACCGCCATCCACGACCTCTACGAAGGCGAGACCGGCTTCTCGCGCTTCAAGCTGCCGGTGGTGGGGACGTTCCACTCGCTGCTCATGGACGGGACCCCGGCGCTGTTCCCCAAGATCCGCTGGGGCTTCGTGGAAGTGAGCGCCCAGTGGGTGCCCTACGCCCTGAACGACCTGCGGCTCCGCCTGCAGAAGCTGGGAAGGCCGATCCCCGACAACATCATGGCCGAGAACCGCATGTACGTGGCTTGCCAGACCACCGACGACCTGCCCGTGATCCTCAAGGACGCGGGCGAGGACAACCTCGTCATCGGCACCGACTACGGCCACAACGACACCTCCAGCCAGATCGAGGCGCTGCGCCTGCTCCGCACCGACGGCTCGGTGCCGGCCGCCATCGTCGACAAGATCCTGGGAGACAATGCGAGGGCGTTGTACGGACTGTGAGAAGTGGGGCGGGAAAGGCTCAAACGAACCGTTTCACCACGGTCAACCCGTCGACACCCCCACTATGACCCCGTCCCGGAGGCTGAAGTCTACGACGACGCTCCTCGTTGCCCTGCGATCTCTTGAACGCCAAGAACCCCGCCCTAAACCCCACGGGCCAGCTTTATTGAAATGACAGGCATAGCCGGCCACACATTGAGGAAGCAACATGAAAATTAGGGTCGAAACCGAATGGACCGTTGGCCACCTAATAGAATTCGAGCGCGAGCAAGTATTGCGTGTCAACCATGAGTACCAACGCGGTTTGCGTTGGACCGATATGCAAAAGCGTATGTTTATAGATTCTATCTTTCGAGGTTACTCGATCCCGGCGTTTTATTTTCATAAGAAACAAACGTCTACAGGCCCTTTCCAGAATACTCACTTCGACATTGTAGACGGACAACAGCGAATCAACGCAATATACAGTTACAGCGAAGACGAGTTCTCTCTGCTTGACCCTTCAGAGGACTCTGGTTTTCGTTTCCCCAACTTCGTCAAAGATTTACCGTGTCGATGGGGCGGTAAACGGTTCGGGGAGCTTCCAGAGGAACTACAGGCCCAACTCCGAGACCACAAGGTCGTCGTGTACGAAATTACCACCACGAACGACAATTCCATAAGGGATTTATTTATACGATTACAAGGAGGCACACCCTTAACACCTCAGGACAAGAGAGACTCGTGGCCCGGAAATTTCACTGACTTTGTCCTGAAAGTTGGTGGAAAGAGCGATGTCGCCAAATGGTACGGCCTCCCGTTGTTCAAGGAAGTCGCACAGAGTGGAACCGAAAGCCGAAGACGCCAGTTGGTCGCACAGGTATTCATGCTCTTCTGGACCTTGCGAAACGAGCATAAGTTTTGCGACATACAATCTCCAAACATCGACGAATTCTACCACGCGCAAGTAGATTTCAATGATAAATCCAGTGACGCACGGCGCTTCGAAAAGATCTGCACAGCACTCCACCACGCCCTGAACGGAAAGGGCCGGATTGTAGGTCATTACATCATTCACCTTGTTCTTCTTGTCGACGCGCTTTTAGACGAATATGCTCATGGGTGGGAGCCCCATCTAGCGAATAAGTTATTTGAATTCGACAAAAAGCGCCGAAAGACAGCTAAAGATATTAAGGACCGGCGTGACACGGAGGATGAACGGTACTACACGGAATACGGACAATTGACGCAGACACGCTCGGACAACGGGAACACAATTCGGCGCAGACACGCCTTCTTCGTTGAAGAAATGTTGAAGTTGTTGTCCCCGGATAGATTGGACTCTGTCAGGAACTTTTCCGACCTTGAGCGCAAGACGGTGTTCTTCCGGGATATGGAGATCTGCCAATGGTGTCGAATGAGCGGAAACAGTCGCAGGGTACCTTGGGACGAGTGCGAAATTCATCACGTTATGCCGCATTCACACGGCGGTTCGACCGATATTGACAACGCAGCCTTGGTCCATAGAGATTGTCACCCCAAAAAGCAACGGGATGTCGACGATTTCCGAGAATGGTGGTACGGGTCTCGCCCGGTTGCACGGGAGGCGGAAGTCGTGCGGCAAAACAAGGTTGGCCGCCGTTTTCTACCACCGGACGGCACGACGGCAAAGTTCAATTACGGTGGTCAAGAACACGTTGGTGAAGTTCGAGATGGGAAACTCGTTCTGAGCGGAATCCACGAAGACGTCCTCTGCAAATCGTTCTCGGAGGCGTCGCGGGTGGTCACCACCACGGCACGTAATGGATGGAAGGATTGGTACTTGCGTCTTCCTAATGAGGACGGTTGGCTCCTGGCGGATGATTGGCGAAACCGCGGATAAACGGCGCGCGTGCCACCTCCTCAAGATGGCGAAATAACCGAATCGCGACGTCTAGTAACTCAACCTCGTGAGAACGGCAAAATTGGCAGCCTGATTTACACAGGGCTCATCGATCAGATCCGCGACCCCCCTGACGCTTGTGGGTACTCCAATCGAGGGAGGACACGAGCCGTGGATCGCCGATGGAGTTCTGCAGGAAACTTCGAAGGTCACTCTTGTGCCAGCGGATGCACTAAGCGCTCGCATCGCGCGCTGAGAGGTGCTTCGACATCGCTCAGTGACCTCTGCTCAGCGGACGTCCAACCGGCCCCTGCTCATCCGTAGACCCCTCTAACATAGGGAATTGTACGCCTAACTATCCCAAGCCCTCGGGTTAGAAGCCGCTGAGCCGGAGCCACGAGACCACGGAAGAACGGTCCGGCAGACAAAACCTGGGAGTGCGTAGCGTTCTCGGGGAGGTGCCGGGCACTTCCCATTCAACGTACCATTGCTGGCGGCGTTTGCCGACATACACTGTTCGAGGTCGCCACTCCCTCCGCGGATTTCGGATTGTGATTTGCCGGTCACCGCTACTGCCCGGTTTTGGCAAGTCGCGTGATTCAACATCCGCGACAATAACGGCAAAGTCTTGCTTAGCATCGCCATGATCGCGCTTCGGATCATCCCAGGGTATCATCGGCATCCTCACTTCGGCTTGACGCGCAACGGCGGGTCGGGCTTCTTGACGCCGGAGAACATAACACGGGCGGCCTTATCGGGCGTGGCGTCAATCTTGATGACGCGGGTTTCCGGGCGGCCACGCTTGCGGGGCAGGTCGGGTTTCTGATGCTTCGTTTTCATATGTCGAAATCCAGTTGCCTGGGGCCTGGCGTTACTTCCAATACTTCAAGAATCTCGTAATTGTTGCGTAGCTTCCCATTGGCTAGCCGTACCTGAATCAAGTTTAGTCGGACGCGGAAAGAGTCGCCTACACCAAATCGGTCCCCCTTTTTGAACACACCCTCATTAAACCCTTCATCAAGGATAGCCGCGTAAATCATATTGCCGCCGAAAATAAACTGCCACCGCTTGTCTGTTTCGAAAACGGCCGCGCGCAGTTCGAGTACGGCTTCAATGGTTTGAGGCGGGACCGGGCTGTCGGTCAGTCCTACTTCATCGAGGTCAACGTCAAAATACCCATCTTTGACTTCATTGTCATCAATTGAAACAACTGTTGCGCCAGCGTCATCGCGCACTGCGAATTCATTGATGCCATCACTGCGTAGAGGCATTGTTATGTCGTGGCTAGCCTTACGGACACTGGCATCGTGCGCGAGGGCTGCAACCTGCGTTGGAATGGTGATCGTGTTGTTGTCCCCCGTCACCGTGATGGTGACTCTTCCGTCGGAGGTGGGTTCTTCCGCTGAGATTCGGCGGCCTCTTTTCCACTTCAAAAATTGCCAAAGCCCCACCACGCCGCCCCCAGTACCGACAGCAATCCCCAACCATTCAAGTATCTCCTTGACGTTGGTGACATGGGGATTTTCTACTAGGGTGCTAATTTGCTCGTATACGAGCTGCAAGCTGATGTTAAAGCACCCTTCACCGGTTCCCTTGACATTGACGCTTAACGACGACTCGTTGCCATTAAGCACTCTATTTGCTTCGACACATAAATTCCCGATCGCGAGGAGGGCAGGTCCAAGATCGCGAACGTCCATGACATGATCGGTCAGGGCGGGCCCGTCATATACAATACCGAACTCCGCTCGTTCCTCTGTTTCTGCCATTCGGGAAGCCCCCTAGAACACGTCGCTGCCTGTGTCCAGTACCGGCGTAGCGGTCGCGGCAATCAAGTCTACGTACTTCAGCCGTTTGCCGACGAAGCCCCGTGCGAGTACAGCCATCTGTTCCAAGGTGTCCAGGCCGCGGATGTTGTGGCGACCCGCGAACTCTCGGACGTAGCGTAGGGACCATGCGCGGTCCCGCATCTGCTGAACCGCCAGTCCTCTGCTCTGGTCCTCGGCGACGACTAGCCGGTTCGGCGTGGCCGACACGACCTCCAACTTGTCGCCGGGTTTCAGACCGAGGTCCTCCACCAAGGTCTTGGGAAGTCGGACCGCAAGGCTGGTGCCCCATCTCGATACTCGCATGATATACCTAATGATATCTTTGAGCTTTTATATCCTCGCAGACACCCGTACGTGGTTCAAGGGGAAAGCCGGGCGATTCACCCCCACGGCGGCGGTTTGCTCCATTCGTCGTAGTAGGTAGTCTCGGAGGTGGGCAGGCGCGCGGTGGTGCCGAAATGGCCCTCGGGATAGCCCAAGGGGATGCAGCAGTGGACCTGACCCTCCGGCGGGATCCCGAAAAGCTCGTGAATCCGGTCGGTTACGCAGGGATGCAGTGTGGTCAGCACCGATCCGATGCTCAGGGCCCGGGCGGCCAGCATGAGGTTCTGGGCCGCGGGGAGGACCGAACTGGCCTGCCCCGGTGAGGTGGAGACCGCCAGCACGACCACGGACACGTCCTTCATGGCCTCGGCCAGCCGCATGGGCCCAAGATGCTTGTCGCCCGGCGGAGCGTTCTCCGGGCTCCAGCCCTCCGGCTGCTTGGCCCACCACGCCTCGGCATAGAGCTCCGCGAATCGCCGGATCTTGTCCCGGTCCCGCACCACCAGAAAGCGGCCCCGGTGCTCGTTGCGCGCGTTGGGCGCCTTGGACGCGGCGTCCATCAGCGTCCGGATGTCCTCGTCGCTGATGGGGTCCGGCTTGAGCCTGCGGATGGCCCGCTGGGTGAACATGGCTTCGCCAAGGCTCATGCCGAGTTGTTCGGGTGGATCGAGCTTCACCATCGCCATTGCTGCGGTCTCCTTTTCATTCCCATGCCCCCTTCCCCGCCCCTCTGGATCCCGGGTCAAGCCCGGGATGACACGGAGACGTGCGGGATGACGCGGAGACGCGGGATGACGGGTCGAGGACGCCTAACGCCCTGTCAGCTCCCGGGCGCGGTTGAGCACGGCGAAGGAGCGCGGGGCGCCGGGCATGAGAAACCGGAAGCCCGCCTCCACCAGCCGCTCGACGTTGTCGGCGCTGGGGTGGGGGTGGCCACAGGGGACGTCGTGTTCCTTGCAGATGTCGAGGATCCGGTTGATGTGGTCGGCCACCACCGGGTGGTCGTAGTCGCGCGGGTGGCCCAGCTCCTGGCTCAGGTCCCCTTCGCCGATCAGCACCACGCCGATGCCCGGGACCTCCTTGAGCATGGCCGGCAGGTTCTCGATGGCGCGTACCTCCTCGCACTGGATCACCACCAGGACCTCGCCGTCCGGCGCCAGCGGCCACACGTCCGCGCGCTTGTAGTATTCCTGTTGGGTCAGGCCCCAGTAGCGGGCGGCGCGGGTGGGCGCGTCGCCGCGGATGCCGGGCGGATCGTAGAGCGGCTCGGACGAGAGCCTGGGATAGCGGCACGCGGACACCGCGTTGCGCGCCTCCTCCACCGAGCTGACGTGCGGAAAGATGATCCCGTAGACGCCGATGTCGAGCACCTGCTTGGCCAGCCACTGGTTCATCTCGTTGCCGTTGGGGGGGATGCGCACCATGGGCGTCACCGCTGGCGCGAGGGTGCCGCGGTCCACCACCTGCCGGCGGTCCAGCATGTACTGGAGCGAGTGCCGCAGCCCCGGAATGTCCAGGGGCGCGTGCTCCATCTCGAAGGCCACGCCGTCGAGCTTCGAGCCCGCCATGGCGATGGCGGTCTCGACATCGTTGGAGGTGAAGCTCACGAAGGCCGTCTTGCCTTCCTCCAGCGCCTTGATGACACCGTTGAGACGTGGAATTTCCGCCATGAGTCGCTCCTTGGGAGGGTCGGTGGCTAAAGCCTATAGCCTGTCCATCCGGGCTTTGCTAGTGTAGGCCTGTTCGTGCAGACCGACGCCCAAATGGCACACACACTCCCTGGAGGTTTACGCTCGTGATCATCGACGCTCACGCACACTTCACCACGGCGCCGGCAAAACTTCAGTCTTTTCGCGCCCGCCAGATCGTCAACCAGGCGCGGCCAACGCCCGCCAACCTCAACGTCACCGACGAAGAGCTCGAGCAGTCCATGCGCTCGCAGTTCAAGAGAATGGCCGACACCGGCATCGACCGCCTGCTGTTCTCGCCCCAGGCCTCGGCCATGGGCCACCACTTCGGCTCCGAGCTCATCAGCCGTTACTGGAGCGAGGCGTGCAACGATCTCATCGCCCGTGTCGCCAGATTGTGGCCGGACAAGGTCTCGCCGGTGTGCCAGCTTCCGCAGTCGCCGGGAGTCGACCCCAAGAGCTGGGTGGAGGAGCTGGAGCGTTGCGTGAAGGAACAGGGCTTCATCGCCTGCAACATCAACCCCGACCTGTGCAGCGGCCGGGAGCCGTGGACCCCGTCCCTGGGAGACGAGTGGTGGTACCCCCTGTGGGAGAAGATGGTGGAGCTGGACATTCCCGGGACCATCCACGCCAGCGCGTCCCTGAACCCGGCCTTCCACACCACCAGCTCGTACTACATCGGGCAGCACCACAACGGCGCGGTTGAGCTGCTGAGCTCGCGCGTGTTCCAGGACTTCCCCAGGCTCAAGATCGTCATCCCCCACGGCGGCGGCGCCGTCCCCTACCAGTGGAACCGCCACCGGGGGATGCACGTGAAGGAAGGTTTGGAACCCTTCGAAGAGGCAGCCCGCCGGGTCTACTGGGACATGGCCATCTACGACGCCGAGGGCATGGAACTTCTGATCAAGCGGGTCGGCTCCGACCGGGTGCTGTTCGCCACCGAGATGTTCGGCGCGGTGAACGCCACCGACCCCCAGACCGGCCGCAACTTCGAGGAAGTGGTGCCGATCTTCGAGTCCGTCCCGGACCTGAGCGACGAGGACCGCTACAACATCACCGAGGGCAACGCCAGACGGCTTTACAACCTGCCGTGAGCCGCCCGCACCGGAGCGATTCATGATCGATTTCTTTTTCCCCACCAACGTCATGGGTTCCCAGACGCTTCGGCTCGTGGCCGAGGCCCAGCAGGGGGGCGGCGACGTGTTCGACATCGCGCGCCTTTGCCGTGACCTCGACCCTGACGACCGGAAAGGATGGGAGCGGGCCTGGCTCGACCTCGCCCGGAAGACCGAGGACAACGGCAGGGAGGCGCTGTCCAAGGGCCACGAACACACGGCCATGCAGTTCTTCTTCCAGGCCAACCAGTACTTCCGCATGTCCGACGTGTTCCTGACCATCGCCGAGAACGACACCAAGGCGGAGCGGTTCAAGATGTCGCAGGCCAGCTTCCGGGAGGCCGCGGCGCTGCACAAGCCGGCCATGGAGGTCATCAGCGTCCGTTGCGGCGACGAAGTGTACGACGGCTACTTCTGCCACCCCAAGTACCCGGCGCCGGGCAAGTGGCCCGCGGTGTTCCTCATCGGCGGCGCCGACGCCTTTGCCGAGGAGATCTTCTTCAGCGGCCGGCAGGTGCTGGAGCACGGCTGGGCGCTGCTCTTGGTGGACACCCCCGGACGGGGCTCGTCCATGTACGTCAAGGGCATCCCCATCCGGGCCGACTACGAGGTGCCCGGCAAGGCCTGCATCGACTACCTGGTTTCCCGGCCGGAGGTGGACCCCGAGCGCATCGGCCTCATCGGCATCAGCATGGCCGGCTACTACGCGCCCCGGCTCGCCGCCTTCGACCCGCGCATCAAGGCGCTGGTGGGCTGGAGCGGCTGCTACAGCGTGCTGGACGACCTCTACCTCTTCTGCGAACACCTCCAGCCGGTGGTGCAACGGCTGCTGGGCGGCGTCAGCGACGAGGAGGCGCGTGAGCGCCTCAAGGACTTCACCATGGAGGGCGCCGCCGAGAACATCACCTGCCCGACCCTCATCACCCACGGCGCCGACGACCGGCTGATGAGCGTAGAGGGCGCCAGGCGGCTTCACGAAGCCATCGCCAGCGAAGACAAGACACTCAGGATCTACGACGACCCGCGCGGCGGCGGCGCCATCCACTGCAGCCACGACTACTGGGGGCACAACGTGCCCTTCATGCTGGACTGGATGCAGGACCGGCTCTAGCGCGATGAACTTCGTCAGCAAAATCAACGGGTTCACATAGCGGGATCAAATCCAAGGTTTGACCCCAAAACATGCAAGGAGCAGTCATGGCCAAGGGATCGGTTGTCTCGATACAGATCGCGAAGGACGCCAAGGGCGACATGGAGAGTCTCCAGAAAGTCCTCGCGATAGAAGGCAAAGGACTCGAAGGAGACCGCTACTGCAACCAGGTGGGCAGCTATTCGCACAACCCGGGTCCGGACCGGGAGGTGACGCTCATCGAGGCGGAAGCGCTCGAGGCCATGGAGCGGGACTACGGCACCACGCTGGACCCCAAGGACAGCCGCCGCAACATCACCACCCGCGGGGTTCCGCTGAACCACCTGGTGCAGGGCCGGGAGTTCTCCGTGGGCGAGGTGCGGATGCGCGGGCTGCGCGTGTGCGAGCCCTGCGCCAACCTCGTGAAGCTTACCGGCAAGAACGTTTTGCAGGGTTTGGTCCACCGGGGCGGCGTGCGCGCCCAGGTGCTCAACAGCGGCACCATCCGCGTGGGAGACACCATAGAGTGGGAGACGGAAAGTTCCTGACAGCGCTCTTTCCGTCATTCCCGCGAAAGCGGGAATCCAGGGGTGGAGGTGGAAGAGGGCGTGCCCCGGCTCCACGCCCCGCCCCGCCTGGATTCCCGCGAAAGCGGGAATGACGGAAAGGGCGCGGGAGTGACGGAAAGGGCGCGGGAGTGACGGAAAGAGCGCGGGAATGACGTTAAGGCACTACGTTGAACAGGTCTTCCGTCCGGTAGCGGTCCGGCGTGAGTCCCTGTTCGTAGGCGTAGTCCAGGAACGCCTCCACGGTCCTGCCGTCCTCGTCGAGGGAGTAGCTCCAGGGGTCCCGCGGACGGCCTGGGCCGCCGCACAGGACCTCCGCCTGCTCCGGAGTCAGCGAATCCCACCACTCTTCCTCCTCGGACGCCAGCACGTACCGTGACCGCGGCTCGCCGCCGCGGTTGCCCACGGCCCTAGCCTCGACGAACGCGTCGTAGAGCGCCTGGCACAGGCCCTCGTGCCGCTCGGCCACGTCCCGCCACAGCGCGACGGCGTGCATGATGGGGAAGTAGCCGGTGCGGGCGTAGTAGTCCACTTCAAGCCCGCGCGTGTCCTCGCCCAGCAGCCTGCGCATGCCGGCGGCCTCGCGCCCCGCCGGGCTCAGATTGGAGGCCTCGATCATGGCGTCGATGTCGCCCCGCACCAGCAGCTCCTCCAGGCTCTCTCCCGGCCGCGCCACCTCCAGGTCGAGCTCGTTGCGCACCGCGTCACGCAGCGGCACGTCCAGGGTCACCACCCAGGTGATGTCCTTCAGGTCGACGCCGTAGTCGTGCTGCAGCAGCGCCCGGGCCCACACGGCGGCGCTCTGGTTGATGCGGCGCACGCCCACGCGCCGCCCGGCGAGGTCGGCGGGCGTTTCGATGCCCGCCGCGCCACGGCAGAAGATGTAGCGATGCCGGAAGCGGCGGTAGTGAAACACGGGGATGGCGACAAGCGGAGCACCCTGCGAGAGCGCGGTCACCAGCGGCGCCATGCCCATCTCGCAGATGTCGAAGGCCTTCTCGTCGAGCATGCGAAGGGTGCGCGGGTACTGGTAGTCACCCAGGATGCCCGCGGGCGGGAACGGGTCGGGGACTATGTCGATGTCATAGCCGGCCACGGTCACTCGTCCGTCCAGCAACGGCCGGGTGCGCCTGTATTCGCCGCAGGACAGGGTCAGTCGAGGTTGCATGGTGTCGTTGATACGCGAATGGCGCGCCTTCCCGCAAGCGGGGCCCGGCGTCGCCGCATGTGGTCCGGCGGGGCGAGCCGTGGTAGAGTCCCCGCATCAACCACAAGGGAGAACGTTGCCATGGCCAAGACACAGACCGCCGATTCCTGGGAGCCACCCGCCAGCCTTTCCAAGGAGGAGCTGGTCAAGATCTCCGACGGGATACTGGCGGAACCGGACATCCCCTACACCGAAACCGAGGACGTCTTCCGCATCCACGCCAACGGCATGGACTGGGACATCGGCTGCATGGTGTACGAGCCCGAGGACCCGGCGAAGATCCCCACCGGGCCCGACGGCAACAAGCTCGGCATCTTCATGACCCACGGCGGCGCCAGCGACTGGCGCTCCATCGAGCGGCTGGCCCAGTGCTTCGCCGGGAAACGCGGCTACAAGGTGTGCAGCATGACCTACCCCGGCCGCCTCTATCTGCCGGACCCGAGCCGCGACTGGCCCGACGATACCTTCCACGAAGACGGCAGCGTACGCACGCCCATCTGGCTGGACGGCGAGTTCATCGGCAGGGACGAGTACGACGTGATCAACGACGCGTCCCTGCGCGAGATCTACGGCTCCCGGTCGTACGCCAGGGCGAAGAAGGACAGCAATTTCTACTACCGGATGGCGGCCTGGCCGGTGGCGTTCGAGGAAGGGATGCTGGACATCTGCCGCCGGCACCTGCCCGTCGGAGAATATTCCGTCTTCACCCACGGCCACTCCACCGGCGGCCCCTTCAGCCACACCCTGCTGCAACGCATCGAGAACGGCAAGGGGCTCATCGGCATCGAGAACTCGCCGTTCGCGTACATCTTCCGCAAGATGAGCGGCCACGACTGGCCCACTCCCTTCGACCACGTGCTGATCCGCACCTGGCGCGAACTGGCGCGCTACACGGGCGCGGAGGTGGCGATGCAGGAAGGCGAGAAACCACTGTTCCGGCTGGCGTGGCTGATGGAGGAGGTCTTCGAGATGTGGCAGCGGGTCAAGCGCTTCCCCCAGTTCAAGGCCGAGAACTGGCTCCACAGCGACAGCCACCCCTGCCTCACCGAGGCCGCCAAGGTCACGGCCGAGCGCCTCAAGATGAACGCGGAGGAGACCCAGGCCCTGGTGGACCGCTACCTGAGCTACGGCCGGCCGCTACCGGGAAAGCCGATCCCCCCGCTCCTCTACGGCATCAACAAGTTCAGCCGCGACCACACGCCCCAGAAGTACAACGACATCGTCAAGGCCGAGTACGCGGCCATGAACCCGGCGCCCAAGGTGCGCGTCGTGGAGATCGGCACCGGCATCCATTCCTACTGGAGGACCGAGGAGGGCCTGCCCCTGGGCGTCTGCCCGGTCATCACCAAGGTCTGGCACGACGCCATCATGAACGGGTACTACGAGGTGTGACGGCGCGCTGAGCCTGGCACCCGCCTGCGTGAGGACCGCGGTCCAAAATCGGAACCCGTCTTTCCAATTTTGGACGCAAAATGGAACTTGTGAGTCGCTGACTTGCTGTAACGACGAAGGCGGCGGCGGTAGGCTCGCCGCCGCTCCGCCCGGTCCGGGTTCTCACCCCAGCCGGACGCGCCTCAGCCGCAGGGCGTTGCTCACCACAGACACCGACGACAGGCTCATGGCGGCGGCGGCGACCATGGGCGACAGCAGCAGGCCGAACATCGGGTAGAAGACGCCGGCCGCGATGGTGACACCCACCGCGTTGTAGACGAAGGCGAAGAACAGGTTCTGCCGGATGTTGCTCAGGGTCCCGCGTCCCAGCAGCCGCGCACGCACGATGCCGTTCAAGTCGCCGCGCATCAGCGTGACTCCGGCGCTCTTGATGGCCACGTCCGCGCCGGTGCCCATTGCGATGCCGGTATCGGCCAGCGCGAGCGCGGGCGCGTCGTTGATTCCGTCGCCGGCCATGGCCACGAGACGGCCGCCGGCCTTCAACTCGGCGACGACGTCCCGCTTGGCCTCCGGCGTCGCTTCCGCACGCCAATCGTCGATCTCGAGGTCGCCGGCCACCGCCCGGGCCGCCCGGGGGCTGTCTCCGGTCAACATCATGATCCGTAGCCCCGAGCGCCGGAGCCTGCCGAGGGCCTCGCGGGTGGTGGGCTTGACCTGGTCGGCCGCTGCCACGAGCCCCCCGAGGCGGCCGTCCACGGCCACGAACATGACCGTCTTGCCCGCCTCCTGCAGCCGTTCAGCGGCATCGGCGAGCTCGCCGAGGTCGGTGCCCGACTCGCTCATCAGCGCCAGATTACCGAGGGCCACCGCGTGGTCCGCGACCCGGCCGCGGACGCCCTTGCCGGGGACGGCCTCGAAGTCGGTGGTCTCGTGAATCGCGGCGCCCCGCGCCCGGGCGCCGGCGAGGATCGCCTCCGCCAGCGGGTGCTCCGACCCGCGTTCGAGAGAAGCCGCCAAGGACAGGACCTCGGCCTCGTCCATGCCGCCGTCCGCCGCGATCACGTCGGTCAGCTCGGGCTTCCCCTCGGTCAGAGTGCCGGTCTTGTCCACGACCAGCACGTCCACCCTGGCGAGGCTTTCCAGCGCCGCGGCGTCCCGCACCAGCACGCCCGCCTGGGCGCCCCGCCCGGTGGCCACCATGATCGACATGGGCGTGGCGAGCCCGAGGGCGCACGGACACGCGATGACGAGCACGCTCACGGCCGCCACCACGGCATGGGCCAAGGCCGGCTCCGGACCGACAGCCAGCCAAACGACGAACGAGATCACCGATATCACCACCACCGCGGGCACGAACCAGCTCGCGACCCGGTCCACCAGGGCCTGGACCGGAGCCCGGCTGCGCTGCGCCGCGGCCACCATGTCGACGATCCGCGAAAGCACCGTGTCGGCGCCGACCCCCTCGGCGCGCATGGTGAACGAGCCCGCCTGGTTGATGGTGCCTCCGGTCACGGAGTCGCCCTCCACCTTCTCAACCGGGATCGGCTCGCCCGTGAGCAGCCTTTCGTCCACCGCCGAGTGGCCGTCGAGGACGACGCCGTCCACCGGCACGCTCTCTCCGGGCCGGACCAGCAGCCGATCGCCGACCTTGACCGCGTCAAGCGGCACGTCCTCGTCGCCGCCGTCCGTCACCCGCCGGGCGGTCTTGGGCGCTAGGTCCAGCAGCGCCCGGATCGCGCCGCCCGTCCGTTCCCGCGCCGACAGCTCGAATATCTGGCCCACCAGCACCAGGATGAGAATGATCGCCGCGGCCTCGAAGTAGACCGGGGGCAGCCCGTGCGGCCCGCGGACCGACTCCGGGAAGAGCGCCGGCGCTAGGACGGCCGCCACGCTGAAAAGGTAGGACGCCCCCGCACCCAGCGCGATCAGGGTCCACATGTTGGGACTGCGGTTGACCACCGAGGCCCAGCCGCGCTTGAAGAACGGCAGCGCCACCCACACCACCACCGGGGTCGCCAGAAGGAACTGCAGCCAGACGTGGAGGAGGGGTCCCAACCATTCCGCCATTGGCAGCCCGAGATGTCCGCCCATCTCCAGCACCAAGGTGGCGAGACCGAGCGGCGCGCCGATCCACAGGCGCCGCCGGAAGTCGGCCAGCTCGGGATTGGGACCGGCATCCACCGACGGCATCATGGGTTCGAGGGCCATGCCGCAGATGGGGCAGTCGCCGGGAGCGTCGCGGACGATCTCCGGGTCCATCGGGCACGTATACTTGACGCCCTCCGGCGCCGGCTCGGGTCCGGAGCGGGGACCGAGATGCTCGTCCGGCGAAGCCTCGAAGCGCGCCTGGCAGTGCTGGGAACAGAAGTAGAACCGTTCCCCGTCGTGGCGCGCCATGTACCGCGCGGTGGCGCGCTGGACCGCCATGCCGCACACGGGATCCTTGGCCTCAATGTAGTCCTCGGGCGCCGCCGCGAACTTCTTCAGGCACCCCTCGCAACAGAAATGATACTGCTGCCCGAGATGCTCCAGCGAGGGTTTCCCGGACGAAAGGGAAACTTCCATCCCGCACACGGGATCCCTGGTGACGGCGTTCAAGGACGTGTCGGCCGGCGAGTTCATTCAACTACCGTAGTCACGGACGCGGTTCATGTCCGCCATGATAGCACACCTTCATATACGAAGCGGACACGAATTGCACGAACCGCAACCGCACTCTTTCGGGATTGACAAAAGCGGTACATTTAACTATTCTGACCAGGTCCATGACCACGGTCATATAAGGAGACGCAAACATGACCTCCATCTCCAAGAGCAAGCTCAAGGCAAACATGCTTCGCATCTTTCGCGAGATCGAAGAGAGCGGCGAGGAACTGATCGTGACCGACCACAATCACCCTGTCCTGCGCATTCAGCCCATCGCTCGGAAGAAATCCGTGGAGGAGGTGTTCGGCACTATTCAGGGCAAGGTCATTTACCACGAGGACATCAACACTCCGACCGCGGACGAATGGGCGGAGTCGTAAATGATCGTACTGGACACTTCGGCCCTCATCTTCTGGACCCTGGACAAAGAGCAGCTCTCCCGGGCCGCGTCATGGGCCATCGACGACGCCGACCGCATTATCCTCAGCTCCATCTCCATTTGGGAGATCGGCCTGAAGGTCAAGAGGCAACGGCTCTTCATCCCCGTTCCCATCCAGGAGTTCGCGGATAAGCTCGAACGAATCGACCGCGTCGATATTCTTCCCGTCGACGTCCGCACCTGGGTCAAGAACCTTGAGCTTGACTGGGACCACCGCGACCCTGCCGACCGCACCATCGTGGCCACCGCGAGTCTGCACGCCTGCCCGCTCGTTACCTCGGACGCCATCATCCGCGCGTTCTATTCGCAAACGGTCTGGTAAGGGTCAAATCTTGGGAAAACAGGACTAAATGCGCTGATTTAACGGGAATCTTCGACGCACGCTACGGTGCCAGCAGCTCCCCCAGCAGCCGGAACTCGGGCTCCCGGGGCGACCTCGGCCTCCAGGCGAGGCCGATGGTGCGGCCGGGCTCGGGCCTGCGGAAGGGGCGGACGACGATGGCCGAGGGATTCCGGCACTCCACGTCCAGGGCGAGCCGGGGCAGCAGGGTGATGCCGATGCCGCCCGCCACCATCTGCACCAGGGTATTGAGGCTGCCGGCGCGGAAGTCGCCGACCTCGCCGGCGCCGCCGGTCTGACAGACCTTCAGGGTTTGTGCCCGCAGGCAGTGGCCGTCATCCAGCAGCAGCACCTGCTCGCCGGCGAGGTCGGCTTCGGTCAGGCGCTTGCGCTCGGCGAACCGGTGTCCGGCCGGCACCGCTACAACGAACGTATCCGCGGCCAACGGCAGGGTGGCCACGTCTCCCAGGTCCGCCTCCAGCGCCAGCAACAGCAGGTCCAGCTTCCCTTCCGCTAGCAACGCCAGCAACCGGTGGGTGAAGTCCTCGTGCAGCAGGATCCGGAGCTCAGGGTGGCGTTGCCGAATGGCCGGCAGCGCCTTGGGGAGCAGATAGGGCGCCACGGTGGGGATGACCCCCAGCCGCAGCGTGGCGGATAGCGGCCGGGTCAGGCTCCGGGCCGTGTCCACGAGCTCGCCGGCCTCGGTCAGAATGCGCCGGGCCAGGGGCAGCAGCGTCTCCCCCTCCGGGGTAAGCAGGACCCTGCGACGGCTGCGCTCGAAGAGTTGCACGTCCAACTGTCCCTCCAACTCCTTGAGCTGGACGCTCAGGCCCGGCTGGGTTACGAAGCACGCCTCGGCCGCGGCCCGGAAGCTCAGGCGCTCGGCCACGGCCACGAAGTATTCGAGCTGCCGAAGGGTGACTTCCACGATAAATATAAGTTATCATAATCCCAACAATTATCAAATTTATTTCTCGAATTTATCGACTATACTAAGAAACAAGACAGCGGTTCGTTCAGGAGAAAGGAGATACCCATGTCCCGGAAGCAATGCCCAGTGATGACCACCAGCGCGGGCGCGCCCGTGTCCGACAACCAGAACTCCCTCACGGCGGGAGAACGCGGACCGATCCTGCTGCAGGACTACCAGCTCATCGAAAAGCTCGCGCACCAGAACCGCGAGCGCATCCCGGAGCGGGTGGTGCACGCCAAGGGCTGGGGCGCGTACGGGACGTTCACGGTCAACCACGACATCTCGCGCTACACTCGCGCCAGGGTCCTCCAGCCCGGCGCCAAGTGCGAGGTGCTGGTGCGGTTCTCAACCGTGGCCGGCGAGCTCGGGGCGGCGGACGCCGAGCGCGACGTGCGCGGCTTCGCGGTGAAGTTCTACACCGAGGAAGGCAACTGGGACCTGGTGGGCAACAACACGCCGATCTTCTTCATCCGCGACCCCTACAAGTTCCCGGACTTCATCCGCACCCAGAAACGGCATCCCAGGACGCACCTGCGGAGCCCCATCGCCATGTGGGACTTCTGGTCGCAGTCGCCCGAGTCCCTGCACCAGATCACCATCCTCATGTCCGACCGCGGCTGCCCCACGGCGCCCATGTACATGAACGGCTACGGCTCCCACACCTTCAGCCTCATCAACGCCGGCAACGAGCGCTTCTGGGTGAAGTTCCACTTCAAGACCCGGCAGGGACACCGGCACTACACCAATGCCGAGAGCGCCGAGGTCATCGGCCGGACCCGGGAGTCCTACCAGGAGGCCCTGTTCGGGGCCGTCGACCGGGGCGAGTTTCCGGAGTGGGATCTCAAAGTACAGATCATGCCGGAACTGGACGCGGAGAAGACCCCGTACAACCCGTTCGATCTGACCAAGGTCTGGCCCCACGGCGACTACCCGCTGATCGACGTGGGCGTGATGGAGCTCAACCGCAACCCGGAGAACTACTTCGCCGAGGTAGAGCAGGCCGCCTTCTCCCCCTCCAACATCGTTCCGGGCATCGGCTTCTCGCCGGACAAGGTGCTGCAGGCACGCATCTTCTCCTATGCCGACGCGCACCGCTACCGCCTGGGGACACACTACGAAGCGCTGCCTGTGAACGCGCCCAGGTGCCCGGTGCACCACTACCACAAGGACGGGCCCATGCGGTTCTTCGAACCCCGGCACGGCAACGTGGACGCCTACTATGAACCCAACAGCTTCGGCGGGCCGATGCAGGACAAGCGCTACGCGGAGCCGCCTCTCACGATCTCGGGCGACGCCTCCCGTTACGACCACCGGGAGGGGAACGACGACTACACCCAGGCAGGCAACCTCTTCCGGCTGTTCGACGAAGGCCAGAAGGAGCGCCTCTTCAGCAACATCGCCGAGGCCATGGACGGGGTGCCGGACGAGATCATCGAAAAGCAGCTCGTGCACTTCGCCAAGGCCGATCCGGCCTATGCGGAGGGCGTGCGCGCTGCGTTGGGGTTGCCCGACGCCGCGTGAGGCGGACGAGACGGCCTCGGGCCGGCGGCGACGTGTGACGGATGCGGGGGCGGGTATCGAACCCGCCCCTGTTCGCACTAGCCGCCCTTGAGAGAGGCGAGCCGCTCCGCCGCCTGCTCGTGGTAGAGACGGTCGACGGCATCCTTGGGGGGTTTCTCGAGCGCGCGTTCGAGGAGACGCACCGCCTCCTCCCGGTTGTCGTCCTCATCCATCAGCAACAACCCGAAGGCATATTCGACACAGACTACCTTGGCGTCGGGGACCAGCTCGAGGGTCCGCGCATAGTGCCGACGGGCCTTCTTTCTGGTGGCTCCGTAGAGGAACCCTGCCATCGGGCCGGCGGCGTTGACGATCTCGGCCTGCCAGGTAGCCATGCTCAGATGAGCGCCCGGCTTGTCCGGGTCCAGCCGCAGCGCCTCTTCGATCGACTCCCGCACCTTCGTGGCGTACCCTCCGGTCACCGCCTCCAGGAAGCCGATCGCCTGCCCGTACCGGCCCGTGGCATGGGCCAGCTGGAGGTGGGCTTCCGGATTGGCGGCATCGAGCCGCACCGCCTCCTTCGCCGAGGCTATGGCGCGTTGGAACAGGGCCTTCTTCTCTTCGCCCTCGGCGAAGAAGTGGCCTTGGATCGCCAGTGACTGCGCCGCCAATGCGTAGCTCTCGGAGGTCTTGACCGCCGCGCCGAGTTCCGCCGCCTCGACGAACCGGCCTTCGGCGTACACCGCCCGCACTTGCCCCATCGATTGGGCGCCGGCGACTCCTGACAGCACGCAGGCAAGGGCCACAAAGGCAGGAAGCACTGTCTTGATCACGGAAACAAGTCCACCATAGGCTGTCTCGGTACGGGTACCCCGCCAAAGGACCAACGACGGATCGCCGTCCAGAACATCCCGTACGGTCGCAGTGCCGGTCTCCTGGATGCACAGCGGCACGATGGCCGAGGTATCACATTATAGTCGAAGGGCGCTAAAGAGAGTATCGATACGGACCCTCGCCCCGCTCTCCCCGGACCGCGAGATGGCATGGATAACCCTCTCGAACCGCAGGGCGGCCGCGAAGTCCGGATAGGCCGGCTCGTCGTCCGAGATGGCCTTGAGGAAGTTGCCCAGCTCGATGGTCTTGAGGTCGTTGAAGCCCAATCCGTGGCCGGGAGCGGGACAGAAGTTGCCGTAGGGCTCGTGCGCCGCCCCGGCCAGGATGGTCTTGAAGCCCTGGTCGCTCTTGGGTCCTTCGTTCCGGTAGAGCTGCAACTCGTTCATGCGTTCCTGGTCCTGGACCAGCATGCCGGCGTCGCCGTGAAGCTCCCACGCCAGGTGGTTCTTGCGGCCCCAGGCAGCGCGGGACGACGAGAGCATCCCGCTTACGCCGCTCTCGAACGTGACCAGCGCGGACGCGACATCCTCGTTCTCCACCACGAGCCGTTCGCCGCCGTCGGCCGAAGGACGGGTGGGATAGTGGATGCGGCAGTCGGCAAGGACGCTCTCGATGGGGCCCAGCAGGCCGTCGGCCATGCTCACCAGGTGACACATCATGTCTCCGAGCACGCCAAGGCCGGCCTCGGCCTTGGCGGACCGCCAGGTCCAGGGCAGGGCCGGATCGGCCTGGTAGTCCTCGTCGCACACGCCGCGGAAGAACAGCGGGCGGCCGATGGCTCCGGAACGGACCAGGGTCCGGGCATGCTGGTACAAGGGGTTGCAGAGGTAGCCGTAGCCGACGATGGTCCTGCCTTTGGCCTTGACGGCCGCAGCGGCCATGCGCTCGGCCTCATCCAGCGTCAGCGCCAGCGGCTTCTCGCAGTAGACGTGCTTCCCCGCCTCCAGCGCCGCCAGCGCCATCTCGCAGTGGAGTTTGTTGGGCGTGGTGATGGAGACGATGTCGACGTCGGGATCTTCGACCACGACTCGCCAGTCGTCGGTCGACCTTTCGAAACCGCATCTCGCCGCATGGCTCTCGGCCGCGGCCGCGCGTCGATCGCACACCGAAACCAGCCTTGGCGACAGCGGCGTATCGAACACCGCCCTGACCGACCGGTAGGCCAGCGTGTGGCACTTGCCCATGAAGCCCGTGCCGATCAGCCCGACGCCGATGGTGGCCATGACTTTCCTCCGACCCGCAAACGGAAAATTCGTTCCATTCTACTGGATGCCCGCCGGTCGCCCAAGGGGCGCCGGCGCTCCCCCAATTTTCTAGTTTTCAATCGCCGGAATTGAGTTTATATTCTGTCGCCGAAACAAACACCCGTGCCTCCGGGCAAGGACAACTCGCCAATGTGACCCGTCGGTTCGGGCGCGCGGCGTGAAAGCAGCCTGTTCCGGGTCTTTCTCGGCCTCATCCTGTTGTTGGCGTGATCCTCAACACCTACATCCGCCGGGCTCTCGACGTCATCGCCATCGGCCGCTCTTCGGTGGATCTCTACGGCGGCCAGGTGGGCGGCCGCCTGGAGGACATGCGGACGTTCCGCAAGTACATCGGCGGCTCGCCCACCAACACTGCCGCGGGCGCGGCTCGGCTCGGCCTGAGGTCCGCGGTCATCACGCGCGTCGGCGACGAGCACATGGGCCGCTTCATCCGTGAGCAGTTGGTGGCCGAAGGAGTCGACGTCCGCGGCGTCATCACCGATCCGGAACGGCTGACCGCGCTGGTGCTGCTGGGCATACGCGACCAGGAGCGGTTTCCGCTGATCTTCTACCGCGAGGACTGCGCCGACATGGCGCTCTCGCCCGACAACATCGACCCGGACTTCATCGCCGAGGCCCGCTGCGTGCTTGCCTCCGGCACCCACCTGTCGCATCCACGCACCGAGGCCGCCACCCTGCGGGCGCTGGATCTGGCCCGCGAGTCGGGCGCCAGGACCATCGTCGACCTCGACTACCGGCCCAACCTGTGGGGCCTCTCCGGGCACGGCGACGGCGAGAACCGCTTCATCGAGTCGGCGGCCGTGACCGCCAAGCTGCAGAGCACCCTGGCGCGGTTCGACGTGATCGTGGGCACCGAAGAGGAGTTCCACATCGCGGGCGGCACGGCCGACACCGTCGAGGCGCTGGCCAACGTGCGCAAGGTGTCGGAGGCGACGCTGGTGTGCAAGCGCGGCGCCGCCGGCGCCACCGCGTTCGAGGGGCCGATCCCGGCGAGCCTCGATGAGGGCGTGAGCGGAGAGTCGTTCCGGGTCGAGGTGTTCAACGTCCTGGGAGCCGGGGACGGCTTTATGGCCGGACTGCTGAAGGGCTGGCTCTCGGGAGAAGAGTGGGCTCAGACGTTGCGCATCGCCAATGCCTGCGGCGCGCTGGCGGTGTCGCGCCACGGCTGCACGCCGGCCTATCCCAGCGCCGTGGAGCTGCAGGACTTTCTGGAGAACGGACCTGCGACGCCGGCCGTCCGCCACGACGCGCGCCTGGAGCAGCTACACTGGGCCACGAACCGGGCCAAGGCTTGGCCGAGCATGCACGTCTTCGCTTTCGATCACCGCTCGCAATTCGAAGACATGGCCAAGGAGTGCGGCATCGGAGCGGGAGAAGACCTCCCACGGGGCAGCCGCGTCTCGTTGGAGGACACCGGCATCGTGGAGCGCATCGGCGCGTTCAAGCGCCTGTGCCTGGAGGCGGCGCTTCGGGTTGCCGGCGGCCGCGACGGGTACGGCATCCTTTGCGACGGCCGCCTGGGCCGGGACACGCTGTACGCGGCGGCGGGCACGGGTTTGTGGATCGGGCGTCCGACGGAGCAGCCCGGCAGCCGGCCCTTGCGGCTGGAGATCGGCGACGACTTCGGCTCGGCCCTGGCGGAATGGCCCGCCGAGCACGTGGTCAAGGTTCTCTGTTTCTACCGCCCGGACGATCCGGAGGAGCTTCGCGCCGACCAGGAAGCGACGGTCAAGCGGCTGGCCGGGGCCGCACGAGCCAACGGCCTGGAACTCTTGGTGGAGATCATTCCTTCGAAATTCGGACCCGTGGACGAGTCCACCACGGCTTCCGTCATCGAGCGGTTCTACGCCATCGGCGTCTTTCCCGACTGGTGGAAGCTGGAGCCGATGGTCTCGGACGCGGCCTGGCGAAGGGCGTGCGCCGCCATCGAGAGAAACGATCCTCATTGCCGGGGCATCGTCGTCCTGGGTCTGGACGCGCCCTTCGAGGATTTGCGGGAGAGCTTCCGGGTGGCCGCCAAACATGAGAGGGTCAAAGGGTTCGCGGTGGGGCGCACGATCTTCGGAGACGTGGCCCGCACCTGGATGGCCGGCAAGGTGGCCGACGATGAAACGGTGGCGCGCATGGCCGAAAATTTCGCGAGACTGTGCGACGCATGGGACGAGGCACGGGCTGGCGGCCGGTGAAGAATGCGTGAGGACTGACGAGCCATGAGCACGATCCGACTGACCGCGGCGCAGGCGCTGGTACGCTATCTCGGCGCACAGGTGAACGAGGACGGCGAACGCTTCGTGGCGGGGGTGTGGGCAATCTTCGGGCACGGCAACGTTGCCGGCCTGGGCGAGGCCCTGCATCGCGCCGGCGACGCACTGCCCACCTGGCGGGGACACAACGAGCAGGGCATGGCTCATGCGGCCATCGCTTACGCCAAGGCCAGCAACCGCAAACGGGCCATGGCGGTGACCTCCTCCATCGGCCCCGGCGCCACCAACATGGTCACGGCGGCGGCGGTGGCGCACGTGAACCGGCTGCCGGTCCTGTTCCTTCCCGGAGACGTCTTCGCCAACCGCCTGCCCGACCCGGTGCTGCAGCAGGTGGAGGACTTCCAGGACGGCACCGTCAGCGCCAACGACTGCTTCCGGCCCGTGAGCCGGTACTTCGACCGGATCGTCCGTCCAGAGCAGATCCTGACGGCGCTGCCGCGGGCCATGGCCACCATGGTCGACCCGGCCGCGTGCGGTCCGGTCACCCTCGCCCTCTGCCAGGACGTCCAGGCGGAGGCCTACGACTACCCGGAGTCCTTTTTCCAGCCGCGCTCCTGGGTCATGCGCCGGCAGCGGCCCGACGCCGGAGAACTGGCCCGCGCCGCCGAGGCCCTGCGCGCCGCCAAGGCGCCGCTGATCATCGCCGGCGGCGGAGTGCACTACTCAGGCGCCTGCGACACGGTGGCCGCGTTCGCCGAGCGCCACGGCATCCCGGTGGCGGAGACCCAGGCGGGAAAGTCGGCGCTGCCTTGGGCGCATCCTTGCAACGTGGGCGCCATCGGCGTCACGGGCACCGAGAGCGCCAACACCCTCGCCCGGACCGCGGACCTGGTCGTTGCGGTGGGGACCCGTTTGCAGGACTTCACCACCGGCTCCTGGAGCCTGTTCCAGAAGCCGGACGTGCGGCTCTTGACCATCAACGCGGCGGCGTTCGACGCCGCCAAGCACGGCGCCGTCGCCGTGGTGGGCGACGCGCGGACGGCCCTGGAGGAACTCGATACGGTGCTGGGCGACCGTGTCTTCGCGCCGCCGGCCAAAGGGCTCAAGGCGGACTGGGACCGGGCCGCCGACGCCGTCACCGGGGCGACCGGCGGAACCGACGTGCCCTCGGACGCCCAGGTGATCGGGGCGGTCCAGCGCAACATACGCGACAACGGCATCGTCGTGTGCGCGGCCGGCGGTCTTCCCGGCGAGCTGCACAAGCTCTGGCGTTCGCCCCGCCGGGGCGACTACCACCTCGAGTACGGGTACTCGTGCATGGGCTACGAGATCGCCGGCGGGCTGGGCGTCAAGATGGCGCGCCCGGAAGCCGACGTGGTGGTGGTGGTGGGCGACGGCTCCTACATGATGATGAACTCGGAGCTGGCCACGAGCGTCATGCTGGGATTGAAGCTGACCGTCGTGGTCCTGGACAACCGGGGGTTCGGGTGCATCGACCGGCTCCAGCGGGCCACCGGGGGCGCCAGCTTCAACAACCTGCTGGACACGGCCCGGCACAGGACGCCCTCGGCCATCGATTTCGCTGCCCACGCCGCCTCAATGGGGGCCGCCGCGACCCACGTGGACAACGTCGCTGGCCTGGAAGCCGCCCTGGTCGCGGCCGGAAACGCCGACCGGACCTCCGTCATCGTCATCGACACCGACCCCGCGCTCGGCACCCAGGCGGGCGGCCATTGGTGGGACGTGGCCGTTCCCGAGGTCTCGGACCGGGCCGAGGTGGTGGCGGCGCGGGAGTCCTACGACGCGGCGCTCAGGAAGCGCCCGTGATCCGTTACGGGACCAACCCCATCGCCTGGTCCAACGACGACGACCGCAGCCTGGGCGGCGATATCCCGCTGGAACGGTGCCTTGGCGACGCCGGCCGGATCGGCTTCGAGGGGATCGAGAAGGGCCACAAGTTCCCTTCCGACGCCGCTACCCTGAAGGCGACGCTCGAACCCTATGGCCTGGCCTACGTGTCCGGGTGGCACTCGTTGAATCTGCTCCAACGATCCGTGGAGGACGAGAAGGCGGCGATCCAGCCGCACCTCGACGTGCTGGCGGCCCTGGGGTGCTCGGTGTGCATCGCGTGCGAGACCACCGGCGCCGTGCACGGCGAGAGGGATGCGCCGTTGGCCCATCGCCCGAAGCTCGCGCCGTCCGGCTGGACCGGCTTCTGCGCCGACGTCGAGGCCATCGCCCGGCACTGCCGCGACTACGGCATCCACCTGGCCTACCATCACCACATGGGCACGGTGGTGGAGACCATGGAGGAGATCGACGCGTTCATGGCCCATGCCGGGCCCAGCACAAGGCTGCTGCTGGACACCGGGCATGCCGCCTTCGCGGGCGCCGATCCGGTCGCCATGGCGGAGCGGCACATGGACCGGATCGTCCATATCCACGCCAAGAACGTCCGTCCCGCCGTCCGCCGGAAAGCGCTGGCGGAAGGACTGTCGTTCCTTCAGGCTGTCAGGCTCGGCGTGTTCACGGTGCCGGGCGACGACGAGGGCTGCGTGGACTTCCCGGCGGTGCTGCGCATCGCCGCGCGCCACCGCTACTCGGGGTGGCTCGTCGCCGAGGCCGAGCAGGACCCGGCCCAACGCGATCCGGTATACTATCAGACGTTGGCGCTGAAGACGCTCCGCGCCATGGCGCGGGAAGCGGGGTTGGATTAGAAGGGGAAAGCGGTGCCGGAACCGGCCAAGTGAACGGAAACGGAGTGCAACCATGACCAGCAGTCTATTGAGAAAGCCGTCGGGGACCACCGGCAAGGTCGTCGCCATCACCCCCGAGGACGCCGGGTGGCGGTACGTCGGGTTCGCCGTCTACGCGTTGAAGGCGGGCGACACCGCCGGAGAGGCCACCGGGGAGCGCGAGGTCATCCTGGTCATGGTCGAGGGCAAGGCGCGCCTGGCCACGCCCGACGTGGATTTCGGCGTCCAGGGCGAACGCATGAGCGTGTTCGAGCGGACCAAGCCCTATGCCGTCTACGTCCCCAACGGGACGTCCTGGTCGGCGCGGGCGGAGACGGACTGCACCATCGCGGTGTGCTCGGCGCCCGGCGCGGGCGGACACCCGGCCAGGGCCATCGATCCGGACAGCATACCGGTGATGGAACGCGGCAAGGGCGCCAACACCCGCTACGTGCACCCCATCGCCATGGACGACGCCGACATCGCCGACAGCCTGCTCATCACCGAGGTCTACACGCCCCAGGGGAACTGGTCGAGCTACCCGCCGCATCGCCACGACAGCGATGAGGGCGAGGAAATGACGTACCTCGAGGAAACCTACTATCACCGCATCGACCCGCCTCAGGGTTTCGGCTTCCAACGGGTCTTCACCGAAGACGGCGAGTTGGACGAAACCATGGCAGTGTCCGACGGCGACACCGTTCTGGTGCCCCGCGGCCATCATCCGTGCGGTGCGCCCTACGGCTACGATATGTACTACCTGAACGTGATGGCGGGACCGAAGCGCCAGTGGCGTTTCAGGAACCATCCCGACCACGACTGGATCTTCCAGCGGGACTCGAAGTGACCGGCGGGCCCGTCAGGCTGGGGCTCCTGGGGGCCGGCCGCATCGGAAAGACCCACGCGCGCTCCATCGCGGACAACGCGGAGGCGAACCTGGCGGCAGTGGCCGATCCCGACGAGGCCGCGGTGGCGGCGGTCGTTCAGGCCACCGGCACTCGCGCGACTTCCGTCGAGGAACTGCTGGGCGATTCCGTCATCGAAGGCGTCCTCATCGCCACGCCCACCGACCTGCACGCCGATCTGATCGAACGGGCCGCGGCGGCGGGCAAGGCGATCTTCTGCGAGAAACCCATCGACCTCGACATGGCGCGGGCACAAGAGAGCGTGGCCGCCGCGACGCGGCACGAGGTGCCGTTGATGATCGGATTCAACCGCCGGTTCGACCCGTCGTTCCGGCGCTTGCGCGACGAGATTGACCGCGGGCGCATCGGCAAAGTCGAGCTGGTGCAGATCACCTCGCGCGATCCGGCGCCGCCGCCCATGGCGTACATCGAACGCTCCGGCGGCCTGTTCAAGGACATGATGATCCACGACCTCGACATGGCGCGGTTCCTGGTCGCCGAGCCCATCGTGGAGGTCACCGCCGCCGGGTCCGCCTTGGTCGACAAGGCCATCGGCGAGGCCGGCGACGTCGACACCGCGGTGGCCGTGCTGCGCTCCGCCGGCGGCCGTCTTTGCGTGATCTCCAACTCCCGCCGCGCCGCCTACGGCTACGACCAGCGCGTCGAGGTGCACGGCTCCGAGGGCATGGTTTCCGCCGGCAATCCCGTGGCCACCACCGTCGCCCGCGCCGACCGGTCGGGATTCGCCACCGACCCGCTCAACGACTTCTTCATGGACCGCTACGCGGAGGCCTACCGCGAAGAGATCGCAACCTTCTGCGCCGTCGTTCGAGGCGCCGACGTGCCGTATCCGAGCGGCGTCGACGGTCTGGCCGCCCTCGCCATCGCCGACGGGGCGTCGGAGTCCCTCGCGACCGGGCGGGCGGTCACGGTAGTGTATCCGGAACGCACTAACTGACCAAGCCGCTTGCTCCCCACCGGTTTTCCGTAATCCTCCTGGCCGGGACGTCGTCTCGCATCTTGACATGCACGTCCGCTGAGGTAAATACATTGTATTCACGTCAGCGGACGAGGGGGGACTCGTGTGAAAACAACCATCGTTCGGATCGGCAACTCCCGCGGCATTCGGATTCCCAAACCAATCCTCGAACAATGCCGCCTCCGTGACGAGGTGGAAATGGAGGTACGGGACGACTGTCTGCTCATCCGTGGCGTGGCGGAGGCACGGACCGGTTGGGATGACGCCTTTCGCCGCATGCACGAACTGGGAGACGACGTGCCCCTGGACGAGGGATCTTCGACGGCGACCCGATGGGACGTCACGGAGTGGGAGTGGTAGCCGCCCGGTTCGAGGTGTTCCTGGTCCGGCTCGATCCTTCCGAAGGACACGAGATCCGAAAGACCCGCCCCTGCGTCGTCATCTCGCCCGATGAGTTGAACCGGCACATTCGAACCGTGATCGTGGCCCCGATGACGACCCGCGGCCGTCCCTACCCTACCCGCGTCCCCGTTCGGTTCCAACGCAAGGACGGACAGATCGTCCTGGACCAGATCCGAACCATCGACGAATCTCGTTTGGTACGGCGTCTGGGAAAAATCAGTGCAACGGCCGCCGGCCGTGTGCTGGCCGTGCTGGGAGAAATGTTCGCGCCGTAACGGCCGCTCCCCTGCCGCACTCCAGCCGGGACCGCGTTCGAGTCATGCGGCGGACGTGATCCCCAGGCACATGGGGTCGTTGATCATGTATCCCAGTCCATCTCCCCGTCGATAATGCTTGCCGGATATGATAACTTCTGCCGGTCGAAGATCCCTGCATCGCGCGAACGGCGCCATCCACCAGATTCCCTGACGGAGGCAGCAATGGCTGTGACCATCAACAAATTCGTTCGGACTTGTGCGGCGACGTTATTGCTCACGAGCACTTTGTACGCTTGCGGTGGCAGTGGCAGTGGCGGCGGCGCTCGTCTTCCATTTCCGATTACTGATTACGCTGACGGTTCACCATCTAGATTGACCATTCGCCACGCCAGCATTGACGACGCGTTGCACAGCCCAATCTCGTGGACAGAGCGACTTGAGGGAGGAGCATTGAAAGGGGTTGTGATCCTGGGGAGCGATCAAAACGTTTCAGATTGGGGATTCGTCGATGGCGTGCAACAGACGCGTGAAGGGATCGGGAACCTCCCGGTCGTCGCAAGCAGATCCGATCTGGACATACGATACGGACACCTGAACGACGGGGCCGGATCGGCGACGCTATCAGAATTCATTGCGGACTACTCCCGATCCGCCGCAATGAACTACCTTCCAAGCCAGGATCTCTTCAACAAGGCGCTAAGGTACAGGTCCGCGCCCGTTGTGCGTTTCATCGGCGCAGAGCCTGGCTACTTTGAGGTGCTGTCCGTAATCGCCGCCGTGCAATTCGTCAACTACGCCCTTCCGGATGAGGCTAAACTGACGATAGGAGAAGCGATTCCAGCCGAGGGGAATGGCTCCGGTTGGCCACTGGAAAACACGATAGGCATCGAGTACGTGAATCTGGATGAACACGGCGATGAAGGTCACCATACATACGCACTGAATGAGTTCAGGGCTGACGGAAGCATTGCGTGGTCCTATATTCGCCTTGGCGGTAGAACGAATCGCTTGCCTTCGTTATATGTTATCGCACATGAACTTGTCCATGCGCTTGGGATTTACGGCCACGTGGACCCCTTCAGATTTAGAAGTTTGATGACCGGTTTTGGTGGTAACGCCAAACTGTGGCCTACGGACCGTGAAGCGTTGCGGGTATTGTACGGGCGTCTTCAACCAGGCGATGACCCGTTCAGTTTCGGCCCTTGGACGTCGGAATCGCTGCACATCCACGGCAACGGTGCTTACGCCGGATTCGGTGTGGCGCTCCGTAACGGCTACGCGGAGCCGTGGGCCTACGGTGATTCTCCGGATGAACAACTTGCCGAGAATTCGCGCCTTTCCGGTTCGGTAACATGGTCCGGGTCGTTGCTCGGGCTGACACCGAACGCCGAGGCGGTGGCCGGGTCGGCCATGATCCGCGTCGACATCGATACGATGGGTGGTCGGGCGGACTTCAAAGACCTGGAACACTGGTCCGCCGGCGAGGCTCCCGGTGCCGCCGGTACCGGTTCGATCTGGGGCGACGGCGACTTGGCGTATGCAATTGCAGTAATTGCGAACTCCTTTCGTGAAGTCGGTGGTGACGACGGGCGTCTGACCGGGGTTTTCACCGGCCGTTCGCACCAAGGGGTGGCCGGCACGCTGGAGCGATCGGACCTTTCCGCCGCATTTGGCGGGGCACGATGAGTGAGGTGGTCCCGGAAGAACGGACAGGTTGCTAAGGTGTATTCCACCGAGCGAGGGAGGGATACGCGATGAGCACGAGACGACGGTTCAGCGGGGAGTTCAAGGCGAAGGTGGCTCTGGAGGCGCTGCGCGGGGACAAGACGGTCCAGGAGATCGCCGCGCGGCACAAGATCCACCCGAACCAGGTGAGCACCTGGAAGCAGCGAGCGGTGGAGGGGATGAAGGAGGTGTTCACGAAGGGGGCGGAGCGGCCCTCGACGCCCGCTTCTGCACAGAGGCCCTGACCGAGGCCCTCGAACGCTACGGCCGCCCCGAGATCTTCAACACCGACCAGGGCAGCCAGTTCACCAGCCTGGAGTTCACTTCCGTGCTCAAAGACGCCGGTGTCGCCATCTCCATGGACGGCAGGGGCCGGTGCATGGACAACATCTTCAGCGAGCGCCTGTGGCGCTCGCTCAAGTACGAGGCCGTCTACCTCCACGAGATCTCCGACGGCTTCCAGGCCCAGCGCCGCGGCTCGCCTGCCTCTCTGCCGGCTCTACCGGAACAGCAGGACATGTTAAACAGGACCCTGGCGGCATGACCCACTACCAGGAATACACCTTATTTCTGCCGCCCAACTGTCCAACGAAGTGGGACCACCTCAGAGGACCCGAGAGCCGGGGAAGGGGTCCCGAGGCTGCCGGCTTGCGTAAAACGCTGGCCTCGGGCTCCGGTTCCCGGCGTCGCCGGTCTTAGTGGAGGGTTTTGGTGCCCGGACCGCCGAGGCGGGGGTTGCGGGTCCGAGTCTTCTTGAGCTCGAACATCAGCACCCGCTTCTTGAGCGGGTCAAGGCGGATTCGCAGGGTGCGGCCGCCGATTTCCACGTCGGCTTCGTCTTCCTCGCCGTGGTCGAGCTTGTGCAGGGCCGAGAGCACCGAGAGCCCCACCAGCGAGGCATCCACCTCCACCCACTCCTTCGTTTCCCGGCCTCCGCTCACGGATCTCAGATGTCGTTTCGTCTCACTTGCCATCTTGGTCCTTCCTTCCCGTTGAGAGTCGCGTCATGACGGCGCTTGACGGGAAGTTATCAATTGACTACTATAATGTCAAGCTTTTTTTCATTCGAGAACTATATACACGATGCCCAGGAAAAAAACAAGACTCCCCAAGACAGATCTCGCCCGGCGCCTTACCCTGGCCCTGGCGGATCGGGACCCGCTGGATGTAGCGGCCCGGGCGGGAATCTCCAAGACCGCGGTCTACAACTACATGGCCGGGGACCGCGCGCCGCAGTCCGCCATCCTGCATCGCCTGGCGTCGGTGTGCGGCGTCTCCCTGGAATGGCTCCTGTCCACCAGCGACCAGGTGCGGGACGTGTCCGGGCACGTGCCGGACGACCTGCCGGTGGTGGGGCGCGCCGGCGCGGGCCGGGGCGAGTTCTCCGAGGACGGCTTCCCGGTGGGCGAGGGCTGGCGCCGGGTGTCGCGTCCTTACGACCTCGGCGACGCCAACGCCTTCGGGGTGGAAGTCCGCGGCGACTCCATGAGCCCGCGCTACGAGGACAAGGAGATCGTCGTGTGCTCGCCCAACAAGGAATGGCACTCGGGCGACTACTGCGTGGTCAAGACCGTAGGCGGCGAGTACCTCATCAAGCGGATCAAGAAGGAGAACGGCAACCTGGTGCTCATCAGCATCGCCCACGGCTACGACCCCATCATCATGCCGCTCGCCGACATCGCCGGCATTTACCGCATCGTGTGGAAGAAAGAGAAATAAGGAGATAGGAATAACCGCATGGCAAACTACACCGAGATTCTGTACGAGAGACGCGGCGCCGCCGGGTTGATCACGCTGAACCGGCCGCAGGTCATGAACGCCATCAGCCCCACCGTCCAGCACGAGATGTCCGCGGCGCTGGACGAGGCCGTGGCCGACCCGGAGGTGCGGGCGGTCATCATCACCGGCGCCGGGCGCGCCTTTTCCGCCGGCATGGACCAGGGGCCCAAGCCGGGCCGGCGGCGCGACCTCGAGTGGCCGTACGGCGTTCCGGCGGGGCAGGCCGCGTCGGACTGGATCGACTCCTGGCGCGGCCGGGAGGGCAACGAGTTCCTGCGGCTGTGGGAGCTGGACAAGCCGGTCATCGGCGCCATCAACGGCTGGGCCATGGGCGCGGGCTCGTGGCTGGCGCTGTGCACCCACATCACCATCGCGTCCGAGAACGCGGTCTTCGCCCAGCCCGAGGTGCGACACGGCTCCAACACCAGCTTCCTCTGGACCATGCTCGCCGGGGTCAAGAACTCCCTCCGCTACGGCCTGGTGGGGGACCACATCGACGCCCAGGAAGCGCTGCGCATCGGGCTGGTCATCAAGGTGGTGCCCCACGAGCGGCTGCTGGACGAGTGCCTCGAGCTGGCGGAACGCATCGCGCTGGTGCCGCCCGAAACGGTGAAGATCAACCTCGCCATCGCCACCCTGGGCATGGAGATGATGGGCCTGCGCGACGCCCTGATGCTGGACTCCCAGCTCTCGGCCCCCGCCCACGTCATGCTGCGCGAGGAACACCGCCGCCCCCTGAACGAGGCCCGCGAGAAGAACATCCGCGAGTATCTTCAACTGCGCGACGGCCCGTTCCAGCCCGAACCGTTCGGCCCGAGATCGAAGCCCAAGGAGTAGGGACACCGGCCGAAGGCTACACGGCACCAGGAAACGAACATCCCGCGAGGAGACCCCATGTCCACCTATCAGAACCTTCTCTATGAAAAGCAACGTCGCGGCGCGCTCATCACCCTGAACCGCCCGGAACGGCGCAACGCCTTGAGCGAGGCCCTGCTCGCCGAGCTCGACGCGGCCCTGGCCGAGGCCAAGGACGATCCGGAGGTGCGGGGCGTGATCCTTACCGGCTCCGGCGGCTGCTTCTCCGCCGGCGAGGACATGACCGGTGAAGGCATTCCGGAAACGGTGTGGCCCCAGGCCCTGCCCGAAGGGGCGCCGCTCTACAAGGAGTTCGACGAGGTCCGGGACAAGGACCGCGAGGAACTGCTGCGGCGACGGCTCTACCGCTGGGAGTACCCCAAACCCATCGTGGGCGCGGTCAACGGCTGGTGCCTGGGCACGGCCTCGTGGCTCGCCCTCACTTGCCACCTGACCGTGGCCGCGGACGACGCGGTCTTCGGCCAGCCGCAGGTGCGCCACGCCTCCGGCACGGACTTCATCTGGGTGCTGCTGGCCGGCCCCAAGAACGCCCTACGCTACGCCCTCACCGGCGACCACGTGGACGCGCAGGAAGCGCTCCGCATCGGCCTGGTCAACAAGGTCGTGCCCCGTGACGATCTCCTGGAGGAGTGCTTCCGCATGGTCGAGCGCGTGGCCCTGGTGCCGCCCGAGACGGTCAAGATCAACCTCGCCATCGCCACCCAGGGGCTGGAGATGATGGGACTCCACAAGGCCTGGCTGCTCAACGCCGAGCTAAGCGCCATGGCCCGCCTCAGCAAGCGTGAAGAGTTCAACAAGCGCCTGGAAGATGCCCGCAAGCAGGGCGGCCTGCGCGCCTTCTTCGAGGCCCGCGACAAGCCCTTCCGGCCGGAGCCGTTCGGGCCGCATTCGAAGGGGCCGTGATCTGCTTCAGGCCGCAACCGTCGTTCCCGTGAAAGCGGACACCAAGTCGTGAAGGTTGACCAACTGCCGGGATTCATAGCCGAACCGGCAGCAACGTATGGTTCCTCAAACAATCTCGACCTTTGAGGAATTCCAAGAATTCGACGTTGTTCGAGTTCTTGTTCTGTGTCGGCCATCTGGCCGGAACAGCCCCCGGTAAGCGTATCGCAAGGCATATCCTGGAACACCTTTAGCCATGGCTTCGCGCTCCGCCATCGAATGGACCGAGATTACCTGGAATCCGGTAACCGGTTGCACGAAGATCAGTCACGGCTGCAAGCACTGCTACGCCGAGCGTATGTCCAGACGGCTGCGAGCCATGGGAGCGCAAAAGTATCGGGAGGGCTTCAAGGTGACCGTCCACCCGCGCACGCTGGAGGAGCCCTCCAAGTGGAATCGGCCACATCTTGTTTTCGTCAACTCCATGTCGGACCTGTTTCACAAATCGGTCCCGGCCGAGTTCATCAGTGCCGTGTTCGGTGTCATGAACCGTGCGCCCCAACACACCTTCCAGGTTCTCACCAAGCGACCGGGGCGGGTCGTACAACTCGACAATCGGCTGTCATGGACGCCGAATATCTGGCTCGGAACGAGTATCGAGTCGGCACGGTGGATGGACAGATTGGAGGGGCTCAGGGAAACCGGTGCTCTGGTCAAATTTCTATCGCTGGAACCCTTGCTTGGCCCACTGACGGGCATACCCCTTCATGGCATTGACTGGGTGATTGTCGGCGGCGAATCGGGACCTAGCGCACGACCGATGAAAGCCGACTGGGTGCGGGAAATCCGCGACAACTGCCTGCAACACAACGTGCCGTTCTTCTTCAAACAATGGGGCGGTGTATTCAAGAAAAGAACAGGCAGGACCCTGGACGATCAGGTGTGGGATCAGATGCCCCACGTGGAGAGTGCCAGACAAATCTGAAACGGCGGTCTACTTGATCGCCTCCGCCTCCTCCAGCGCCGCGATCTCCTCTTCGCTCAGGCCCAGCACCTCGCCCAGGACGTAGGCGTTGTGCGCGCCGATCCAGGGCGCCGGCTTCGCGGCGCTGGCCTTTGACCGGGACGGGATGCCGGGGATGCCGTGGTGGCCGACCCGGCCCCAGGGGGGCTCGTCGAGCTCGACGATGTGGCCGCGCTCGCGCAGGTGGGGGTCGTAGTAGAGGTCCTCGCCGGACATGGGGATGCCGGCAGCCACGCCGGCCTGCTGCAGGCGGCGGAAGGCCTGGCGCGCAGTCTGGCTGCGGGTCCACCCGGTCAGCTTCTCGTCCAGCTCCTCGCGGTGCCGCCGCCGCCCCTCCTTGCCCGCGAAGCGCGCATCCTCGGCCCATGAGCCCGCGCCGATGACCCCGGCCATGGCTTGCCACTCCTCGTCGGTCTCGCAGGCGATGATGATCCAGTCGTCGTTGCCGGCGCACGGGTAACAGCCGTAGGGGGCGTAGGGCTCCCCGAGGATTTCCCGGTAGCCCAGCGTGTCCCATTCGTTGGCGTTGACCGTGTAGTCGAGGATGGCGGGGCCCATCATGGCGCCCTGGGCCTCCAGCATGGACGCCTCGATGAACTGTCCCTCCCCGGTGCGCTCCTGGTGCTCCACGGCCGCGGCCACGCCCAGGGCCATGGTGATGGCGCCCACCCGGTCGGGCCAGGCGATCTTGCAGCGCGCCCGCATGGGCGATTCGGGATAGCCCCACAGCCGCATGAGCCCGGTGTAGGCCAGGAGCTGCCAGCCCCAGGCCACCCATGACTTGAGCGGTCCCTCCCGGCCCCAGCCGGGCATGGAGACCTGGATGATGCCCGGATTCACCTTGCGCAGCGACTCGTAGTCGAAGCCGAGCCGCTCCATCACCCCCACGCTGAAGTTCTCCACCACCACCTGGGACCTCCCCACCAGGCGGCGGAACAGCTCCTTGCCCTGCTCATGACGCAGGTTCAGGGTGACGCCCAGCTTGGCCCGGTTCATGTCGGCGTGGATGGCGGCGCCCCGGCCCCGGGCCGCCACGGTGTTGGACTCGATCTTGAGCACCTCCACGCCGTAGTAACCCAGGATCTCCGTCCCCAAGGGGCCGGCGAACTGCTGGGTCAGGTCGGCCATGCGGAGCCCCGACAGCATGCCGTCGCCGGCACCCGCCTCGGGCCGCGACGCGGCGGCGGGACCGGGTTCCCTGCCCTGATCCAGCTCCGTCAGCACCTCCTGCCGATGCTGGTCCAGCAGCGGCGCCGGACGGCGCACCCGCATGGGCGTCCCGGAAAGCCGCATGGGGAAGCCCGGCGCCCGGTAGCGGCCGATGACCGGGTGCTCGATCTCCTGGAGCCAGTGGCGCGCGGCCAGTTGCTCGCCTTCCACGAACTGGCCCACGGTGTTGAGCGGAGCCGCAGAGAGGTGCCGCCCCTGGGCCTCGGCCACGAACTCATCGGCGGTGAAGCCGCTGATGAACTCCGCCACCACCGCGGAGGCCTCGTCGCTGCGGGCGTCCCGGTAGACCATGTCCTCCCATTGCCGCTCGGACAGGATGGTGCCGGTCATCCAGTTCTGGGTCAGCTCGCGCCACATGTGCGGCAGGTTGGCGGTGAAGTGGACGTAGCGGCCGTCCTTGCAGCGGTAGATGTTGGTCACCGAGCCGCCGTAGGTCTTGGCCCCGGGCCGGCGCCCCATGCGGTTCTCCAGGGTGTAGCGGGCAATGGAGCTGCTGTTGGTGAAGGTCAGGGCCTCCTGCAGCGACACGTCCAGGCGCTGGCCCGCGCCGCTGCGCCGCCGGTGGCGCACCCCGGCCACGGCCAGGGTCGCGGCCACGCAGCCGGCCACCTGGTAAGCCGAGTGCGACGGCGCGGTGCACGGACCGCGCTCGTCGTCTCCCTGGCCGTAGAGAAAACCGCCGGCGCCGTTGGTGATGGCGTCGCTGCTCTTGTAGTGGCGGTAGGGGCCGGTGCGGCCGAAGGGCGTCATGGACACCGTCACCAGCGCGGGGCAGGTCTCCTCCAGCCACGGGCCAGTGAAACCCCATTCCTCCAGGCGGCCCAACGGCGTGGCCTCAATGAACACGTCCGCTGAAAGCAGGAGCCTGGTGAAGGTGTCCCGGTCCGGGGCGGCGTAGAGGTCCAGCACCAGGCCGCGCTTGTTGGTGTTGGCGTGGGCGGACGTGAGGCTGCGCTCGATGCCCTCGACGCCGCCGGCGAAGGGTGGAAGCCTGCGTTCGGGCGCGCCGCCCGGCGGCTCCACCTTGATGACGTCGGCGCCGAGGTCGGCCAGCAGCCGGCCGGCGTAGGCCGCGGGCACGTCCCCCAGCTCCACCACCCGAAGGTGGCCCAGCGCCGCGGGCGGCTCCGTGCCGTTCTGTCGATCCGCCATGACGGTGCGGTGAACCCCCGGCCCTATACCTGGGGCTCGAGGATCTCCAGCCCGTCGAGGCGGTCGATGAGGTACAACAGCCCGTTCTCGTCGTGGAAGACGTCGTTGCTCTGGACCGTGTTCTGCCCCTTGCCGGGCTCGGGCACGTAGTAGCCGACCTCCTTGGGCTGATACGGGTTGGACACGTCCACCGCGCGCAGGCCGCCGCTGAACCAGGTGACGTACAGGACGTTGCTGTAAACCTGCTCCGCCGGCTGATGCGCGCCGTAGCGGTCCGTGGGCTCACCGTCGGCGGGGGGCATGAACGTTGCGATGGGCACGGGATGGGCTTCGTCGCTGATGTCCACCACCCACATGAAGGCGTAAGGCAGGGGCGCCGACTTCTGGGCTTCCTCGTCCACCACCACGAGGATCTCCCGGCCCATCAGCTTCTCCGGCATGGGCAGGGCGGTGTGGGTGGGCGACGGGAAGGGAGGGCTCGTATCGAAATGGCTCACCAGCGTAGGCTTGCTCATGTCGGAGATGTCGAGGATCACGAAACCGCCGTGCCAGTAGCTCACGTACAGGCGGTCGCCCCGGCGGATGGGATGATGACAGCGGTGCATGGTGCCCGGCCAGGTGGGTTCCTCACCGCCCGCCACCCACTGCCCCGGCATCCACCACCGGCCCACCTCTTGCGGGTTGGCCGGATCCGCCAGGTCCAGAATCATGCAGATGTTGCCCACGTATCCTTCCGGCACCGGCGAGAAGTAGGCGTAGCGGCCGTCGAAGGTGAACCGGTGGACGCCCTTGGCCGAGGCCTTGTAGAACGACACCTCCCGGGGCTTGGACGGATCCGAGACGTCGAAGACCTTGAGGCCGCCTTGGGCGTCGTCGTTGTTCTCGTAGCGCTCGTGGTTGATGATCATGACGCCGTCGCTCACCGCGGCCTTGTGCGAGTGGATTCCCGGGGGCACGTCGATTTGGGCTACCAGCTTGGGATTCTTCGGGTCGCGCACATCGATGACGGAGGTGCCGTGAGGCGGATCCATGTGCCCCACGTATGCGAAGCCCTTGTCCACCTCGATCTTGCCGCCGCCGGGCAGATCCATGCGTCCCACCTGCTTGATCTTGCTCGCGCTGCCGAACCCATTGCCAGTCGCCATCTCGACTCTCCTTTCGCTCTCCGGTCCCTTGTGTCGGTTCAAGGCCTAAATGCACGATTCGTACGGAAATGGCAATGACGCGAAGTGCCGGTCGTCCCGGACTCACCACGCCGTCGTCCCGAACTTGATTCGGGATCCAGGAGGGGGTCGGGTTGGAGGAGATGCGGCGTGTGGACGTTCACGCCACGAGAGCGAAGTGGAAGCGTGGGGGCAACGCCCCCACGCCCGCGGGGTTACGGAGGGCGCCCGAGCGCCCTTTATGACGGTTGGAATCGAGCCGGCGAGGGACGGGCGTCCCGTCCGCGCTAGCGGCGGCCTCCGAAGTCACGGCGCTGGGGCCGGGCCTCGTTCACGGTGATGGTGCGGCCTCCGAGGTCTGTCTCATTGAGGGCGTTGACGGCGGCCTCGGCCTCGTCCGAGGTGCCCATCTCCACGAAACCGAACCCACGGGAGCGCCCCGTGAACTTGTCGATGATTACCTGGGCGGATTCAACTGTGCCGTGGGCCGAGAAGATTTCCTCGAGCTGCATGTCGGTCGTCGAGTACGGCAACCCGCCGATATAGAGTCTCCTGCCTTCCATCTGTGCTCCTCCTGAAACGTTATGGCCATACACCCCGAGCGCTAACTTCAAAAGGAGTCGGACATGGCAAGATGCTTTTTCTGAACCACGATCTCGGTCGGTCCTTCGAGTAGGCTTCGCAAGGTGAGACTTACGATGGTCTGTCCCCATGGGACGAAAACCATCGTAGCCCTTCGGTCAGGAGGCGTCAAGCGGCGGAAAGGGTGTCCCCTTCCCGCCGCCCTTGCATCAGATCTTGTAGAAGTTCCGGGCGTTGTCGCCGAGGATGGCCTGTTTCTGCTCGTCGGTGAGCTCTTCCCGGTCGCGGATCTCGTCGATCTCTTCCATGCAGTTGTCCATGGTGATCTCGTGCGGGAAGTCGGAGCAGAACATGAAGACCTCGTGTCCCACCCGGTTGACGCAGTAGACCAGCACGTCCTCGTTGCCCTCGCATCCGATGAAGACCCGGCCGCTGCGGAAGTATTCCAGGGGCTCCCGCTTGAGTTGCAGGCCGCCGTACTCCACCTCGCGGTTCAAGCGGTCGAGCACCAGCGGGATCCAGGCCGTGCCACCCTCGAGAAAGCCCACCCGCAGATCCGGGAACCGGTCGAACACGCCCTCCGACATCATCCCGGTCATGTGGATGGCCAGGGGAAACGGCATGCCCAGCGCGCGCGTGGCGGGAAAGACCTTGAACGAGTTGAAGCCGAGATCACCGTAGCACCCGCCGTGGACGGCCAGGGCGCAATCGAGCTTCTCCGCCTCCTCGTAGAGAGGCCAGAACTCGTCGGAGCCGTAGTGCCGGTCGAGGCCGTTGGACGGCAGCATGGCGCACACCATGCCCAGGTCCTTGACCGCGCGACGCAACTCCTTAACCGCCGCCTTCACGTCCTGCACCGGGATCAGCGCGACCCCCTTGAAACGGTCGCTGACCTTCGTGTATTTCTCGGTGAACCAGTCATTGTAGGCTTGCGCGTACGCCGCCGCCCACTCGGGAAAGTGCACCTGGCCGTAGGACAGGCCGGCCGTGGGATAGAGTACCGAGCTCTCGATCCCGGTCTTTGCGAGGAACTCGAGCCAGCGCTCGGGTCCCACGGAGGCGTCGAAGATCCCCTCCGGCTCGACGATGCGGTTCCTCGGAGTGTGGAATTTGTCGAGACTCGGCAACATCTGGCGGAAGCTCAGGCTGCCCCGTCCCAGGTACCTCTCGTCAATGTGCTCGTTGATCTCATTCTCGCGCTCCATGATATGCCCGTCGGCATCTATGAATGCTTGACCCATTTCTCTCCCCCTTTCCGTTCCTGGGAATTCACCTCATGTCTGGCAAATGGACCGACAACGCCGCTACGCCCGCGTGCGTAACGGACGCTACGGCATCCTACATTAGTCGTTCGGGAATTCTCCTGTCAACGGGATTCGACAGCGTTGACGCCCGTTCCCGGTACCCGTAGACTTCCGGCTCCATGGCTGGCTTCAGGTCGCTATCGTGGTTGTCGCTCCTCGGCGCCGCGCTCATTGCCGCCCCCTTCCTCTGGCCGATCCTGTTCCCCCTGACCTGGTTCGCCCCCGTGCCGTGGCTGACCGCGCTGGAGGGCGCGCGCCACTGGCGTCACGCGCTGCTCGCTGGGGCGCTCACGGGAGCGATCACCATCGCGCTGGGCTTTCACTGGCTGGTCTACACCATCCACGTGTTCGGCGGCGTCAACTACGCCCTGGCGTTAGCGGGCTTCGTCCTCTTCGTGGCCTATTCGGCCATCCCTTTCGTGGTGTTCGCGGCGGCCGTGCGCCTGTGCGGGACCGGCCCCCTGGGGCTTTTTCCCCCGGCCTTCTGGGTCACCGTCGAATTCTGGTTCCCCAACCTCTTCCCCTGGTATCTCGCCACGAGCCAGTCGGCGTTCACCTCCCTCAACCAGTCGGCGGACCTCGTGGGCCACTACGGCACCACCTTCGTGTTGCTGTGGGCGGGCACGGCGCTCTACAGGATCCTTCGCGCGCGCCGGGGTGACGGCACGATGCGCTCGGCGGCGTGGGCGGGGGCCGCCGCCTGCGCGGTCCTGCTCGCGGCCTTGGTGTACGGACAGGCGCGGGTGGCGCAGGTCACCGCCGCCGCCACGTCCGCCCGGAAGCTCGACGTAGCGGTCATACAGGGAAACATCGACATCGAGCGGAAGGGCAAGGCCGCGTTCCTGAAGACCAACCAGCAGACCTACAAGGACCTTTCCGCGAAGCACGCCGACGCGGACCTGGTGGTTTGGCCCGAGTCCGCCATGGAGAAGTGGCTGCCGGAGAGGGCCGGAAGGGTGCCGCAGGCGCTGCTGCCGGCGCCCCATCCGCACATGATCTTCGGCGCCATCAGCTACAGGCGCGAGCCCGGGAACCGCATCCGCAGATACAACAGTGCGTTCGCGGTGGATCCCGCCGGGACCGTGGTGGGACGTTACCACAAGCGGGTGCTGCTGGCCTTCGGGGAGTACATTCCCCTGGCGTGGCTCATCGGCGGGGTGCCGGGCATGCCTCCCATCGGCGACGGCTTCACCCCCGGCGGGATCGAGACCCCCTTCGCCCTGCCGAACGGGGCGCGGGCGGCGGCGCTCATCTGCTACGAGGACCTCATGCCGGCGCTTTCGCGCCGCTTCGTCCGGAACGGGCGCGCCAACCTGCTGGTCAACCTCACCAACGACGCCTGGTACGGCCGCACGGCGGCGCCGTGGCAGCATGCGCGGTTGGCCCGGTGGCGCACCCTGGAGACCCGCCGGGCCATGGTGCGGGCCACCAACACCGGGCTGACCACCGTCATCGATCCCGCCGGCCGCATGTCGGCGCCGCTGCCGCTGTTCTCGGAGGGGGTCTTGAGGATCACCGTCCCCCTGATGGAGACGGAGACCGCGTACGTGCGCTACGGCGACTGGTTCGCCTGGCTCCTGACACTGGTCAGCATCGCGGCGGTGGCGGCCAGACGATTCGGGCGGCTCCGACCGTGAGCCGCGGCTCCCGGCACAAGCGCGTCACGGCAGTTGGAAGCTCGTCAGCGCGTCCAGCACACCGTCGACGGTATCGGCGATGAGCAGCTTGTCGCGGTGCTTCTGCTTGAGAAAACCGTGCTCCACCGCGTGGTCGAGGAAGCGGATCAGGTGGCCGTAGTAGTCCCGGACGTTGAGAACTCCGCAGGGCTTGGCGTGGATCCGGAGCTGCAGCCAAGTGATCATCTCCGCCAGCTCCTCCAGCGTGCCGTAGCCCCCCGGGAGCGCGATGAAACCGTCCGACAGCCCCGCCATCAGGGCCTTGCGTTCGTGCATGGAGGCCACCACCCTGAGGTCGGTGAGGCCCGTGTGCACCACCTCGTCCATCATCAAGGCCTCGGGGATGATGCCGATGACCTCGCCGCCCTCCTCGAGGGCCGCGTCCGCCACGCATCCCATGAGCCCGATGGAGGCGGCGCCGTAGACCACGCCAATGCCGCGGCGGGCCAACTCACGGCCCAGCGAAGCCGCCGTGCGGGCGTACTCGTCCAACACGCCCATGCTGGACCCGGAAAAGACACAGATCCGTTTCATTCTCGCTCCCAGGACACTAGTAGTTATACTTGGCTGGAGACCAGCCTGAGGCCGACGATACCGGCGACGATCAGGCCGATGCACGCCAGCCGCGGCGCGTCCCTGGGCTCCCCGAACAGGATCATCCCGAGAATGACCGCGCCCACTGCGCCGATGCCGGTCCAGACCGCATAGGCCGTTCCCACCGGCAGGGTCTTCACCGCCTGCGACAGGAAGTAGAAACTCACCGCCATGGCCAGGACCGTCACCGCGCTCGGGAACAGCCGCGAGAACCCGGCCGTGTACTTGAGGCCGATGACCCACACCACTTCGAACACGCCGGCAATGCACAGGTAAGTCCAGCCCATCATGCTTCTCCAAGGATGGTAATGACGGATACCACCGACTATACCGCGGTCATGCCCCATTCCCATTCCGAGCACTGCCGCGACTGCAAGACCCGGCTGCACGAGCTTCTCACCACGCTGTATCCGGACGCCTGCCGCAAGGACCATTCGTTTCCCTGGCCCAGCACCCCGGAGGCATACCGCGGCACCTGGATCGGGGAGGCGCTGCAGCGCATCTTCGACGGACTGCGAGATCACCGGGGTTACGGGGACTTCATACGAACGCCGCGGATGCCGCCTTGCGACTACTATATAGCAAGCCCGGGATTCATTCTGGAGTTCGACGAGCGCCAGCACTTCACCCGGCCCCGCGCCATCGCCCTGGACCTTTATCCCGCCGAGCTCCGCGTGGGCTTTTCCACCCGGGAATGGCGCCGTCTGTGCGACGCGCTGAACGCGGAGGACCCGGACCCGCCGGACCGGGACGAGCGCCGGGCTTGGTACGATTGCCTCAGGGACCTGCTGCCGGCCGTTCACGGGCTCGGACCCACCGTCCGCCTCTACGAGGGCGCCCTGCGCTGGTGCGAGCTGCGGCCGGATTCGGCAAGGGATATCCGCAGGCTCAAGTCTTTCCTCGAAGGAACCCCCATAGTATAGAGGTCGGCATCAGCGTCCGTGAGACCGGACGCCGCACGACGCAAGGAGGGAAGCGTGGCCGTAGACAAGGACGCCGACAGACTGAAGGCCCGAGATCTCATCCGTGAGATCAAACGCGCCGGCATCCGGTTCATCGTCGCGTTGCCGGATCGCACCACGAGCGAAAACGTGCTGAAGGCCATGATCAAGGATCCCGACTTCCAGGTGGTCCAAGTGTGCAAGGAGGACGAAGGAGTGTCCATCTGTAGCGGACTCTACGCCGCCGGGCACCGGTCGCTGTTGCTCATGCAGTACACGGGGCTCCTGGACTCCATCAACGCCGTGCGCGGCGTGGCCGTCCAGGGGAAGAACCCGGTGTGCATGATGGTGGGGATGCTCCAGAAGGAGCCCGGCGTCCCGCCCACCCAGTCCAAGCGCTACGGCCTCCGCATCATCGAGCCGATTCTGGACGCCATGCAGATCGAGCACCACAACATCGAAGCACCGGGTACCGAGGACAAGGTGGTGCCCACGGTGGAAGCGGCCTACGCGGAGTTGAGGCCGGTGGCCATGCTAATCGGACGGGAGCCTATCTGATCATGATGAAACGAGATGAATGCCTGAAGATTCTGGCCCGCCACCGGACCGACGAGATCGTGGTGGCGGTGTACAAGGCGGCCCAGGACTGGATCCACATCGCGCCGTCGGACCTCAACTACACCTTCACCGGCGCCATGGGGCAGGGCTCGTCCCACGCCCTGGGCCTGGCCCTGGGCCGGCCCGACAAGCGGGTGGTGGTGCTGGACGGCGACGGCAGCCTGCTCATGAACCTGGGCAGCCTCGTCACCATCGCCAACGCCGCGCCGAAGAACTTCGTTCACTGCGTGTGTGAGAACGGCACCTACGAGACCAACGGCGCCGTCCCCATCCCGACCCACAGCGGCTTCACCTTCACCGGCCTCGCCAAGGAGGCCGGCTACGCCAACACCTACACCTTCGACAACCTGGAGGACTGGGACCGCAACCTCGACACTCTGCTCAAGGAAGACGGCCCCATCCTGGTGGACCTCAAGGTGGAGCCCGGGGAGGACTACCCGGAGAACTTCCCCCGCCTCTACAGCACCGAGCACCGGGACCGCTTCCGAAAGGTGCTGGCGGAGTCGTAAGACATTCCCGCCCCCCTTCCGTCATTC
Source organism: uncultured Syntrophobacterales bacterium (assembly GCA_964630405.1). Lineage (GTDB taxonomy): Bacteria > Desulfobacterota > Binatia > UBA9968 > JAJDTQ01 > JAJDTQ01. The sequence goes on along the minus strand of CAZVUC010000065.1, from coordinate 5,404 downwards.
CCGCGAAAGCGGGAATCCAGGGGCGGTGGAGGGGTCCCACGCCTCGGGATTGATGACGTCCACCGGCGCGCCTTCGATGAAGCGGATCACGTTGGTGAATGCGCTCTGGTAGCGCTGGTGCAGGATCCGGTCCACAGCGTAGCCCCGATGCGAGGCCAGGATGACGTTGTCGAGACCGCGCAGCGGATGGTCCGGCGGCAGCGGCTCCTCGTCGTATACGTCTAGGCCGACGCCCGCTGGATGTCCCTGCCGGAGAGACTCGACCAACGCCTCCTCGGAGATGATCGGGCCGCGGGCCGTGTTGATGAGCAACGCGTCCGGCTTCATGCGTTGAAGCTCCCGGCGGCCGATGAGTCCCCTGGTCTCGGCGTTCAGCCGGCAGTGCACGGAGACGATATCCGACTCCCCCAGCAGCGCATCGAGGGAAACCCGCCGCGCTCCGGCCTCCGCGGCCCTCTCGTCGGTCAGCGTCCTGCCCGTGGCCAGGAGGTTCATGTCCATGGCCCGTGCGATGCGCGCCACCTTGGCGCCGATGCGCCCCAGCCCGATGACCCCCAGGGTCCTCCCCTCCAGCAGCATGCCCACCGCCGGCGGCCACGCGCCCTCGCGCATGCCCTGGCTCACCGAGGGAACCTGCCTTGCCAAGGCCAGCAGCAACGCGAAGGTCAACTCCACGGTGGAGGCGCCGGAATCGTTGGGAGTGCATGACACCGGGATACCGCGCCGGGTGGCCTCCGCCAGGTCCAGGTGCGGAATGCCGCGGCCGATCTGCGATATGAACCGCAGCGACGGCGCCAGCGCGAACTCCCGCTCCCGGAACGGCGAACGCTCGCGCATGAGCACCACCGCATGGGCGTCGCCCACCGCCGCGGCCCATTCCTCGCCGGTGGTGAGCTTGCGCCCCACCACCTTGATCTCGGCCAGGGCGGCGGCCTCCTGGTAGGCCGGCACCGTCGTGCAGAAACGCTCGTAGTCGTCCAGCACCGCCACGCGGAAGCGGTCCTCCGGCATGATACCTAGCTTCCGGATTGCCCTGCCCCGTCAGGCTTGCGCGGGGTTGCGCAGTGCGCTTGCGACTCGATTGCGAATGCTTTGCTGGATGGAAGCATGGAAAAGCTACTTTGGCCGGTGGTGCTCGTTCAGTCAAGAGGTCCGGCGTTGAAGGAACCGCCGAGCCTGTCCGTGCATGGCCGGCGAGGACGCCTTGGCGGCAACCGCAGGGACGCCGTTTTCCGGGATCGGACGTGGCCGGGTTCGCCGTCAAGGCCTACGCCCGGCGGCCACCCACCCTGGGGCGTTTGACAAAGGAGATCATTATTGAGAATATATTATCATTAATGTTCAAGCCCAGGAGGATGTTTCCAATGAAGAAGCCGAGGAATCTGTTTTTTGCCGTCGTGGCGGGCTGCTGGATCAGCGTTTTTTCAGCCTTTGCCGGGGCGCAGTCGGTCAATGTCGTCACGAGCGTGATCCCGGTGGCGTATATCGTTGAGGAGCTGGGAGGGGAGCGAGTCAGGGTGGCCTCGTTGGTGCCGCCCGGAGCGAGTCCCCATACGTTCGAGCCGGTGCCGAGCAACGTCCGAAAACTCGCCCGGGCGCGCTACTTCGTCGGCATCGGCGGAGAGTTCGATGCCTTCTTGGAGAAGTTGCTGGCGGCGGCCCCCAAGGGGATCGAGGCCGTGGCGCTATCCAAGGCGCCGAACCTGAACCTCTTGGAAGGGGAAGAACACCATCACCATGGTGAGCAGAGGGCTGCCAAGAAGGATCATGACCACCACGGTGAGGAGAAGACAGCCAGGAAGGAGGACCATCACGACCATGGTGAAAGGAAGGTCGCCAGGGAGGGCGGCGAGGAACACGAGGAATTCGATCCGCACTTCTGGCTGGACCCGGTCCGCGTCAGGGACGCCGTTGTTCCCGTGGTGACGCAACGGTTGATCGCCGCGGACCCGGCCGGCAAGGACTACTACGAGAAGCGCCGGCAGGACTTCCGCCGGAGGCTGACCGCTTTGGACCAGGAGATCCGGGCGGAGTTGGCCAAGGCGAAGACGCGCAAGTACATCGCCTTTCACGCGGCGTGGGCCTACTTTGCCGAGCGCTACGGGTTGGAGAAAGTGGCCGTGGTCCAGGAGTTCGCCGGCGAGGAGCCGACGCCCAAGGAAGTCGCCAAGCTCGTGAGCGATGCCCGTGCCGAGGGGGTCGGGGCCGTCCTGTTGGAGCCGCAACTGAACCCCCGGGTGGCCAGGACCATCGGCGAGGAGTTCGGCGCCAGGACCGTAATGACGGATCCGCTCGGCGACCCCGGCGATGCGGCGCGAGACACCTACGAGAAGTTGATGCGGTTCAACGCCCGTGCCTTCGGACAGGCGCTGCGAAGGAACCTGAATTGACCGACAGCCGTGGCAACGCCGCAGTCATGTTGTTGCATTTGGGTTCAGCTTCCGAACGGCGACCCGGGGCGAAGGCTTGACAACGGTTTAAACTGATAAAGAGTTTTTATTATCGATATTATGATCTGCCAGAGGAGCCCACATACCAATGAGAATCGAGAAACTGAAACCGCTTGCAACACTGGCCATTTTATTTGTCTTGTTGTTCGCCGTCGGCTCAGCCGCAGCGGCCCCGGATATTACCCCAACATCCTCCAGGGTCGCACCCGAGGCGACCTCCGCCACGGTCGCCAGCGCGGCGACTCAAGCGCCCCGCTCCGCGACTCCCGCTTCCATTGCGGGCCGCCTGCTGGTCGGCGACGGCGCGACCAGCAAGATGTCGATCATCGACTTGAAAACGGGCGGCGTGCAGCAGGACGCCGTCGACATGGGATCCCGGGCCGGCCGCATCTACGCCACGAAGAGCGGACGCTTCGCCATCGCGGTCTCCAGCGACGCCAACACGGTGCACGTCTTCGACGGCGGCATCTACCTGGAAAGCCACGGCGACCACTTCGACCGGGTGAGCGGACCGGTCAAGCGAATGGAGCTGGACCTTGCCGGCGAGCGGCCGGTACACCTGTATATCGGTGGCGAGTGGGCCACTATCTACTACGACGGTTCCGGCGAGGTGGTGTTGCTCAACGAGGGCGAACTGAGAAAGAAAGGCGCCAACTACAAGCCGCCCAAGCTCAACGCGGGCGCTCACCACGGGGCCGCGGTGCCATTGGCGCATGACCTGTTCGCGCTCACCATCCAGCACCCGGACTATGCCGCCAACCCCAAAGACTACCGCCTCCCCATTGGCGCCAAGATCGTTGACCTGTCCGGGAACGTGCTGCATCGCCAGGAAGGCTGCAAGGATCTGCACGGGGACGCGGGAAACGGCCACGTGGCCGCCTTCGGCTGCAGGCGCGGCGTCATCATTGTGGAAGCGGACCACGGCAAGTACAAGGGGTTGTTCATCCCCGCACCGGCCGGTGAGCCCGAGGATTTCCGCTTGACTTCGGTCTGGGGTTATCCCGGTCTGGACCACTTCTTCGCTCTCGGTTCCGCGGTCGGCCTGTACGTCGCGGATCCCAGGGAAGGCGCCATGAAGCAGTTGATCTCCGCTTCGGACGCCGTAAAGCCGATCAACGTCGCCCTAAGCCACGACGGCAAGGCGCTGCTGGTCGTGATGAGCGACGGCGAGTTGCGCAAGTACGACGCCCGCAAGCTCGATCTGTTGGCCTCGGCGCGCGATTTTCTGACTACCCCGGTAGAGAAGGGCTTCTGGGCGCGCCCCCACGTCACCACCATTCCCGGAGCCGTGTTCATCACCGACTCGGTGGGCGGCAAGGTGCTGCGACTGGACGGCCAGAGCCTGGAGGTCGTCGAAAGCTGGAAGATCGCCGGCAACCCGACCAAGGTGGCCTTCGTGGGCATCTCGGGGAAGGCCGACGGTCGCTAAAACCGGCGCCTCTCATTAACCCCCCGGACCCGACGCGGCCGCGCGGTATCCCTGCGTGTTGCCCGCGTCAGGTCCGGGGAGCGCAGCCCCGATCGCGTTTTCCTACCCTCAAGTTTCCCGATAAGCTAACACCCGACCCGTCAGCCGTTACCCCGTTATCGGAGGATTCCATGAGCCAATTGACCGAGGAGAAATGCGTGGCGTGCCGGGCCGACGCGCCGGTGGTCACGGACGCGGAGGTGCGCGAGCTTCAGCCGCAGACGCCGGAGTGGGCCGTGATCGAGGAAGACGGCATCCCCAAGCTGGACCGCCTCTTCAGGTTCAGGAACTTCGTCCAGGCGCTGGCCTTCACCGCCACCGTGGGCGACATCGCCGAGGCGGAGGGCCACCACCCGAGGATCGTCACCGAATGGGGCCGGGTCCGCGTCACCTGGTGGACCCACAAGATCCGCAACCTCCACCGCAACGACTTCATCATGGCCGCCAAGACCGACCGGGCCTATGGTGACGGCGGGTAAACGTTCCATTCGGACCGTTCGACCACGCATCCCGCGGCACAAGCGTGATTGACAGGCGGCAACCTCTTGCCGTATTCACTTGAGTACGAACGCCGACCATGGAGGTAACGCTAATGGCTGCCTATCCCGTTGTGGATTCCGATTCGCACATCCGTGAAACCATCGACGACTACCGCGCGCGCATACCCGAGCAGTACCATCGCATCCGCCAGGGGCTCTTTCCCAGCGACACCTGGGACCGCTTTCTCGGCCGCATGGGCAAGCAGACCACCGGCACCGACGGGTACGTCCAGGACATGGACGTCGAGGGCATCGACCTCACGGTCATCTATCCGACCATGGGGCTGAACCTCAGCCTCGTCCCGCAGAGCGATCTTTCGAAGGCGCTGGCGCGCGCCTGGAATGACTACATCGGCGAAATTCAGCAGCAGAACCCGCGCTTGAAGGGCATCGCCACCGTCTCCCTGAAGGACGTGCCGGCGGCGGTGGAGGAGCTCAACCGCGCGGTGAACAAGTGGCGCCACCCGGGTGTGATGATCCACACCCACGGCCACAAGAAGAACCTGGGCGCCGAGGAGTTCTGGCCCATCTATGCCGAGGCGGAGCGCCTGGGCGTCCCCGTCTGCTTCCACGGCAACTCCTGGGGCGCGGAGGGGCAGGAGCGCTGGGAGAGCTTTCTCCAGGCCCACACCGTGAGCTTCTCCTTCGAGATCATGCAGGCCTTCCTCGGCATCGTCACCTGCGGGGTGATGGAGCGCTTCCCCAACCTGAAGCTGGGGTTCTTCGAGGCGGGCTGCGGCTGGCTTCCCTACTGGCTCGACCGCATCGACGAGCACTACGAGAGGCGCATTGAGGAAGCGCCGCTCCTCAAGGGCAAGCCCAGCGAGTACGTCAAGAGCGGCCGGGTGTACGTGAGCTTCGACCCCGACGACGCCATGCTGCCCTACTGCATGGACCGCTACGGCGACGACATGTGGCTGTTCGCCGCCGACTACCCGCACTGGGAC
>CAZVUC010000064.1:0-145678 GCA_964630405.1 uncultured Syntrophobacterales bacterium | reverse complement strand
GAACAGGCGCTTGACCTTGCGGAACTCCTGGTACAGCTCGGGTCCGAAGAGCTTCTCGTTCAGGTGGCTCCGGGCCAGGCCGTCGCCGTGCTCGCCGGACATGGCGCCGCCGAACTCCATCACCAGGTCGGAGATCTCCCGCGAGATCTGTGTCATCTTCTCCACCTCGCCCGCTTCCTTGAGGTTGATGAAGGGGCGGATGTGCATGCAGCCCACGGAGCAGTGGCCGTAGTAGCCGGCGCGGACGCCGTGGCTGCCCAGGATGCCGCGGAACCGCTTGATGAACTCCGGCAGCTTCACCGGATCCACGGCGGTGTCCTCGACGAAGGCGATGGGCTTCTTCTCCCCCTTGGTACCCAGCAACAGGCCCAGGCCGGCCTTGCGCAGGCCCCAGATCTGCTGGACCTCGCGCGGCTCGTAGGCGAGGGAGGCTGCATAGCCCATGTGCTCGCGCCGGCGGATCACCTCCAGCTTGTCGACCTTGTCGCGGACCTCCTCAAGGGTGTCGCCGTCGTACTCGACCATGAGGATGGCGTCGGGATTGCCCTGGACGAAGCCCAGCCGCTTGGACTGCTCGATGTTGTTGCGCGCCAGGTCCAGGATGGGCTTGTCGGTGAGCTCCATGGCGTAGGGGTTGGTGGCGAGGATGGCTTCCGACACCCCCAGCGCGTCCTGGAGGTCATGGAAATGGATGACGTCCAGGGCGGTGAACTTCGGCTTGGGCACGAGCCGCATCTTCGCTTCCACGACGCAGGCGAGGGTGCCCTCCGAGCCCACGATCAGGCGCGAGAGGTTGAACGGCTGGTCCTTCGCGAACTCATCCAGGTTGTAGCCCGAGACCCGCCGCATGAGCTTTGGATAGCGCTCCGCGATGAGGCCGGCGGCGGACTCCACCAGCGGCGGCAGCTGTTGGTAGATGCGGCTCTCCAGCCCCTGGCCCGCCTGGAGGCCGGCCAGCGTGTCGGGTGCGAGATCCCGGAGCACCGCCTCGCTCCCGTCCGCCAGCAGCACCGTCAGCTCCAGCACGTGGTCCAGGGTCTTGCCGTAAACGATGGAGTGGGCGCCCGCCGAGTTGTTGCCGATCATGCCGCCGATGGTGGCCCGGTTCGAGGTGGAGGTATCCGGGCCGAAGAGCATTCCCATGGGCGCTGCGTGGGCGTTCAGGGCGTCCTGGACGAGACCCGGCTGGACGCGGCACCAGAGCTCTTCCCGATTCGTTTCCAACACCTGGTTCATGTACTTGGAGAAGTCCATGACGATGGCGTGGCCCACGGTCTGGCCCGCCAGCGAGGTGCCGCCGCCACGGGCCAGCACCGGCACCCGGTGCCGGTTGGCCACCTCGATGACCGCCTGGACGTCGCCCTTGTGCCGGGGGATGACCACCCCCACGGGCTCCATCTGGTAGATGGACGCATCCGTGGCGTAGAGCAGCCGCGAGTAGTGGTCGAACCGCACCTCGCCCTCCACGCGCTTCCGGAGCTCGGCCTCGGTCTCGCGGTAATCCTGCACGGCTTCACGCGCCATGGGAAATTCTCCTCACGGTCACCCTGTCACGAATCGGGCGGGCCCGCGCTCGGGGACCGCCCCAGCGTAGCACTCAGTCGATGGCCTCGTACCGCTTGACCACGGCCCGGGCGCCCTGGAGCGCTCGCGCATGCGTCTGGATGGTCTGGTGGTCCTCGCTTTCGCGATAGCGGTCGATGTCGTCCTGGCTCTCCCACTCGGCGTACGAGATGTATTCGCCCGGAGCATCGGTGCACTTCAGCAGCTGCTCGGACTTGCAGCCCTGCTGAGCGAGCATACGCGGGCCGCAATCCTCTTTCCAGATGCGCTCCGCCTCCGCGGCCTGGCCGGGGTCGACGTTGACGTGGATCAAGCGAACGATGGACATCTCAGATCCTCCTCTTTGCGATTGGTCTGTTACCGTTTATTGCAACTCCTGCCTATACCGCAAGCGTTGCGGTTGTTGGTGACGGAGTAGTAGCGTGCGTTCAGGTCGCGAACCGCAGCTTGACGCCACACGCGGCCGACACTTTCGCAAGCGTGTCGAGCCGTGGATTTCGCTGGCCGGACAGCGCGCGAGACAGCGCCACTCGATCGAGCTTGGCTTCACGCGCCAGCGCCGACACGCCGCCCTGCGCCTCGGCTACGTTGCGAAAGGCTTTCATGAGCAGGCGAGGGTCATCACCCATCTCCTCGATCGCGGCGTTCAGATAGGCAACGATATCTTCCGGTGTCTTGAGATAGTCACTCGCCTTATGTTCTCTTACGGGCATTTCTTTTCTCCTGTCGATACGCTTGCCAGCGAGTTTGCGCCATTGCAATATCGCGGGCTTGGCGATTCTTGGTTCCAGCGCCCAGCAAGATCACGAACTCCTCACCATCCCGCCCGTAGTACAACCTGTATCCAACCCCGAAGTCGATCCGCACCTCGGATACACCTCGCCCTACACTCTTGTGATCCCCGAAGTTCCCGAGCTCGATTCGATCAATGCGTGTCTGCACGCGAGCGCGCGTTTCGGGTGACTGCCGCCGAAGCCATATATCGAAGTAGTCTGTGCCGTCTTCCGAAACGTAGTGCAGTACGACCACAAGACAACTGTAGCCTATTGGCTACAGACAAGTCTGGTTCGCAAACCTTACGACTGCGTGTGGCCTCGGGCTTCAAACCTGCGCGCGATCATGATTCAGCAATGTCCTTGCCGTCCGGAAGACCTCGTGAAACATCGGCACCGTCAGCTTGCCGGTAAAGGTGTTCTGCTGGCTGGGGTGGTACGACCCCAGCAGGGTCAGGCCGTTGTCGAGCTCGTGGCGGCTTGCGTGGCCGAACTTGGGACGCGGCCGGGGAAGCGTGTGGCCCGCCTCGGTCGCGGCCTTGAGGTAGGAGTCGAAGGCGATCTTTCCCAAGGCCACGACCACCCGGAGGTCCCGGAGCAGCCGGAGGTCCCGTACCAGGTAGCCGCGACAGTTGTCGAACTCGTCCAGGGCGGGCTTGTTGGCGGGGGGCGCGCAGCGGACGGCGGCGGAGATGTAGCAGTCGGTGAGCTCCAGGCCGTCGTCGCGGTCCACGGACTCGGCCTGGTTGGCGAAGCCGTGCTCGAAGAGGGCGCGGTAGAGCCAGTCGCCGCTGCGGTCTCCGGTGAACATCCGGCCGGTGCGGTTGCCGCCGTGGGCGGCGGGCGCCAGACCCACGATGAGGAGCCGCGCGGCGTGGTCGCCGAAACCCGGCAGGGGGCGGCCCCAGTACTTGAACCCGTGGTATCGGCGCGGCGGATTGGCGGCGGTTTCGGCCCGCCACTCCACCAGCCGGGGGCATTTTCGGCACCGGATCACCGCCCGGTTGACACGTGCCAGGGAGTCCCGTTCCATAGGCTCTCCGGCATAGCGCATCGGCCGTCCGCACGCCACCAAAAGCCACCTTGACGCGTCCGAGCGGGTTTTGCTATACCCCGTGAAAACGCAAGGAATTTGCGTGCCTCTCACCAACGAAAAGGGGATCCCCAGTGCCGCAATATGATGTTCTCGTTATCGGTGGCGGCGCTTCCGGCCTGCGCGCAGCCATTGCCGCCAAGCGCGCCGGGGCGTCCGTGGCGGTGCTGAGCAAGGTCCATCCGCTGCGAACCAACTCGGCGCTGTCGCCGGGCGGCCTGAACGCACCGCTGGGAAGCGACGATTCCGCGGAAAAATTCGCCCAGGACATCGGCAACGCCGGGGACGGCCTGTGCGACACCGAGGCCGTGAACATTCTGGCGGCGGACGCCGCCCGGGAAGTCGTCTGGCTCGAGCGGGTCGGGGTGCCGTTCAACCGCAATGCCGAGGGGCGCATCGACTGCCGTCCGTTGGGTTCCAGCAGCGTCAGCCGCGCCGCCTATGCCGACGACCGCACCGGACACATGGTCCTCCACGTGCTGCACGAACAGTTCCAGAGAGAGGACATCCCCTGCTTCACGGAGTGGTTCGTCACGTCGCTGCTCCAGGACGGCGGGGTTTGCACCGGCGCGGTGGCTCTGGGGCACCGGAGCGGCCAGCTCGAAACCTTCGGGGCGGGCGCGGTGGTCCTGGCCACCGGCGGCGCCACCCAGTTGTACCGTCCGTGCACCTCGGCCGTGGGCACCACCGGCGACGGCCTGATGCTGGCCTACGATCTGGGCGTCGGCCTGGTGGACCTGGAGATGGTGCAGTTCCACCCGACGGTGTACAGCGCCGCCAGGACCGCGCTCATCAGCGAGGCGGCCCTGGGCGCAGGGGCGAAGCTGGTGAACGCCGCGGGCGACACGCTGGTGAACGCCGGGGGCCTCTCCAGGGCACGGCTTGCGGCCGAGGTCCACAGGGCCGGCCAGAACGGCGGCGGACCGGTCTCCCTCGATCTTCGGCCGGTGGACAACCTGGCGTCGCGCTTTCCCGCGGCCGCCGAGGTGGTCCGGCTCATGGCCGGGATCGACGTCACCAAGGACCCGGTCCCGGTGCGGCCGGTGGCGCACCGGCCCATGGGCGGCATCGAGACCAACGCCGCCGGCGAGACCTCGGTGGCCGGGCTGTACGCCGTCGGCGAGTGCGCCCACAACGGGCTCAACGGCGCCGGGCGCCTTCCGGGCAACACCCTCACCGAAGCAGTGGTGTTCGGCCGGCGGGTGGGCGAAGCAGCGGCCGCCCACGCCAAGTCGGCCGGCGCCGCGGACGCGGGCGGCTCCCGTGCGGCGCAGGACGGCGAGCGGCTGGCGGAGATCACCTCGGGGGGCGCCTCCGGCGATACCATGGGCGCCATCCACCGGGAGCTGGGCGAGCTGATGAACGCCAACCTGGGGGTGAGCCGCACGGACGCGGGACTTGCCGAAGCCCAGGAAAAGATCCGGGCGCTGCGGGAGCGCCATGCCGCGCTTCGCGTCAACAACAAGTCCCGTATCTACAACTACGCGCTCGCGGGCTACATCGAGTTGGGCAACCTGCTGAAACTGGCGGAGGCCACGGCCCTTGCCGCCCGGGGCCGCGCCGAGAGCCGCGGCGCCCATCTCAGGAGCGATCATCCGGAAAAGGACGATTCGAACTGGAAGGCGCACACCGTGGTGCGCTCGCAGGACGGCTCGCCAAAACTCGATACCCGAGCGGTATCGGCGTAAGGGCGGGCGCCCCAACCGCCGGTCCACGAGCGGACCCGCGCGGAAGGCGCTGGCCAAGGAGTAACCATGGAAGTCACCTACAAGGTTCATCGCAAGGACCCGGAGAACGGCGGCGAATCGAGCTACTCCACCTACCAGGTGGACCTGCCCGAGGACGCCACGGTCCTGGACGGGCTCCAGAAGATCCGGGACGAGCAGGATGACACCCTGGCCTTCCGGGCGTCCTGCTGCCAGGGGAGCTGCGGCGAATGCGCGGTGCGGATCAACTACAAGGCCCAGTTCACCTGCACGACCCGGATCGGCGACGTCACCAAGAAGGCCCCGGAGATCCTGTTGGATCCGGTGCGCAACATCCCGGTGATCAAGGACCTGGTGTTCGACATGGACAGGTTCACCTGGAACAAGATGGCCGCCATGAAGCCCTGGATGGAACCGGACGACGAGTTCGCGCCCACGGAGAACCTGGTCCCCGAGTCGGAGATGGCGGACGTGCGCAAGACCATGAGCTGCCACGCATGCAGCCTGTGCGACGAGGGCTGCGCGGTGCTGCCGGTGAACTTCGACTTCCTCGGGCCCGCCGCCATGGTCAAGGGCTACCGCTTCGTCATGGACCCGCGGGAAACCGGGGCCAAGATGGAGGCCCGCATGAAGGTGGTGGAGCAGCCCCAGGGGCTGTGGGACTGCGTCCACTGCTACGAGGCCGACGGCAAGTGCCCGCGCGGGCTGACCCCGTCCAGCAAGATCATGGAGATACGCGACGTGGCCTTCAAGGAAGGCATCAAGCACGAGAAGGTGGGCCGGCACCACGCCAGCTTCATCAACTCGGTGAAGCAGACCGGCTGGCTCGATGAGCGCAAGCTGGTCATGGAGACCGAGGGCATGACCAACGTGACCGGGCTGATGAAGCTCCTGCCCACCGCGGTGCGCGCCTTGCGGCGAGGGAAGATGCCCGGCCGGCACGAGAAACGCCCGGGGGCCGACCAGATCAAGCGCATTCTCGAGAAAGCGGAGGACTCCAAGTGAAATACGCGTTCTATCCCGGATGTGTGGCCAAGGGCGGCTGTCCCGAGCTCTACTCCGCGGCCGTCAAGGTGGCCGAGAAGCTCGACATCGAGCTGGAGGAGATGACCGACGTGGCGTGCACCGGCGCCGGCTGCATGCCGACGCAGCTTTCGGACCCCATCAACGCGCGGACCTTCGCCAAGGCGGAGCAGATGGGTCTCCCCATCATGACCATCTGCAGCACCTGCCAGGGCGTCTTCAGCCAGGCCAACCACCGGCTGCAGGACCCCGAGTACCGGGAAGAGATCAACCGCGAGTACCTGGCCGAGGAAGGGCTCTCGTACCAGGGCACCACCGAGGTCACGCACATGCTGTGGGTGTTGTTCGAGGACTACGGCATCGAGAAGCTCAAGACGCTGATCGAACGTCCCCTGAACGGCCTCAAGGTGTCGCCGTTCTACGGCTGCTTCATACGCCGGCCCGGCAACATCATGGTGCCCACCAAGGAGGTGGGCGGCCGCCGGACCTATCTGGAGGACCTCACCCGCATCCTGGGGGCGGAGAACGTGGACATCAGCGGCAAGACCAAGTGCTGCGGCTTCCCGATCCTCACCGCCAACGAGGAGGCCTCCCTGGGAATGGTGTCCAAGCACGCCGGCGAGTCAAAGGGCAACGGCGCCGACTGCATGGTGACCCCCTGTCCGCTGTGCCATCTGAACCTCGACGGCAACCAGCCGAGAGCCGAAAGCCAGAAGGGTGAGAAGATCGACCTGCCGATCATCCATCTGCCGCAGCTCGTGGGGCTGGCGCTGGGCTTTGACGCCAACGAGATGCAGCTTGACAAGCACATCGTGTCCACCAAGGCGGTCAACGACAAAGTCGACATGCTCACTTAGAGGATGGGCAAGGACGAGTACAAGCCCAATCCCGTCAACCTGGCGCGGGAACTCTTCAAGTTCCGCAAGGCGCAGCGTCCCTTCGGCTACTACTACGCCGTCAAGGTCCGTCTCGGCCATGCGTGGGTCGAGGACGAGACGGCCTTGGCGGAGATCCTGTCCGGCATCGACGAGCTGGGCTACGAGGTGGTGAAGAAGCGGCAGTGACGGCCTGACGGAACCCCGTGCCGGCGGCCGGTCCGGAGCCGGAACCCGCGGTTCCGGTGGCGGAAGAACATACGCGAAAAGGAGCGAGAAGCACCGTATCATGAGCAGCATAGCAATCGACAGCAAGAGAACCCTGCGGCAAGACACATGGTGGGTGGAGCCGATGCTGGTGGTGCTGGGCCTGGGCGCGTTCGCGGTCTATTCGACCTGGGCCGCGCTTCAGAACGGCAACTACTACGCGGAGCCGTACCTTTCGCCCTTCTACTCGCCGTGCCTCGCCATCAACTGCGAGCACATAAGCGTGCCGCTGTTCGGGTCGTGGTACAACTGGTCGCCGGCGATCCTGATCCTGTGGATTCCGGGCGGCTTCCGCCTCACCTGCTACTACTACCGCAAAGCCTACTACCGCTCCTTCTTCTGGTCGCCCCCGGCATGTGCGGTGAAGGACGCCGCCAGCAGCTATTCCGGCGAGACCCGCTTCCCCTTCATCCTGCAGAACATCCACCGGTACTTCTTCTGGGCGTCGCTGCCGATCCTGGCGTTCCTGTGGTGGGACGCCCTCATCGCGTTCAACTTCGGCGGCAGCTTCGGCATCGGCCTGGGCACCCTGGTGCTGATCGCCAACGCCACGCTGCTGTCGCTCTACAGCTTCTCCTGCCACTCGTGCCGGCACCTGTGCGGCGGCGGCCTCAACAGCTTCAAGCTGGCCCCCGGACGCTTCAAGCTCTGGGGCATCGTGACCAAGCTCAACGAGAAGCACATGCAGATCGCCTGGGTGAGTCTCGTGTGGGTGGGCCTGACCGACGTCTACGTCCGCCTGCTGGCCCACGGTGTCATCCAGGACCTGAGGATCATCTGATGGCCGGCGAGAGCTACGAGACGCACACGTACGACGTGGTGGTGGTGGGGGCCGGCGGAGCCGGGCTGCGGGCCGGCATCGAGGCCCACGACAAGGGCGCCAGGACCGCCATCATCTGCAAGTCGCTGCTGGGCAAGGCGCACACGGTCATGGCCGAGGGCGGCATCGCCGCCGCCATGGGGAACGTCTGGCCGGAGGACAACTGGAAGGTCCACTTCCGTGACACCATGCGGGGCGGGAAGCTCCTGAACAACTGGCGCATGGCGCAGATCCACGCCCAGCAGGCGCCGGACCGGGTGCTGGAGCTGGAAGAATGGGGCGCGCTGTTCGACCGCACCGACGAGGGTCTGATCCTGCAGCGCGACTTCGGCGGCCACCGCTACGCCCGGCTGGCCCACGTGGGCGACCGCACCGGGCTGGAGATGATCCGGACCCTGCAGCAGCGGGCGGTGGCGCTGGGCATCGACGTCTACATGGAGTGCAACATCCAGCACCTGCTGATGAACGACGGCAGGGTCAGCGGGGTGGTGGGCTACTGGCGCGAGAGCGGCGACCTGATCGTGTTCGACTGCAAGGCCGTGGTGCTGGCCACCGGCGGCTCCGGCAAGTGCTGGCAGGTGACCTCCAACTCCTGGGAATACAGCGGCGACGGCATGGGCATGGCCATGGAGGTGGGGGCCGATCTCATCGACATGGAGAAGGTCCAGTTCCACCCCACCGGCATGGTCTGGCCGCCCAGCGTCCGCGGCATCCTGGTGACCGAGGGCGTCCGCGGCGACGGCGGAACCCTGCTGAACTCCGAGGGCGAACGCTTCATGTTCAACTACATCTCCGACTTCTTCAAGGCGGAGACGGCGGACAACGAGGCCGAGGCCGACGCCTGGTACCAGGACAAGAAGAACAACCGCCGGACCCCGGACCTGCTGCCGCGGGACGAGGTGGCCCGGGCCATCAACTCGGAAGTCAAGGCCGGCCGCGGCACCGAGCACGGCGGCGTGCTGCTGGACATCGCCAACCGCCGCGACGCGGAATACATCCAGCGGCGGCTGCCGTCCATGTACCACCAGTTCAAGGAGCTGGCGGACGTCGACATCACCAAGGAAGCCATGGAGGTGGGGCCTACCTGCCACTACATCATGGGCGGCGTCCGGGTGGACGCGGACAGCTCCGCCACCACGGTGCCGGGCCTCTACGCCGCCGGCGAGGTGGCCGGCGGCCTGCACGGCGCCAACCGGCTCGGCGGCAACTCCCTGTCCGACCTGCTGGTGTTCGGACGCATCGCCGGGGCTTCGGCCGCCGACTACGCCCTGGGAGCGGAGGCCGCCGCCGCGGCGGCGGACCCGGCCGAGGTGGAACGGCTCACGACGCTGATGCTGGAACCCTTTACGGATCGCGGAGACGAGAACCCCTACGCGATTCACAGCGATCTTCAGCGCACCATGCACAACCTGGTGGGCATCATCCGTACGGAGAGCGAGATGCTGCGGGCGATGGAGGAGATCGCGGAGTACAAGGACCGTACCGAACGCGTCAAGGTCGACGGCGGCCGGCGATTCAACCCCGGCTGGCACCTGGCGCTGGACCTGCGGTGCCTGCTGGCGGTGGCCGAGGCCGCCACCCTGTCGGCTCTCGAGTGCAAGGAGAGCCGCGGCGGCCACACCCGTGACGACTATCCGGACCCCGATCCCAAGTACGGCACGGTGAACGTCGTGACGCGCAAGCAGAACGGAACCATCGGGGTCTCCCTGGAGCCCCTGCCCGAGATGCCCGAGGAGCTCAAGAAAATCGTCGAGGAGCAAGTTTGATGCCTGAAGCAGCGGTTGCAGGAAACGGTGCGGAAGCGAAGATGCGCGTCTGGCGCGGCGACGCCGGCGGCGGAGAGTTCAGGGACTACAGCGTGCCGCTCGAGGAGGGCATGGTGGTGCTGGACGTGATCCACGCCATCCAGGCCATGCACGCCGGCGACCTGGCCGTGCGCTGGAACTGCAAGGCCGGAAAGTGCGGCTCGTGCAGCGCCGAGGTCAACGGCAAGCCGCGGCTCATGTGCATGACGCGCATGAACACGTTCGAGCCGGGCGAGACCGTCACCGTGTCCCCCATCAAGACCTTCCCGCTGATCCGGGACCTGGTCACCGACGTGTCCTACAACTACGAGAAGGCCAAGACGATCCCGCCCTTCAAGCCCAAGCCCAAGGAGGCCGACGGCACCCGGCGCATGTACCAGGAGGACATCGACCGGGTGCAGGAATTCCACAAGTGCATCGAGTGCTACCTGTGCCAGGACGTCTGCCACGTCATCCGCGACCACGACGAAAACAAACCGAGCTTCGCCGGCCCGCGCTTCTTCGTGCGCGTGGCGAGCCTGGAGATGCACCCGCTCGACACCGACGACCGGCTGGAGTTCCTCCGCAACGAGGCCGGCCTGGGCTTCTGCAACATCACCAAGTGCTGCACCGACGTCTGCCCGGAGAACATCAAGATCACCGACAACTCCATCATCCCCCTGAAGGAGCGCGTGGTGACGCGGTTCTACGACCCCATCGCGCGCCTGCTGGGGGCGCTGGGCGGCAAGCGGTCCTGACGCCGCCGTTTCGTTGGACCGAGCAGCCCGCCCGTCCCACCGCATGGAACTGTCGGAACGCGTAGCGTTGGTCACGGGCGGCGGCACGGGCATCGGCAAGGCCGTGGCGCGGGCCATGGCGGAGGAAGGCGCCCGGGTGGTCATCGCCGCGCGCGACGGGTCACGGCTGGAAGCCGCGGCGGAGGAGCTGCGGGCGGAGGGCCATTCCGTATTGCCGGTCTCGTTGGACGTCACGGACAGGGCCGGCATCCGCGATTGCGTGGGCAGGGTGCGGGAACACTGGGGGCGGGTCCACATCCTGGTGAACAACGCCGGGGCTTCGGGCATGACGCCCATGGACGACCCGGACGACGGTCCGTGGCATGCCATCGTGGACACGAACCTGACCGGCGTCTACCTGCTGACCAAGGAAGTCCTGGCGATCATGAGCGACGACGGCGACGGCCGGATCATCAACATGTCCTCGGTCCTGGGCAAGTTCGGCGTTCCCGGCTATGCCGCCTATTGCGCCAGCAAGCACGGGCTCATCGGTTTCACGAGGGCGCTCGCGCTGGAGCTGGTGTCCCGCGGCATCACCGTCAACGCCCTGTGCCCGGGATGGGTCGACACGGAGATGTCCCGCGCCGGCATCGAGCAGATCGCCGAGCAGCAGGGAACGGACCCGGAGTCCTTCAAGCAACAGGCGCTGGCGGCGGTGCCGATCCGGCGGTTCCTGGACCCGGAAGAGATCGCACGGTTTGCCGTGTACCTGGCGTCGGACAAGGCGTCCGGCATCACCGGACAGGCCCTCAACATCTGCGGCGGGCAGACAATGGTGTAAACATGACGATCCCGGAACTCGAGGCCATAGCCAAGGAAATCAGAGTCGACGTGATCCGCATGCTGGTGGAGGCGGGCTCCGGCCACCCCGGCGGCTCGCTATCGTGCACCGACATGGTGACGGCGCTGTACTTCCACCAGATGCGCCACCGGCCGGAACAGCCCGACTGGCCGGACCGCGACCGCTTTGTGCTCTCCAAGGGCCACTGCGTGCCCGCGGTGTACGCCGCCCTGGCCCGGGCCGGCTACCTGGAGCGGGAGGAGACGCTGAGCCTGCGCAAGCTCAACAGCCGGATGCAGGGGCACCCGGACCGGCATCGCTTCCCTTACGTCGAAGCCTCCACCGGCTCCCTCGGACAGGGCTTGTCGGTGGCCGTGGGGATGGCGCTGGCGGGAAAGGCCGGCGGCAAGGACTACCGCACCTACTGCGTCATCAGCGACGGCGAGTGCCAGGCCGGACAGATCTGGGAGGCGGCCATGTCCGCGCCCCGGTTCAATCTCGACAACCTCTGCGTGCTGATGGACTACAACCACATCCAGTTGAGCGGAGTGACCGACGACATCATGAGCCTGGAACCGCTGCTGGACAAGTGGCGGGCCTTCAACTGGAACACCCTGGAGATCGACGGCCACGACTTTCCCGCCATCCTCGACGCCCTGAAGGCCGCGGAGCAGCATCGCGGCGGCCCCACCATGATCGTGTGCCAGACCGTCAAGGGCAAAGGGGTCAGCTTCATGGAGAACCGCTGGGAGTGGCACGGCAAGGCCCCCAGCCGCGAGGAAGGCGAACAAGCCATCGCCGAGATCGTCAACGGCGGATAGAAACCACTGCCCGCCGGGGCCACCTCCGGTAGGGGCGCCCCGAAGCAAGGAAGATACATGAGCGCAATCGCGACACGCGTGACCTTCGGCGAGACCGTGACACGGCTGGCCGACACCAATCCGGACATCGTCGTCCTCGACGCCGACCTCCGGAAATCCACCATGACCGACGAGTTCTCGCGGAAGCATCCCGACCGCTTCTTCGACGTGGGCATCGCCGAGGGCAACATGGTGGGGGTCGGCGCCGGCATGGCCCTGGCCGGCAAAATCCCCTTCATCTGCAGCTTCGCCTGCTTCGTGGTAGGCCGCTTCGAGCAGATCCGCATGGCCGTGGCCTACAACCGCGCCAACGTGAAGATCGTCGGCACCCACGCCGGCATCGGCATCGGCGAGGACGGCTACAGCCAGATGGCCACCGAAGACGTGGGCCTCATGCGCACCCTGCCCAACATGGCCGTGGTGCAGCCCGCCGACGCCATCGAGACCCGCGGCGCGGTGGAATACATCACGCAGCACGACGGCCCGGTGTTCCTCCGTCTCACCCGCCAGAAGGTGGCCGACGTCAACGGCGAGGGCTACGAGTTCCGGTTCGGCAAGGCCGTGGTGCTGCGGGAGGGCGCGGACGTGTCGTTGGTGGGAACCGGCGCCGTGATGGAGAACGTGCTCAAGGCCGCCGACTTGCTGGCCGCCCAGGGCATCTCCGCCCAGGTGGCCAACATCCACACCATCAAGCCCATCGACACCGGGTTCATCGAGTCCGTGGCGTCGAGCCACGGCAGGATCGTCACCGTGGAGGACCACGGCATCTCCGGCGGCCTCGGCAGCGCCGTGGCCGAAGCCGTGGCCGAGCTGGGCCGCGGCCGCGTCAAGCGCGTGGGCGTCACCGAATTCGCCGAATCCGGCGACACCGAGGGACTGTACGGGAAGTACGGACTGTCCGCCGAGCACATCAGCGCGGCGGCGGTGGAGTTGATGGACTAGCCTTGGCGGGATGGGCTTGGCGCGTACCCGCCGGGGAGCGTAGCTCAACCGGCGAGTTCTTCCTGAACGATAGACGGCCGTTTTCCGATCAGAGCAAGTAGCACACGTGCCGGTCCTTCCGGGCGCCGGCGACCCTGCTCCCAATTCTTGAGCGTTCCAAGCGGAACCCCGATGCTCTTGGCAAAAACGGGCTGCGACAATCCCGTCCTGCCTCGGATCGCCGCGACATCCGGTTCGGGGACCTCGACTTCGTGTACCTCGAACCCGGCACGCGCACCCCGCAGGTACCCCCCGGCATCCTCAAGCCCGGCCATGACCTTGTCGAATGCCTTGGTCATTTGCCCCTCCTGTATTCTTCCACGACCTTCTTGGCAGCGGTGGTCAACGCGTTTGGCCGCCGTCAGAAACGCGGGTGTCTCGACGACGGTTTGGAGACGGGTACCCATGACGAAGCATAGGCGCCAATGGCGCCGTAGTCAATGCCAAGTCAAATTCGCCGAATCCGGCGACACCGAGGGACTGTACGGGAAGTACGGACTGTCCGCCGAGCACATCAGCGCAGCGGCGGCGGGGTTGATGGGTTAGCTTGACGTGGCCGGGGGCTCGGCAGAGCTTTCTTCTCCGGCGGGGACAGCCTCTTCCCCTTCAACTGCCGGCGCCTCGGCTTCGGCGGGTTGAGGCTCGGCCGCAGCGGTTTCCGTTTCGACCGCCTCAGGCCCGTCCTCCGACACCACCTTCACCTTGATGCTGGGCATCACTTCCGGACGCAGGCGGATGGGGACCTCGTAGTCTCCCACCTGTTTGATGGGATCGTGCAGGACGATCCTGCGGCGCTCGACGTCGTAGCCCTGTTCCTTCAGCGCCTTCTCGATGTCCATGTTGGTGACGGAGCCGAAGAGACGGCCCTCCTCGCCGACCTTGACGGCGAACTCGAGGGAGACTCCGGCAAGCTGCTCGCTGATGCCCTGGGCCTCCTTGGTGAGGCGCTCCCGGCGCTGGCCGATCATGCGCTGCTCGTGCTCCAGGGCCTTGAGGTTCTTCTTGTTGGCCAGCACCACCAGCCCACGGGGCAGCAGGTAGTTCCGGGCGTAACCGTCCTTGACCTTGACCACGTCGCCCATGTGGCCCAGGTTCTCGATATCTTCCTTCAGAACGACTTCCATCGACTCTCCTTCAGGTCTGGCCCGCGGCGCGCCGCTTGAGGCGACGGAAGTCGCCCCAGAGATCGAAGAACCCCAGGCCGATGACCAGCACCGTGAGAACCTGCTCGAAGACGATGAGCAGATATCCCAGGACGCGAAAAAACATCGGGACCTTCTTGTGATGAAAATAGTACGCCACGATGGCCAGGCCGTGAAAGAAATAGAACGCGGTGCATACCAACACCACGTTCACGGCCACCACGCGCAACGGCCATCCGAGCGGCAGAAACAGCGCCAGGCTCGGCACCACCAGGAACCACACCATGTGGTCCGGTGACTTCCATTCCTTGAGGTCTCCTGCCTCGAAAAAAAACGAGCGGTAGTGCGGGAACTGCCACGACAACAGCGCCAGATTCACCAGC
Source organism: uncultured Syntrophobacterales bacterium (assembly GCA_964630405.1). Lineage (GTDB taxonomy): Bacteria > Desulfobacterota > Binatia > UBA9968 > JAJDTQ01 > JAJDTQ01. The sequence continues at coordinate 130,830 of CAZVUC010000064.1, read as the reverse complement.
ACCATGACGCCCAGCGCCAGGAAAATCATCCCGGGCAGCATCTGGACGAACAGCGTCGCCATCTGTCCCGCCTGATCCCTCAGGAACTCCGTGGTCTCGCCCGACAGGCCCATGCGCTCGTACACTTCCAGGGTCGCCAGAATCTGGGCGTGCACGCCGGCGTGCAACGTGTTCCACAGAGTGGAGAGGGAACCCGCATACCCCCATGCGGTCATCAGCATGGCGGCCAGCGCGCAAACGGCGCTGCCGCTCACGACGGTGGCGATGGACCATCCCCGCCCGAAGGAAAAGAACAGCAGGTACGTAACCAGCGCGAACACCAGGTACGCCACCACGGCTTCCAGGCCCGCCAGGACCAGCACGCACCCGGCGGCCGCCAGGGGCAGCAGCTGTCCCGCCTGCTTTCCCATCCGGACGCCCACGTACAGGGCCGGAAAGATGACCAGAGGAAGCACGACCATGCCGGCGACCGGCACCCTCAGCCCCGCAAGAAAGAGCAGGAGAGTAACGGCCAACCCAAGGCTGACGCCCGTGAGAGTTTCAAGCCCTTTCATAAGGCGATCCGTGGGCGGCGAGGCGCCGGATCAGAGCTTGACGGTGGTGTAGGGAAGCAACGCTACCAGACGGGCCCGCTTGATGGCCTTGGACAAGCGTCGTTGGCACCAGCAGCAGGTGCCGGTGATGCGGCTCGGCGTGATCTTGCCCCGCTCCGTCATGAACCCGCTGAGGAGCTTGGTATCCTTGTAATCGAAGCGGAGGTCCTTGTTGGCACAGAAGCGACACACCTTCCGGCGTGAAATTCCGCGCCGGCGGGGTGGCGAATCGTGATCGTCCGAGCCTCTTCTCCCGCGATATTCTGCCATGGTCCTCCCGCTCTTCTAGTCGTCAGGTTCCCTGCTGGCAAGCCAAGGGAAACCGCTACGCTTCCTGGGCTTTGTCGGTAGCTTCCGGTGTCCCGGCTTCCGTTGCCTCGGCTTCCGGTGCTTCGGCTTCAGCCGCGCCGGATTCAGGGGCCGGAGATTCAGAGGCCGCCGTAGGTTCGGGGGCCGCTGTAGGTTCAGAGGCCGCCGGAGTTTCGGGGGCCGCCGCAGATTCAGGAGCCACGGGCTCAGCGGCCGCGGGTTCGGAAGCAGCTACAGGTTCCGCCGCCGCGGTGGTCTCGGCGGCCGGCGCCAGGGGCAGCACGTCGTCGTCCAGGACCACGGTCATGCACCGCATGACCTCGTCGCTCAACCGCATCACCCGCTCGAGCTCGTCGCTCGCGCCGGCGGAAGCCTCGTACTGGACCAGGTTGTAAAAACCTCTCCCCTGCTTCTCGATGGGATAGGCGAGATCGCGCATCCCCCACTCCTCGAAGTGGGTCACGGTCGCGCCCTGCCCTTCCAACACTCCCCGGAACCTCTCACAGAGATCCTGGTTCCGGCCGCTGTGGACCGGGTGGATGATGAAAAGCGTCTCGTAATGGGTCGTTTCTTCAGCCATAATCGTCGGATTTTCTTAACACAGGGGTGGTCCCTTTACAACCTGCCGCATCACACCAGGAGCGGCGCGATCACCAGCGAAACCACCGACATGAGCTTGATGAGGATGTTCATGGACGGGCCGGAAGTATCCTTCAACGGGTCGCCCACGGTATCCCCCACCACCGCCGCCTTGTGCGCCTCGCCGCCCTTCTCCTCGCCCTGCAGGTCGCCGCGCTCGATGTATTTCTTGGCGTTGTCCCAGGCGCCGCCGGCATTGGACATGAGCAGCGCCAGCAGCACCCCGGAGACCAGGGCCCCGGCCAAGGTCCCGCCCAGCGCCACCGGCCCCAGCGCGAAGCCCACCACCACCGGCACCACCACCGCCACCAGCCCCGGCACCACCATCTCCTTGATGGCCGCGCGGGTTGAGATGTCCACGCAGCTCGCGGCATCGGGCTTGACCCCCTCGCGGCCTTCCAGCAGCCCGGGGATCTCGCGGAACTGCCGGCGGATCTCGTCGATCATGTGTCCCGCCGCCCTGCCCACCGCGGTCATGGTCATGGCGCCGATCAGATACGGGATCAGGCCGCCGATGAACAGTCCCACCACCACTTCCGGCGAGGTCACCAGGATCTGCAACGGCTCCTTCCCCATGGCCGCAAGCTCGGTATCCACGGTCCTCGTATAGGCCGAGAACAGCGCCAGCGCCGTCAGCGCCGCGGAACCGATGGCGAAGCCCTTGCCGATGGCCGCCGTGGTGTTGCCCAGCGAATCGAGGCCGTCGGTGATCTTGCGCACCTCGGGGCCCAGGCCGCACATTTCGGAGATGCCGCCGGCGTTGTCCGCGATGGGGCCGTAGGCGTCCACGCTCATGGTGATGCCCACCGTGGCCAGCATGGCCACCGCAGCCACGCCGATGCCGTAGAGCTGGGCCGCACCGTAGGACACCCAGATTGCGATGGCGATGACCACCACGGGAAGCGCGACGCTCTCCAGTCCCACGGCCAGTCCGTGGATGATGTTGGTGGCGTGGCCGGTGCGGCTGGCCTCGGCGATGCGCTCCACCGGCTTGGCGGAAGTGTAGTACTCGGTGATGAGGCCGATGAGGATTCCGCCCAGCGAACCCGCGAGAACGGCCCAGAAGACGCCGATGGTCACCCCGTAGGCGAGGATCAGCACCAGCGCCCCGACCAGGAACAACACCGTGGTCAGGATCGTGGCGCCCCGCAATGCCGACTGCGGATCGATCTTCTTGAAGACCCGCATGGAATAGATGCCGATCACCGAGGCGATGAGCCCCAGAATCGCCAGGACCAGCGGCAGCGCCATCAACGTAGCCCGGGAGGCCTCGGCCCCGGCCGAGAACAGGCCGGCGAGCCCTCCGGCCGAGATGGTGCTGGCAATGGCGATGGAGGCGATCACCGAGCCGACGTAGGATTCGAACAGGTCGGCGCCCATGCCGGCGACGTCGCCGACGTTGTCGCCCACGTTGTCCGCGATGACCCCGGGATTGCGGGGGTCGTCTTCCGGAATGCCCGCCTCGACCTTGCCTACCAGATCGGAACCCACGTCGGCGGCCTTGGTGTAGATGCCGCCGCCCACGCGGGAGAAGAGCGCGATGGAGCTGGCGCCCATGGCGAACCCGCTGATGTACTTGGCGCTCTCCACGTTGCCGTAGAGCAGGAAAAGGATGCCCACGCCCAGGAGGCCGAGACTGGCCACCGACAGGCCCATCACCGAGCCGCCGTTGAAGGCCATGAGCAGCGCCTCCGACTGGCCGCCCTCCGCGGCCGCCTGGGAGGTGCGCACGTTGGCCCGGGTGGCGGCCTTCATGCCGAGAAACCCCGCTATGACCGAGCAGACCGCTCCCGCGAAGAACGCCAGCGCGGTGGGTACGCCGAGCTGCCATGCCAGCAGCAGCGCCACCACCACCACGAATACCGAAAGGACCGTGTACTCGCGCTTCAGGAAGGCCATGGCTCCTTCGTAGATGGAGTCGCTGACGGACTGCATGCCCGCGTCCTTGACTCCGACCTTGACGATGCCCCGATACGCCCCGTACGCGATGAGAAGTCCGACCGCCCCCAGTATCGGAGCCCAGACCGCCAAACCGTCCATAACGCCCTCCTCTATTGAACTCGATTGAAATCTTCCATGGCCCGGACCGGGCCTTTCAGCACGATTGCTGCCAGCGCCTCTTCCGCCCTCGTCAACACGCCGTCCAGCGCGTCCTGTTCCTCGGGCGAGAAGCGGCTCAGCACGTAGTCCACCGAATCCACGCCCGCGGGCGGCCGGCCGATGCCGATGCGGAGCCGGACGAAGTCACGATCCGCGACGTGCTGCAGGACGGACGCCAGGCCCCGGTGTCCCCCGGCCGAGCCGCCGCAACGGATACGGAGCCGGCCGAACGGCAGGTCCAGGTCGTCGTACGCCACCACGAGGTCCGCGCCCCGCGCCTGAAAGCGCTTCACCAAGGCCGCGGCCGCCACGCCGCTGTGGTTCATGTAGGTCTGCGGCTTGGCCAGCACCAGCGGCGGCCACCACTCGGAAGCAACCGGATCCCAAGTCCGCTCGCCCCGGCCCACCAGGGACTCGCAACGTTCGTCGCCGATACGGATGCCCCGGGCCTCGCCGATGCGGTCCAGCAGGAGGAACCCGAGATTGTGCCGTGTGCGCGTGTAGCGCCGGCCCGGGTTGCCCAGGCCCACGACCAGTTTCACAGCGGTGTCCTGAAGGGGGAGCCCATGGGCCCCCGGTTATCCGCAGCGCGCGTGGGGTTCACTCGTCGGTCTGTTCCGCCGCAGCCTCTGCCGCTTCCGTCGCCTCCTCGGCCGCTTCGCCCTCCGCCTCCTCCTCTTCGTCCAGGGTGGAAACCGTGGGCGCCAGCACCGATACCAGGCTCAGGTCCGGCGTGGAGTTGGTCACGTTGGGCGGAAGCGTGATGTCGCCGGCCTTGAGCCCGTGACCGATCTCCAGTGCCGAAACGTCCACCTCGATCTCCGCCGGGATGTCCATGGGCAGGCACTCGACCTCGAGCTCCCGCGCGATGGGCTGCAACACCCCGCCGTGAACCACCCCCTCGGCCCGGCCCACGAAGTGAAGGCCCACCATGACGGTGATCTTTCGCGTCACGTCCACCTCGTAGAAGTCGATGTGGGCGATGGCGTGGGTCACCGGATGATACTGCACGTCCTTGATGAGGACGAGCCTGCCGTCGAGATTGTCCGCCGAGGACTTGAACCGGACCAGATGAGAGCCTTCCAGGCTGCCGACGCGGGTCCGCATCTCCCGGTCGTCCACCTGCATGGCCACGCCTTCCGTCCCCCGGCCGTATACGACCCCCGGGAGCTTGCCGTTGCGGCGCAGGCGGCCGGCATCACGCTTGTTGCCGACCTCCCTCGCCTCTGCCGAAACTTCTACCGTTTCCAAAACCTGAACCTCCTGACAACGTGTTGCGAGTTTCTCGATCAGAAAAGGGAGCTGATGGACCGCTCCAGGTGGGTCCTGCGGATGGCCTCGCCGATGAGCGGCGCCACCGACAAGGGCCTTATCTTCGGGCACTTGGCCATCTTCGCGCTCAGGGGAACGGTGTCGGTGACCACCATCTCTTCCATGGGTGACTCGTTGATCCTGTCCAGCGCCTTCCCGGAGAGGATGGCGTGGGTACAGCAGCCGATGACCTTGTTCGCGCCGGCCCGCATCAGCGCCTCCGCGGCCATGGCGATGGTCCCGGCGGTGTCCACCATGTCGTCGAGGAGGATGGCGCTCTTGCCCTCCACCTCGCCGATGATGTTCATCTCCTCCACCACGTTGGCGTCGGCCCTGCGCTTGTCGATGACCGCCATCGCCACGTTCAGCCGGGTGGCAAACGCACGCGCCCGCTGGGCTCCGCCCGCGTCCGGCGACACGACGATCGACTTCTCCCCCTTGAAGCGGCGTTCCAGGTACTGGAGCAGAACCGGCAAGGCGTAGAGGTTGTCCACCGGGATGTTGAAGAAGCCCTGGATCTGGCCCGAATGAAGGTCCATGGTGAGCATGCGCGCGGCGCCGGCGGTGGTGATGAGATCCGCCACCAGCTTGGCGCTGATGGGAACCCGGGGAGCCACCTTGCGGTCCTGCCGCGCGTAACCGTAGTACGGGATCACCGCGGTGACCCGCTTGGCCGAGGCGCGCCTGAACGCGTCCAGCATGATCAGCAGCTCCATCAGGTTGTCATTGCCCGGGGCGCACGTGGACTGGATCACGAAGACGTCGCAGCCGCGCACGTTCTCCTTGATCTCCACCCGTATCTCGCCGTCGCTGAACGTCTCCACCAACGCCTCCCCCAGCGGGATCTCGAGACCGTGGCAGATGTCGCGCGCAAGCGGGGGATTGGAATTGCCCGCAAAGATTCTCATTTCGTCGTGCAACGTTCCCATGTCCTATCCTGATGTGGAACACGCCGGTGTGGTCGTGCAATGACGACCTCGGGCGGGTTTGAAACCCGCCCCTGCAAGGCCTATCGAAGGAGAGAAAGCTTGGCTGGGCGGGAAGGATTCGAACCTTCGTATACCGGAACCAAAATCCGGGGCCTTACCACTTGGCGACCGCCCATTCCTTCCCGTCGGCGTTCGAGCGTCCCGCGCGGGGATGATTAGAGATCATCTCGACCCTGGTCCGCATCTCCCGTCGTAACTTCCCTGTATGCCGCTATAATCCTTTCCTCGATCATCCTGCGGGTCTCGCTGTTGAGCGGGTGTGCCACATCCTTGTAGGTCCCATCCCGGCGTTTCTTGCTGGGCATGGAAACGAACAGACCCGAGGTGCCGCGAATGACTTTGAGATCCCGGACCACGAAGCAGTCGTCCAGGGTGATGGTCACATACGCCTTGAGCTTGTCCTCCTCAACGGGAAAGACCTTGACTTCCGTGACCTCCACAGGGACCTCCTTTCCGTCCCAAGACGGATGGCTCGCCCTTATGTCAGCGAAAAAGCCAGATAAGCCCGAACGCCTTTTTCGCCCTCGAAGCCCGTGAATGCCTGTCTGGCACCTGCCTCGTCAGCGAATACCCCGAAAACCGCAGAGCCGCTTCCTGACATCAGACTTCCGATCGCCCCGCTCTCGCTCAGGCGATCCTTGAGCCGGGTAATGCGCGGATAGCGGCCCATGGTGACCGTTTCGAGGTCATTGACCATCACCTCAGCCACTTCGTGAGGCGTGTCCAATTTTCGAACCAAGTTATTATTATTGGACGGTTTTGTCAACTTGGACCGGAAGTTCCGGTAGACCCAGGCCGTGGACACCGCGAGGTTGGGGAACAGCAACACCATCCACAGCCGGGGCAGCGGCCCCACGGCGCTCAGCTCCTCCCCGATTCCCCGGGCCCGTGCGGCCTCGCCGCGGACGAAAAAGGGCACGTCCGCCCCCGCCGACAGGCCCAGCGCCTGAAGATCCTCGACGGAAAGGCGCGCGCCGAGGAGATCGTTCATCCCGCGCAGGGCGGCGGCCGCATCGGTGCTGCCTCCTCCCAGCCCGGCGCCGATGGGGATCCGTTTGCGGATGTTGACGGCCATGGGGTCCAGGCGGCCGGTCCGTTCACGGAAAGCGCGGACCGCCTGCCGGACCGTGTTGTCTTCCCCGAGCGGCACGTCGGGGTCGTCAGCCGCCAGCGCCAGCGAACCGGGCGCCCCGTCCGCCCGTGAGAGCTCGATCTCGTCGCCCAGGCTTATGGGCACCATCAGCGAGTCCAGCAAATGGTAGCCGTCGTCACGCCGGCCGGTGATGCGGAGGTAGAGATTCACCTTGGCGGGCGCAAACAGTTTCATGCGGGAAGGGCTTCGCCGTTGCCGTCGGCGCCGCGCCGGGTGGCGGCGGTCACCACGGCTTGATCAGCGCCTTGGTGGGAAACATCTCGGGCACCTCGCCTCCCACCGCGCGGACGCACTGTTCGGTCTCGTCCAGCGAGAAGACGTGGCTCACCATCTGCTCCACCGGGAAGCTGGTGGCCTCCATCAGCCGAAGGGTGGCGTCGATGGCGTCGTTGTCGCCGGTGTAGGCTCCCTGGACACAGATCTCGCCCCATACGAGCCTGTCCATGAGCATGGGGGTGACGGTCTTGTCGCCCGTCAGTCCGCCGAGCACCAGCTTCCCCTGCCGCCTCAGGCAATCCACCGACGTGACGATGGCGGCCGGGTTTCCGGAGACGTCCACCGCGACGTCGGCCATGGCGCCGCCGGTCTCCTCCCGGATCACGTCCACGACGCTCTCTTCCTCGACGTTGATGGTGCGATGCGCGCCGAATCGCTCCGCCACCTCCAGCCGGCTCTTGTCGCGGCCGATGCCGGTGACGAAGATGCGCGCCGCGCCGGCGTGACTCGAGGCGAAGGTGCAGGCGAGCCCCTGCTGGCCCGGCCCCTGGATCAGCACGTAGTCTCCCATCTTGACGCCGCCGTGCCGCAAGGCCCACTGGAAACCGTTGGCCATCACCGCTCCGACCAGAGCCGCCGCTTCCGGCGGGAGGTCATCACTGATGCGAGTCAGCAACGCGGTGGGTGTGATGTACAGGTACTGGGCAAAGCCGCCGAAGAGGTGCGGCGGGTCGGCGGAGGACATCCGGGAGCCGTAGGCCGAGCGCTGCTTGCAGAACCGGTCGCCGCCCCGGCGGCAGTCGGCGCAACGGCCGCACCCGAGGGACCCCTTGATGATCACGCGGTCGCCTTCCTTGACGCCGTGGATCTCCGCCGCCCTGGCGCCGAGCTTCTCCACCCGGCCCAGGATCTCGTGGCCGAGTATGATGGGTATCGGCAGGTTCAGCTTCCCGGTGTAATACTTGTAGTCCGTCCCGCACACGCCGCCCAGTTCCACCTTCAGCAGTCCGCCGTCCGGCGGTATGTCCGGAACCGGGTACTCGCGGACCTCGATCTTGGCGGGCGCCACCAGGGTCGCCGCTCTACAGGTTTCGCTCATGCACTCTCTCCGCGTCTCGTTTTCGACACAAACGCCCTTCTCTCACCGACCCCTTCACCCGGTCCCCCGCATCGCGTAGCAGACCGGCAGGCTCGTTGAGAGCGGGGTGGGCGGCGTCCCACCCCGCTCGGTACGGAATGCGCGCGTGCCCCAAACCGCTAGGGCTTGATCAGCGCCTTGGTCGGGAACAACTCCGGGATCTCGCCGCCCACGGCCTGGATGCACTTCTCCGTCTCGTCCAGCGAGAACACGTGGCTCACCATGTCCTCCACCGGGAACTTGGTGGCCTCCATGAGGCGCAAGGTCGCGTCCACGGCGTCGTTGTCTCCGGTGAAGCAGCCCTGGAGCTTGATCTCGCCCCACACCAGCTTGTCCATGTGGACCTCGGTGATGGTCTTGTCGCCGGTGAGCCCGGCCAGCACCATGGTGCCCTGCCGGCGCAGGCAGTCGATGGAAGCCAGGATCGCCTTGGGGCTGCCCGACACGTCTACCACCACGTCCGCCATGGCGCCGTCGGTCTCTTCCCGGACGACGTCCACTACGTTCTCCTCCTCGACGTTGATGATGCGGTCGGCGCCCCACTTCTTCGCCAGCTCCATGCGAGGCGCGTCCCGGCCGATGCCCGACACGAGGATCTTGGCCGCGCCCGCGTGCTTCGAGGCCCAGGTGCACGCCAACCCCTGCTGGCCGGGCCCCTGGATCAGCACGTAGTCGCCCATCTTGACGCCGCCGCGCCTGAGCGCCCACTGGAAACCGTTGGCCATGACCGAGCCGATGAGGGCCGCCGCCTCCGCCGAAAGGTCCTCGCTGATCTTGGTCATCAGCACGTCGGGGGCCAGGTAGAGGTAGTCCGCGAAGCCGCCGAACAGGTGCGGCGGGTTGGCGCTGGTGGTGCGGCCGCCGTAGTTGGTGCGGTTCCGGCAGAAGCGCTGCGCGTTGCGCCGGCAGTCGGAGCAGCGGCCGCAGCCGATGGCGCCCTTCATGATCACCCGGTCGCCTTCCTTGACGCCGTGGATCTTCTCGGCCTTGGAGCCGAGCTTTTCCACCCGGCCCAGGATCTCGTGGCCCAGGATGATCGGCAGCGGCAGGTTGATCCGTCCGTGATAGTACTTCACGTCGGAGCCGCAGACGCCGCCCATCTCGACCTTGAGCAATCCGCCGTCGTCGGGAATGTCAGGTATGGGGTATTCCCGGATCTCGAGCTTGTTGGGAGCGAGCAACGTCGCCGCCCTGCTGGTCTCTGCCATCATGTACCTCCTTGATAGGCCCTTTGTTCCTACTATTCCGCACGACAGCCCTGTATCGAAACCGTCATTCCCGCCCCCGGATTCCCGCTTTCGCGGGAATGACGGGGAAGGCGCTCAGTCGATGTAGTCCTCCAACCGCACCCGCTCGCGCACCGCGTCGGGCACGGCGAGCCGCTTGGGAAAGTCCTTCCGTTTCTTGGTGGCGTCGATGACCATCTTGGCCGTCATACCGCCCTGGCCGCTCGACGGATCGGTCTCGGAGCCCTGGCAACGGGGAATGACCAACGTATCGATATCCGCCTGCACGCGATTGGCCACGGCCCACATCACGTCGCGCTCGTTGTAGACGTTCACGTCCCCGTCCACCACGATCACCAGCTTCAGATAGAGGTCGGTGGCCATGGCCGCCATGACCGCGTTCCGCACCTCGCCGTCGGAGCGCTTGTCCAGCGAGATGTAGCAGTGGAACCGGCAGTTGCCCGAGGGCGGCATGTGCACGGCCCGGGTGCCGCCGGCCACCGCCTTCACCGCCCTGAAGATCGCCGCCTCCCGGGGAATGGAACCCATGAGCCGCTGCTCCGAATGGCCCGTGAAGATGTCCTGGTAGAGAGGCTTTTCGCGCAACGTGACGCCGGTGATCTCCGACACATGGTTCCTGCGCACCCCCACCGCGTGGCCGGTGAACTCGCCGAAGGGCCCTTCCTCCTCGCGCACGTTGGGCAGGATGCGCCCCTCGAACACCATCTCCGCGTGGGCCGGGACCTCGAGGGGAACGGTTTCGCACCGCACCAGCGGCACCGGCTGCTCCATCATGCCGCCGATGACGTCGTATTCGTCCACGTCGAAGGGCGCCAGCGACAGGGCGCCGATGGCAAAGGCCGGATGGACTCCCACGATGAAGGCGATGTCCAGCGGCTCGCCCCTCTCCTCGGCATTGCGCGCGCAACGCATGAGGTGCATCCCGGGGGCGAGGTGCATGCGCAGGCGGTTCCGCTCCACCATCATGGCCCGGTTGAAGCTGAGGTTTCGCACCCCGCTCACGGGATCCCTGGCAACGACGATGCCCGCGGTCACGTAGGGGGCCGTGCTGATATCGAAATGCGTCAACAGCGGGATCTCGCCCAGATCCACGTCAGCGCCGGTGCGCACCACCTCCTTGACCGGACCGTCGTCGATCAGCTCCGGCGCGATGGGGCCGGCTTCCCGGCTGCGGTACTCCTCCACCAGGTCGTTGGCGTCCACGTCCAGGGCCATGGCCAGACGGCCGCGGGTGGCGTGGAGGTTGGTGATCACGGGCATCGAGAAGCCCTGGACCTCGTGCACGTATAGAGTGGGGTAGCGGCCGGAGGACTCCAGCTCCATCAGCAGGCCGGTGACATCGTGCTCGGGCCGCACCGGCTTGCGAATGTGCAGCAGTTCCTCGGGGCCCTCGTCTTCCAGACGGTCCATGAACGACCGCAGGTCCTTCATACGGTGTCTCCGTTGTCGCTACGGGCGGCCCCCGCCATCAGTCCGCGCCGAACAGCCGCTCCGCGTTGCCGCCCAGGATCTTGTCCTTGTCGGCCTGGTCCAGACGAATCCTGTCGATGATATCCAGCGGCGCGGGGTCGCCGATGCCAAACGGACAGTCGCTGCCCAGCAGCACGTGCTCGGCGCCCACCTCCGCTATCAGGAACTCCAGCACGTCCGTCTCGAACACGATGGTGTCGTAGTAGAACCAGCGTAACACGTCCCGTCCCATCAGCGCGGTGTTCTTCTGGATCTCCGGCTGGATCTCCCTGCCGCGGGTCATGCGGCCGAACTGGTACGGCAGGAAGCCCCCGCCGTGGCAGAGGATGATCTTGAGGTCCGGGAAACGGTCCAGCACGCCGCCGAAGTAGAGGCACGCCACTCCTACCGTGGTATCCGCCAGCAGGCCCACGATGTGGGTCAGGAAATACTTGCCCAGCCGTTCGATTCCCAGGGGGTTCAGCGGGTGGATGATGAGCGGCACCTCGAGGCGCTCGGCGGTCTTCCAGAAGGGATCCAGCCCCGGATCGTCGAGGTTCGCGCCGTCGACGTTGGAGCCGATCATGGCGCCCGTGAGGCCGCACTCCTTCACCGCGTACTCCAGCTCTTCGGCGGCCCGGGCGCCGTCCTGGAGCGGCACGGTGGCCGTGCCCCGGAAAAGGCCGTCCCTGTCGCCGTCGGCCAGGGCCTCGCGCATGGAGTCGTTCAGCATGCGGCTCCAGTTCACCGCCTGCTCCACCGGCAGCATGTAGCCCACGATATCCATCCACGCGGACAGGATCTGCCGGTCCAGGCGGGTCTCGTGCACGGTATGGATCCGCTTCGGCAGGTCCGTGGCCGGCGCCAGGATGGGCCGGGCCAGCGGCCTCCCCCCTAACCGCAGGCGCGGCCCCGCGGGCGTCTCCTCCCCCACCTCCACGCCGAAGGATGAACCGTCCTTGCGGAGCCGTTCCAACACGGCCGGCGGTACGTAATGCGCATGACAGTCGATCTTCATGGTGCTGCCTCGATGTTGCCCGACAGGGTCAGTCCTTCAGAAAGCTGACCGGCATGGGCATGCTGAGGATGTTCACGCCCTCGGTCGTCTCCACGTGGCGGATGAACCGGTACTTGTTCTCCACCTCGTCCATGGGATACGGCGGCACCTCGCTGCGGGACGTCTCGACCTTGAGGCCGATGAAGGCGGCGTCCCCGCCCTCCAGCGCCTCGGAGAAGACCGTGCGCAGCTCGTCCGGACTCCCGGCCCAGGACGCCTGCCGAATCCCCGCCGCCCGCGCCATGGCCACGAGATCGGTGCCGGCGCCGGTGGCGGTATCGATCTCCCCGGAGGCCTCGTAGACCTCGTTGTCCAGCACCACGTGTATCAGGTTGGACGGGTTGTTTCTCGCGATGGTGGGCAGGCTGCACAGGTTCATGAGGAGCGAGCCGTCCCCGTCGATGGCGATGACCTGCCGGTGGGGCAACCCCAGGGCCATGCCCAGGGCGATGGACGAAACCAGACCCATGGTCCGCACCCGGAAGTTTCCGTCCCCGGGCCGGCAGGCGTACCATTCGACGGTGTTCCCGCCGGCGCCGGTCACCACCAGGGAGTCCCCCGCCAACTCGGCCATGACCTTGAAACACTCGATGCGTTTCATACGTTCGCCCGCTACTCTCCCGGACGCCGCCTCCCCAGCACGTCCTTGGTCAACAGCACCGCCACCGGCCGCTTGTAGTCCTGGGTGAGCACCTGCGTCCGCTTGATCAGCGTCCTGGCCTCCTCCGGGTCCCGAAGAACGAAATGGCGGATGCCGAGAGCGTCCAGCACCGGCTGCGTCATGGCCCCGTTGGTGCTGAAGGAACGGTCGCCGACGTCCCCCGCGAAGTAGATCAGGAGCAGCAACGGGAAGTTGTACTGCAGCAGCGTGGAGACGATGCCGTTGACGCTGTTGAACAGCCCGCCGTTCTGCATGATCAACGCGCACTTCCTGCCCACGAGATAGCCGCCGGTGCAGATGCCGATGCCTTCCTCTTCCCGGCAGAGGGGAACGTGGGTGATTTCCGGCTCGGCCGCCACCCGCTCCAGCAGCGCGTGGAGATTGATGTCGGGCAGGGTCGCGACAAGGTCGACGCCAGCCTCCTTGAGTCCTTCGACGATCCTTTCCGGTCCGGGATGATCGGCCACGTGATGCTCCTCTCGATCCGTTTCGAAGTCTGAATATCACTTTTTGGCCCAGTCGCGTCAACCGGTCCGGCACGCGTCGTCCGTGGTTCCGGGTGCCTTCCCGGGCCGAGTTGCGGGGACCCCGGCTATTGGCTACGTTTTAATCAGGGGGCGCGTGTCTGCTACGCGCCGAACGCCTTGAAGGGAGACACGCGGACATCGTGAAGATCGGTATCGGACTGCCGTTCAAGACCTCCAGGGACAGTTGGCCGGCCATCGAGGCGCTGGCGCGCAAGGCGGACAAGGGAGCGTACTCGAGCTTTGCCGTCATCGACCGGCTGGCCTACGACAACTACGAGCCGCTGGTCATGCTGGCGGCGCTGGCCTCCGTCACCACGCGGGTCCGGCTCCTGACCGCGGTGCTGGTGGGTCCGCTCAGGGGAGCCGGCGTGCTGGCCAAGCAGGCGGCCACCATCGACGCTGTTTCCGGCGGCCGTCTCAGTCTCGGCATTGCCGTGGGCAGCCGGGAGGACGACGCCCTGGTGGCCCCCTCCGGCTTCCACGACCGCGGCCGCCGCTTCAACCGGCAGCTCGAACTCATGCGCGGCATCTGGCGCGGCGAGATCGTCAACGATGCCAAGCGTCCGGTAGGACCGGAAACGGCGCAGGCCGGCGGTCCGGAGCTTCTCATCGGCGGCACCGCGCCGCGCGCCTTGGACCGGGTGGGCAAGTACGCCGACGGCTACGTCATGGGCGGCGGCGCCCTGGACCGGGAGTGGGCCGCGGGCGTTCTGCAACAGGTGAACGAATCGTGGCGGCGGCACGCCCGGAGCGGACGGCCCCGTATCGTGGCGTCGGTGCTTGCGGCGCTGGGACCGGGGTCGGAGGAAGCCTTGCGCGGGGCTTTCGCGGACTACTACGGCGGCGACCCCGCCCGCCTGGAGGCGCGTCTGGCGCGGGCCAACCTGTCCACCCCCGGGGCCATCCACGATGCCATCGCCTTGCACCGGGACCTGGGCACGGACGAGCTGGTCCTCAAGCCCGCGACCCTGGCGCCGGACCAGTTCGAGCGCCTCACCGACGTGGTCGCCAAGGCCTGAAGGAGCAGTCATGGCAGCAAGCGGTCTCGTCCCCCAGGGGCATGAGGTTTACCTGGACCACGTGGGGCTGTTCGTCCCCGATTTCGACGCTTCGCCGCGCCGGCTTGAGGAGTTGGGCTTCTCGCTGACGCCGTTCGTGGCGCACATGGCCAGCACCGAGCCCGGCGTCGCGCCCGCCCCCAGCGGCACCGGCAACCAGTGCGCCATCTTCCGCCAAGGCTACCTCGAGATGCTCGGACCGACCGTGGACACGCCCTTGTCGCGGCAGCTCCGGGCGCAGCTCGACCGCTACCCCGGATGGCACCTCATCGCCTTCGCGGCCAACCGGCCCGAGGAGAACCACGAACGCATCGGCCGGGACGGCTTCAAGCCGCTGCCGCTGGTGCGCCTGGCCCGGCCGGTGCCCACCGACGCCGGAGAGGAGACCTGCCGCTTCTCCGTCATCCGGGTGCCGCCGGAAGTGATGCCCGAGGGCCGCATCCAGATCGTCACCCACCACACGCCGGAGCTGGTGTGGCAGCCCCGCTACCAGCATCAGCCCAACGGCGTCGCCGCGCTCACCGGCGTGCTGGTGTGCGTGGACGATCCGCGGGAGGCGGCCGGACGCTTCTGCCGCTTCGTCGGCGTGGAGCCGGTGGAGAAGAACGACACCTGGGAGATGGGGCTCCATGAAGGACGCGTCGTCTTCATCCAGGCCGGGCGCTTTCGCGAAATCTACCCGGAACGGGAGCTGCCATGCACCCCCTATATCGCCGAGGTGTCCATGCGCACCGACGATCTCGCGGCCACCCGCCGCCGCCTCGACGAGGGCGGCATCCACTACGAGACCCCGGACAGCGACGCTCTGCGCGTGCCGGGCGCGGAGGCCCTGGGGGCGTCCTTTCTGTTCCATCAGTCGCCAGAGGGAGGCATCCTGTGAGCACGGACAAGAGCTACGACTTCGATCTGTTCACCATCGGCGCGGGCTCCGGGGGTGTGCGCGCCAGCCGCATGTCGGCGTCCTACGGCGCCCGGGTGGCGGTGGCGGAGGAACGCTACCTGGGCGGCACCTGCGTCAACGTCGGCTGCATCCCCAAGAAGCTGCTGGTCTACGGCTCCCACTTCGGCGACGACTTCGAGGACGCCGCGGGCTTCGGCTGGACCGTGGGCGAGCGCGCCTTCGACTGGCCGTCGCTGATCCGGAACAAGGACCAGGAGATCGCGCGGCTCAACTCGATCTACCGCGACCTCCTTCAGAGCCACGGCGTCGAGCTGTTCGAGTCCCGGGCGCGGGTGCTGGATCCGCATACCGTGGAGGTGGCGGGCAAGAAGGTCACCGCCGCCAACATCCTGGTGGCCACCGGCGGCTGGCCCACGGTGCCCGACGTACCGGGCAAGGAGCATGCCATCACCTCCAACGAAGCGTTCCACCTCGCGGAGATGCCCAGGCGCGTCGTCATCGTCGGCGGCGGCTACATCGCGGTGGAGTTCGCCGGCATCTTCAACGGCCTCGGCGCCGAGGTCACCCAGCTCTATCGCGGCCCGCTGTTCATGCGCGGCTTCGACCTCGACGTCCGGAACATCCTTGCCGACGAGATGCGCAAGAAGGGCATCGACCTCCGGTTCGACGCGGACATCGCCGGCATCGAACGGAACGGCGGGACCCTGACCGCCACCCTGAAGGACGGACAAACGCTGGAGGCCGACGCGGTGATGTTCGCCACCGGCCGGCTGCCCAACACCCGCGGCGTGGGCATCGAGGAGCTCGGCGTCGAGCTGGCCCGCAACGGCGCGGTGGTGGTGGACGAGCGCTACCGGACCAACATCCCGTCCATCTGGGCCCTGGGCGACGTAACCGACCGGGTCAAGCTCACCCCGGTGGCCATCGCCGAGGCCATGCTCTTCGCCCGGAACCTTTTCAAGGGCGACGTCGGGCCGATGGACTACGTGAACATTCCTTCCGCGGTCTTCAGCCAGCCGCCGGTGGGCACGGTGGGATACACCGAGGAAGCGGCCCGGGAGCGCTGCGGGGAAGTGGACGTCTACCGGGCGGTGTTCAGACCGCTCAAGCACACCCTGTCCGGACGGGACGAGAAGACCATGATGAAGCTCATCGTCGAGCGCGCCGGCGACCGGGTGGTGGGCTGCCACATGGTAGGCGCCGATGCCGGCGAGATCATCCAGGGACTGGCCGTGGCGCTGAGCTGCAACGCCACCAAGGCCGACTTCGACCGCACCATCGGGATACATCCCACCGCCGCGGAAGAGTTCGTGACCATGCGCGAGCCGGTGACCGCCGACTAGCCCCTGTCCGCGACGGCACCGTATCGTCATTCCCGCGAAAGCGGGAATCCAGGCCGGGTGAGGCGGGGAATTGTCGCCGTGCTACCCCTCCCCGCCCCTGGATTCCCGCTTTCGCGGGAATGACGGAGGGTGGGCGGGAATGACCGATGGGTGAGAGTAGATGACCGAGGAGTGGACGTGGATGACCGAGGGGTGGGCGGAAATGACAAGGAATAGAAAGGGATGCGCGGACTCGGACTGATTGCGGCGGTTTGCCTTGCGCTGGCGCTGCTGAGCGCCTGCGGGGAGGTTGAAGAGGTGACGGGACCGGACCCGGCCCGAGGGAGACGGCTTTACCTCGCGACCTGTATCGTTTGCCACAACACGGATCCGAGCAAGCCGGGCTCCCAGGGACCGCCCATCAAGGGATCTTCATTGGAGTTGCTGGAGGCCAAGGTCCTGCGCAAGACTTATCCGCCGGACTACAAGCCCCAACGGACGACCAATGCCATGCCCACCTACCCCCAACTGAGAAAAAGAATTGCCGATATCGCTGCCTATCTGGCGCAGCCGTAGGCGGCCTACGCCACCTCCATAAGAATCCAGAAGACCGCGGTCAGGATAAAGCCGCTCCATAGTACGTTCGGAATGGACGTCAGGAGCTTCTTGGTGCCGCCTCCCGCATCACCCACCAATGCGTTCAACTCGACGATGGCGATGATCACGAAGCTGACGATCCAAAAGACCGCCAAACCACCGCCGCCGGACTCACCGTGGGGATAGTGGCTCGCCGCGCCCATGAGGAACAGCATGGGGATCGAGAAGAGCACATTGGTACGAGAGGCGAACCCGGCCCACTGGCCCTTGCTCGCCGCGTCCGGAAGCGCCTCTCCGCCCTCGGCCACCTTGTTGGCGGAGGCGATGACCACCTGCTGATTGGGCCAGATCACCAGCCACACGTTGAGGAACATGATGGTCCCCATGGTGCCGCCGATGGTGATGGCCATGCCGTAGCCGATGTTGAAGAAGTCCCCGCCGAACTGCCCCAGTTTGATGAGCCACATGAGTATGCCGGCCAGGAAGGTGAACATGGCGCCCCAGCGGAACCACCAGAGGGCCCGGGGCACGAGCTTCTGTATGGCGCCGGTGCGGGTCCCTGCTTCGGTCTCGGCGAAGAACGGCGTCTGAACGAAGTTGAAGTAGTACAGCAAGCCTATCCAGGTGACACCGGCCAAGAAATGCACCCAACGCAGTAAGAATTCGACGAGCTCCATCAAGCACCTCCTGTTTGCTGCTTCTCGTAACGTGGAATTTTCGCATTATAGGCCGTAACGGGCCGCGCGGTCAATGAAAAGTGCCGGATGCCGGAGCCGTCATTCACTCGTTCCAGGAGTCCGGCCGAGCAACAGGTCGGACGAACTCCTATGCGAACGGGCCGAACCGCTCGTAGAGTTCGCGGAGCCTGGCCTTGTAGTAGTCCACGTTCTCGTCGGGGCTGGCCGGGTCCCACTCCGAGACGTGCCGGCAGTTCTCGTTCACCATGACGTTGGCCCCTTCCCCGGTGACGTAGCAGGAGACCTGATCTCCGGGGAGGTGCTTCCGGTCCGACCGGAGGGCCACCTCGTAGGCGCCGCGGGGATGCTGCTTCCCGCCCTTCACCTTCATCTGGTAGTCGTCGAGGGATTCCCGCAGGGTTTCGGTCCGCTTCAGCAGGAACAGATCGAGGCGATGGCCCGTAATGTCCTCGCGATACCGCTCGTAGAGCGCGGGCACCTCGCTCTTGCGCCCCTCCAGCAGGAGCCGGAGCATCTCCTCCAACCACTGGCGCCGGTAGCGCTCGAGCCCGCGGAAGCT
Source organism: uncultured Syntrophobacterales bacterium (assembly GCA_964630405.1). Classification (GTDB taxonomy): domain Bacteria; phylum Desulfobacterota; class Binatia; order UBA9968; family JAJDTQ01; genus JAJDTQ01. The sequence continues at coordinate 112,306 of CAZVUC010000064.1, read as the reverse complement.
CAGATCGGCGCCGGCGAGGGAAAGATCGTCGTGCTCGTCCACCAGGGCGTGATTCTCCGGCCCGTGGCAGAAGACCGCACGGTAGCGCGCGAGGGGCAGCTCCACCTCCCAGGGCAACGACGATGAGGCTTCCGCCATCAGCGCTTCCGCCGCCTCGGCGCCGGCCGACCCGGCAGGGGGGACGAAGTAGATGCCGCCGGCGTCCACCGTAACCACCCGGGCACGGCGTTCCTCCAGCCCCGCGGCCAGGGCGCGGACGAGTTCTCCACCCGCCCGGGTCACGTGGTCCGCGGCGGCAAAGTCGTTGAAGTGGCCCGCGGGCCACGCCAGGTAGTCGTGGAACGACTCCAGCACCCCCTTGAGGGCGGACCGCGCCGTGGCGACGAAACGGGAAGGGTCCCCCGGGGAAGCGGCGTCGGCCGCCGGCTCCGCCCGTTCCCGAAGCTCCCGGACCCCGTGCAGCGCCTCGGGAAAGACCCCGAGTTCGTCGGTTCTCGGACGGCAGTCGCCGGCGGCCATCACCGCGGTGTAGAGAGCCGTGACGTCGCAACGAATGACCGGCCGCGAGACCCCCGGGACCTTTAGGGCCGTGTGCTTCGCCTCCACCGGCTCCGGGCCCATCGGGGCGGGAATGGAGTGCCGCCGGGCGAGATACTCCCTGAGCAGCAGGCCCTCGATCCTGGCCGGGCCGTTCACCAGGGCCGTCTCCTGGTAACGGCACGGGAAGACCCGCGCCTGGACGTAGCAGCCCGGCGACAGCACCGCCGATATGGCCCGGGTCTCGCGCACGTCGTCGAGGGCGTAGCGGAAGAGGGTGTCCGGATCGTGATCGAAGTACCAGCTCGCCTGTTCGCCCGGAATATAGGTCCGGTCCGGAGCCGCCACGCCGAAGTGGCGCGCCACGTCCTTGAGGCCGTTCCGCTTGAGCTCGGGATTCGCCTGACTGTAGCGCTGCGCGAGAAACCAGGTGTCGATGACGTGGCGTCCGTGGATGGCGTAGTCGCGATATGGAATCACCCGGTCGCCGGCGTCGAAACGCGCCCGGCCGTGCCGGAGCACGCTGCCGTCCCTGCCCACCGTCAGGTCCACGCCGTGCCGCCGTGCGCGCTCCTCGATGTAAGCCAGGTCGAAGCGGAAGATGTTGTGGCCCTCGATCACGTCCGGGTCGCGGGCACGGATCTCCCGGACCATTTCCGCCAGCATCTCGGCCTCGTCGTGCTCCCGGCCGGATATGAGCCGCTCCCAACCGGTGCTGTCCGACATGGCCACGGCGGTGATGCGGTCGCCTTCCCGAAGCGGATTGGGGAACTCGAACCCGTCCGTGCGATACACCTCCAGGTCGATCTGCATGCGGACGAGGCGATCGAAGCCCATACCGAGGAAATGGGTCGTCCCGGACCAAAGAAGGTACTGTTGCACCGGGTCGCGAAGGTACAGACAGGGTGAGCCGGGAGCGCCGAGGCTTCTGCCGCTCTTGCGCTGCAGCCAGGACCTGGCCGACTCCAGGCTATCGACGTCGGGGAAACGAGCCAACCAGCGGAACGCACCCTTTCCCGACAGCGGCTCGACCCGGCACGGGCCCCTCCATCCGGCGATCTTGTCCTCGGACGTCAGCCAGAGGAACGGCTCGAACGGGACGGTCCTGGAAACCACGCCGGACGAGGTCCTGGAGAATATCCGGATGTGGCGGTTGCCGTCGAGCTCCACACCGACCACGTCCGGCGTCGCATCGCGGCCGTACAGCAGGGTATCGTATGGGGGGGTCGAATCGCACATCACGGGTCTACCGGCGAGGGATCAAGCGACGAATCCCGGACCCCATCGACTTTCTACCAGATCCGTCCGGTCGCGGGAAAGCGGGCCAGGCCCGCCGCCGAATTCCGGGCGCCGAAACGCCGGGTTCAAAACCCGTCCGGCTGGTGCTGCCATGAACAGATGTGCTAGAGAACAGGCATGGCTTCCGACGCCGTGTCCTACATTCGCCGGCCCCGTCTGCGGCAACCCTTCCTGATCCTGTCGTTCTCGGGCTGGAGCGACGCCGGGTCGTCCGCCACCTCCGCGGTCCGGTATCTGATCGAGCAGCTCCTGGCCTCCGAGCTGGCGAAGATCGACCCTGAGGACTACTACGACTTCTCGGTGCACAGGCCACAGGTCCGCCTGGTGGACGGAAAGCGCGAGATCGAATGGCCGTCGTATGACTTCCACTACTACAAGACCGGCAACGAGCTGGACCGGGACTTCATATTCGCCTCCGGCGCGGAGCCGCACCTGCACTGGAAGGCGTTCTCCCGCACCGTGCTGGACCTCGCCCGGGAGTGGAAGGTCGCCCGCATCATCACCCTGGGAGCCCTTCTGGACGAGGTCCTCTACACCAAGCCGGTGCCCCTGAACGGATTCTCGTCGGACCCCGAGTTGATGAAGGAGCTGGACTTCACGCCGTCCCGATACCAGGGGCCCACGGGCATCGTCGGGATCCTCGCGGACACTTTCCGCAAGGAAAGCGTGCCGCACGTGAGCCTGTGGGCGGCGCTGCCGCACTACCTGGCGCCTTCTCCCAACCCCCGGGGGACCCTGGCCCTGGTCCTCCGGCTGACCCAGTGGCTCGGAATCCGCATCGACACGGGTCCGCTGGAGCGGGCCGCGGGCGAGTTCCAGAGCAAGGTGAACGACGTGGTCAACAGCGACCCGAACCTCACGGCTCTGGTCCGGGAGCTTCAGAAGCACGAATTCGAGCAGTAGCGGAGGAAAGACCCATGCGGAAATCATCGTGGTTGTTCAGCCTGATGGCGGGAGTGTTCCTCTTGGCCGGTTCAAGCGCCGTCACGGCCGCGCAGTTCGACAAGGTCATCGAGGCCCGCCAGGATCTGATGAAGAACATCAGCGCGGCCGGCAAGGCCATGCGCTCCGCGGCGGACGCGGCAGGGGTGGCCGCCAGCGCCGACAAGCTGGCGGAGTTGTTCGCCAAGATCAACACCGAGTCCTTCCCCAAGGGAAGCGCCGACGGCTCGCGCTCCAAGCCGGAGATCTGGGAGCAGTGGGACAAGTTCGCGGCAGCGGCAAAAAACGCCGCGACCCTGGCGCAGTCCATCGCGGCCAAGGCGCGGGCGGGCGAGAGCACCGCCGAGCTCGTCAAGGGCTTCGGCAGAAGCGCATGCGGAAGCTGTCACCGGCCGTTCCGGAAGCCCAAAGAGAGAAGCTGACCGCCGGTCCGCATGATTACGCAACACGTCGGGGAAGCGGCCCTCCCGGACCTCGAGGCATGGGCCAACGCCATCATCCGCTCGGAGGACGACACGGTGAAAGCCGTGGAGTCCTATCACGACGCGGACTCCAACACCTACGTCATCCGCCTGACCCGGGACGCCCGGGTGCTGCTCTTCCGGCTCTCCGAAGCGCAGGTGCACACCCCGGAACGCGAACCCGAGTGCGAGAAGACCCTCCGGAACAGAGTGAAGGAAGTACGCCGGTTGCTGGGACGGGACGATTGACCCGTACCGGGACCGTCCGGACGCGGCGCTACAGTCCGGCCGCCATCTCTTTCGCGAAATAGGTGAGGATCAGGTCGGCGCCGGCCCGCTTGATGGACAGCAGCACCTCCGGCACCACCGTGGTCTCGTCGATCCAGCCGTTTTGCGCGGCGGCCTTGATCATGGCGTACTCGCCGCTCACGTTGTAGGCCGCGGTGGGATAGCGGAAGCGCTGCTTGACGCGGGAGATGACGTCCAGGTACGACAGCGCGGGCTTTACCATCACGATGTCGGCGCCCTCGGCGATGTCCGCCTCCACCTCCCGCAGCGCCTCGTCGCTGTTGCCGGGGTCCATCTGATAGGAGCGGCGGTCGCCGAACCGCGGGGTCGATTCCGCGGCCTCGCGGAAAGGGCCGTAGAAACCCGACGCATACTTGGCGGCGTAGGCCATGATGACCACGTCCTCCAGACCTTCTCCGTCCAGCGCGGCGCGAATCGCCCCCACCCGGCCGTCCATCATGTCGGAAGGAGCGACGACATCGGCCCCGGCGCGGGCGTGGGACAGGGCCTCCCTGGCCAGCAGCTCCAGGGAGGCGTCGTTGGCCACCTCTCCGTCCTCGATGACGCCGCAGTGGCCGTGGTCCGTATACTCGCACAGGCAGACATCGGTGATCACCAACAGGTCCGGGACCCTGTCCTTGATGGCCCGGACCGCTTCCTGCACCACGCCGTTCTCGGCGTAGGCTTCGGAGCCCACGGCGTCCTTGGTCTCGGGAATGCCGAACAGGATCACGCCGGGAATGCCCAGGTGCCAGACGGTCTCGGCCTCGCCGGCGGCGCGGTCCGCCGAAAGCTGGGCGACGCCCGGCATGGAAGTCACCGGTTGCACCCGGTCGCGCCCCGGGCACACGAACAACGGGTAGATGAAGTCCCGCGGACTCAGAGCGGTCTCGCGCACCAAGTCACGCAACAGGCCGGTTCGCCGAAGCCTTCGCGGTCGAGTGACGGGAAATGCCATGGGTTGCCTCCTGGTACCAGGTGCGGTCAGTCGCGGCACGGGCGGGTTCGAACCCGCCCCTACAAGTTCCTTCCCGGTTCATCAAGCCTTGAAACAGCAGTGTCCACCAGGGCCTGGATCAGGCCCGCCACGGTGTATTCCCGGGCCTCGACGTCCACCGACAGACCGCGCCCGCGGGCGGCATTCGCGGTGATGGGGCCGATGCAGGCCACCCGAACCGCCGCCGGGACTCCCTCCCCGGCCTGCTCGAGCAGATCCATGAAAGCGCTCACCGTGCTTGGACTGGTGAACGTGACCCATTCCACCTGCCCGAGGAGCCGCGCCAGCCGCCGGCCGCCTTGCCGCACCGGTTCGTTCCGGTAGGCTTCCACCACTGTCACCGTCGCGCCCCATCGGCGCAGCGTCTCCGGGAGCACGTCGCGGGCTCCGGCTACCCGTGCCAGCAGGAAGCGGCGGCCCCGGACGCGCTCCGGGCCGAGAGCCGCCAGGATCCCTTCCGCGCGGAACTCTTCGGGCACCAGGGTGGCCGAAAGGCCGTTGTCCTCCAGCAGGCGGGCGGTCTGCGGACCGATGGCCGCGACCTGAAGCCCCTTCAGGCTCCCGGCGCATCCCAGCGCCTCGCAACGTTCCAGGAAGTGCCGGACGCCGTTGGCGCTGGTGAACACCAGCCAGTCCTGTTCCGGGAGCCCGCGGAGGGCCTCGTCCAGGGCGCCGGCGTCCCGAAGCGGCAGGATCTCCACCGTGGGGAAGACCACCGCCCGGGCTCCGAGGGCTTCGACGCCGCGGACGAAGGCGCCGGCCTGCTCGCGCGGGCGGGTGATCAGTATCCGCTGTCCGGCCAGCGGAGCGCCGCCGGACTGCGCCATGGCCGGATCGCTCATGCCCGGGCCTCCCTCAGCACGGCGCCGGCTCCCTCGTCCAGCAGCCTCTCGGCGAGCCGGGCGCCCAGCGCCGCCGCATCCGCGCGCGCCCCCGAGATCTCGCCGCGAAAGATCCGCCGGCCGGACGCCTCCGCCACCATCCCGGCAAGCGAAACCCCGTCCCGGTCCGCCACCGCCCGGGCTCCCGCCGGCACTTGACAGCCTCCTTCGAGGCCCCGCAGGAAGGCCCGCTCGGCCTCCACCTCCGCCGCCGAAGGCCCGTGGTTCAGGAAGCGCAGCCGCTCCACCTCGTGGCGCCGGGTCTCCAGCCCCAGCGCCCCCTGGGCAACGGCGCTCAACCATGTGTCGGGAGGCAGCAACTCCGTGGCCTCGCCCTCCCGGCCCAGCCGCTTCAACCCCGCCAACGCCAGTACCAGCGCCTCGACCTCGCCACGTTCGAGCTTGGCCAGCCGCGTGTCCACGTTTCCCCGCATGGGCACCACCTCGAGGTCCGGGCGGTGGTGAAGCACCTGGGCCTGCCGCCTGAGGCTGCCGGTGCCGACCCGGCCTCCGGACGGAAGCTCGGCGAGGCTCCGGGCGACGCGACTGATCATGGCGTCCCTGGGATCCTCGCGTTCCGGCACGGCGGCGATGGCCAATCCCTCCGGGATCTCGGTGGGCAAGTCCTTCATGGAGTGCACTGCCACGTCGATGCCACCGTCCAGGAGCGCCTCCTCGATCTCCTTGATGAACACTCCCTTGTCCCCGATCCGCTCGATGGGAACGTTCTGGAAGCGGTCGCCGCTGGTGGTGATGGACACCACCTCCACCACCGCCCCCGGGTGACGTTCCCGGATGCGGGCCCGGACCCATTCCGCCTGGGCGAGGGCCAGCCGGCTGCGCCGGGTCCCGATGCGGATCCTGTCCATGCTCACGGGTCGTCCCGCCCCGGCCCCGGCTCCTTGTCCAGATCGAACAGCATCCTTACGGTGTCGTGGTAGGCGGCGTCCTCGTCGGGATGCTCCTTGAGCCGCGTGAGGGGGACGTGGAGAATTTTGTTGATCATGGCCGCGGTCAGGTCTTCGATGGCCTTGCGTTCCCGCTCGGAAACATCCTTGAGGTTCGACTCCAGCGATTTCCTGAGCTCCCCCTGCCGGATCTGCTCGAGCTTTCGCTTCAGCGCGACGATGGTGGGGACCTGGTCCAGGGAGGCAAACCACCGATAAAACGTCTCCACCTCCTGGTCCACGATCAGCTCCCCCTTGTCCGCCTCGCTCTCCCTACCCTTGAGGTTCTCCCGGGCGACGTCGGTCAGATCGTCGATGTGGTAGAGGTACACGTTGTCCAGGCCGTTGATGAGGGGGTCGAAGTTCCTCGGCACGCCCAGGTCGATGAGGAACATGTTGTCCTGTTTCCTCTCCCGCAGCACCTCGGCCGCGGTCTCACGCGTGATGAGCGCCTCCTCCGACTCCACCGAGCCGATCACCACGTCGGCCAGCTTGAGGTAGCGGACATAATCCTCGAAACGGATGGGGCTCGCCTCGAAACGGTCCGCCAGCTCCACTGCCTTCTCGAACGTGCGGTTGGTAATCATCAGGCCGCGGACGCCGTTCTCCACCAGATGCCGGACCAGCGACTCTCCCATGACGCCGGAACCGATGACCATCACCGTCTTTTCGTCAAGCCTGTCGAAGATCCGCCTGGCCAGGTCCACCGCCACGGACGCCACGGAAACAGGCCGGCTGGCGATGCCGGTTCCCTGCCGCACCCGCTTCGCCACGGAGAAGGACCGATGGAAGAGACGGTGCAGGATGCTGCCGACGGTGCCGGCCTCCTGCGCGATGGAGTAGTACTCCTTGAGCTGCCCGAGAATCTGGGGCTCCCCCACCACCATGGAATCCAGGCTCGAGGCCACCCGGAAGACATGCCGCACCGCGCCCTTGCGGGCGTGCTGGTAGAGCTGGTCCTCGGCGGGACCGATGCGGACGCCCGGCTGGCTCCTGAGAAAGTCCCCGATCTCGGCGAGGCCGGTGCCGCCGTCCCGGGCCACGGCCACCACCTCCACCCGGTTGCAGGTGGACAGGATCACGCCCTCGTCCACCGAGGGCAGGGCCACGAGATCGTGGAGCGAGCCGTTGAGGTGCTTGGAGGAGAACGCGAGCTGCTCGCGGACCTCCACGGGCGCCGTCGTGTGGTTCAGGCCGACCACGAGGATCTGTCGTCCGGCCTCACTCAAAGCGGCCTCCGTGTCGGGTCAGGAACAGGGCGTCTCCCCAGAGAAAGTAGCCGAGTACGATCATGAACCCCGCGATGGTCCAGATCGCCGCCTTCCTGCCGCGCCAGCCCGCGGTCAGGCGGCCGTGAAGGAGGATCCCGTACAACAGCCAGGTGAGGGCGGAGGTGATCTGGCGCGGGTCCCAGGACCAGTAGGTGCCCCACTGCGCGTGCGCCCACACGCTACCGGTGAGGATGCCCAGGGTCATGAACGGGAAACCCCAGACCAGGAAGATCTTGTTGAGGCGGTCCAGCGTCTCGAGAGCCGGCAGGGCGCGGCTCAGGCCGGTCATCCGCTTGTTCTTGAGCTGCCGCCGGAGCAGCAGGTAGACCACGCTCACGGCGAACGCCAGGGCGAAGACCGCGTTCCCCAGCAGCGCCAGGGTCACGTGCAGGGGCAGCCAGTAGGTCAGCAGCGCCGGCGGCGTCTCCAGGCCCGGTTCCCCCAGCGCAATCGAACTCAGGGACATGAGAAAGGCCAAGGGCGCCACGAGGCACCCCAGGATGGGAAGCCGGTAGCGGATCTGCACCGTGAGGTATACGCCCACCATCAGCCAGCCGTAGAAGGACTGGGTGGCGGCGGTCTGGGCCAGCGCGGGGAAGCCGGCCTCGTGGAAGAGGAACGCGAACTTTATCGCATGGCCGATGAAGCCTGCCAGCAACAGGCCCTGGCCCGCCCGGGAAAGGGTTTCCCGCGGGGAGAACAGATAGAGGATGAACGCGCCTGCCGCCAGAAGATAGAATCCGGCCGTGGCCTGGAGAAGGCTCTGGTACATAACCTCGGGCCATTATATCGCATCGGCCGTGCAAGCCCTAGCACGCGACGACGACATGTTGGGCACAGGCGGGCTTCAAACCCGCCTGTATTCGGTCAGGATCGGGTCCCGGGGATTCTGAGGCGCTGTCCGGCCCGGATCCGGTGCCGGTTGCGGATGGAGTTGGCGCGCTGGAGGGCCGCCAGCGACACTCGGTAACGGTCGGCGATGATGGAAAGGGTCTCGCCCGGCCGTACCCGGTGATAGACCCGCGGTCGGTCCGCCGCCCTCGCCGACCCCCGGCCCGTGTACGATGCGTCCGGTATCTCCAGCCGCTGTCCCACCTGCAAGCGCCGGACGCTCGCCAGACGGTTCGCCGACTGGATGGCGCGCGTCGAGGTGCCGTAGATCCTGGCAATGTCCCAAAGCGTATCGCCACGCCCCACCACGTGGTACGAGCCGTCCCCGGCGGTTTTCACCACCTTGACGGGCCGACGACCCCCCGGCGGGACGGCGGACGGCTTGCCCGGGATCTCCAGCCGCTGTCCCACGCGCAAACGATGAACGCTCCTCAAACCGTTCACGGACTGGATGGCATGCGTCGAGGTGCCGTAGACCTTGGCCAGCTCGGAGAGCGTGTCGCCTCGACTTACGACGTGGTACGGAAACGACGCCGAGGGGCCGATGCTCTCCAACGCGCTACGGAACCTGTGCCCTTCCTTTTTCGGCGCCTTGAGCCGATAGCCCTTGGGTAGCCACGAGGCGTGGCGGCTGAGAGCCGGATTCCACTTGAGCAACTCCGCCCGGGAGACTTGGCTGTGGCGAAGCAGCGAGGACACCGCCACCCGCCTGTGGAGACTGATCTCGTCGAAATGCACCAGTCGATCGAACTCGACATGCGGCAGGTGCCGCTCGACGTCGCGCATGATGTGCACGGCGGCGAGGAACTCCGCATAGAAGTTCTTGGACGCGAACTTGAAGGTACGGCTCCGGTAACGGCGGATGATGGTGACGATGTCCCGGGTACCCACCCGGCGCACCGCCCGACGCATGCCGGCGCGGCCGTGGTTGTAGGCGGTCACGGCCAGCGGCCAGGTCCGCAGCTCCCGGTAGTTGTCCTGCAGCAGACGGGCCGCCGCCCGGGTCGCTTCCATTGGATCCCTGCGTTCGTCCAGCGACCGCGTCACGCGCATGTAGATGCGTCCGGTGCCGGGCATGAACTGCCACATGCCCACGGCGCCGCGGAACGAGCGCGCGTCGTTCCGGAACGAGGACTCCACCAACGGCAGATAGACCAACTCCACCGGAAGACCCCGGGCGGTGAAGATCTTGCGCATGTGTTCCATGTAGCGGCCGGACCGCCGCACGCCCGCGGCGAAACGCTCGCTGATCCCCCGCTGCACCTTGATCCGGTCCCACGGGATGCCGCGCCGGTTGAGCCGGGCGCGCACCGAACGCACCACCCGCCGCGTGCTGGCGCCCTTCCTGACCTTCACCACCTGGTGGATCTTCGACATGTTCCTGGGATCGAAGAACACCAGCTCGTTCGAGTCGTAGTCGAGGAAAATGGCCTTCCAGAACTCGACGGCGGGCGCGAGGCCTGAAGGTATGGCGAACGGATCCGTTTCGGTGGAAACGGGACCCCGAGCCGACGCAGCCGGGGCGTAGGACAAGCCGCTGAAAAGGAGAAACAGAAGACTCGCGAGGACAACGAAGCAGCGTGTCATGCAGAATCCCTTTAAAAGCATCGGCTTAAGGTACTCTGTGTAAACCTGTTTGTCAACTTTGGCCGCAACAGGGCCTGAAAAGTCCCGCGCGAGGGGTCACTCGCCGTAGAACGTGCGGGCATTTTCCCCGAGAATACCGGCCTTCGCGGACTCCGACACGTCGCCCCGCTGCCGGAGCAACGCAACGGTGCCCTCGGTGCGGTCTCCGTGGGGATAGTCGGACGAGTAAAGCAGCTTGTCCTCGCCGATTTCCTCGATGACCTTGCCCAGCCCCGGCTCGTTTCCTTCACAGCCGAAGAAGATCCGGCCCGAATCCAGCAGCTCTCCCGGCGTCCGCGAGATCACCTCCGCGGCCCGGTAGGCGGGGCTCTCGTAGTGCTCGTCCATGCGCTCCACGTACGACGCCACCCAGTTGCAACCCCCTTCCAGGAAGGCGAAGCGAATGCGCGGGTAGCGGTCCATCAGGCCGGTGCACAGCACGCTCGTGAGACCGGCCATGATCGGGAACAGCCCCGCCAGCACCCGGGTGGGAAAGAACTCGGTGAACAGGTCGCTCACCCCGGGGAAATCGTAGCTGAAGTGAACGGCGACGGGCAATGCCGCGGCGTCGACCGCGGCGAAGAAGACCTCGTGCTCCGGGTGCGCCAGCGCACGCGCGCCCACGGTGCCGTTGACCATGACGGCCGAAAGGCCGCTCTTCTCGATGCGGGCGACTTCGCGGGCCGCTCCGTCGGGGTCGGCGAGACACACGAGGCCCACGCCCTTCAACCGGTCCGGCGCCTCGCGGCAAACCTCCGCCAGCCAGGTGTTGTAGGCGCGGCACACCTCGTTCCCCAACACGCCGTCGGCCCATGAATTGATGTGCAGGAGATAGCTCGGGTAGAGGTACTGGACGTCGATGTTCTCCTTGTCCAGGTCCTCGAGACGCTCGGCCACGCTGGAAAGCACCTGGCTTCCCACCGAGGCCCGGCGGTTCTTTCCGGCCTTGCCGCCGGGAGGCGCCGCGGTCCCGGGATTGCGCGCTCCCGGTTGTCCCGGACGGCGGTAGCGCGTCGAGCCGTCGGCGACCCAGAAGCTGTGGCCCTCCTCGTCGGTGATGAGTCTCGGACGATACCTGCGGAAGGCGGGCGCCATGTAGTTCTCGAACACGGCCTCGGTCTCGAACAGGTGACCGTCGGCGTCAATCACCATGCCGGCGCCCCGCTAGCGGGCTATACGAACTCGAACGGGATCTGCGTAGGACCGTATCCCTGCCAGTACTTGCAGGTTTCGGGGTCGTAGCGGCCCTGCAGGAAGCCGCCGGGCTTCTCGGCCCGCACGATGATCGCCACGGTGCGCTCCTCCCCGCTCTGCTCGGCATGAATCTGCCACGGGCGCACCAGGTCGATCTTGCCCGGTCCCACCTGAGCGTTTTCGATCTTTCGCACTTCCGCGTAGTCCGGCTTGGAGCCGTCGTCCAGCCGTTCGTAGCGCTCGATGGTCTCGCGACCGTCCAACACCCCGTACAGCGTCCAGTTGTGCGCGTGGTCGTGGATGCTGGTGCGTGTCCCCGCCGCCTTGACCAGCCCGTTGATGACGAATCCGTGGTCCGGATCCTCGTAAAGCAGGAGGTTCTGGGCCCGCTGACCGCCCTCGGGCGGTGTCAGCCCGCCCTGATCGCAGTCCGGCCACTGCTCCGACTGTGCCTTCACGCTGGGATCCGACAGCAGCTCGCTCAGAAGCGACCCCATCTGCTGCCAGCGTTTGTCGGCGTCCGGCTCGTCTGCGTGCAGTTGCCGGATAGCCGCGATGAATCGCTTGGCGGCCGACGGCTCGGTTTCCTGGGTCGGCATGGGACGTGCGCTCATGGTGTCTCCTCCTGCTTCTGTGGCGTCTGGGTCGAGTGGGCCGATCCGTGGAAGGTATCCGACCACCGGACGCCCTGTCAACCCGATTCAGCGCCCTTGACCAACTGCACCCGGCTCGTGTCGCGAAGCTCGTTGAACCGATCCCGGACCACCTTGAAGTAGTGCGGATGCGCGGAGCTCTTGAGGATGTAGTCGTCACCCTCCTCCGGGGCTACCACCGTATGGGTGACCGGCGCTCCCTCCTTCATCTCGATGGTGTACTCCAGCACCTGCTTGCCCGCGTCGAAGAGCGTCTTGCCGTCCTTGAACAGGACGTCTATGAAACCCACCTCCGACACGCGCTCCACGACCTTCCGGACCCCTTCGTCATCGGTCCGTTCGTTCTCCCGCAGCCCCTCCACCTGAAACCCGTCCTCTCGCGCCTTCAACGCGTACACCCCCAGGTCGATGCGGGCGATGTCCTCGACCGCCGTCTTCAGGATCTCCGTGTCATACCACCGGTCGGCTTCCGCCGGAGCGTCGAAGGCATTGAAGTCGATGGCGTAGGTGTGCTCGTCGCCGTCGAGACGGGCGTGGACCCTGCGGAACCCGGGCGATGAGCCAAGGAAGACATCGCCCAGCACCTCCGTCCCCCGGAGGAACCGCACCCGCCTCTCGAAACGGACCGGCGTCACCTTGAACTGCCTGGCCGCCACCAGGGTCTTGCCCACGGGCCAGGACCGTTTGGCGTTGAGGAGCTTGTCCGTGAACTTCTCGAACTTGGCGGGCAACACCGGAAAGTCGCTCTTGTCGGCCAGGACCCAGCCGCCGTCCATGCGGGCGATGCGCAGCGTCGGCTTGTTTTGCTCCTCGATGGTGACCGCATCCATGCTGCCCGCGTCCACCGCCAGGAGCGACTTGTCCGCCTCGAAGGCGCCGGTGTCGTCGCTCGGGACGTTGACCCACACCGCCAGACCGGCCTGGAGGATCAGCAACAACAGCAAGAGCTTGATCGATCGGCTCACGCGGAAAACCCTTCCATCACGCCGTCAGCATTCTCTCGTATGAGTCGCGCAGGCGGCGCAGATGATATCGGTAGCCCCCGTAGATCAACGCCAGGCCCATCAGTACGATGCCGTAGTTCAGGTACTCCCAGAAGGCCTTCCGCTCGCGGGTCATGGGCACGAGGGTCCGGGCGAAGTGGGCGCGGCTCCGGATGGACAGCAGGGCGCGGTCCTCCAAGGCCCAGTCCACCACGTTCTCCAGGAACTGCAGCGAGTTCACGTACCGGTCGTTGTTGGCCGCGCGCGACAACTGAAGCATCTGGTCGGTGAACGCGTCGTTGGAACCGACCAGGATGATGCGGGCCGACTCCGGCGACTTTTCGATCATGCCGGTCACCACCGGTGCCTCCTCGCCGTCCTTCTTCTCCGCGGCTTGGCCACCCTCGGGCGGCGACGGCTTCTTTTCACCGCCGTCTTCCCCGGCCAGCAACGGCGATTCCTTGCCCGCGTAGTAGGAGCGGAAGCTGCCCTCCACCACCGCGGCCAGCACCCGTCCCCTGGATTGGCCCTCCTTCTCGAAACCGAGCTTCGGGTGGACCTTGTAATCGGGATGGACCTTCAGGGAACTCGATACCCAGGACGCCTCGGAGCTGGAAAGCAGCGGGGTCGCGGTGATGCCGCCGGCCTGTTCTTCGGGCAGCGTAAGCGGCGAAGCCCAATTCAGGGTCAACTGGGGCAGCCTGGAGGTGATGGGGTTGTCCTGGTTCAGGCCCTCGCTCCGGACGTCGACGAAGTAGGGGTACGGCACGAGCTGCAGCTCGCGGACGGTGAAGGCGCCCGCCTTGCGGTTCACGAACACCGGGAAGGGCTCGTTCCGCGGATCCAGCACCAGGGCCTTCCGCACCGTCACGCCGTAGTGCTCCAGCAGGGGTTCGAGGTTCGAAGTGTAGCGGCTGGCGGCGAGACCGGCCGGGGTGCGGGCCACGGTATAGGGCGACGTCAACGCCGCCACGGAGCCGCCCTTCATGAGAAACTGGTCCACGGCGAACCGCTGCTTCGGCGTCAGATCCTTGGGCGCCGCGAGCAGCAGCAGGTCCACGTTCTCCGGCACCAGCCCGGACTTGAGGTCCACCTCGGCGAGGCGGTAGTTCTGCCTGAGCTTCTGCAGAACGAACTGGAACCGCCGGGGCGGCGGCTGGAAACGCGCTCCCGGCTGCCGGGGCTCCGGCGGCGGGGTGTGGAAGCCGACGGTCTTGATGAACCCCGGGGCAAACCTGCGGAGCGCCGACTCCACGCTTCGTTTGGCGGACTCCTGGTTCAGCTTGCCGGGCAGGGGCACCTGCACCGTGCTGCCGTTGTTCTTCATGACCATGTAGAAATAGAAGCGTTGCGGATCGAAGGGTCCCGTCGCCATGGGGCGGAAGCCGTACTGCTGGGCCAATTGCTCCGTAACACCCTTGGCCTCGGGATCGATGATCTCGTACTTGAACTTTCCCTCCGACTCCTTGCGGAGCTCCCTCAGCGACGTCAGCAACTGCCGCTTGAACGGTGCGATGGACTTCGGCAGCTTCTCTACCGACGAAATGTACCCCTGGAATTCCACCGGCTGGTCGATGCCGGCGAACAGCGCGCCGATGTCCTGAAAGCCGTACAGCACCTTCTTGATGGCCCGGGCCAGATCGTACTCGAGGTTCCGCAGGCGGAGGTTGGTTCCTGTCCGTCCGCCCTTGATCTCGATCAGATCCGTGAACCGCAGCACCTCGTGCTTGTCGCCGTACTGGATCAGCAGGTCGAAGTACGAGTTGACCAGCGATGTCTGGTAGCGGTCCTCTGTCCGGAAGGGGATCGGCCGGATGCCGTAGCGCTGGTTGGCTTCCTCCTCGAGACCGGGCTCCTCCCGGGGATCCACGAACTCCGCGCGCACGCGGCCGCCGCTGAGGGACTCGATCTCGCGAATGGTATCCCGGATCCGGGGCACCAGCGGAGCCAGCACCGGGTGGGTGCGGGCGCTGAAGTAACCCCGGATGAGCAGCGGCTCCTGCAACTGGGCGACAAGGTCCCGGGTCGCCTGGGAAATGGAGTAGTCCTTTCCCGCCGTGAGGTCCGCGCGCACGGCCAGTCCGCGGTGGAGCCAGAAGTTGGCCAGGACGAAATTGAGCACCACCAGCGCCGTGACGGCCCGCCAAGCGCGGTGGCGCGTTTTCTGGCCCTCCCCCGACCACCGCAGCCGCTCCAGGGAGTAGACGTTCAGGGCGAGAAACACGCCGACGATGCTGACGTAGTAGTAGATATCCCGAAGGTCCAGCACGCCCCGGGTGATGGATTCGAAACGGACGCCCGTGGCGGCCAGGCCCAGGTATTCGGCCCACTGGACGCCCGCCAGGAAACCGAACGTCAGGGAGCCCAGCAGGTAGAACACGAAGCCGATGACGGTGGTGAGGATGAGGCTGGCGATCTGGCTCTCGTTCCGCGCGCTGATGTAGAGGCCGATGGAGCAGTAGGCCGCCGCCAGCAGCAGCGACGCCGTGTAGGCGCCCAGCACCGGGCCCCAGTCGAGGGGGCCCATGAACGAGACGGTGACCGGGACGCCCAGGGTCAGCGCCAGGGCGATGGCCACCAGCCCCAGACAGGCCAGGAACTTGCCCAGCACCAGATGGAGCGTCTTGACCGGCATGGTGAAGAGGAACTCCAGGGTCTCCATGCGCCGTTCTTCGCTCCACATCTTCATGGTCAGGGCGGCGCTGAGAAAGATGAGCAGGATCGGCATCCACTCGAACAACGGCCTTGCGTCGACGATGTTGCGCGCGAAGAACTGCTCGACCCAGAAGAAGATGAACAGGCACACGGCCGAGAACGTCCCCAGGAAGATGAACGCCACCGGCGAGGAGAAATAGGTGGAGAATTCCTTCTTGGCGATGCTCCAGATGCTAGGCATGGCCGCCTCTCTCCCCCACCTCGCGGAACACGGTCTCCAGGGTACGGGCCTCCTCGCTCATGCGAAAGAGCTCCCAGCCCCGTTCGACCGCTTCCCTGGCCACGCCGGGCGCGACCTCGCCCGCCGGAACCTCGAGTTCAAGGCCGTAGCTCTCCCCGCGCGGCCCCTCCGCCGGCGTCACCATGCCCACTCCCGGGATCTCCCCGAGCCGTTCGGCCGCGTCGTCGGACGGATTGCCGAGCCCCACCACCAGCCGGTGGGACTGCCGCAGCTCGCTCAGCCGGGCGTCCACCGCGATCCGTCCCTGCACCATGATGATCACCCGCTCGCAGACCGCTTCCACCTCCTGAAGGATGTGCGTGGAGACGATGATGGTGGCGTTCTCGCTCAAGTCCCGGACCAGCGACCGCATCTGGAAGATCTGCGTGGGGTCCAGGCCGTTGGTGGGCTCGTCGAGGATCAGGATCTCCGGCTCGTGCACGATGGCCTGGGCCACTCCCAGCCGCTGCTTGTAGCCCTTGGACAGCGTGCCCACCGGATCCAGCGCCCGGTCCGTCAGCCACGTACGCTCCAGCGCCCGCTTGAGCACGGACGGACGGCCGGCGCGCGGAAGCCCGCGAAGGTCGGCCACGTACTCCAGGTAGCGCACCACCGACATGTCCGGGTAAAGCGGAGCGTTCTCGGACAGATAGCCCAGCTTGCGCTGGATGCTCAGTCGCGCTTCGTGAAGCGGCATGCCGTCGATGACCACCGACCCGGCGGTGGGCTCGATGTAGCCGGTGAGCATGCGCATGATGGTGGTCTTGCCGGCGCCGTTGTGCCCCAGCAGGCCGACGACCTCCCCCTTCCCGATGGAAAAGGAAACATCGTCCACCGCCACCAGATCACCATACTTTCGGGTGAGACCCTCGACCTCGATCAACCTGCATCCTCCCGGCCCGGACTGCTCGTGGGTTTCGGAGCGAGATGGAAATTTTTAGCAGATCAGGACGCGGGGCGCGAATCGGGACTCGACGGGAAGTGATCAGACAGCGCCTCTTGAATGACGCAGGGGGATTTCGCTGCCTGTCGGGACTGCCACATTCGCGGCCCGCCGTCGCGGTGGAGCCCTGTACAATATGAAACAGACCGAATGTTATGGTATCCAGGGAGCACGATCCAACGCCATGGCGACTGTAAAGAAAGGTATCCTGACCGGTCCGCCCGAGTGGTGGAAACATCTCCGGAAGACGAAGCGCGTCTTCTGGAAAAGGGAACGAAGGGCCGCAAAGCGCGAGGGCGAGAGACAAGCGCTAGAGGGTTGAGCACCGGGAAGGCCCACACGACCACGTCCAGCCGCTCGTGTGATTTGTCTTGTATACCAGACAAAAGTCTGGTATACGCATCCTCATGACACCCTTCACTCCACCGGGAGAGACCCGGGAGAAGGTTTACCGGTTCGTGCGCAGGCGGATCCTGGAGGAGCTTCCTCCCACGGTGCGGGAGGTCCAGGAGGCGTTCCGGTTCAAGGCGGTGCAGACGGCCCGGCAACATCTGGAGCGCCTGGTGGTCGAGGGGCGGCTGGTCAAGGCGCACGGGAAATCCAGGGGCTACCGACTGCCCCGGGAGCCCGGGACGCTGTTCGTGCCGCTGCTGGGGCGCGTGCAGGCCGGCGGGCTGCGAGCGGCCATCGAGGAGTGCGAAGGCTACATCCCGGTGCAGTCACGCGGCTCGGAGGAAGTGTTCGGGCTCCGGGTCCAGGGGGAAAGCATGACCGGAGCGGGCATCCTTCCCGGCGACATCGTCGTCGTGAGGCAACAGGCGGAAGCCGCCTCGGGCGACATCGTCGTGGCCCTGGTGGGCGACGAGGCCACCATCAAGAGGCTTCGCCTGCGCCGGAGCCGGATCGAGCTGCATCCGGAGAACCCGGCTTTCGCGCCGATCGTTCCCAGGGCCGACGAGTGCACCATCCTGGGCAAGGTAGTGGAGGTGAGACGTTATCTGGAGGGGTGAGGATACTTTCATGGACGTTTCCGCCGAAAAGACTCACGACGCCATACCGGCTTCGGGCGCCGCCCCCGCACGGCGCCAGCCTGCCCGCGAGACCCCGAGGGCCTGGAACCTGTCCTCCCTGGCCGGACGACTCACCGAAATGTCGGACTCGGGCGCGGCCCCTGCCCTCACGGCCGCCGCCGCCCTGATCCTTCAGGCCCAGCAGCGGGGAGAGCCCGCGGCGTGGATCGGCTTCGGCAACTCGATCTTCTTCCCGCCGGATTTCGCCGAGTGGGGCATCGATCTCAAGGCCCTGCCGGTGGTCCGGGTCCCCGACGCCCTTGCCGCGTCCCGCGCCGCCGACCAGCTACTGCGCTCCGGCGCGTTCGGCCTGGTGGTGCTGGACCTGAAGGCCGAGGCGCGGATGCACATGGCGGTCCAGAGCCGCCTGGCGGCGCTGGCCCGGAAGCACCACGCGGCGCTCCTCTGCCTCACCCGCAAGAAACGGGGCGCGCCGTCGCTGGGACCGCTGGTGTCGCTGCACGGCGAAGGCCGGATCACGAGGACCGCCTTCAGCCGCTTCGACTGGGAGGTCCGCGTGGTCAAGGACAAACGCGGCGCACCGGGATGGAGCCACATGGAGTCTTGCCGTGGAACGGATGGCCTGTGTTGACGTTGCGGCCTTTCCCCTGCAACTGCTGCTCCGGGACCATCCGGACTGGAAAGACCATCCCGCCGCGGTGGTGGACCGGGACAAGGCCCAGGGGACCATCCTCTGGGTAAACCATCGGGCGCGGGCCATGTGCATCCTACCGGGCATGAGCTACGGCGCGGGGCTTGCGCTCTCGCGCCATCTCCGGGCGGACGTCATTTCCCGCTCGGCCATCGAAAAGGCCGTGGCCGGCCTGGTTCCACGGCTGCGGCGCTTTGCCGCGGAAGTGGAACCTTCCGGGGACGAGCCCGGTGTGTTCTGGCTCGGGGCCTCGGGGCTTTCCCTGCTCCATCCCCGCCTGGAGGAGTGGGCCGGGCTCATCCACGGCGATCTCACCCGCGCCGGCCTCCACAACACCGTGGCCGTGGGATTCTCCCGTTTCGGCAGCTATGCCGCGGCCAAGGCCTGTGACCGGATCGTGGTCTTCCGGACGCCCCGGGAAGAGCAGGACCATGTCCGCGGCGTCCGGCTGGACCGGCTCGACTTCGCTCCCAAGGTCCGCGACCTCCTGGCCCGGCTCGGCATCCACACCCTGGGCGGCTTCCTGGACCTGCCCGCGT
The DNA here is from genome assembly GCA_964630405.1 of uncultured Syntrophobacterales bacterium. GTDB lineage: Bacteria > Desulfobacterota > Binatia > UBA9968 > JAJDTQ01 > JAJDTQ01. The sequence goes on along the minus strand of CAZVUC010000064.1, from coordinate 93,197 downwards.
CCCAGGTGCGCTCGCGGCTGGGACGGGAAGCCCACCGGCTCCACCGGCTGGCCGCGGGCGACCTGTGGAGCCCGCTCCATCCGGAGACGCCGTCCGAGCCCACCGCCGCGGGAATCTTCCTGGACTACCCCGAGAGCGACCGCCAGCGGCTGGCGGTGCTCATGGAGGGGCTGCTGGAGCCTTTGCTTGAAGCGCTGGAGCAGCGCCACGAGGTGATGACTGCCCTCCTCCTCCAGCTCCGCCTGGACGACAGGACGGAGAAGGCCGAGACCCTGCGGCCGGCTCGGCCCATCCTGGACCGGGCACAGATCCTGGACCTCTTGCGGCTCCGCCTGGAGGCCACGGAGCTGCCGGCCGGGGTGACGGAAATCCTCATGGAGCTCCGGGGAGCTTCGCCGGATATCCGGCAGGGAGAGCTTTTCCACGGCGCCTCCGCGCGCGACCACGACGCGGCCAACCGCGCCCTGGCGCGGCTGCGCGCCCGGTTCGGCGACGGCGCGCTGCTGCGGGCTCGCCCGCGTGCCGGGCACCTTCCGGAGGCGCGCTTCACCTGGGAGCCCATGGAAGACGTGCCGACGCCGAGGCCGCGACGGGTCCGGCTGCGCCCGCTGGTGCGGCGCTTCTTCCCAAAGCCCGTACGGCTCTCGCACCAGGCTGCGTCAAGACTGCAAGTGGTTACGGGGATGGCAACGACACCCGCGTCATTCCCGCACCCCTCTCCGTCATTCCCGCGAAAGCGGGAATCCAGGGGCGGGGAGGGGCAAAACGGGCGCAATTCCCCACCTCACCCCTACTGGATTCCCGCCCCCGATCGGGGTCGAGGGCAAGCTTTCGCGGGAATGACGTCTTCGGCCGGCCCCTACATCATCTCCGGAGGATGGTGGGGCTCGGGCGCCGGGGTGCACCGCGAGTACCACTTCGTCCGCTCCGGCGAGGGCCCGTGGCTGTGGGTCTACTACGATTCCAAACGCCACGGCTGGTTCGTGCATGGAAAAGTGGAGTGATGGCGCCCGCGTCCTATACGCCCCTCTACTGCAAGAGCCACTACTCATTCCTGGAGGGGGCGAGCCACCCTGAGGAGTTGCTGGAGCGGGCGGCGGAGCTGGGGATCGGGTCGCTTTGCCTCACCGACCGGGACGGCGTCTACGGCGCCGTGCGCGCCCACGTGAAAGCCCGGGAGCTGGGCCTGCACCTCGTCGTCGGCGCCCGGATGACCGTCGCCGACGGCTCCTCCATCCTGCTGCTGGCCGCCGACGGCACCGGCTACGCCCATCTCTGCCGGCTGATTTCCGCCGGACGTCTCCGCTCGCCCAAGGGAAGGAGCGTGGTGGAATGGCGTGAGGTCTGCGCCCATGCCGGCGGGCTCCTAGCCCTGTGGGGCGGAGAGGAGAGCCTGCTGGTGCGGGAGCCGGAACCCGCGTTCGTCGCCCGGGACCTCCGGGATGCCTTCGGCGACCGGCTCTACGCGCTGGTGACCCGCCACCGCCGGGCTGAAGAGGCGCCGCGGGAGCGCCGGCTGCGGGAGCGGGCGCGGCGCTACGGCATCCCCACGGCGGCCGCCGCCGAGGTGCTCTATCACCACCCCTCCCGACGCCGGCTCCAGGACGTCCTCACCTGCATCCGCCACCGGGTCCCGCTGACCGCCGCCGGGCGGCTGATCAAGCCCAACGCGGAGCACGACCTCAAGTCCCCTTCCACGTTTGCGGCGCTTTTCAGGGATGACCCGGACTCGGTCGCCCGCACCCTGGAAGTGGCTGCCCGCTGTGGCTTTTCCCTGGACGAGATCTCCTACCGCTACCCTTCCGAGGAGCTGCCGGACGGCAAGACCTCAGGGGAGTGGCTCCGGGAGCTCACCTTCCGGGGAGCCGGAGAGCGTTACGGCGGCATCGTGCCCGGAGATATCCGGGCACAGCTCGAGCGCGAGCTCGAGGTCATCGGGGAGCTCGCCTACGAAGGCTACTTCCTCACCATGTGGGACCTGGTCCGATTCTGCCGGCAGAACGGGATCCTCTGCCAGGGCCGCGGCTCCGCGGCCAATTCCGCGGTGTGCTACTGCCTCGGCATCACCGCCATCGACCCGGTGCGCATGGACCTGTTGTTCGAGCGCTTCATCTCCCGGGAGCGGGCCGAGCCCCCCGACATCGACCTCGACATCGAACACAACCGCCGCGAGGAGGTCATCCAGTACCTCTACCGAAAGCACGGCCGCACCCACGCGGCCATGGTGGCCAACTTCATCCGCTACCGCGGGCGTTCCGCGGTCCGGGACGTGGGCAAGGTCCTGGGGCTGACGGAGACCGCGGTCCACCGCGTCACCCGGCTGCTGGGCCAGTACGAACGGGTGGACCCGCAAGTGCTCCGGAGCGCCGGCCTCGACCCGAGCGCGCACGGGGAGCTGCTGCGGCTGGCGGAAGAGATCCAGGACTTCCCCCGCCACCTGTCCATCCACCCCGGCGGATTCCTGCTCGGCCACAAGCCGGTGCGCGACCTGGTCCCCATCGAGAACGGCGCCATGCGCGACCGCACGGTCATCCAGTGGGACAAGGAGGACCTGGAAAGCCTCAAGCTCTTCAAGGTGGACCTGCTGGGGCTCGGCATGCTGACCGTGGTGGACAGGTCCTTCCGCCTCATCCGGAAACACTGGGGCCGGAGCTTTTCCATGGCCACGATTCCCGGGGACGATCCCGCGACCTACGCCATGATCCGCGAGGCCGATACCGTGGGGGTCTTCCAGATCGAGAGCCGCGCGCAGATGTCCATGCTGCCCCGGCTCAAGCCCCGGGAGTACTACGATCTGGTCATCGAGGTCAGCATCGTCCGGCCGGGTCCCATCGTGGGGGGCATGGTGCATCCCTACCTGCGCCGCCGGAACGGGGAGGAGGAGGTCACCTACCCCCACCCTTCCCTGGAGCCCATCCTCAAGAAGACCCTCGGCGTCCCGTTGTTCCAGGAACAGGTTATGCGGCTGGCCGTAGTGGCCGCGGACTACACGCCCGGGGAGGCCGATCAGCTCCGGCGCGACATGGCCGCCTGGAGGAGGTCGGGAAGGATCGAGCGGCACCGGGAGCGGTTCATCTCACGCATGGAGGCCAAGGGCATCCGCAAGGACTTCGCCACCCAGGTGTTCGAGCAGATCCGCGGTTTCGGCGACTACGGCTTCCCCGAAAGCCATGCGGCCAGCTTTGCCTACATCGCCTACGCCTCGTCATGGCTCAAGCGCCACTATCCCGCGGCCTTTGCCTGCGCGCTGCTCAACGCCCAGCCCATGGGCTTCTATGCCCCGGCCACCCTCGTGGACGACGCCAAGCGGCACGGAATCCGGGTGCTGCCGGTGGACGTCCGGCACAGCGACTGGGACTGCACCCTGGAAAGGCAGGCCGGCAGGCAGAGCGGCGGGCGAGCCGGCGCCCCTCCGGTCCATGCCCTGCGCATGGGACTGCGCTACGTAAAAGGGCTCAGGGAAGCCGACTGGCAGCGTATCGAGAGCGCCCGGCGGGCCGTTCCGTTCCGCTCCCTGGCCGATCTTGCCTCCCGCACCGGCTTGCGGCAGGACATCCTCGACCGCCTGGCCGAAGCCGGAGCGCTGATGTCACCGGCCCCTCAGCGGCGCCGCGTTCTCTGGCAGGTCCAGGGATTCCAGGCGGCTGGAGCAGATGCTCTGTCCCTCGATACACCGCAGGACCCGGTCCCGTTCGAGCCCCTGAGCGACCTGGAGTCCATCGTCTGGGACTACCGCACCACCGACCACAGCCCCCGGGGCCATCCGCTGGCCCACCTGCGCCAGCGGATCGCCGCCCAGGGGCTTCCCGACGCCGCCACCGTGCAGCGAATGCCCCATGGTCGCCGCGTCGACTACGCCGGCATCGTCATCTGCCGCCAGCGGCCCAAGACCGCCCGGGGCGTCATCTTCATGACCCTCGAAGACGAGACCGGCTTCGTCAACGTCATCCTGTGGCGCGACGTCTACGAACGGTTCCGCGTCCCCGTCAAGACCCTCTCCTTCATGGGCGTCAGCGGCCCCCTGCAGAACGAGTCCAACGTCGTCCACCTCGTCGCGGAGTCGGTATGGGAGCCGAAGATAGGGGTAGAGCCGGTGAGGAGGAAAAGTCGGGATTTTCAGTAGGGGACACGGACTGTTGACAAAAGGAATGGAGAGGAACACGGTTTCTCAAACCATCATCCCCAGCAGAAAAGCGACAAGGGAGTATCTCGAATGAAGCGCCCTCTCAAACTGGACGAGGAAGAGGTGAAGATCCTCCGGGACTTTGAACGCGGGGAATTCAGAAGCATCACCAACTTCAAGCAAGCAAAGCGGGAATTGGAAGACGCTGCCGCCGAATTCCTTCAGAAGGACAAGCGCATCAACATCCGGATCTCGTCCCGCGATCTGGAGGCCCTCAAGAAGAAGGCCAGCAAGGAAGGGATGCCCTACCAGACCCTCATCTCCAGCACGCTTCACAAGTTCGTGGCGGGGAAGTTGAGAAGCGTGGAGTAAGGCGCGGGCTAGCTCTTGGGGAAATCGAACAGCACTTGATAGGCGCGGAGCCGGTAGGGAGGAAGAGCCGGGATTTTCCGTAGGGCGGAGGCGGTGCAGACCTCACACTGAGTTCGAGGCCAAGGGACAGGTTATCAACGATGTCTACAGGGAAGGCATTTTCAAGCATACTCGTAGAGAGGCACCGTACTGGCCGGCTGGTTCTGTTCCTCAAGCAGAACCTCGATCCTACGAACCGTTTCCGGCCTCAGAAGCTCGTCTCCGCACACGGTACAAACCTCAGCCGGAACATGATCGATGACGACTACTTGACCACGGTGTCGTACGGTGTGCATGACTCTCCCCGTACCGTACTCTCCCGGACATCCTTCAATACTGCATTTCATGGCGATGGTCTCCTCTGTGTGGGAGTGATCCATTTGGGCAACTTCCCACCATGCGCCGTCACTATCCGCTCTTGGGAAAGTCGAACAGCAACTCGTCGCCCCGGGCATAGCCCACAGTGGACCAAGCGTCCGTGTTGAACCCGAGATGCAGCACGCCACAGGTGGGCAAATTGGGGATAGACCGCGGCCCCAGGTGATTGGCGAGCTCGGTCAGCCCGGGGTTGTGGCCGAACAGCATCAGCGTCGTCACCGACTCGTCCGCGTTGCGGATCACGTCGAGCAGCTCGACGATACCCGCGCCGTACAGGCGATCCATCACCGCGATTTCCTTGCGCGGGTAGCCCAGCTTCCGGGCGATGATCCGCGCCGTCTCCAGGGCCCGCACGGCAGGGCTCGACACGATCAGGTCCGGTCTGTGCTTGCGCCGCGCCAGCCGGGCGCCCATCTCGGGTGCGTCCCGCTCGCCTCGCTTGTTGAGCGGTCGGTCGCGGTCGTCGAGGCTGGAATCCTTCCAGTTCGACTTGGCGTGCCGTACGATGATCAGCTCTTTCACGAGGACGGCCTCGCACGTGGGGCGGGTACCTCAACCATCTCCGCTTTCGCTTCCAAGATCAGCGTCGGCAAAACCGTATTCGACTAGATAACGCTGCATACGTCCCACGAACTCCGCGGCACTCCGGCATTGGCGTTCGGCTTCATCATCGGTAAAGGAAGTTCCGATGTCATAGTCCGCCGCAAGTCGATCGTCCAAGCTCCCGCCGAGATACTTGGACCATTCGGGCTCGATGGCGCCAGACAGAATCAGGTGCCTACCAAACAGCCGTCGGACACTGGCATGGCTTTCCGCGGCAATGTCGTGAACCAACAGAGCTGCCTTCGCCGCGTGCAGTATCACATAATAGGCCCGCGACACTGCATCGTCGTGGTAGCCCTCCCTCATCAGGAGTTGAGCAGCTCGAAGCGTCGTGGTGGCTCGCACCCACTCTCGCAAGACCACGTCTCGATTCACAACACCGACACCCCGTCGCGCTCCACCGCTCGTTGGAAAGGGTAGCCCTTGCTCGTTCTCTCTTGCCACTCATCCTCGGTGTAGGCCAGGATCGATGGGACGGCGTCCGATGTCGCCGCCAGTTCATAGCCTATGTCCCGCAAGGGTCGCTTCAGGGAATCAGCATCATTCCTTACGACAAGCAGGACGTCAACATCGCTGTCTGGATACGACTCGCCGCGAGCCTTCGAGCCGTACACTAGCATACGCACAACGGTCCCCGGGTGACGTTCGCTCAATGCCTGCCGGTATTCGGCCAGCCACGTTGTTTCGTCTGGAGTTAGTTGTAGCGTACTCTTCATCCCGTCACCCCAAGAAAGTCAGCCATGCCGTACCCTGACCAACGGACCTCTGCCTGCCGGTTCAAGCTACCGACCGGCGGCCGCGCTCGGGCTGGACCGGCTGGCTGAACGGCCGGTCGTGCCGGAGGCTCGGAACCCGCCTGCGGACACTGGCGACGCTCTCCATGTCCACCGCGGCGACGATGATGCCGGCCTCGTCGCCGCCTTCGGCCAGGATCTCGCCCCAGGGTGAGACGATGAGCGAGTGGCCGTAGACGGCGCCGCCGCCGGGCACCGGGCCGACGGAACAGGGGGCCACCACCACGGCGCCGTTCTCGATGGCGCGGGCACGGTTCAGCACGTGCCAGTGGGCTTGTCCGGTGACCTTGGTGAAGGCCGCGGGCACTGCCAGTATCTCCGCGCCGGCCTGGGCGAGGGAGCGGTAAAGGTGGGGGAAGCGCAAATCGTAGCAGGTCGTCATGCCCAGGCGACCCCAAGGGGTGTCCGCCACCACGGCCTCCTTGCCGGGACTGACGACCGCGGACTCGCGGTAACGCTCGGTTTCGGAGAGGTCGACGTCGAAAAGGTGGATCTTGTCGTAGCGGGCGCGGATTTTCCCTGTGTCGTCAACCATGAAGCCGCGGTTGATGAGGCGGCCGTCGGGACCGTCCACGGCCACGGAGCCGATGAGCATCCACGCGCCGGCATCGCGGGCGAAGGCGCGCAACGCCTCCAGCACCGGGTGCCTCGCTTCCGGCGCGGCCGGGGGCTTGAGCACGCCGTTCTCGGTGGCGAGGCCGCCGCAGAACTCGGGCAGACACACCAGCTCGGCGCCCGCCGCCACCGCGTCGCCGGCCAGGCGGCGGGCCGCTTCGATGGCCTCGTCGAAGGTCGCCAGGGCCGGCGTCTGGACACAGCCGATGCGCACTTCGCGGGTGGTGGTCATGGGCTTCTCTCCCGTCGTGTGATTCTCTCAAGTTTAGCGCTTTGACCCAAAATTACGATACACGCGTGAGCCGCTCGATGAGAGCGCGATGTTGCGGGTAGCGGTCCAGAAGCTCTTCCCTTGCGGGCATCTCGAAATCGGCGAAATCAAAGCCGGGGATGCAGGTGCAAGCCACCAGGGCGTACCCCCTGCCGTCCGCCAAAGAGGCCCCGAAGAGCGAGCCACCGGGCACCAGCGCCTGCGGCAACTGGCCGGCTTCCGGATCGGGACCCATGCGGATGGGACGGTAGTCTCCCGCGCTGTCGATGACGTGGACGGTGAGGGCCGAGCCCGCGTAGAAGTGCCACAACTCGTCCTGCCTGATGCGATGCAGCGCGGAGAACTCGCTGTCCCGCAGGAGGAAGTAGATGGAGGTGCCGAGGTTGCGGCGGCCCTCGTAACCCGGCAGCACCTCGCCCGGCATCGTGGCGGCGGATCGGTAAATCTCCTTGAAGTGACCGCCTTCGGGGTGTGATTCCAGGGCCAGGCGTTCTATCCAGTAGGCGGCGTCATACATCAAGCGTTCCCCTGGAGACGTCTCCCCTACCCCGCCTCCCCTGGATTCCCGCTTTCGCGGGAATGACGGATGTGGGGCCGCTGTGCCGGATCAGGGCGATGGCGCCATTCCCGCGCCTATGGCAGGTCTGGGGATGTCGACTCCGTTCCATTTCAGCCACGGGGCGACTCTGCGGCATCGCGTAACGTCGGGCGCCACAGCGCAAGGTCTCCACCGCCGTCGAAGTGGTAGCGCTGGAGCGCTTCGGGGTCGAGGGTGACGCCCAGACCGGGGGCGTCGGGCGGGCGCATGAAGCCGTTCCTGGGCTCCAGGGGTTCCAGGAGCAGTCCGCTCCGGAGCGGGTTCTCGTTGTAGTCGAACTCCATCACCGCGCTGTTGTCGAGCGCGGCGGCCAGATGCAGGCTGGCGGCGAGGGCGATGCCGTCGCCGTAGGTATGGAGCGAAACCGGGAGACCCTGTTCGGCGGCCAGTGCGGCGATGGTGCGCACCTCGCTGATGCCGCCGGCGCGGGCGACGTCGGGCTGGAGCACGTCGACGGCGTCGCGGGCCATGAACGATTCGAAGGCGAAGCGGGTGTGGAGGTTCTCGCCCAGGGCCACGGGGACGCCGGAACGGGCCTTGAGCCGCGCGTGGCCGGCCACGTCCTCCATGAACAGAGGCTCCTCCAGCCAACCGATCCCCAGCTTCTCGAACGCCTCGGCGGCGGCCAGGGCCACGTCCAGCCCGTAGCCCATGTTGGCGTCGGTCATGAGCGAGAAATTGGCTCCCAGGGCGGACCGCACCGCGCTCACGATCTCGATGTCCTGCGCCAGGTCGAAGCCCACCTTGATCTTGATGCCGTGGAAGCCCCGTTCCGCCAGCTTCTCGGCCTTCTCTACCGCGGCCCGGGTTTCCTCGGGATAGAGGGCGGTGGCGTAGACCTCCACCGGATCCCGAAGCTTGCCGCCCAGCAACTCGTACACCGGCACGCCCTTCACCTTGCCGGCGATGTCCCACAGGGCGATGTCCACGCCGCTGAGAGCCACCACTCCGACCCCTCTGGAGCCGAAGGCCCGGACGCCGGCCCGGAAATAGGCCGTGTCCCAGACCTCCTCGATGGCCAGGGGGTCCATGCCGACGAGCAGCGGTTTGAGCACGTGCGTGACGATGGTTTCCAGCACGAGTCCGTTGCCCGAGCAGGAACCCACGCCGGTCACTCCCTCGTCGGTATGGACCTCCACGAGGAACCCATACCGGTGGGTCCGCACCCCCGTGCGGCTCTCCACCTGGCCCAGAGCGCCCATGGGCGCGCGTAGCCGCAGGGTCGTGATGTCCGTGATCTTCATTCGAACTCCTGTGCGTTACCGTGGATGCGTTCTTCCCGCGGCGCGGCTCCCGGAACCGGACCAGCCTTGACACCCCGGTGCGGCGTCTCATAGATTCGTCCGTGAATCCGCGGTTCTTTTTGCGGTCCGGCCGGACGCCGCCCGGAGGGAGCCCTCATTGAGCAGACCAACCGTAGTCGATGCCGACGGGCACGTGCAAGAGAAGTATATTCGCTGGGAGGTCCGCCTGGAAGAGCCCTTCCGGCCTCAACGCTCGGAGTCACCATGCAAGGCAACAAGGTCTGTATCCCGGCGCCGCACAAGCTGTCGGTGGGGCGGGACGCGCTGGAGGAGGCGGGGTGCGAGCTCGTGCTGGGGAAGGACCAGGACGAGTTTCCCAAGCACCGCTACACGGAAGACGAGCTGGTGCAACTGATCGGCGACTGCGACGCCGTCTGGGCCGCACAGCGGGACGTCATCAGCGGCGGGGTGCTGGCCCGGCTGCCGAAGCTCCGGGCGGTGATCAAGGCCGCCATCGGCTACGAGACCATCGACGTGGACGCGGCCACCGAGCTGGGCATCCTGGTGTGCAACAGCCCGGCGCGGGAGAACTTCACCGGCGTGGCCGAGGCCACCGTCGGGCTCATGTCCATGCTGTTCAAGCGGCTGGCGCACAACCAGCAGCTCCTGCGCGAGGGCGGCTGGAAGCGCAACGAGCACCGGGGCAACCTGATGGTGGGCCGCACCGTCGGCATCGTCGGCATCGGGCGGGTGGGCAAGGAGGTGGCCAAGCGCCTCGGCCCCTGGGAGATGCGGCTCATCGCCTGCGATCCCTACGTCACCCAGGAGTCGGTGCAACACCTGGGGGTGGAGCTGGTGTCGCTGGACACGGTGCTCCGGGAATCCGATCTCGTGACCCTGCACACGCCGCTCACCGAGGAGACGCGCCAGCTCATCACCCTGGCCGAGTTGAAGAAGATGAAGCCCACCGCCTACCTGGTGAACACGTGCCGCGGGGGCGTGGTCAAACAGGAGGACCTGGTGCAGGCGTTGAACGAGGGCGTCATCGCCGGCGCGGCCGTGGACGTGTTCGAGGAAGAGCCGCTGCCCATGTCGGACCCCATCCGGCAGGTGGACCCCGAGCGGCTGATCATGACCCCGCACATCATCGGCACCAACCCGCAGTCCCAGGTCTCCGGCGAGCGCATGGCGGCCCAGAGCATTCTCACGGTGCTGGCGGGCCAGGTGCCCGAGACCGTGGTGAACCCGGCATGCGTGGACGCGTGGCGGGAACGGTTCGGCGCCCGTTGAACGGATTGGAGGAACCCCGTGGCTGAAAGGGAAACCATCATCGAGGAGATAGACGAGGAAACAGGCGTCGCCTGGATCACCCTCAACCGGCCGGAGCGGAAGAACGCCCTGAGCCGCAAGCTCCTGGCGGAGCTGGCGGACAGCCTCAAGACCCTGTCGGTGAACGACAATATCCGCTGCATCGTCACCACCGGCTCCGGCAACGCCTACAGCTCGGGGCTGGACCTGTACGATTTGCGCGCGTCGTGGCAGGGCAAGCGCCGGCTATACGAAGGGGGTTCCGCGCGGGAGATCGTCACGCTGCTGCGCCAAGCCCCGCAGGTCACCGTGGCCGCGGTCAACGGCTGGGCCCTGGGCGGCGGCCTGGTGCTGGTGAACGGCCATGACTTGGCCATCTCCGCGGACACGGCCCAGTTCGGCATGCCGGAGATCATCCGCGGGAGCTACGGCGCCACCGCCACCCCGACGCTCTTCCGCAGCGGCATCCCCTTCAAGAAGGCGTTCTACATCCAGCTCACCGGCGAGAACCTGGACGGCGCCGAGGCCGAGCGCCTGGGGCTGGTGTCCAGGACGGTGCCCGAGAAGGAGCTGATCCCGTTCGTGCGGCAGTTCGCCGCCACCATCGCCACGCGCCACCCGGCGACCCTGGAGCACGCCAAGATCGCCGCCTACACGGCCATGGACCTGGACAACAGTCGCGGGCTCCTGGTGGACGAGATCATCTCCCACCGCATGCGCGTGTACACGAACCCGCTCAACGACGTGGAGGGGTACTTGCAGTCGCAGAAGGGCGGCGGCAGCGTGGCCTACGAGAAGCCCGACGCGAAGAAGTCCTAGGAGCGGGACATGGCCAAGGACGAGCCAGGAAACGGCGGCGCCCCTCGGCTGCTGGAAGGCTACCGGGCGCTGGACCTCACGGACCGCAAGGGCCAGATGTGCGGGCGCTTCCTCGCCGACCTCGGGGTGGAAGTGCTCAAGATCGAGCCGCCCGGCGGCGACCCGGTGCGGCGGCTGCCCCCTTTCGTGGGCGAGACCAGCCTTGCGTTCGCCCACCTCAACGCCAACAAGCGCACCCTGGAGCTGGATCTGCAAACGCCCGAGGGGCGCCACCGTTTGCGGGAGTTGGCGGCCGAGGCCGACATCCTCATCGAAAGCGGCGCCCCGGGATGGCTGGCCGGACTCGAGCTTGACTACGACCGGCTCAGGGGGATCAATCCTGCGCTGATCATGGCGTCCATCACCGGCTTCGGCCAGTGGGGTCCCCACAGCGACTTCGCCTACAACGACCTCGTGGTGTTCGCCATGTGCGGCCTGATGTCCATCTCCGGCGATCCGGACCGACCTCCGTGCGCACCCCCCGAAACCCAGGCCTACTACTTCGGCAGCCTGGTGGCGGCCCTGGGCATCGTGGCGGCGCTCCATCGCCGGGAGCGCACCGGCGTCGGCGACTGGATCGACGTCTCCATGCAGGAGGCCCTGGCCACCCAGGAACACATGGTCCGGCTCTACGCCAACGAACAGGAGATCCACACCCGCGCCGGGAGCCAGCACCAGCACGTGGCGCCGGCCAGGATATTCCCGTGCCGGGACGGCTACGTCTACATGTATGTCAGCCGGCAGCACTGGCAGAGATTCCTCGACATCTGGCCCGGCCATCCCCAGGAGTTCGACGCGCCCGAGTACCTCAACAACCTCTTCCGGCGGTCCCACGCCGACGTCATCAATCCCGCGGTGAGCGAGTTCACCCGCCAGTACTCCATGGACGAGCTGACCCACCGTCTCCAGTCCAACCGCATCCCGTGCCTACCCGTGAACCCGCCGCTGGGCTTTCTCCGGGACCCGCACGTGGAAGGACGGCACTTCGTCCAGGAGGTGTCCTATCCGGACGGGACCTCGCTGACCCAGCCGGCCCTCCCCTGCCTGTTCAGCGGCTCGCGGCCGCCGGTGGCGTCTCCGCGGCCCGTGGCCCGGGAGGCGCGGGACGCGTGGTCGGGAGCAGGGCGTTCCGGAGACGGAGGCGGGTCCCCGGCCGGCGCTCCCGGGAAGGCTGACGCGGACGGCCAGGGCCTGCCGCTGCAGGGCATGCGGGTGTTGAGCTTCGACCACGTGCTGGCGGGCCCTTTCGGCATGATGCTGCTGGCGGACCTGGGCGCGGAGGTGCTCAAGGTGGAATCCGCCAAGGGCGGGCTCGATCCCTTCCGCTTCTTCGGCACCGGGGACGACCCCAACGCGTCGCCGCGTTTCCTGGAGTTCAACCGGAACAAGCGCTCGGTCACGGTGAACCTCAAGCATCCGGAGGGGCCCGGCCTGATCCGGGAGCTGGCCCGACACTGCGATCTGGTCGTGGACAACTTCGCGGCGCGGGTCATGCCGGGTCTGGAGCTCGACTACGATCACCTGGTGGAGCAAAAGCCCGACATCGTCACCTTGCGGATGCCCGGGCTCGGCGCCACCGGGCCCAAGAAGGACTCCCTGACCCTGGGCACCATCATCACGGGATTCACCGGGTTCACCTGGTTGTGGAACGAGTCCGCGGAGGTGAGTCCTCCCGTGGGGTCCGGCACCGTGCTGCCGGACTACGTGTCGGGGGTGGTGGCGGCAATCCTGTCCGTGGCGGTGACGCTCTACCGCCGGCGTACCGGCCAGGGGATGGCCATGGATCTGGCCCAGGCGGAGGCGGCCGCGTTCCTCATCGGCACCGCCATGATCCAGGCCGCCAACACCGACACCGAACCCGTTGCGGTCGGCAACCGGTCCCCCTACCACGCTCCCTACGGGATCTACGCCTGCAAGGGCGACGACCGCTGGTGCGTCATCGCCGCCGAGGACCAGGCGCAGTGGGACAGGCTGGCCGCCGCCATCGGCCGGCCGGAGCTGCCCGGCAACCCGCGGTTCGGGAGCGCCGAGGAGAGGGTCCGCAACCGCGCCGAGCTGGACGCCGTCATCGAGGACTGGACCCGCACGCGGGACTGCCACGAGGTCATGCGGCTCTTGCAGGCGGAAGGTATCCCTTGCGGAGCGGTGCAGAACGGCGCCGACCTGGTGACGAACGATCCGCACCTCCAGGCCCGCGACTTTCTCGGCACCCACGACAACCCGCGCTTCGGACGCCTCACCCTACCCTGCCTTCCCATCCGCTTCACCCGGAGCGACATGGCCCAGGACTGGGTCTTCCCGGAGCTCGGCCGGGACACCGACCGCACCCTGCGGGACGTGCTCGGCTACGACGACGCGCGCATCCGACAGCTCCGCGAGGACGGGGCGCTGGAGTAGCCGGCCGCTACGGCTCGTAGGACAGGTTGGAACGCACCAGGTTGCTGATGCGCCGGTGCATGGGGTTGCGGAGCTCCTCGCCGATATGGGCCATGGCGCCCAGGGTGCGGCCGATGAGGGCGAAGGACTTGGCCATCTGCCACTGGAGCCCCATGTCCGAGGCGATGGCGGCGATGGCGCCGGTGACGTTGATGGGCAAGCCGCGGTTGTGACGCGCCTCCGCGGCCTTCTTGATCTCTTCCAGGAACTCGCAGTAGCGCCCGCGCACGCCGGTCTCGGCGGCGATCTCGTACAGCCGATCGGCGCGGGGGTCGCCTTCGGAGTGGGTGGCGTGGCCGATGCCGGCGATCCGCTGCTTGCGGTTGGAGTGGTCTTCCACCACGCCCTGGGCCGCCGCGGCCAGGTCCGCGTCGCCGCTGTCCAGGGGCAGCGCGTCCTGCAGCATCTTGGCGCAGTATTCCGACGAGCCCAAGTGCACGCTGCCGGCTCCCAGCAGCGCCGCGGCCACGGCGCCCTGGATCGCTTCCGGCGCCGTCGACACCGTGAAGCGGGCGGCGATGATGTTGCCCACCATGCCGTGCTCCACCAGGACGTTCAGCAGCGCGTCGGTCATGCGGCCCTCGGCTTCGCTGGGAACACGTCCCACCAGCATGAGAAACGTCATCTGTCCGAAGCTGAGCTTGCCCAGAATGTCCTGGGTCAGGTCGATGTTGCGGACGAGGACACGGTGCAGCTCGGCCTTGCCCAATCCGGTTACGATCTTCGTCTTGTCGTCGCTCACGGAGCTCTCCTTGCGGTCATGCGCCACGGTGTCGGGCGCCTGGCCGCGGTTCCGGCCTCACACGTCGATGCGCGTGTCCCACAGGATCGGATCGCCGCCCATAGGAGGGCAGAACAGGTCCACCTGCAACTGCACCTGGCAGCCCGGACAGCTGTACTCGTGGTACTCGCCGATGTAGGGCTCGCCGGACGGCAAGGCGTCTTCCATGTAGTCGTTCAGGTCCAGGATGCGGCGCAACGCGTAGTTCTTGTAGTTCTCCTCGGCGCCGCAGTAGAGGTGGCCGCAGTGGGTGCAGCGGATGGCGTGCTGACCGTTCTTGCGGGCGATCTCCAGGCTCGCGTGGAAGCGCAGCACCGATTCGTACTCCCCCGCCTGCGCCGAGTCCAGCGCCGAGGTCTTCCCCGAGGGCGGCGCCCCGAGCTCCTTGCGCTCGGCGCGGATGCGCTCCCGCAGGCTCTGCGTGGCCGCCTCGTCCACGGACCGGCCGTCCCGGGCCAGCACCACGCCGTACACTTCCTCGCCGATCTTGGAGGTGAGCCAGCCGCGGCCGAAGTCCCGCAGCACCAGCGCGGGGTCGCGTTCCAGGGGGTCCCCGAAACCGCCGCCGCCGGCCACGTAGTCGATGAGCAGGCTGCCTTCCGGCAGCATCACGCGTTCCGGAACCCCGTCGGGATGGACCACCTTGCCCCAGGTGCCGTCGCGCATGCCGGTGCCGTCCGGGTACTCGCCCTGCTTGACCCGGTCCAGCAGCTCCATGCCCGCGTCCACCATGTAGCGCAGCACGCTCTTGCCGGTGGGATAGCCGCCGCACAGGCCGTAGCCGCCCTGAGCCACGCCGCCGTAGGGCTTGTAATCGACGCTGCAGTCCTGGGAGCCGTAGATCCAGTAGATGCGGTAGCTGCCGAGGCCGCCGCGGTACTGGCCGAAGCCGCTGCCGTCGGGATTGTGGCCGCGGGTGAAGTAGAGGAACGGGTACTGCATCTCGATGCGCTCGATGTCGCTGATGCCGGCGGACGGGATGTTCATGTGGCCGCCGGTGTTGACGCCGTCCCGCAGCGGCGCGCTGCCCATGCCGGCGCCGTGGATGTCGTAGAGGCCCTGGGCCACCCGGATGCCGTCCCGGGTGTGGCCGCCGTAGAAGTAGCCCGGGCCGCCCGCGTAGGCCAGGTTGCCGGTGGTGGAGGCGTTGACGTCCTCCGCCCGGCCCGCGGCGTAGAGCATCTTGGAGACGCATTCGCAGATGGTGGAAACCAGCACGTTGCCCACCCGCGGCGCGGCGCCGCAGGCCGCCGGAAACGTGCAGTTCAGGATCGTGCCCTCCGGCACCTTGAGGGTCACCGGCTTCATCTTGCCGTCGCTCCAGGGCACGTCCCAGAAGAGTGCGTTGGTGAGCGCCAGGGTGATGTGCGCGGCGGTGCTGGGGAACGTGGAGTTGTGGTCCGTATCGGTCTGCGGGCTGGTGCCCTCCAGGTCGAACTCCAGCTCGTCGCCCTTCTTGGTCATGGTGCAGTAGAGCTGCTGGGCCACGGCCTTGCGCGACTTGCGGTCCAGGGTGGTAACGTACTCGCGGGACACCCAGGTGCCGTCCGGCAGCGAGCGCAGCTTGGCGCGGGCCTTGGCCTCCGAGTCCTCGATCATGCGCCGGCCGGCGGCCTCGACGAACTCGGGGCCGAACTTGTCCACCAGCCCCAGGTAGCGGTCGGCGCAGACGTTGTTGCCCGCGATCATGGCCTTCATGTCCAGGCCCACGTACTGCGGGTCCCGGCACATGCCGGTGAGGGTGCGGAACACGTCCTCGCGGAACTCGCCCTTCTCGACGATCTTGAGGCCGCTGATGCAGATGCCCTCGTGGAAGACCTCCAGGGCGCCGCCGCGCAGCACCCCGCCGGTGTCGGCGGTGTGGGTGCTGGTGGCGGTCCAGGCGATCAGCTCACCGTCGTAGAAGATGGGCTTGATGACCATCATGTCGTAGGTGTGGGAGCCCGCCACGTAGGGATCGTTGAAGAAGAACTGGTCGCCGTCGTAGAAGCCCGGCGACTCCTTGAAGTACTCCATCATGTTCTTGATGGCCTGGGAGGTGGCCGCGGCGAACCGCAGGTGGCCGGAACAGGCCAGCACCATGACACCTTCGGTGTCGTAGAACGAGCTCATGCACTCGCCGCCCTGGGCGACGATGGGAGAGGCGGTGACGCGCTGCAGCGTCATGCGCCCTTCCTCCCCGATGGCCCAGAGCCGGTGGAAGTACATTTCGTATTTGATTGGATCAACCGCTGTCGGTTCCATCATTAACTCCTGAGGGGTGGGTTTCCGAATCCCGGAATTCTTAGATTTCCATCACCAGGTTCAGGTACTGGTCCACCGTGACATTGGCGCCCGGGGGCACCGGGATGGTGGTGAAGGGCAGCTCCAGGATGGCCGGGCCCGCCACCTCGTTGCCCGCGTTGAGCAAGGAGTTGTCGTACACCGGGGTCTCGATGAAGCCGCGCTCCGGCCTGGTGAAGTAGACGTTGCGCTTGCCCTTGACGGCCTGGGAGCCGTCACCCTTCTCCACCGGCTGCGGCTTCAATTCCGGCTTGATGACCAGACCCACGGCATCCACCCGGATGGCGCTGATCTCGATGCCCGCCTTGGTGTAGCCCGCGCCCACGCCGTAGAGTTCCTCGTACTTCTTCTCGAACATCTCCTGCAGCTCCTGCAGCCGCTCTTCCGTCATTCGGTCCCAGGGCAGCGGGATCTCCACGCCGGCTGTCTGCCGGCGGTAGCGCATGGTGAAGAACCGGCGGTACTCCACCTGGTCGGCCTTGAAGCCCTCGCCGGTCATGGCCTCGCCGAGCTCCTTCTCGATGGTGTCGAGCCGCTCGTTCGGCCCCTCGGGCTGTGCCGGGAAGATGTACTGGCAGGTGATCACCCGCGTGTGGATGACGTCCGCCGAGGCCACGCCGAAAGCGGAGAACACCGGCGAGGTGGGGAAGATATAGATCTGGTTGATGCCGAGCTCGGCGGAAAAGCCGCCGGCGTGAACCGGTCCGGCGCCGCCGAACGCGTAGATAACGAACTCCTCCGGCAAATGCCCGGTACGCACCACCTGCTGGCGGATGAGGTCGGACATCTTGCTGTTGACGATGTCGTAGACCCCGGCGGCCGCCTCGACGTTGCTCAGCCCCAGCGGCTTGGCGATCTTCTCCTCCACCGCCTTTTCCGCCTTCTCCCTGTTCAGGGACTTGCGGCCGCCCAGGAAGTACTCGGGGTCGATGATGCCCAGCACCAGGTCGCAGTCGGTGACCGTGACCTCTTCGCCGCCGGCGTCGTAGCAGACCGGACCCGGGCTCGCGCCCGCGCTCTGAGGTCCCACCAGCAGCCGGCCGGTCTCTTCGTCGACCCGGGCGATGGTGCCGCCGCCGGCGCCGATGGACTGGATGTCGATGATGGGCTGCAGCATGCGGAAGCGCTCGACGATGGGCTCCGCCGCATACCGCCAGTAACCCTCGGTGATGAGTCCCACGTCGAAGCTGGTGCCGCCCATGTCGGCGGTGATGACGTTGGGGTGGCCCAGCAGGCCGGCCACGTAGGCCGACGCGATGGCGCCGCCGGCAGGGCCGGACTGGAGGTTCGACACCGGCGTGGCGTGGGCGCGGTGGGCCACGCCGCCGTTCCCCTGCATGATCAGGAACGGCCCCTCCAGGCCGCCCTCTTCAAGCTTGGTCTGGAGCCCGCCGAGATAACGGTCGACGGTGGGGCCGAGGAAGCTGTTGATGATGGCGGTGTTGGCGCGCGCGTACTCGCCGGCCACCTGGGCCAACTCGCTGCCGAAGGACCAGAACACCTTGTTGGACGGGTCGGCCTCCCGGGCCAGGGCGCGCACGTCGTCCTCATGCCTGGAGTTGGCCCAGGCGTGGAGCAGGCTCACCGCGATGGCCTGGCAGCCCTCCTCGTCCACGAGCTTGCGGATGGCGTCCATCACGTCCTCGCGGGACAGCGGCACCACCACTTCGCCGCGGTAGTCGATGCGCTCGCGCACGCCGAGAACCCGCTCTCTGGGCACCAGCGGCTCGGGCTTGGTGACCCAGGTGGCGTGACGGATCTCCTCCTCGGAGAGGCCGTCCACCCGGCCGATGGCGCGCATGATCTCGGTGGTGTCCTCGAAACCGCGCGTCGTGATGAAGCCCACCTTCACCCCGGTGCGGGTGATCAGCGCGTTGGTGGCCACGGTGCTGCCGTGCTTGAAGAGCACGGCCTGGTTCAGCAGATCGGTGCGATCCACGTCTACCACCCGGGCCGCTTCGGTCAATGCGTCCATCACGCCCCGGGAGAACTCGTCCGGCGTCGTCGACGCCTTGGCGGTCCACACCTCCCCGCTGGGTGACATCACCACCACGTCCGTGAAGGTTCCGCCCGTGTCGATACCGATGATGTAGTCTTTCGCTTCGGCCATGCCTGTTCTTCCTCCTGATCTCGAACTCTATCTCGCTGCCTTCCCGGCCGGCGCGCGACAACAAGGTCCGTCCCCCTAGGGTCGGGGTGGCCGAGGCGTAACCCGACAGGACATCGCAGTCATGCGCTGAGTTTCGCTCCGCTAATGCGACCTGCCTGGGACGGGAACCGTAGGGTGAAACGACCCCGGAACTTGCCGCAGCCGGGTTGAGGGCACTGAGGACATTAGCTAGCGCGTCTGGTGTCTGGATTCAAGGGATGTTCCACGGGGGCAGGCGTCGCCTTGTTCCGTTCATCCCGCGGCGCCTTCAGTTCATCACCAGACCGCCGTTTACGTTGAGGGTGTAGCCGGTGATGTAGGTGTTTTGCGGGCTCACCAGAAAGTAGAAACCTTCGGCAATGTCCTCCGGCTGGCCGGTGCGCCCCATGGGGATCAACGGCTTCCAGGCCTCGCGGGATCCGGGGGCGGCGTGGCTCAGGACCCGCGGCGTGTCCGTAGGGCCCGGGGCCACGACGTTCACCAGGACGCCGTAGGGCGCCAGCTCCAGCGCCAGGGACTTGGTGAAGCCGAGGATGCCGGCCTTGGCCGCCGAATACGGGGTACGCAAGGCGCAGCCCGTGAGCCCGTAGTTGGACGCGGTGTTGACGATGCGGCCGCGCCGCTGCTCCATCATCAGCGGCGCCACCTCGCGACAGAAGAGGAAAGTGCCCTTGAGGTTCACGTCCAGCACCTCGCGCCATTCCGCCCAGGAGAGATCCTCCAACGCCTTGGTGTGGATGGTGCCGCCGGCCAGATTGCAGAGGATGTCGACGGTGCCGAAATCCTCGCGGACCTGCGCCACCACATCCTTGATCTCCGCGGCCCGGGTGACGTCGACGCCGTAGGCGCGAGCCTGCGCGCCAGCCGCGGTGAGCTCCTCCACGACCCCTGCCGCGCCCTCCCGGTCCGCGTCGGCGATGGCGAGGGCGATGCCGGCGCGGGCGAAACGCAACGCGACGCAACGGCCGATGCCGTTGCCGCCGCCGGAAATGATGGCCACGTCGCTCAACGGAGACTCCTTTTCTGGCCGGCGGCCTAGAGAAAATCCTCCAACCGAACCTTGCCCGCGCCCATGGGCTGCAGACGGTCGAACTCGTAGCGCCGCGCCGGGTCGCACTCCGGCGGCTTGGTGGCGTCGATCATGACCTTGCCGCCGACGCGGTGCCAGCCCGGAGCGCCGGGCTTGCCCACCTCCGCGCACGAGGGATCCATGGCGTGGATCTTGGCGCCGGGTATGGTGATGATGTCCTCGGCCGGGTTGACGCGCGTGGAGATGGCCCAAAGCACGTCGGCGTAGTTGAAGATGTCCACGTCCTCGTCCACCGCGATGGCCACCTTGGGATGCTGGTACTCGCTCGACAGCGCGGCCATGAGGACATTCCTGGCCTCGCCGTAGTAGCGGGCGTTCATCTGCACCACGAGGCCGAAGATGCCCGGCAGCACCAACACGTTCTTGACCTGGGCGCCGCCGCCGACGCTTCGAATGCGCCGGAGGACCTGCGCCGACATGGGCACCTTGTGGTAAACGCACCCCTCCACCTCGGCGCCGTTCTGGATGTTCTTGAAGATGGCGTCGCCGCGCATGGTCACGGCGTTGATCTGGAATACGGGGTTCTGCCCCGCCCCGGCCAGGTAGTAGTCCTGGAACTCGCTGAAGGGGCCCTCCTCCTCGCGCACGTGGGGGAGGATTTCCCCTTCCAGCACCACCTCGGCCTGGGCCGGCACCTCCATGTCGATGGTCTCGCACTTCACCATCTCCACTTCTTCCTGCAGCAGCCCCGAGGCGATGGTCAGCTCGTCCCGGCCGTAGTCCGTGGTGGTGGCGGCGGCGAAGTAGAACATGGGGTGGTGGCCGATCATGAAGGCCACGGGCATGCCCTCGCCCTTGGACTCGTGTTTCTGGTAGTTGGCCCAGCCGTGGCGCGGATAGAGCAGGATGCCGGTCTTGCGGGGTCCCTTCATCTGCAGGCGGTGGAAGCTCAGGTTGCGGTTGCCGGTGTCCGGGTCCTTGGAGATCATCAGCCCCGCGGAGATGAACGGGCCGCCGTCCCGGATGCCGCACTGGTGGATGGGCATCTTCGTGATGTCCACCTCGTCGCCCTTGAGCACCCGTTCCTTCACCGGGCCGGAAGATACCAGCCGGGTGGTGCCGCCCTCCTGCGTGCGCCGGACGAACTCCGGCACCATTTCGTTGCGGTCAACGCCGAAGGCCAGCGGCGCCAGCCGCACGTCGCCCGGCGCCTGACCGAGACAGCGCCAGCCCGGATAGCCGTCGAGGTTCTCGAACAACAGCGCCCGCTCCCGGGACTGCCACAACAGCGCCCCCATCTGCGTCCGCGGATCCACCGGCTTCGAGATGGTGTCGAGCACACCGGCGCCCCGCAACTGGTCGATCCAGGTGCGTATGTCCTTTTTCATGAGATGTTTCGCCGTTCGGAGGTCATTGCCGCCCGGCGCGTGGAAAACGCCGGACGGCAACGGGGTTGGACTGCTACTTCTTGCGGGCCAGCAGCGCGGGGATGTACTCCTTCTTGAGCCAATCCCACCCCGGCGAGGGCTGGAGCAGGGTCTTGGTGATCTTGTCCGCGTCGGGACCCTTGATGTAGTCGAGCTTGAGCCCGAAGATCTTCTCCCACTCCTTCACGTAGACGGGATCGGAGTACATCTTGTCGAAGGCGGCCCGGATGGCGGCCACGCGGTCCGCCGGCGTGCCCGGAGGCACCACCAGCGTACGGTTCAGGGTCCGCAGGGTCGGACCGGTGAGCTTGTACGCTTCCCACGCCGGGCCCGAGGGCGCCTTGCCCTTCACCTGCCTGTAGACCTCCTCGAAGGTCGGGATGTCGGTGCCGGGAGAGCGGATGACCTTACCGTCGGGAGTCAGCACGCCACCCTGCCATATGACTACGGCGACCCCCTCCTTGATGGAGGAATAGTACCGGCCCCCGCTGCCAAGCACGTGATGGAGCCCCGTGCCGCCGACGTAGGAGACCTCTCCCGACAGGAACGCCAGGGCCATCTGGGCGGTGCCGGGATAGCCCACCGCGAACTTGTAGCCCTCGATGCCCAGCAGGTCGAGGCCGATGGCGTCGTTCAGGAAGGACGACCCGGTGATGGAGCGCCCGGAGACCGCGATTGTCTTGGGATCGATCTTGGTCAGCTCGACGCCCGTCTTGACCTTGAGGAAGTCCCGCACAATGGCGGCGGAGGCGCCGCTGGTGGAGTAGATCGACGGCATCTTCGTCAGGTCGAAGTTGGGCTTGGGCTCCTTCAGGACCGAACTGCTCAGGTGGGTGGTGCCCATGATGGACCAGGTGAGGCCGTCCTTCTTGGCCTTGTGGTGGACGTAGGCGCCGTGAATCAGGCCGGACGCGCCCGGCATGTTGATCTTGACCACCTTCTTGGGCATGCCGGGAAGGTACTTGCCGATGCGGCGGGCGATGAGCCGGCCTTCGGTATCGTGCCCGCCCCCGGGCGAATAGCCGGACAGGATCTGGATTCTCCTGCCTTCGGTGAAGGCATGCGCCGAGCCCAAGGCGAGAATCCCCAGCACCGCACAGCACACGAACAACAACGACACTCTGCGTAGGGTCATGAGATTCCTCCCTTTCGAGAACGGATGAGGCACTTCTCCGTTCACCCGGACGCTACTTGGCGCCCACGAACTTGCGGAGATGGGTCTGCCACTCGGCGGGCGCCATGGTCTCGTCGCGGATCTTGGACGCATCCTTGGGCGTCACGAGCACCGGAGCGAGCTTCTGGCCGAAGACCCTCTCCCAATCCTTGATGAAGCCCGGATCCTTGGACATCTTTCCGACCGCCTCGCGCAACTCCCCGACCTTGGCCTCTGCGATGCCCGGAGGCAGCACCAGGGTACGGGTCAGGTTCGAGATACCGAGCCCGATGGCGCGCCACGCCTCCCAATCGGGCCCCGAAGGCTCCTTCTTGTGGACCGCCTTGTACACCTCGTAAAGCGTGGGGACGTCCCCCTTGACCGTGTCGGACCGCGCGATGGTCCCGTCTCCCTTCAGGATACCGCTCTGGTACATCGGGAACACCAAGCCCCGCTTGTGCAGGTCCACGAAGGCGCCGCCGCCCACCAGGTGGGCGTCGCTGGCCACGAAGTAACTCACTTCGCTCCGTTCCATGGCGGCCCTGATGGGCGAGGTCCCCCCGTAGGCGCACACCGCGTTGTACTTCTCGATGCCCAGGAGCCGCAGCGCCAACTGACCGCGCAGGCACGATGAGCCCTGCTTGGAGCGGCCGGCCACGACGATCTTGGAGCGGTCGACCTTGGTCAGGAGATCGTTGGCGTTCTTCGCCCCCAGAAAGTCCCGGGTCAAGTGGACCTGGATGCCGGCGACGGACCAGATGATCGGCATCTTCAAGAGATCGTACTTGACCATCTCCGGCGGCGCCAGCACTGCCTGCATTCCATGGCTGCTGCCGAAGAGGCCGATGGTGCTCCCGTCCGGCTTGGCCCGGTTGTAGACGTAGGAGGACATGATCATGCCGCCGGCTCCGGGCATGTTCTGGACAAGGACCTTCGGGTTTCCGGGCAGGTACTTGCCGAGGTACCGCCCCATGACCCGCGCCTCGATGTCATGGCCTCCGCCGGGCGGATAGCCGATCAGAATAGTGACGTTCTTGGCCGACGCCGTCGTCGTCACCAGCCCCGTGAAGAGCAGAAGAAAGAACAGGGTGCACCAACTCGTCAGTCTCGATCGCTTCATGATCCGTTTACCTCCCTCAACAGCGGCCACCGGCCGCCGGCACCCGGCACCCGGCTGAACCAGCCGGGCAAAACCGGGCCTTGAACGCAAACGGGCTGAGGACTCCAGTACACCGAGATCCTCAGCCCGTCTGTATTTGACGGCCGCTCCTTGCGGAACCGACCCGCGTGAAGAGTGTCGCTGGCGCGAACCAGCGACGCTCCTTCCGCACAGAACCTATTTCTTCTTCGGCGCCGGTATCGACAGCTTCGCCTTGGCCAGGGTGTTGCCATCGGCATCAACCAGCATGACCTCGTGGTCGCCAGGCTTCAGCAGCCGCTTGATGGTCCGTCCCCGGATCCCCCACGTCGTGGACACCATGCCCTTGTCGTCCGCCTTCTCGACAGCAGGCTTCGCCAGGAAGCTCACGTCCGACAGCACGCCGCCCATCATGGTGCGGATACCCACCTCTTGACCAGCCTTGAGGCCCTCCGCGGAGATCTTGACCTGCAGCCGGCCCTTCTTCACGTCGCCCACATCCACCATGAGCTTGGGGCCCATCGCCACGGCGACCGTCGACAGCAGAAACAATGCTCCCAAGGCCGCTGCCAAACCGACTAGACTCTTCCTTGCCATAGTAACCTCCCTTTGGTTTTTTCGCTCCGCTGATCCAGACGGCTCCTTTTATACGTAAGCCTTGCGGCAAATGTCAAGTGCCATCTTGACCCAAATTCCGGCCCGCAATCAAATGGGGACCAGACCCGACAAGTACCTTTCCACCAGCCCCAGAATGAACTCTTGCGGCCCGTTAATCAAGCCCGGCGGCCACGGGATGTGCAACACCATCTCGAAGACGCCGATCATGAACACCATCATCACCACCATGTAGATCACCGCCACCTTCCACGTCTCGCCCGCCTGAATGCCCAGGTAGAGAAGCAGAAAGAGCGGCACGCTCAGGATGAAGCCGATGATCCAGATGGACAGGTAGAGGCCGAAGATCCACGCGAAGATGTTGATGGCGCGCTTGATCACCACCGCCACCGGAACGCTGCGGTCCACCGGCAGGTCCATCATGCCGGCGACGTCCTCGTCCGCGTCCTTGCCCCGGAACAGGTCCAGGCCCAATTGCAGGAAGCACAGCACCATGGTGGGAATGCCGATGGTCCAGGGAAACAGCCGCGCCTGATACTGCCACTGCTTGGCGGTCGCCACCAGGCCTATCATCAGCAGCAGAACGAAGACGGTGAACAGCGCACCGGGGTTGGCCCTAAGCTTCATCGGCTCCTCCGCTCTGTTCCCGCTCGATCTGCGCCTCGCGCGATTTCTGCAAGTCCTCCTGCTTGCGCGCGTTGCTCACGCCGTAGTACAGGCTGACGGCGATGAGCACCATCACGATCATGACGATGGGACGCAGCATCCAGGTGGCGCCGTAGCGGCTGATGGAGATGAAGAGGTAGTTCTCGATGATGCCGCTCAACACCAGCCCCAGGATCAGCGGCGGCCGCGGCCAGCTGAACCGCTTCATGAACCAGCCCAGCAGCGAGAAGAACAGCAGCGACCACAGATCCCCCCAGTGCCGGGTGGCCTGGAACGACGCCAGAACCACGATGACCACCACCAGGGGCGTCAGCAGGTTGATCCGCACCATGGCGATCTTGGCCAGGGTGTTGGTAAGCAGCATGCACAGGACGGTGCCGAAGACGTTGGCGATGGCCAGGCTCCAGATCATCGTGTAGGTGACCGCCAGGTCCTTCGTGAGCATGGCCGAGCCCGGGGTCAGGCCCTGGATGGTCATGGCCCCCAGCAGCAACGCCATGGAGGCGCTGCCGGGAACGCCGAAGGCGATGGTCGGGATCAGGGCCCCGCCCTCCTTGGCGTTGTTGGCGGCCTCCGGCGCCAGCACGCCGCGCACGTCGCCGGTGCCGAAGGTCTCGTTGGCGCCCTTCTCTGTCTGGATGGCGTGGCCGTAGGCGAACCAGTCTACCACCGAGGCGCCCAGCCCGGGGATGGCGCCGACGAAGACGCCCACGACGCCGCAGCGCAGCACCAGGAACCAGTTGCGGAAGGTGTCCCGGATCCCTGTCATGACCCCCTTCAGCCGCTCCTTGGGAACGTCGGCGATGCGCGTGCCCCTGATGGTCAGGTCTACGATCTCGGGGATGGCGAAGATGCCCAACGCCACCGGGACCAGCGGGACGCCGTCCCAGAGGTACAGTTGTCCGAACACCCAGCGGAGCACGCCGGTCTGGGGGTCCATGCCCACCATGCCCACGCACAGACCGATGGCTCCCGCCACGAGCCCCTTCACCGGCGCGTTGCCGCTCAGGACCGCCACCATGGAGATGCCCAGCAGGCCCAGCATGAAGAACTCGGGAGAGCCGAACGCGAGCACGATGGGACGGAGCACCGGAATCGACAGCGCCAGAATCAGCGAGCCGAACAGGCCGCCCAGGAGCGAGGCCATGTAGGCGCCGCCGAAGGCGCGCCCGGCCTCGCCTTTCTTGGCCATTGGGTGCCCGTCCAGAATGGTGGCCTGGGACGCCGAGGTGCCGGGAACGCCGAAAAGGACCGACGGGATGGTGTCCGAGGTGCTCGTCACCGAGATCAGGCCGATCATGATGGCGAACGCCTCGAAGGAGTCCATGTCGAAGGTGAAGGGCAGCAGGATGGCAAGGCCGACGAGGCCTCCCAGGCCGGGTATCGCACCCAAGGCCAGACCCATGAGCACGCCGATGAACAGGTACATCAGCCGGGTCGGAACCAGGAGGTTCTCAATCGCCAAGGTGGCGGCTTCCAGCATACGGACTCCCTTCTGCCCCTTCCGAAATCCACAGGGATATATCGAGGTCTGATGAGGCTGTCAAGCTTGCGTGCGCGGCTGCCGTCCTCTCCGGGCGCCGTTCCCGTTGCGGGAATCGGGCAAAACGACTACTAGTGTCCTCGATCACAAGTTCGGATACGAGCACACGCGTGGAGGGGTCCGCGGCGGCGAACCCCCTGAACTCCTGAAAGGATCGTCACCATGGGAAATCTGGGCATCTGCTTCGTCAACCCGGCCCCGCAGATCGAGCCGGGCTACGTCACCGCCATGGCGCGGAAATGCGACCAGGCGGGCCTTCATTCGTTGTGGACCATCGATCGCATCGCCTATGACAATCTGGAAGCGTTGACGGTGCTGGCGGCGGCGGCTGCCGTCACCGAACGTATCCGGCTGGGGACGTCGGTGCTGCTGTCGGCGCTGCGCCATCCCTCACTTTTGGCCAAGACCGTCGCCACCCTCGACTTCCTGTCCAACGGCAGAGTGACCCTGGGCATCGGCTTCGGCAGCAGGGAGAACGACTTCACCTCGGTGGAAGTTCCCTGGGAGCATCGGGGGAGCCGGGCCGAGGAGTCTCTCGCGCTCATGAAGCGGCTCTGGACCGAGGAAGAAGTAGAGCACCACGGCCGCTTCTTCGACCTCCACAGCACCCGCTTCGGCCCGGACACCGTCCAGTCGCCTCATCCTCCCATCTGGATGGGGGGCGGCGCCGAACCTGTCCTGAAGCGCGTCGGGCGGTTCGCCGACGGCTACATCTGCGGCAGCAACGCCGTGCACGACTTCGATGCGGTGTGGGACAAGATCAGCGGCCACGCCCGGGCCGCCGGCCGGGACCCCGACAGCATCGAGAAGGCCGGGCTTACCTTCATCGCCATCGACGACGACAAGGGCAAGGCGGTGGAGGCGTGCGAGAACTACCTCATCCGCTACTACGGCAAGGTGCGGATGGACGTGGAAAAGTACATGCTGGTGGGGAGCGCCGACGCGTGCGCCGACGGCATCAACCGGATCTTCGCCGGCGGCCTACAGACCCTGATCATCGGCCTGGCCATCTCCGACCTCGCGCAACTGGATACGTTCGTCGAGAAGGTGTTGCCGCAGGTGGAGGGGTAGCCGGAAGGAAGAGGCCGTCCAGCGGCTGGCACCCTACAGCGGCGCCGGCCCCTCGAAGTTCTTGGTATAGGGCAGCTTCTCGGCGGTCTGGGCCACCTCGTCCATGTTGCCGAGCAGCAGCGCCGTGGAGTCCCACGAGCCGGTGGTCAGGGCGTTGCGATGCCCTTCGCTGATGTCGATGTCGATGTCGCTGCCGTCCGGCAGGCGGACCTTGCGGGCATCGAGATCCACCGTCAACTCCACCTGCGGATCGGACTCCACCAGCGTCATGAGCCGCCCGACGTCCTCCGGCGAGGCCATCACCGTGGGCATGCCCATCAGCACGCTGCTGCTGGCGAAGATGGGGCCGAAGGATTCGCCGATGATGGCCCGGATGCCCCAGCGGTACAAAGCCTGCGGCGCGTGCTCCCGTGACGACCCACAGCCGAAGTTGCGGTTGACCACCAGCAACTCGGCGCCCTGGAAGCGGGCCTCGTTGAACGGGTGCTCCACGGTGTTGCCGTCGGCGTCGTGCCGTTCGTCGATGAACGGGTATTCGCCCATCCGGCTGAAGGTGATCTCCTTGAGGTAGCGGGCCGGCACGATCCGATCGGTATCGATATCGTGGCCCCGGACCACCACCGCCCTGCCGCCTACCTGCTTGATCTCGCTCATGGGACTCCCGATCAGTTGTACTCGCGCACGTCCACGACCTTGCCGTTCAAGGCGGCCGCCGCCACCATGGCCGGACTCATCAACAGCGTCCGCCCTCCCGGACTCCCCTGGCGGCCGATGAAGTTGCGGTTCGACGAGGAGGCGCACACCTCGCGGCCGTTGAGCTTGTCGGGATTCATGGCCAGACACATGGAGCAGCCGGCCTCCCGCCATTGAAAGCCGGCCTCGGTAAAGACGCGGTCGAGCCCCGCCGCCTCCGCCTGTTTCTTCACTTCCACCGACCCGGGCACCACCAGCGCCCGCACGTCCGAGGATACCTGCCTCCCCTTGGCGACGCGCGCCGCGGCCACCAGGTCCGACAGCCGCGAGTTGGTGCAGGAACCGATGAACGCCACGTCGATGGGAGTCCCGAGAATCGGCGCGCCCGGCTCCCAACCCATGTGCTGGTAGGCCTTCTCGACGGTCTTGGGGTCCTGCAGCTCCTCGGGCCGAGGCAGGTTTTCCAGCACGCCCACCGCCTGTCCGGGATTGATGCCCCAGGTGACCGTCGGTTCGATGGCCGAGCCGTCGATATCCACCACGTCGTCATAGCGGGCGTCTGGGTCCGACGCCATGGAGCGCCAGTACGCCATGGCCCTGTCGAAGGCTTCGCCCTTGGGTGCGAAGGGCCGTCCCAGCAGGTAGTCGAAGGTGGTGCCGTCGGGGTTCACGTAACCCACCAGGGCGCCGCCCTCGATGCTCATGTTGCAGACGGTCATGCGCTCGTCCATGTTCATGGCATCCAGCACCGCGCCGCCGTATTCGTACGCGAATCCCTTGCCGCCGCCGACCCCGAGCGTACGGATGATGGTCAGGATCACGTCCTTGGCGTGCACCCCGATGGGGAGGCTGCCGTTGACGTTGATGCGCCGCACGTTGAGCCGGTCCATGGACAAGGTCTGGGTGGCCAGCACGTCACGGACCTGGCTGGTGCCGATGCCGAAGGCCAGGGTCCCGAAGGCGCCGTGGGTGCTCGTGTGGCTGTCGCCGCAGGCCAGCGTCATTCCCGGCTGGGTCAGACCGAGCTGGGGGCCGATGACGTGGACGATGCCCTGCCGGTCGCTTCCCAGGCCGTAGAACTCGATGTCGAAGTCGCGGACGTTCCGTTCCAGCGCCGCCATCATCGCCTCGGCCTGATCGTCGGCGAAGGGCCGGACCTGGGTATCCGTGGGTATGATGTGATCGGCGGTGGCGAAAGTCCGCTGCGGATAGGCGATGGACAGCCCGCGCTCCCGCATCATGTCGAATGCCTGCGGGGTGGTGACCTCGTGGACCAGGTGCAATCCGATGAAAAGCTGGGTCTGTCCGGTGGGCAGCGTCGTCACCGCATGCGCATCCCAGACTTTGTCATAAAGTGTACGTTCGGACATGGATCGGTTTTCTCCTTGGCGGAAAGTTATAGCCAGCGACCTGCGCTAATTCAAGCGAGGCCGGTGGCGGGCGAGTCATAGCGGACCTCCACCAGGAACAGGCCGCGCGCCGGCGCGGTGGGGCCGGCCAGCGTACGGTCGCGGCTGTCGATCAACTCCGGCAGATCGCCGGCATCCCTCTCGTTCAGCCCGACCTGCACCAGCGTGCCCACGATGTTCCGCACCATGTGGCGGAGGTAACCGGTGGCCTCGATACGATAGACCCAGTGATCCTCCCAACGGTACAGCTCGTTCCGGTAGATCCGCCGCACCGCGGTGGCGGCGCCGCAGCCGGCGGCGCGGAAGGACGAGAAGTCGTGCTCCCCTTCGAGTGCAGCCAAGGCCTCTTCCATGGCGCCGACGCGCAACGGCCTCCGGACATGCCAGGAGTAGCGATCATTGAAGACCGACCGCCAGGGGTGGTTCCAGAGCCGGTACTCGTAGACCCGCTTCGTCGCATCCCTTCTCGCGTCGAAGGATGGGGCCGCCTCCTCGACGGCCTTCACCATGATGTCGTCCGGGGTGAGGGCATTGAGGCTCCGCTGGAGCCGGGTGAGGTCGCAGCCGTCGGCACACGTGAAATCGGCCACCTGGCCCAGCGCGTGGACGCCCGCGTCGGTCCGTCCGGAACCCCGGACGCGCACCTTGCGCCTCAGCAGCACGGCAAGAGCCTCCTCCAGGACGCCCTGAACGGTCGACCCGCCGGACTGGACCTGCCAGCCCCGGTATTCGGTGCCGTCGTACTCGAGGGTCAGTCGCACGTTCATGCAGGTTTCCTGAGGAGCCGCCCGTGGGTCGGCGCGGGAGCGGCCGGCCCACGGGTTTCGGGAACGGACGGGATGGTCGGGCCGGATGCTTTCCTCGGCGGAAGTGTCAGTGGTAGTCCCGGATCAGGATCTCGGCGATCTGCACCGCGTTCAGCGCCGCCCCCTTGCGCAGGTTGTCGGCGACCACCCACAGGTTGATGCCGTTCTCCACCGAATCGTCCTCGCGGATGCGCCCCACGTAGGTGGCGTCCTTGCCGGCGGCCTCGGTGGCCAGAGGGTAGTCGTTGCTCTGGAGGTCGTCCTGGAGCAGCACGCCGGGCGCCTCCCGGAGGATGGCGCGGACGTCGGCGGCCGACAGCTTGCTGCGGGTCTCGACGTTGATGGACTCGGAGTGGCTGCAGAACACCGGCACCCGCACCGCGGTGGCGGTCATGCGGATCTCCGGGTCGTCCAGGATCTTGCGCGTCTCCTGGACCATCTTCCACTCTTCCTTGGTGTAGCCGTCGGAGAGAAACGTGTCGATGTGGGGGATGCAGTTGAACGCGATCTGGTGCGGGAACTGCTCGCACTCGACGTCCTGGCTGTTGAACAGCGCCGCCGTCTGCTTGCCGAGTTCCTCCATGGCCCGCCGTCCGGCCCCGGAAACCGACTGGTAGGTGGACACCACGATGCGGCTGATGCCCGCGGCGTCGTACAGCGGCTTCAGCGCCACGACCATCTGGATGGTGGAGCAGTTGGGGTTGGCGATGATGCCCCGGTTCGCGTGGTCGGCGATCTTGTCCGCATTGACCTCGGGCACCACCAGCGGGACGTCGTCGTCCATCCTGAAGTAGCTGGTGTTGTCGATGACCACGGCGCCCGCGTCCACCGCCGCCTGGGCGTAGCGGGCGCTCACCGACCCGCCCGCCGAGAACAGCGCAATGTCGATGTCCTCGAAGGAGTCCTCGTCCAGCACCTCCACCAGGAGCTGCCGGCCGCGGAAATCGAGGTGCTGGCCCGCCGACCGCTCGGAGGCCAGCAACCGCAGGGTGCCCACGGGAAACAGCCGCTCCTCGAGGATCTTCCGCATCTCCTCGCCCACCGCCCCGGTGGCTCCCACCACGGCAACGTTGTATTTTTCCTTGCCCGTCATGGTCGCGTCACGCCGCGCGGTTGGCCGCGATTTCCTGGCGCACCAGGGCGCCCATTTCCTTGCAGCCCACCAGCGAGCCCTTTCCGTCGGCGATGTCCGGGGTGCGGTAACCGGCCTCCAGCACCCGCTCCACCGCCTGCTCGATGCAGTCCGCGGCCGCCCCCTGGTCAAAGGAGTGGCGCAGCATGAGCGCCACGGTCAGGATGGTGGCCAGCGGGTTCGCCTTGTCCTGCCCGGTGATGTCCGGGGCGCTGCCGTGCACCGGCTCGTACATGCCCACCTTGCCGCCGAGGCTCGCGGACGGCAGCATGCCGATGGAACCCGTGAGCATCGCCGCCTCGTCGCTCAGAATGTCTCCGAACATGTTGGTGGTGACGATCACGTCGAACTGCCTGGGGTCCCGGATGAGCTGCATGGCGCAGTTGTCCACCAGCACGTGGTCGAGCTCGACGTCGCCATAGCCCTCCTCGTCGCGCACCCGTATCACCACCTTGCGCCACAGCTCCGTTGACTCCAGCACGTTGGCCTTGTCCACCGAGGTCACCCGGCCGCGCCGTCTCCGGGCGGCCTCGAAAGCCACCCGGGCGATCCGCTCGATCTCCGGCGTGGTGTAGACCAGGGTGTTGACGCCCCGCTCGGTGCCGTCAGGTTCCGTCGTGACGCCCTTGGGCTGCCCGAAGTAGATGCCGCCGGTCAGCTCCCGCACGACGATGAGGTCCGTGCCCTCCACCACCTCCGGCTTGAGGGTCGAGGCCTGCGCCAACGGCGCGAACAGCTTGACCGGACGCAGGTTGGCGAACAGCCCGAGCTCCTGGCGCAAGGCCAGCAGCGCCCGCTCGGGACGGATGGAGTAGTCGAGGCCGTCCCACTTGGGTCCGCCCATGGCTCCCAGCACCACGGCGTCGCTGGCCTTGGTCATGGCCAGGACTTCGTCGGTGAGAGGTTTTCCGTGGGCATCGATGGACGCGCCGCCCACCAGCCCCTCCTCCACGTCGGTGCTGAAGCCGAAGATGTCGCCGGCCTGTGTCAGCACGGCCATGGCTTCGCCCACCACTTCCGGGCCGATGCCGTCGCCCGGAAGCACGGTTATCTTGTGACTCATGGACCCCCCTGTACGGATGCCTGGCGGTGCCGCTTGCGATATTCCAGACGGTTCAGAGCGTTCACGTACGCCAGCGCACTCGCCATGATGATGTCGGTATGGGAACCCTTCCCGGAGATGTTCACGTCCTTGTCCCGCAGCATGCACGACACCTCGCCCTGGGCGTCGGTGCCGCCGGTGACGCTCGAAACCGAGTAGCGCTGCAGCTTCGCGCGGCTGCCCGAGATCTTGGCGATGGCTTTATAACACGCATCCACCACCCCGTCACCCGTGTCGTGGGCCACCTTCTCCTCGCCGTCCACCCGCATCCGCACGGTGGCCGACGGCACCGCGGACGAGCTCGAGGCGATGTTCATGTACACCAGCTCATAGCGGTCCGGCTGACTCGGTATCCTCAGCACCTCGTCGGCCACCAGGGCCTCGATGTCCTCGTCGAACACCTCTTTCTTCTTGTCCGCGAGCTGCTTGAAGCGCTCGAAGGCGCGGTTGACTTCGTCTTTGCTCAGCGAGAAGCCGAGATCCTTCAGTCTCTCGCCGAAGGCATGGCGCCCGGAGTGCTTGCCCATCACCAGCCGGTTGCCGGTGATGCCCACGGTCTCGGGCTTCATGATCTCGTAGGTGAGCTTCTGCTTCAGCACGCCGTCCTGATGGATCCCGGCCTCGTGGGCAAAGGCGTTGTCTCCCACGATGGGTTTGTTGAGGGGGACCGTGATGCCGGTGACCTGGGACAGCAGACGCGAAGTGGGATAGATCTGCTCGGTGTGGACGCGCGTGTCGAGACCGAACACCGGCTGCCGTGTCTTGAGGGCCATGACCACCTCTTCCAGGGAGGTATTGCCGGCCCGCTCGCCGATGCCGTTCACCGTGCACTCCACCTGCCGCGCCCCGTTGGCCACCGCCGCCAGCGAGTTGGCCACCGCCAGCCCCAGATCGTTGTGGCAATGAGCGCTCCAGGTGACCTTTTCCGAGCCCTCGGTGTGCTCGATCAGGTACCGCACCAGCTCGCCGAACTCCGACGGGATGGCGTAACCGGTGGTGTCCGGGATGTTCAGGGTTTTCGCGCCGGCCCGGATGGCCTCGCTGAACACCTCCACCAGAAAGTCGCGGTCGCTGCGCGACGCGTCCTCCGCCGAGAATTCGACGTAGTCCAGATACCTCCGCGCCTGCAGCACGGACGTGCCCACGGACTCCAACACCTCCTCCCGTGACATCCGGAGCTTGTGCTTCAAGTGGATGTCGGAGGTTGCGATGAAGGTGTGGAGCCCGGGCTTCCGCGCCCCTTCCACCGCCTTGACGGCCTTGCGTATATCGCCCTGCTGCGCTCTCGCCAGACTCAGCACGATGGGGCGCTTCACGGCCTTGCACACCTGCACCACGGACTCGAAGTCTCCGGGCGAAGAGGCGGCGAAGCCGGCCTCGATGACGTCCACCCCCAGCTTTTCGAGTTGACGGGCGATCAGGACCTTCTCTTCGATGTTCATGCTCGCCCCGGGAGACTGCTCGCCGTCTCTCAGGGTCGTATCGAATATGTTCACGATATTGTTGGCGCCCATGTTCTACCTCCTCAAAAAAAAACTCCCGCGGAGAGTCCGGCGGGAGTTTGGATCATGCAAGCTGAGGTTCGTTTTTGTTCAGGCTTGTAAGAGTGCCTGCGCTTCCCTCCGTCGCTTCCGCACGGCGAGCAGCCCCAGTAAGGGGCCCGATAGGGTGTAGGTTAATAACGCCGAGAACAGCACGATCTGCCACATAGCGATGGTAAGTATAATGACTGCCAGCGCGGAAAGCAACAACCAAATGGTGCTGCGCTTCTTGAAGTGGTGCTGTTTCAGGCTGAAATAGCGGAAGTTGCTTACCATGAGGCCGGCCAGAACACATGCGATGACGGTGAAGACCACCGGCTTGCCGCCCGTGTTCTCGAGCCCCAGCATCAGGTACATGAAGACAATGGCCGCGACCATGGCGGCGGCCGCGGGGATCGGCAATCCGGTGAAGTAGCTCTTCTCCGCGGTCAAGGTCTGGACGTTGAAGCGTGCCAGCCGCAACGCGCCGCAAACCGCGAACAGCGCGGCGCCGAACCCGCCCCAGGTCCCCCAAGGCGCCAGCGCGAACACGTAGACCAGCACCGCCGGCGCCACGCCGAAGGAGACCACGTCGGCGAGGGAATCGAACTCGACGCCGAACTGGCTGGTGGTGTGGGTCAGCCGCGCCACGGCGCCGTCGACCCCGTCCAGCAGGGTTGCGGCCACGATCAACATCGCCGCCATGTGATACTCGCCGTTGAAGGCCATGAGGATCGCGAACACGCCGCAGAAGAGATTGCCCGCGGTGATGAGACTGGGAAGCAGGTAGATGCCCCGGCGCAGCCGGTTGGACGGATTCCGCCGCTTCATGTGCCGCCGCCGCATCTTCCCCGGGGGGATCAGGCGAACCTTCTTGAACGGCGCGTCGGCCTTCTCGGAACGTTCCATGCCACCCCCAAGCGGTCAGAGTCTGGCAACGATGGTCTCGCCGCCGCGGACCCGCTGGCCCGCATGTACCTCGACGGCGGCGTCCCGCGGGAGATAGAGGTCAACCCGGGAGCCGAACATGATCATGCCAAAACGTTCGCCCCGTTTCAACGAATCGCCGCGGCCGACGTAGCAGACGATCCGGCGCGCGAGAAAGCCGGCGATCTGGACGATACGGAGCGTCCTGCCGGCATCGTCCACCAGCTCGATGGCGTTGCGCTCGTTCTCGTCCGACGCCTTGCCCTTGTAGGCGGCCAGGAAGTGCCCCGTCTGATAGCGGACATCCGCCACCCGCCCGTTCAAGGGCGCCCGGTTGATGTGCACATCCAGGGGCGACAGGAAGATGCTGAGTCTGCGGTCACCGGCCTCGGAGGCCTCGCCGACCTCCACGACCTTGCCGTCCGCCGGCGACACGACGACTCCTTCCCCGTCGGGCGTCACCCGTTCCGGATCGCGGAAGAACGCCGCCACCGCCACGGCAATGGCGGCCAGCACCGCGCCCGCGGCAAGCCAACCCACGGCCAACGCCGCGGCCGCGAGCCCCAGCGCGGCGAAAAGGAACCGGTACCCTTCTCTGGCGATCCCGATGGGAGTGCCTCCCTTGCCCCTCTCCGGCGGTAGCCGGCGTCAGTTCTTGCTCTTGTCCACCAGCCGGTTCTCGGCGAGCCACGGCATCATGGACCGGAGCTGCTCGCCCACCTTCTCGATGGGGTGGCTCCGGGAGGTTTGGCGCAGCTCGTTGAAGCGCGGGGAGCCGGCGCGGTGCTCGTTCATCCACTCGTCGGCGAACTTCCCGGACTGGATGTCCGCCAGGATCTCCTTCATGACCTTGCGCGTCCCTTCGTCCACGATCCGGCTGCCGCGGGTGAGGTCGCCGTATTCCGCGGTGTTGCTCACCGAATAGCGCATGTTGGCCAAACCGCCCTCGTAGATGAGGTCGACGATCAGCTTGACCTCGTGACAGCACTCGAAATAGGCCATCTCCGGCGGATAACCGGCCTCCACCAGGGTCTCGTAGCCCGCCTGGATCAGCGACGTCAGGCCTCCGCACAGCACCGTCTGCTCGCCGAACAGATCCGTTTCCGTCTCGTCCTTGAAACTGGTCTCGATGACCGCGGCGCGGGCGCCGCCGATGGCGGCGGCATAGGCCAGGCCCACCGACGTGGTGTCTCCGGTGGGATCCTGCTCGACGGCCAGCAGGCACGGCACTCCCCTGCCCCGCTCGAACTCGCTTCGCACCAGGTGACCCGGCCCCTTGGGCGCCACCATGAAGACGTTGACGTCCTCCGGAGGCACCACGCGTTTGAAGTGGATGTTGAAGCCGTGCCCGAAGGCCAGATAGTTGCCCGGCTTGAGGCCGGGCCGGATGACGTCTCTGTAGACGTCGCCCTGAAGCTCGTCGGGCAGCAGCATCATGACCACGTCGCCCGCTTCAGCCGCCTCGGCCGTTTCCATCACCGTCAGGCCGGCATCCGCCGCCTTGGCCCAGGACACGCTGTCGCGCCTCAGCCCCACCACCACGTCCACGCCCGAGTCGCGCAGATTGCTGGCATGCGCGTGTCCCTGGCTCCCGTAACCGAGCACCGTGACCTTGCGGTCGCGGATCCGGCTCAGATCCGCGTCCTGGTCATAGTAGACCTGCATGATAACCTCCCTGTTTCGTGCTGTTGGTCCGGAACTCCGGCGCAGCCCGCCGGATCGGGTTACGCGGTTTCGCGCGCGATGGCGATCCGGCCGGTGCGGACGATCTCCTTGATGCCCATGGGCTTCAACAGGTTGATCACCGCCTGGATCTTGCCGGAGTCTCCCGACACCTCGAGGGTATAGGTCTGCGGCGTCGAGTCGACGATGTTGGCGCGGAAGATTTGCGCGATCCGGATGGCCTCGTCCCGATGCGACTGCTTGGCCCCGATCTTGATGAGCGCCGTTTCCCGGTCGATGTGGTTCTCTTCGGTCAGGTCGACCACCTTGAGGACCTCGATGACCTTGTTGAGCTGCTTCATGATCTGCTCGATGATGAGCTCCTCGCCGGAGGTCACGATGGTGATCATGGAGATGGTGGAATCCGGGGTGGGCGCCACCGAAAGACTCTCGATATTGTAGTTCCGCGCGCTGAACAGGCCGGCCACCCGTGCGAGCACACCCGCCTTGTTCTCGACCAGAACCGAAATGATGTGTTCCATCCGCCAAACCCCTACGCCGGCAGTACGGCGTCCGCATCCTCTCCCTTTTTCCGCGAGCCCTTGCGCGCGGTCGGCTTCATGTGCGGCGGATCCTCCAGCACCATCTCATGATGAGCCCCGCCTGCCGGGATCATCGGATAGCAGTTCTCGAACCGGTCGATGGCGAAGTTCATCAACACCGGACCCTTGTGCTTGAGCCCCTCCTTCAACACCGCCTCCACGTCCGCGGGGCCGTCCGACTGAAGCCCGAGGATGCCGTAGGCTTCCGCCAGCTTCACGAAGTCGGGGGTGGAGCCCAGGTCGCTGGACGCGTAGCGCCCCTCGTAGAACAGGTCCTGCCACTGCCGCACCATGCCGTGGAACTGGTTGTTGAGCAGGATGATCTTCACCGGCAGCTTGTGGATGGCGGCCACGGCCAATTCCTGGAGGTTCATCTGGAAGCTGCCCTCGCTGGTGATGCAGAGCACGGTCTTGTTGGGATAGGCCTTCTGCGCGCCGATGGCGGCCGGAAAACCGAACCCCATGGTGCCGAGCCCGCCCGAGGTGAGGAAGGTACGCTGGGTGGCGCCCCTGAAGTACTGCGCCGCCCACATCTGGTGCTGGCCCACGTCGGTGACGACGACGGCCTTGTGCTTCGTGAGCTCGTACGCCGTCTCGATGACGTACTGGGGCTTGGTCTCTTTCTTGCCCTCCTGCTGGTAGGCCAGCGGATGCTCGGCGGCCCATGTGTTCACCTGTTTCTGCCACGGCCGCCGCTGCGCCTTGACGCTGGCGGGATTGCCGTCCATGGAGCTCAGCACGCCCACCAGTTCGCGCAACACCGTCTTCACGTCGCCCACGATGGGAATGTGGGCATGGACGTTCTTCTTGATGGAGGTGGGGTCGATGTCGATATGGATGACCCGGGCCCTGGGCGAGAACTCCGACAGCTTGCCGGTGACGCGGTCGTCAAAGCGCGCGCCCACCGCGATGAGAAGATCCGCCTCGTGCATGGCCATGTTGGCGCAGTAGGTGCCGTGCATGCCGAGCATCCCCATGCACAGCGGATGCGTCCCCGGGAAAGCGCCCAGCCCCATGACCGTCATGGTCACCGGGATCTGCGTCAGCTCCGCGAACTCCCTGACCTCGTTGGCGGCGCCGGAGAAGATCGCCCCGCCGCCGACGTAGATGACCGGCCGCTTGGCCTTCAGGATCTCCCCCGCCGCCTGCTTGATCTGATAGCGGTTGCCGGCCACCGTCGGACGGTATCCCCGCAGGTCGACCTTGTCGGGATAGTGGAACTCGGCCGACTCGGTGCTCACGTCCTTGGGGATGTCCACCAGCACCGGACCGGGGCGGCCGGTGTTGGCGATGTAGAAGGCTTCCTTGATGGTGGCGGCGAGGTCGGACACGTCCTTCACCAGGACGTTGTGCTTGGTGCAGGGACGGCTGATGCCGATGTTGTCGGCTTCCTGGAACGCGTCGTTGCCGATGAGGCTGGTGGGGACCTGCCCGGTGAATGCCACCAGCGGGACCGAGTCCATCATGGCGTCCTGGAGGCCCGTGACGATGTTCGTCATGCCCGGACCCGAGGTCACCAGCGCGACACCCGCCTTGCCCGTGGCCTTGCCGTAGCCCTCGGCCATGTGTATCGCGCCCTGCTCGTGCCGGGTCAGGATAACCTCGACGTCCTTCTGCTGGTGCAGGACGTCAAACAGCTTGAGGACCACTCCGCCGGGAATGCCGAAGATGGTCTTCACTCCCTCGCGCTTGAGCGACTCCACAAATATTTCCGACCCGGTCAACTTCATCGTTCTCTCCCCCGGTGGCCCGTGCCACTAGCTCGCGGACTTGTACTTGCCGAGAATCTCCATGATCTTGTCCTTGCCCACGAGCTTCAGTTTCTGGATACGCTTCTTCTCCATCTCCTCTTCGGGTGACAGATAGCCCTTGTCGTGCAAGTCCACCAAGCGTTTCTCGTACTCCAGGTGTTCTTCATAATATTTGCGAAGTTCCGGGTCCTTATCCAAGACAGAGGCAATCATCTGCTCCTCTCTCTCCTCCATAGGACGACCTCCTGATCGGTGATTGGGGTAAGCGGTCAAATGTATCCAACGGCCGCTTTTTTGTCAACGCGCCACTGCCTACCGGGAGGCGTCCTGGCCCGCTCCGACCACCGCGTCCGGCGGCCGGATGTAGTGGGGCGTCAGCGGCTCGGCCGCCTTTTCCGGCGCGGCCCGGAACCTCGCCTCCGCGATCCGCGCCACCGCGGAAGCGATGGTGGGAAACTCGTCTCCGGCGGTGATCCGAGCGCGCCCGCCCGTGCATCGCGCGATCAGGTCGGCGTACGCCCGGGCACCGTTTCCCACGAAGACGCACGGTGCCGAGGCCGCCGCCTCGACCTGCCGCACCAAGGACTCGGGCGCCGCCACGGTATCCTCGATCAGGCACTCGAAGGCGGTCGCCGTACGGCGGTACAGCGCGCCGTAGACCTCGCCCTTGCGCGCATCCATCAAGGGACAGACGAACGTCGAGCCGTCGCCCGGAGGCACCCGGTACGCCACGGCCTCGAGGGTCCGCACCCCCACCATCGGCGTGTCCGAACCGTACACCAGGCCCTTGGCCGTGCTGATGCCGATCCGCAGCCCGGTGAACGAGCCGGGCCCGACCGCCACGCCCAGCAGCGAAAGGCCCGGGAAATCCATCGCGGCGCGCCCAAGCACCTCCTCGATGAGCGGGATAAGCCCTTCGGCGTGGTTGGAACGGCCCGGACGGCGGTCCCTGGCCTGTACCGACTCCCGCGCGCTTTCGGCGGCGAGCCGGCCGTCGTCCAGGACCGCGGCGCTCAGCAACGCCGTCGACGTGTCGATTCCAAGTACCTTCATGTCCGTGTCTGCCGCCCCCGGCGAAGAACCCGGGAGTCGTTCGGCGCCCGCGGCGATCCGTCGGTTAGGGTCAGCCGCTGAAAATCCGCGCCAGATCGTTGTAGAACGCGTAGACCATCACGAAGAGCAACACCACCAGACCCATCTGCTGGGCCCGTTCCCGCTGCCGCGTTTCCAGCGGTTTCCCGCGCACCGCCTCGATGAGGAAGAAGAGCAGGTGCCCCCCGTCCAGCATGGGGATCGGGAGCAGGTTGAGCACGCCGAGGTTGATGCTCAGCAGCGCCAACAGGAACAGGTAGTTCGCGACCCCCCTCTGGGCCTGTTCTCCGGCCATCTGGACGATCATCACCGGGCCGCCGAGGTTCGACGAGTCGACGCGCCCCACCACCATCTTCACCAGCACTTCCAGCGTCAACAGGGTGATCTCCACGGTGCGGGAGACCGAGAGCCACGCCGCGGTCAGCGGATTCCTCCGTTCCACCTCCACGGTGCCGGCGCTATGAATGCCGATCAACCAGGTCTCCTCGACCTCGCCCAGAAGATTCTGCGTCTCACCCCGCGTGGGGCTCAGGGTGACCGAGAACTCCCGTTCGCCTCGGGCCACGCCCAGGGGCAAGGGACGGCCTTGGCTCGCCCGGACCTCGGCGGACAACTGGTCCCATGAACGAATGGGCCGGTCGCCCACCATGACCACGCGGTCCCCGGCCTGCAGCCCCGCGCCGGCGGCGGGGGAACCGGCCTTGACGCCGCCGATCTCCGCCGTGCGGTAGGGCACGCCGAAAACCATGAAGACGAAGAGAAACACCGCCATGGCCAGCAGGAAGTTGGCCCCCGGCCCCGCCGCCACGATGGCGGTGCGGCTGGCCAGGCTCCGGTGCGCGAAGGAGCGGTCCAGGTCCGCGGAGCCGACGTCCTCCTGCGGGTCCTCGCCCACCATCTTGACGTACCCTCCGAGGGGAAAGGCGCTCACGCAATACTCCGTCTCGCCGTAGCGGCGGATCAGCACCTTCGGACCGAAACCGATGGAGAAGGTCAACACGCCGACGCCGGCTTTCTTGGCCACGAGAAAGTGGCCCAGCTCGTGGAGAAACACCAGCACGCCGAACGCCACGACGGCGGCCGCGACCATGTAGACGACGTCGGTCACCGCGCCGAACCGTTGCCTTGCGCGAGGTCCCGGGCGAACCCCCGGGCCCATTGATCGGCATCGAGGACCTGTTGCAGGTTCCGCGGCTTGACGGATTCGTGGGACTCGATGGTCTTCCTGCTGATCTCATGGATCTGACGGAAACCGATGCGTCCGTCCAGGAAAGCGGCCACCGCCACCTCGTTGGCGGCGTTGAGAACAGGCGGGACCGTGCCGCCCTGGGCGAGAGCCCCGTAGGCGATGTCCAGCGCCGGATAGCGCCGGCCCTCCACCTTCGTGAAGGTGAGCTCCGCCTGCTTCTGCAGGTTCAACGGCGCCAGCCCGATATCGAGCCGTTCAGGGTAGGAGAGCGCGTAGGCGATGGGAATGCGCATGTCGGGAATCCCGAGCTGGGCCATGACCGCGCCGTCGCGGTAGCGCACCATGGAGTGGACGATGCTTTGGGGGTGGATGGTCACCTCCACCCGCTCCGCGGACACGCCAAACAGCCAGCGGGCCTCGATCACCTCCAGCCCCTTGTTCATCATGGTGGCGGAATCGATGGTGATCTTGGGTCCCATCTTCCAGGTGGGGTGCCGCAGCGCCTGCTGGATGGTCACACGGCGCAACTCCCGCAACGGCGTGCGCAGGAACGGCCCGCCCGACGCGGTCAGGATGATCTTGTCCACGTCCTCGCGGCGGTTGCCCTCGAGACACTGGAACACCGCGCTGTGCTCGCTGTCCACCGGCAGGAGCCGCACGCCCCGCTTCCGGGCCTCGCGGACGAAGAGCTCGCCCGACATGACCAGGGCTTCCTTGTTGGCGAGTCCCACGTCCTTGCCTGCCTGCACCGCGGCGAAGGTCGGCACCAGCCCCGCCCCGCCCACGATGGCCGCCAGGACGAAGTCGGCGGTGGGCTCGGTGGCCGCGGCCACCGCTCCTTCCTCGCCGCAGACCAGCTCGACCCGACGCCGGCCGATGAGCTTCCGCAGGGCGTCGACGTCGTCCCGGTCCCTCACGCTGACGATACGCGGGGCGAACTCGGCGATCTGGCGCGCCAGCAACTCCAGGTTGCGCCCGGCCACCAGACCGCTGACCTTGAAGCGGCGTTTGAACGTCCGGATGACGTCCAGGGCGTTGACGCCGATGGTGCCGGTGGACCCAAGTATGACAATGGATTTCATGATGACAGCAACCGCAGGCAGTAGGTGCTCAGGACTCCCGGAAAGATCAGGCTGTCGAGCCGATCCATCAAGCCGCCGTGGCCGGGCAGGATGCCGCCCGAATCCTTGACCGCGAAACCCCGCTTGATCACCGATTCGAACAGGTCGCCGACTTGAGCGGCGAGGACGACCGCAAGGGAGAACCCCAGCAGCGGAGCCGACGGCAAGGCCAGAAGCCACCAGCCCGAAAGCCATCCGGCGGCGACTCCCGCCACGGTGGCGGCCACCGACCCTTCAACGGTCTTTCCCGGACTGACGGAAGGATACAACTTTCTTCGGCCCAGGGCCACACCGCCGAAGTAACCGGCGCTGTCGGACGTAAACACGACGATCAGCACCCATAGCACCCATGGGTAGCCGTCGCGGTAAAGGACCGCGAAATGAGGGAACAGGTATCCGAGGTACAGAGCCCCCGCCAGCGCCAGCCCCAGGTGCCGGTAACGTTCCTCCACCGCGCCGCCGGTGAAGATGAAAACCGCGCACAGGCCCGCCACGACCACCGGCAGGAGGGCCGACAGCCCGGGAACGATCAACGTCAGGGACATCAGCATGCCGGCCGCGATCCCGCTCACGCGCACCCATCCATGGTCCGGAAAGGCCATGCGAAAGTACTCGTACAGGGCGATGAGGGCGAGGATCTCGATGAACGACGCGA
Source organism: uncultured Syntrophobacterales bacterium (assembly GCA_964630405.1). GTDB lineage: Bacteria > Desulfobacterota > Binatia > UBA9968 > JAJDTQ01 > JAJDTQ01. Next base: position 50,041 of record CAZVUC010000064.1, on the reverse strand, counting down.
ACAGCCAGATGCTGTCCAGCACGATGATCCCGACGACAATGGGTATCCCGGCCAGCGCGGTCAGTACCCGGGTGCGCATCTGCGTAACCCCATGTCAGTGACCGGCCACTAGCCTTGCAGAAGCTGCTCGTCCGTCTTGCCGAAACGGCGCTTCCGCCGCTGGAATTCCTGCAGCGCCTGAACGTACTGCTGCTCGGAGAAGTCAGGCCACAGCGTGGGCGTGATGTACAGCTCGGTGTACGGTATCTGCCACAGGAAGAAGTTGCTGATGCGCATCTCTCCGCTGGTGCGGATCAACAGGTCCGGGTCCGGGATAGGCCCGGTCTCCGTGTTGGCGGCGATCATCGACTCGTCGATCTCCGCGAGCTTGCAGCGCCCGGCCTTCACTTTCCGGGCGATGTCCCGCACCGTCTTGACGATGTCCCGGCGACCGCTGTAGCTGAGGGCCAGAATGACGGTAATGGCGGTGTTCTTGCGCGTCAGGCGTATGTTGTGATCCAGCACCCGGCGGACCGAGACGGGCAGACGATCCCGGTCGCCGATGGCCATGAGGCGGATGCCCTCGCGCATCATGCGCTCCTGCTCGCCCTCCAGGTAGTTTTCCAGGAGTCCCATCAGCCCCTCGACCTCGTCGTGGGGCCGGTTCCAGTTTTCGTAGGAGAATGCGTACAGTGACAGGTAGCGAATGCCGAGGTTGCGGCTCACCTCGACCGTGGCCCTGACCGACTCCGTCCCCTCGCGGTGACCCTCGATGCGGCTCCTGCCCCGCAGCCTGGCCCAACGGCCGTTGCCGTCCATGATGATCGCGACATGAGTAGGCAGTCGACTCTTTTCTAGCCCGTAGAGCTCCATTCCGGAAAGATCGGAGGGCGGACACTAGTGTCCTGTCCGGTTCATTCGCATGACAAGATGCGGAGGACAGGACATTAGACCTCCATGATCTCCTCTTCCTTGGCCTTGAGGAAACCGTCCACCTTGGCGACGAACTCGGCGGTCGTCTTCTGGATGCGATCCTGGGCGTGCTTCACCTCGTCCTCGGTGATCTCCTTGTCCTTCTGCATCCGCTTCAGTTCGTCGATGGCGGCGCGGCGGTGGTTCCGCACCGAGACACGGTACTCTTCGGCGGTCTTGCGGACCTGCTTCACCAGCTCGTTGCGCCGCTCGCCGCTGAGCTCCGGAATCGGCACCCGGATCAACTTGCCGTCATTGGCGGGGGTAAGGCCGAGGTCGGCCTTGAGGATGGCCCTCTCGATGCCTCCGATGGCGCTCGGATCGTACGCCTGGATCGTCACGAGCCGCGGCTCGGGGACCGCGAGGGTGGCGATCTGGTTCAGCGGGGTCGCGGTACCGTAGTATTCCACCGTCACCCCGTCGAACAGCGACGCCGACGCCCGTCCCGTCCGCACCCGCGCAAGCTCCCGGCGCATGGCCGTCATGGTTTTCTCCAACTCTTCCTGGAAGATGCCGTAGAAGACCTCGTCCATGTCTCACCTATTGGTGCGGCGCGTCAGGGTCGCCGACCCCTACCAGGGTCCCGATGGGCTGGCCGCTCACCACCTTGCGGATATTGCCGCGCTCCATGACGTTGAAGACGATGATGGGAAGCTTGTTGTCCATGCAAAGAGAGATGGCGGTGGCGTCCATCACCTTGAGCTCCCTGCTGAGCACCTCCATGTGGGTGAGCTCCCGGAAAAGCTTCGCACTGTCATTCTTCATGGGATCGGTGTCGTAGACGCCGCGGACCTTGGTGGCCTTCAGAATCACCTCCGCGCCCACTTCCATGGCCCGCAGGCTTGCGGTGGTGTCGGTGGTGAAGTAGGGATTGCCGGTTCCGCCCGCGAAGATCACCACCCGGCGCTTCTCCAGGTGTCTCACCGCCCGCCGGCGGATGTACAACTCGGCCACCTGCCGCATCTCGATGGCCGACATGACACGCGTCGAAACACCGATCTTCTCCAACGCGTCCTGGAGCGCGATGCTGTTGATGACCGTCGCCAGCATACCCATGTAGTCGGCGCTGGCCCGGTCAATGCCGTGGTCGCTGGCCTCGGCGCCCCGCAGGATGTTGCCGCCGCCGATCACCAAGGCAATTTCACAGCCGAGCTCGTGGACCTCCCGGATCTCTTCCACGAACCGCGCGACGGTGGCCGGATCGATGCCGTAGTGGCGCTCTCCCGCGAGCACCTCTCCTGTGATCTTCAGAATGACCCGTTTGTATCTCAACTCCACGCCGGTCATTCGGTGGGACCCTGCGCTACTCTTTCATCCCCTCGCCCACGGAGTAGCGAACGAAACGCCTGACCCGGATGTTCTCGCCCAAACGCGCGATGGCGTCCTGGATCAGGTCCTTGACCCGGCGGGTCGGCTCCTTGATGAAGGCCTGCTCCATGAGACACGCCTCCTCGTAGAAACGCTCCATCTTTCCGTCGACGATCTTGGCCAGCACGGGCTCCGGCTTCTTCAACTCCTCGGCCTGTTGCCGGTAGATGGCCTTCTCCCGCTCCATCTCATCCTCGTCGACCTCCTCGCGCCGCACGTAGCGCGGGTTGGCCGCCGCGATCTGCATGGAAAGATCCTTGACCAGGGCCTGGAACTCCTCGGTCCGGGCCACGAAGTCCGTCTCGCAGTTCACTTCCAGAAGCACCCCGATCTTGTTCCCGCCGTGGATGTACGCGCCCACAAGACCTTCGCTCGCCTCACGCTCCGACTTGCGCGCGGCCAGCGCCAATCCCTTCGCTCTCAGGTGGTCCACGGACTTCTCGAAGTCACCCTCGCACTCCACCAGGGCCTTCTTGCAATCCATGAACCCCGCGCCCGTCTTCTCCCGCAGTTCCTTGACTAGACTCGCATCGATGGCCATGCTGACTCAACTCCCCGCCGCGGTCGGCGCATCCGTGGACTTGTCGGTGTCCTCACTCTCCTGAACGGGTTCCGCCTGTGCCCCCTCGGCGGTTGCTGCCGGCGCGGTTGCCGGCGGCGGTTCCGTAGACGTTGCCGGCTCCGTGGACCCTGCCGGGGCTGGTTCCGGCGTTTCCGCCGGGGCCGCTGCCGCTGCTTCCGGCTGGACCGTTTCCGGCGCTGCTACCGTCTCGCCTGCCGCCGGTTCCTCCCCGGCCTGCTCCCCTTCCGATGCGGCTTCGGCTTGCGCGGCTTCGGCCTCCATCTTCGCATGGTCGAACAGCGCCTTGCCTTCATTGACGGCCTCGGCCATCAGGCTACAGAAGAGACGGATGGCGCGAATCGCATCGTCGTTGCCTGGAATCTTGTAGTCCACCAGATCCGGATCGCAGTCGGTATCGATGATCGCGATGACCTTGATGCCCAGCTTGCGAGCCTCACGGACGGCGATGGCTTCCTGGCCGGGGTCGATGATGAACACCGCGTCCGGCAGTTTCTTGATGTCCTTGATGCCGCCGAGGGCGCGTTCCAGCTTGGCCTGCTCGCGGCTGTGAGAAAGCATCTCCTTCTTGGTCAACGCCTCGACGATCTTGGGATCGTTGGCCATTTCCTCCAGCTTCTTGAGGCGTTCGATGCTCTGCCGGACGGTCTGGAAGTTGGTCAACGTGCCGCCCAGCCACCTGTGGTGGACATAGGACATGCCGCAGCGTTCGGCCTCTTCCCGAACCGAATCCTGCGCCTGCTTCTTGGTCCCCACGAACAGGACGTGGCCGCCGGCCACGATCAGGTCGCGGACCTGGGCGCAGACGTCCTTCACCATCCTCACGGTCTGCTGCAGGTCGATGATATGAATCCCGTTCCGGGCCCCGAAGATGTAGGGCTTCATCTTGGGATTCCAGCGACTGGTCTGATGGCCGAAGTGCACCCCGGCCTCCAGAAGCTGCTTCATGGTTACATCCGTCATAACGCAAGAACCTCGAATTTTACGTAGCTCAACATCCTGTTGTCCTGCCTCGCCAACCTGTGGAATGAACTGCCGGTCCACAGTGGCCCATATCATACAAGGCCACTACCCGCTGTGCGCTACCGGGAATGGAAGAAAGCAACGAAGGCTATTAACAAAATCGGCACCCCCGCGCAAGGGAACTCCGGAGCCCGCGGGGTCCGGTCAGGTGTTCATGGACTCGAGGAATTCCTTGTTGTTCTTGGTGCCGTGGAGCTTGTCGATGAGGAACTCCATCGCCTCCACCACGTTGAGCTGGGACAGCACCTTGCGCAGGATCCAGATGCGGTTGAGGTCTTCCTTGGGGATCAGCAGCTCTTCCTTCCGGGTACCGGACTTGTTGATGTCCACGGCCGGGAAGACGCGCTTGTCCATCAGCCTGCGGTCCAGGTTGATCTCCATGTTGCCCGTGCCCTTGAACTCCTCGAAGATCACCTCGTCCATCCGGCTCCCGGTGTCGATCAGGGCCGTCGCGATGATCGTGAGGCTGCCGCCGTCCTCGATGTTGCGGGCGGCGCCGAAGAACTTCTTCGGCTTGTGCAACGCGTTGGAATCGACGCCGCCGGAGAGGATCTTGCCGCTAGGCGGCACCACGGTGTTGTAGGCCCGGGCCAGCCGGGTGATGCTGTCGAGAAGGATGATTACGTCCTTGCCGTGCTCCACCAGCCGTTTGGCCTTCTCGATGACCATCTCGGCCACCTGCACGTGGCGCGTTGCGGGCTCGTCGAAGGTGGAGCTCACCACCTCCCCGATCACCGACCGCTGCATGTCGGTGACCTCTTCCGGACGCTCGTCGATGAGCAGTACGATGAGAACCGCATCCGGGTGGTTGTGGGCGATGGCCTTGGCGATGTTCTGCAACATCATGGTCTTGCCGGTCCGCGGCGCCGCCACCACCAGCCCCCGTTGTCCCATGCCGATGGGCGTCAACAGATCGATGAAGCGCGTCGTGTATTCGTCCGGCTGGTGCTCCAGGGAGATGCGCTTGTCGGGATAGAGCGGGGTCAGGTTGTCGAAAAGAATCTTGTCCCGCACCTTGTCGGGATCGCCGTTGTTGATGCTCTCGACCTTGAGGAGCGCGAAATAGCGCTCGCCGTCCTTGGGAGGCCGGATCTGGCCGGAGATGATGTCTCCGGTGCGCAAGCCGAAACGTCTGATCTGACTGGGCGAGACGTAGATGTCGTCGGGACCGGGCAGGTAGTTGTAGTCCGGCGCCCGCAGGAAGCCGAACCCGTCGGGCAGGGTTTCAAGCACCCCTTCTCCATACACATAACCGTTCTTCTCGGTCTGTGCCTGCAGGATGGCGAATATCAGGTCCTGCCGCCGCATGTTCGCGGCGCTCTCGATGCTGAAGCCTTTGCCGATGTTGGCCAACTCGGCGATTTTCTTGGATTTGAGCGAACTCAGGTTCAAGCCGTTCTGGTGCACCGGTTCGGCCGCGGAAGCCGCTGCCCGACCCCTGCGGTGATTCTGAGGCGCCTCCCCCTTGGGGTCGCTTTCCACTGCGGTGCGCGTGCGTACGTTAGCCATAAAACTTCCTTTCAGTCACACTGCCGGCGGCCTGTGAAACCGGACAAGAAACGGGTGCAAAGCCGACGAAACGGATCGATTCAAACGAACCCTGATGTAGCAATGATTGATTAACGCGGACTGGATCGAAACGGATCGGGTAGAAAGATTGGGTCCCGTCATAGCAGGACGATGGCCTAGATACTAGGTGAAACGGGCGGCTTTGTCAAGCACGGACCGGTCAGGCTCTCGGCGCCGGCGCCGGCCAGCACAAGGCGGGCATCGACGACATCCGCCTCGATCTGCCGGACGAGCTCCCGCACGGACGGAAAGTTCCGTTCCTCCCTAAGTCTTTCCACGAAGAACACCTGCACCCGACGTCCGTAAAGATCCTCCTCGAAGTCCAGGATGTGCGTCTCAATGGTTCTGGCGCCCGGCCCGAAGGTGGGATTGACGCCGATACTGGTGACGCTGTCGAGAACCCGTCCTCCCACCCGGACCAACGTCGCATAGATTCCGTTGGCGGGGACCACCTCCGTCCGGGTGCGCACATTGGCGGTAGGGAAGCCGAGCTCCCGCCCCCGTTGGTGTCCCTTGACGACGACGCCGGTAATGAAGTGGCTGCGACCCAGATGCCGCCGCGCTGCATCGACCCGACCCTCTTCCACCAGTGTGCGGATACGGCTGCTGCTGATGGCCTGGTCCGATTCCGCCACGGGCGCAATGACCTTGATCTCCATCCCCGCCGCGGGTCCCCACTCCATCAGCTCGTCCACCGTCCCGGCCCGGTCCTTGCCGAAGCGAAAGTCCTCTCCGACCCACAGGACCTCCACGCCGAGCCCTGCCAGATAGCGATTCACGAACTCGTGAGCGGACAATGCGCAGAAGGCCGGCGTGAACCGCTGGATCACCACGAAGTCGATGCCGACGCTGCGCAGGAGCGCCAGCTTGTCCTTGCGGGTGAGGATCAGCCGAGGCGCGAAACTGGGGGCGAGAATCTTTAACGGATGGGGTTCGAAGGTCAGCACCACCGCGGACCCGCCCCGTGATCGCGCGTCTCCCATGATCCGGCGCAGAAGGTCCTGGTGGCCCAGGTGCACGCCGTCGAAGTTCCCGATGGTCACGACGGGACGTACGATCTCGTGCTTGACGTGCCGCAGAATCTGCATCGTGTTTCTTGACCCCGCAGCCCCGCATCCGGGAGCCGGGGCGTTCGGCGGGCCGCCGGTGCGGGCATCTTCGGAGCCACGCCCGGATTCCGGTCCTCAAAGTCGCGGAATCCGGGTCAGGTGTCCAGGGCTTGAATCTTTTCCCGAGCCTTTTCGGCTGCGTCGGATTGCGGATACCGATTGATGACTTCCTGAAGAATGAGTCTGGCGTCCACACGATTCCCCAGCTCGGCGAAGGCAAAGCCTATCTTGAGCCAGGCGGCGGGAGCCTTGTCGCCGTCGGGGTACTTCTTGCGAACCTCGTCGAATTCCAGAATGGCCTGGTCGAACTCCTTGAGCGCATAGTAGCTCTCGCCGACCCAATATTGGGCGTTGTCGGTCAGGCTGCTCTTCGCATGGTTCTCGACGAACTTCTTGAACTGCTGAATGGCGCCGCGATAGTCCTTTTCCCTCAGACGCTTCCACGCGTTCTCGTAGTCCTGTTCGGCCACCGGGGTGGTGGCCGGCGCCTGGCCCGGATCGCCGGTCTTCGGCGGCGCGTCCGGCTTGGCTGTTCCAGGGTCCGGTTTCGGGGCCGCGGCCGTGGTCTCACCCGGCGCGGTGCCGGACGGGAGCACCGCGTCTCGCAACAGACGAAGCTCGTCCTCGCGAACCTGCAGCAGCTCCCGCTGGGTCTGGACTTCCGTCTCGAGGGCCGCCACGCGCTCGCCGAGCTCCGCGACGCTGCCGGGACCGGTGCCGGCGCCGCTTCTGATCTCCTGGATCGACCCCTCCACCGCGTTCACGCGCCCGCCCATGGCGGCCAGCTCCGCGCGAGTATCGGCCAACTGTTTCCGAGCCTGGCCGAGCTCCGCCTTCAACTGGTTCAACTCTTCCCGTTCCGCCTCCGTCAGGGGCGCCCGATCGTAGGGCGCCGGAGCCGCGTGATAGTCGACCTGACACCCCCACATGGCGGCCAGAAACAGCACGGCCAGCATGGCCGGTGCAGCGACCCGCATCGACATGGAGCCTTCTCGCATATGAAGAACCAATGGACGGGCTTGACGGGCAACCCGGGACAAGCAGAACTCCTTACGAGGCCGGCTTCTGGGCGCGGACGACGAAGTGCGCACGCCGGTTCTTGACCCAGCACTCCTCGGAGTCCACGCCGCAGACGGGAAGCTCTTCCCCGTAGCTGATGGTGGACAGACGATCCGGCGCGTTTCCCAATGTGACGAGATAGTCCTTGACGGCCTGCGCCCTTCTGGCGCCCAGGGCCAGATTGTACTCGTTGGTTCCCCGGTTGTCCGCATGCCCTTCGATCTCGATGGTGACCGCGGGGTTCTGCTTGATCCACTCTGAATTGCGTTGCAGGACGTCACGAGCATCCGGGTCGAGCTCGGAACGGTCGAAGGCGAAGAAGATGTCGGCCAGGACGCCGGGGTCCGGCAACGTGCCTTCCTGGTGAGCGCTCAGGCTCGTCTGACCCATCCCATCCTGCTTCGCCTGCGCGAGATCGCCCTCGGTAATGGCGCTGGGGTCGCTTTGAGCCGCGGCATCCGTCACCGGAGGAGTGGACGAAAGCTCCCCGTCCGGTTCCACGGGGGGCGGCGCACAGGAGACAAGCAAGGTGAGGGAGAGGGAACAAAACAGCAAGAAAAACGCGTTTCTTTTCATCCGTTTACTCTCTGCCTTTCCCTAGGCTGGATAATCAAGGCGTGCCGCTGTACCGGGCTATGGAAGCCGCGGTGACCACGACGGATCTGTATCATCTCCCATGGAGCCTGTCAATCTACGCTGGCTCTCACCGTCCACGCGCATGGTATAGATGCGGCGGGAACCGGATCGGTCGGACGCAAAGACAAGGAACCTCCCGTCCGGAGCCCACGACGGATCTTCGTCATTGTGGAGGTTGGAGGTGATCATCCGATGCTCGCCGCCATCGGGGCGGATGGTAAAGATGTTCAGGACGCCGTTGGACCTTCCCGTGAACGCGATCCGGTCTCCCGACGGCGACCAATCCGGCGACTGATTGTAGGAACCCTTGAAGGTCAGCCTCTTGATGGTGCCCGAGGCAAGCGTGAGGATATAGATCTGCGGGGAGCCTTGCCGATCGGACGCGAAGGCGATCCGGTCTCCCGACGGCGACCAGGTCGGCGAGACGTCGATGCCTGCGTTCCGGGTAAGGCGCCGCACCATGGCGCCCGCGTGGTCCAACAAGTAGAGATCGACGTTCCGCCCCTGCTCCAGGGGGAGGACGAGGTGCCGCCCGTCCGGCGACCAGCGCCCGCCCAGGTTCAGGCCATTGCGCGTCGAGAGCGGCTTCTCCCGGTTGGCCTCGAAATCGAAGCTCAGGAATTGGGGCTTGCCGTTCTTGTACGACGTGTAGACGAGCCCCTTGCCGTCGGGCGCCCACGACGGGAACAGATTGATGGTCCGGTTGTCGGTGACCTTCTTTCTCTCCGTCCCGTCGAGATGGGAAACGTAGATTTCCTTGAACCGGTCTCCTCCGGTCGACACGTACGCGATCCTGGTATCGAACACGCCGCGGGTGCCGGTCAGCTTCAGGATAATCTCGTCGACGAACTTGTGCGCCATGCGCCGCGCGTCCTTGATGTCCCCCGAGTACCTCTTGCCGATGACCGATTCCTGGCGGAATACATCGTAGAGCCAGAACTCGAACTCGACCCGGGCGCCCCGGACGCTGAAGCCTCCCTTCACCAGTCCCTCGGCGCCGATGGTCGCCCAGTCCCTGAAGTCAAAGCGGCCCAGCCGTATCCCGGTTCGTTGCGGATTCTCCAGGTAGGCGGAGCGGTCGATGATCTTGAACCAGCCGGATCGGTCGAGGTCGTCCGCGATGACGTCCGCGATGCGCTCGGAAAGGCGCCCGGCGTCGCCGGCGGCCCCCAGGTTCCTGAGCGGCGAGACCGCCAGCCGGTAACGTTGGGCGCCGGGGCCGACGATGAGGCCCTTGACCTGCGCCTGGGCCATCGCCGGAAACAGCCAGCAAGACAACAACCCGGCGATGATCCACCAGCGCATCCGGCTCGGCGCGCGCGCGAATCGACCCGCTTTCGTTCCTGCCCGTGGCGGTATGCTGTTTCCCCCCATCATCAAATGGTCCTTCTCCAACCAGTGTCCTCCAACGCCACTAGCCTTCGGAGTCCGGCCGGAAAGTGAACTCGACCTCGGCGAACTCGCGCGCGTACCGCCGTGGCGGCGGCGGCAGGACCGAGCGCCGTACCGCTCGCACCACCGACTCGTCGTACGCCTCATCCCCGGAGGGCTTCAGCAACTTGAGCCCGAAGATCTCCCCGTCGACGCGCACTCCGAAGCTCACGGTCGCTTCCAGGTCCCTGCGCTTGCCGATCCAGGTCCAGCGTTCCTTGAAGACGTCGCGCATCCGGTTCAGGTATGCCACGAACTCTCTCCCCTTCAAGAGCCCGCCGGTCCCGGTCCCGCCGGCGCCCGTACCGGCGCCGACGTCCTGCCCCAAGCCGATCTTGCGCCGCAGCTTGGCCCGCTCCCTGGCGGTGGCCACGGCGTCCTCGATGCGTGTCTCCCTGAGTCTCCGAACGATCTGCGCATCCTGCCCGCTTCGTTTCGGCTTGGCGGAAGACTTCCTGACGACCTTCCTGGGACGCTTCGGATCACTCTTCTTCCGCGGTTTCGGTTTCGCCACGGCCTTCTTCTTGGGCTCCGCGGGCTTCTTGCGCTTGACCGCCTTCTTCTTCGGCTTCTTCGGCGGCGCCTTCCTGACCTTGGGCTCCGGCCGCTTCTTGACCTGTATCTTCTCCTTCGGCGGGGGCGGCTTCTTCTCCGGAGCCTTCACGGTCTTGGGCGGCTCCGGGACCACCGGCTCGGCGAACGCCTCTTCCGGCTCGTCGTCCTCCGGCAACGGCAGCGTCTCCACCGGCGCCGGCTTCGGCTCGGGCGGCGCGGGCCGCGGCAACGGCGCCGGGACGCCGCCGGCCACGAGATCCACGGTGTAGACGGGTATGGGAAGGTCCCGGCGCGCCGTGCTCGTGGGCGCCATCAGCAGCGTCACGATCAGCACCAGATGAAGGGCGCCCGAAAAGCAGATCCACCACCTCAGACGGCTGAGGCCCGATCCTCCACGCGCTCTTCCAAAAAGGTCTCGCAACATCGCCGTAATGACTTCCCGCGGAGTCCGCCTCACTGATCGTTCAGGGGCATGGCCATCATGCCGAGCTTCTCGATGCCGGCGTCCTTGATCTCGCCGATGGCGGCGATCACCGACCCGTAGCGGACGTCACGGTCCGCCCTCAGATACACGGGTTTCCGGGGGTCCAGCCTGCGGTTGGCCCGGAGCTTCGCTCCCAGCTCGGCCGGGGTCATCTCGTTGTCGTTCAAGTAGACCCGGCCGTCCTTCCTGACGGTGACGATCAAGGGGTCCGCTTCGCCCACCACCGGGCTGGCCTTGGCTTGCGGCAGATTCACCTCCACGCCCTGCTGGATGATCGGCGCCGTCACCATGAAGATGACCAGCAACACCAACATGACGTCCACGAAGGGCGTGACGTTGATGTTCGACAACGGCAACTTGTCCCGTCCCTGGCCCACCTCAGCCGCCATGCTTCAGCCTTTCTCCGAACAGACCGCTACGACTTCTTGGTGAAGTGACGCTCGGCGATGTTGAGGAACTCCTGCGTGAAGTTCTCCATGTCCGTGGTCAACACCCGGATTTCCTGAAGGAAGTGGTTGTAGGCTATCAACGCCGGGATGGCCGCCACCAGGCCCGCGGCCGTGGCGATCAACGCCTCGGCGATGCCCGGCGCCACCGCCTGGATCGTGGACGACCGGGTGACGCTGAGACCGCGGAACGCGTTCATGATGCCCCAGACCGTGCCGAAGAGGCCGATGAACGGCGTCGAGCCGGAGGTCGTGGCGAGAAACGTCAACGTCTGTTCCAGCTTCGTCAACTCGACGTTGGTGGCGCGTTTCATGGCCCGCGTCACGTTGTCCACCCCGCTCAGGTCGGTGGTGAGGCCCTCCGCTTCCGCCCCGTTGCGACGGGACACCCGAAGCAGCTCCTCGTATCCGGCGATGAAAACGTGCGCCACCGGGCTCGCCGGCAGCTCCTGACTGGCCTTGCGTATTTCCGCCAGGTTGCGACTTTCCCAGAAAATCTCGATGAAACGGGCGGACTGGACCTTGGCCTCCCGTACGTGCCTGAACTTGTAGAGAATGATACCCCAACTGACCACCGAGAAGACGATCAGCAGGTAGAGCACCAACTGGACCACCGGACCCGATCCCATGACCAGGTCGAGGATGCCCTCTTGCTGCATTCTCAAGGCGTCAGGTTGAACCGCTAGCTGGTAAACCGAGAAGTACAGCATCAAAACCCTGCCATCTTGAAAAGTTATTATAATCGCTGTACCTAGTCAATTGGCCCCGCCCTGACCCCGCGACTTGCGGCGGCCCCGGTCGCCGGTCGTGCGGATCGACAAGGACCCGCGAACTCATGCTCCGCAGCGTTTCAGAACTGGATCTGGAGGGGAAAACCGTGTTTCTCCGCGTGGACTTCAACGTGCCGCTGGCGGAAAGCGGCATAGCCGAGGCCCACCGGATCGACAGCGCGATCCCCACCATCGAGTTCCTGCTGGAAAAGGCCGCCCGGCTCGTCATCGCCTCCCACCTGGGCCGTCCCGGCGGGACACACGATCCTCGTTGGAGCCTGGCGCCGGTGCAACGCTACCTGGAGCGGACGCTGTCGCGCCCCGTGCGGCTCGCACCCGACTGCGTGGGCCCCGGAGTCCGGCAACTGCTCGCGGACCCGGAGGGAGGCGGGATCCTGCTGCTGGAGAACCTGCGGTTTCATTCCGGCGAGGAAGCCAACGACCCGGAATTCGCGGCGAAGCTCGCCGGGCTGGCCGACGTCTACGTCAACGACGCCTTCGGCGCCGCGCATCGGGCCCACGCCTCCACCGCCGGCATGGCCCGGCACTTCCGGGAAAAAGGCGCGGGTTTCCTGTTCCACAAGGAGGTGGACTACCTGTCGCGCATCCTGAGCGCGCCGGAACGCCCGGTGGCCGCGGTCCTCGGCGGCGCCAAGGTCTCGGACAAGATCGGCATCCTCAGGAACCTGATTCCCCGGGTGGACCTGGTCATGGTCGGCGGCGCCATGGCGTACACGTTCCTGAGCGCCCGCGGCGTGGCCGTGGGCCGGTCGCTGCTGGAAACGGAGTGCACCGCCGTGGCCCGGGAGATCATGGCGGAGGCGGAGACGGCCGGGGTCCCGTTCGTGCTGCCCGTGGACCACGTCACCGCCCGCGACATCGACGCCGGCGACCCCTCGGTGACTCCCGGCGTTGACATCCCCGCGGACGCCATCGGGCTGGACATCGGCCCGGAAACGGCGGCCCTTTTCACCGACAGGCTGAGAAACACGGCCATCGCCCTGTGGAACGGCCCCCTGGGGCTGTTCGAGCGTGAGCCCTTCAGCCACGGGACCGTGGCGGTGGCCCGGGCCCTCGCCGCCTCGGAGGCGGCCTCCGTCATCGCCGGCGGCGACACGGTGGCGGCCGTGCGGCTCGCGGGCGTGGCGGACGACATGACCCACCTGTCGACCGGAGGGGGCGCCGCGCTTGAATTTCTCGAGGGCAAGACCCTTCCCGGAGTGAGGGCCCTGGCCGACGGCGCCCCGTCCGAAAGACGTTCCGACCCATGGCAAGAACCACGGTCATAGCCAACTGGAAGATGCACGGGACCCAGGCCGAGGCGCTGGCGCTGGCGCGCGGGGTGCGGCGCCTGGTGGGCAACCGATTCCCGGCCATCGAGGTGGTGCTGGCGCCGCCGTTCACCTCCCTCGAAACCGTGCGCCGGGCCCTCGGGGGAAGCCCCCTGCACCTGTCCGCGCAGAACCTTCACTGGGAGCCCCGGGGGGCGTTCACCGGCGAGGTCGCGGCGGACATGCTGAGGGACGCCGGTTGCAGCCACGTGATCGTGGGCCATTCCGAGCGGAGGCGCCTCTTCGGCGAGACCGACCGGGACGTCGGACGGAAGCTCGCCGCCGCCCTGGAGGGGTCCCTGAAACCCATCCTGTGCATCGGCGAGACCCTCCAGGAACGCCGCGCCGGGCGCATGCGCCGCGTCCTGTCCGCGCAACTGTCGGGCGCGTTGAAGGGTGTTCCGAAAAGTGTTAATGAAATTCTCACGGTAGCGTACGAGCCGGTGTGGGCCATCGGCACCGGAAAGAACGCGACTCCGGCGCAGGCAGCCGAGGCCCACGGCTGGATCCGGCGAGGGCTGGCACGCAGGCTCGGGGAAGCCCCCGCACGGGAGATTCCGATCCTGTACGGCGGCAGCGTAAACCCGCACAACGCGCCCGAGCTGGCCGCGGTTGCGGAAGTCGACGGCGTCCTCGTGGGGGGCGCCAGCCTCGACCCACGGAGCTTCGCCGCTATCGTGAACGCATTCGCGGCGGACGACACCCCACGGACAGAGGACGCATGATCATCCTGGTGACAACCGTTCACATTCTCGTTTGCCTGGGACTCATCGTCGTGGTCCTGCTGCAGACCGGCAAGGGCACCGACATGGGCGCCGCTTTCGGCGGAGGCGCGAGCACCACCGTCTTCGGCAGCAGCGGCGCGGGCAATTTCCTGACCCGGTTGACCACCGGCATGGCCGTGGTATTCATGCTGACCTCCCTGACCCTGGGGTACTTCGCCGAGCAGGGTCCGGTATCGAGCATCTTTGAAACCGTCGCACCCCAAACCCAGACCGCGCCGGCCCCGGCCGCCGTACCCGCGGCGGAGAGTCCCGGGCAACCACCGGCTTCTCCATGAACGATGCCCACCAAAATGTGCGAGGATGGCGGAATAGGCAGACGCGCTAGCTTGAGGGGCTAGTGCCAGCAATGGCGTGGGGGTTCAAGTCCCCCTCCTCGCACCACAAACCCGCCCCCGCTAGTTCACCGCCCGAGCCAGGTCGTAGAGCGACGTCACCAGAAAGGCGCGCAGGAACCAGACGATGAAGATGGCCGCGACCGGCGATATGTCGATGCCGCCGAAGCTCATGGGAAGCATCTGCCTCAACCGGTCCAGGACCGGATCGGTGAGGTTGCAGAGCATGCGCACGATGGGGTTGTAGGGATCGGCATTGACCCAGGAGATCACGGCGCGCCCCACGATCACCCACACGTAGAGAGTCAAGGCGAAATCGAGAAGTCCGGCGACCGCCTGCAGAAAGTTTCCCGCCACGAACATATCCCCCACCTCTGGTTGGTTAGGGCCCGCTTACCGCGACGGGCCTCTGGGGCCGAACAGGGCGGTGCCGACCCGCACCAGCGTTGACCCCTCGGCCACCGCCACCTCGTAGTCATGCGTCATCCCCATGGACAGCTCGTCCAGGGCCACGTTGGCAAGGCCGAGGTCGTTCAGCGAATCGCGCAGCTCCCGGAGCCTCCGGAAGTGCGGGCGGCTCGCTTCCGGGTCCTCGGCGAACGGCGGCACGATCATCAGCCCCCGGACCCGGAGCCGTTCCAGTCCGGACACCTCCCGCAACAGCGGCGCAAGTCCTTCTTCGGCCACCCCCGTCTTGGTCTCCTCTCCGGCGAGATTGACCTCCACCAGCACATGAACATCCCGGTTGTGCTCGCGCCCCTCCCGGTCCAATAGCCGGGCCAGCCGCGGGTTGTCCAGCGTCTGGATGACCGAGAACAGCTCCGCCGCGGACCGCGCCTTGTTTCGCTGGAGGTGTCCGATCAGGTGCCACTCGGCAATATCGCCGACGAGCTCCTTCTTGGCCTGCGCTTCCTGGACGTAGTTCTCGCCCAGCAGACGCACGCCCGCTTCCACGACGGCCCGCACCGTGGAGACGGGCTGGGTCTTGGTGGCGGCAAGCAGCCTGACCTGCCGCGGGTCCCGGCCGCTCCGCTCCGCGGCGTGGCGGATTCCTTCCAGGACCCGTTTGCAGTTGCCGGCGATGTCGACCATGGATGCCCCGCCCTCGGATTCGGAGCCGACGGGCTCCTCCGGGATCCGAGTATACCACAGCCTCCGGCTCCTTACCCGCCGGCGCCCTGCCTGTTACAATTCCGGGAACGATCCGGCACGCCGATGAAAAAGCGTCTCTACGTCCTCGTCTGGTTTCTGCTGCTCGCGCTGCCGGCGGCTTCCGTCCACGCTCTCACGGGGGCGGAGTCGGAGTTCGCCCGCGCCTACCGCCACTACTCGGAGGGCGACCACTCCCGCTCGGAAGCGCTCTTCCGAAGCGCACTGGACGACCCCGACCTGGTCCTCCGCGACTATGCCCTTTACTATCTCGGGCGAATCGCCTTGCGGGCCGGGAAGCACGACGACGCCGGCGACTACTTCCGGGAACTGCGGAAGTCCTACCCTCGGAGCATATGGGCCCGGGAAGCCTCCTTCGCGTTGGTGGAGCTGGACCTCGACCGGAAACGGCACCAGGCGGCCATCCGCGCCGCCGCCGCGTTGAAGAAGAAACAGTGGGGAAGGAACGCGAGGGCCCGGGCCGCCTACCACCTGGGCCAGGCCCACGAGGCCTTGGGCAAGGACCGGCAGGCCTACGCATTCCACCAGGAGGCGCGCCGGCGGGCGCCCCGCTCCGACTGGAGCCGACGCGCCCGGGAACGGGTCCGGGAGCTTCGCCGGAAACACCCGAAACGGCTCGGGCTCCGCAAGGGCGAGGACATGCTGCGGGAAGCCCGGCAACTCCGGCGGGAGCGGGAATACGGCGCGGCCGCCGATCTCTACCGGCGCATCCTGCGGGAAACGAAGTTCCGCCGGCTGTCGCTCGAAGGACTGGCCGACGTATACCGGAAGCTGCGGCTCCGGGAAGAAGAAGAGCAGGTCCTCCGCCGGTATGTCCGGCACTATCCGCGACGTGCCCGGGCCGGCGCCGCGCTCACGCGGATCGCCACCATCCAATGGAATCGTGACGACAACGCCGGGGCGTTGCGGACCCTGCGCGAGTTCAGGAGAAAACATCCCGAACATCTCCGCCGGCGCTTCGCCGTCTACGTCATCGGCCGCATTCACGAATCCACGGGGCAATGGGAGAAGGCGATCCGCACCTATAAGCAGCTCTTCGCCAAGGAGCACCGCTTCAGCCGTTTCCGCAACGACGCGGCCTGGCGGCTGGCGTGGATCCACTACCTGAGGTCCGACTACCCGGCGGCCAAGGCCGTCTTTCGGGACCTCGCCGGCAGACGCGGCAACTTCAGGCTGGCCGCCACCTTCTGGGAGGCCCGTGCCGCCGAAGAGCTGAAGGAGCCCGCCGCCGCCGAACGGCTGTACCGGCGGGTGGTGCGGAGGGATCGGGATTCCTACTACGCGATCCTGGCAACCCGACGGCTCGCGGGCCTCGGAGTCGCCCTCCCCGCCCCGCCATCGCCGGCTCGTCCGCGGCAAGAGGACGGAGCCCCGCCCCTGAGCGCGCGGGCCACGTTCCACCTGACGCGGGCGCGCGCGCTGGCGCGGCTCGGTTTGAATCGGCTCGCCCATCCCGAGCTCGACCGGGTCCGCAGGCACGCCAAGCGCACCACCCGCGTCAAGCTGCTGCTCATGCGCGAATACGCGCGGACCCACGCGCACCATCGCAGCCTCTCGCTGGCGACCCACTCGCCAGCCTCACCCGAGACGCTGAGACTACGGTACCCCCTGGCCCACTGGGCCGCCGTGCGGCGGTATGCGGCCGACAACGGGCTGGACCCGTACCTGGTGCTCTCGCTCATGCGGCAGGAAAGCGTGTTCCGGGCACGGGCCGTGTCCCCGGCCAACGCCCTCGGGCTCATGCAACTGCTCCATGAAACCGCACGCGACGAAGCGTCGCTGATCGGACTGCCGGAGCCCGAGAGCCGGGACCTGTTCGATCCCGAGCTGAACATCAGGCTCGGCGCGCATCACCTCAAGGGGCTTCTGGAACACTACGCCGGCAGTCGGGCCAAGGCGCTGGCGGCGTACAATGCCGGCAAGGACGCGGTGGAGCGGTGGACCCGGAACCTCGGTTCGGCCGATGACACCGAGTTCATCGAGCGGATTTCCTACCGGGAGACGCGGCGGTACGTCAAGGCGGTGTTGCGGAACTACCACGCCTACCAGACGCTCTACGGCAGCGTCCCGCCCGGGGAGCCGGTCCGGGTAAACGGACCGTAGCGGATCCCCTCGCGCCGGGGTCCGGGCAATCCGACATCAGGGGGCGAGAAGGTCGCGGCTCCGGTGCCAGTCTTCGATCGACTGGTCCGGATAGCCGGGGAAGTGGGGATCCCGCTTGCCCGCCGGGATCCTCACCCAACCCGGCGCGAAGTCCGCCATGATGTGGCACCGCTCGGGCGGCTTCGGCAGAGGTGTGTCGATGGCCGATGCGAACGGATGGAGCAGTTCCGGCCAGCGCGGGCTCCAGACCCAGAGCGCGCTGCCGCAACGACCGCAGAACCGCCGTTCGGCGAGACTTTCACTGCCGTCCTCGAGCCGCGCCCGATAGGTCTTCAGGTGTCGCCGGCCCCGTACGGTGAGCGTCTCCGCGTCCCCGCCGAGATTGACGGCGAAACCGCCGCCCCCCGCGGTCTTTCGACAGATCGAGCAGTAGCAGCACATGTAGGGGCGCGGCGTTTTAGACTGGACCGAAAACCGAACGGCGCGGCAGTGACACGAGCCTTCGAGTATCATGGATCCCTCGCTTTCCGGTACGGTAGCGGCCGCGGCGAAGCGGCACATCCCCCAACAGATCGCCAGTGTCCTGGCACTATAGGGCCATTTCCATTGTCGACAAAGACTCTTGCGGGCCGGTCCCGGTCTCCGCCCGGAGGCATGACTCCGGTGGACAAATCCATGCCGTTCTCTATATTGACCGGATGACTCCCCGAGCCGCGGAGACGCGCGAACCGACCGAGATCCTTTCGACCGATGACCGAGCCACCTGGAGCGTCACCGCTCCGTCGATTCTGACTCCCCGGCGACGCCCCCCGGACCGGATCGCCGCGGGCATGGTCCGGACCCTGTTCGACCGTCCGCGGTGGCTTGAACCCTGTCATCTGTACGACGAGAGGGGCTCGCTCCTCTTCGAGGAGATCTGCGAGCTGCCCGAGTACTACACGACCCGCACCGAGGCGGCCATCCTCGAGCGCGAGGCCAACACCCTGATGAGCCTGGCGCCGGTGGAGTGCATCGTGGAGCTCGGCGCCGGCTTCTCGAAGAAGACCGTCCATCTGCTCAAGGCGCTGAGCCGGGCCCGGGGCCGGGGCACCTTCGCCGCGGTGGACGTCAGCGCCACAGCCCTCATGGCGTCCAGGAGCATGGCCGAGGAGCTTTTCCCCGAGCTCGCGTTCACCGGGCTCGAGGCCCGCTTCGAGGACGCCATCACCAGCATCGCCCCGGACATTCCCAAGCTCGTGGTGTTCCTGGGCAGCACCATCGGAAACTTCACCCCCACCGACATGCTGCACTTCTTCACGCACCTGTGCGACCACATGGGGCCCGAGGACTACCTGCTGCTCGGGGTGGACCGCATCAAGGAGCCGGAGATCATCGAGCGCGCCTACAACGACTCCCGCGGCGTCACCGCCGCCTTCATTCTGAACGCCTTCACCAACGTCACCCGCGCCACCGGGGCCGGCTTCCAGCCGGAGAAAATCGCCTATCGCAGCAGCTACAGCCGGGCGCGGGAGCGGGTGGAGATGTACGGGATCGCCACCGAGACCCACCGGGTGGAGTTTCCCCGGCACTCGGCGTCCTTCGTCTGGGAGAAGGGCGAGGGAATCCTGGTGGAGACCAGCCGCAAGTTCGACCCCGACGACCTGCAGGTTCTGCTCCGCTCCTTCGGGCTCGAGAGCCTGGGCCACTGGACCGACCCGAAGGGGTGGTTCTCCTTGCTGCTTTTCTGCCGCAGCGCGCGGTCGGGCGGGACGGAGCCGAAATGAAGAAGATCCCCGATACGACACCCGCGTACGATCTCACCGATCCCCGCTTCTGGGATGAGAAGGATCTGCGCTCCGAGGTCGAGCGCGTCTTCCATCTGTGCGCCGAATGCCGTCTGTGCGTGAAGTTCTGCGGCAGCTTTCCCAAGCTCTTCGACGCCATCGATTCGTACTGCACCGAGGAGGAGTTCGCGGAAGTGGATTCCACCAAGCTCAAGCCGGACGACGTGGACGAGGTGGTGGACCTGTGCTTCCAGTGCAAGCTCTGCAACATCAACTGCCCGTACACGCCGGGGGACCACGACTGGGCCATCGACTTTCCGCGCCTCATGGCCCGCGCCAAGGCCCAGCACGTGAAGAAGCACGGGGTTTCCTTCACGGACCGGATGCTGGGGAGCCCCGACCTGGTGGGCAAGCTCGGCTCCGCCACCGCGCCCATGGCCAACTGGGGCAACGAGAACCGGGTGCACCGGCTGTTCATGCAGGGAGCGCTGGGCATCCACAAGGACAAGAAGCTGCCGCCGTTCGCCTGGAAAACCTTCGCTTCCCGGTTCCGCTCCGCGCGCCGGGAACCCGAGGGCGAGGCGGTGGCGAAAGTCGCCTACTTCGCCACCTGTTTCGTCAACTACAACGAGCCGGGCATCGGTTTGGACACCCTGGAGGTCATGGCCCGGAACGGGGTGGACGTGGCCCTTGCCTACCGGGAGTGCTGCGGCATGCCGTCCTGGCACAACGGCGACATGGACAAGGCCAAGGCCCAGGCGCAACGCAACGTCGAGCTGCTGCTTCCGTTCGTCGAGGAGGGGCGGACCATCGTCGCCACCAACCCCACCTGCTCGCTGACCCTGCGCGACGAATACCCCCGGATGCTGGGAACCCAGGCGGCCCGGGACGTGGCCGAGCACACCACCGACCCCACCGCGTTCCTGGCCTCGCTCCACGCCGAGGGCAAGTTCAACCGGGACTTCAAGACCGGCCCGGGCAGGATCGCCTACCACCAGCCGTGCCACCTGCGCGCCCAGCGGCTGGGCAACAAGACCGGCGCGTTGCTGTCGCTGCTGCCCGACACCGAGGTCACCATGATACAGGCCTGCTCCGGCCACGACGGCACCTGGGCCATGAAGCGGGAGAACTTCGAAGCCTCCATGCGCTGGGGACGGCAGGCGTTCAGAGGAATCGAGGGCGCCGAGGCCGAGGTCTCCTGCTCCGACTGTCCGCTGGCCGCCATCCAGATCGAGCAGGCCACCGGAAAACACCCGCTGAACCCGTTGCAGATCCTGGCCAGGAGCTATCGTGGCGAGGACGACTGGGATTCGTGAGATACCCATGAACATCACACTTGCCATCGAGGAACGCGCGCCCTTCGGCGAAGGCGCCGACTTCGGCCCGGTGGGCGCCTACGAACGGATCAACGGACGGGTCCGGTTCGCCATCGATCCGCGCCACCCCGCCAACCGGAAGATCGTGGACCTGACGCGGGCGCCCGCCGGCGAACGCGGCCTGGTGGAGTACTCGACGGAGTTCTTCATCATCAAGCCCGTGGACATGAGCCGCGGCAACGGCCGCCTGCTCTACGACGTCAACAACCGCGGCAACAAGCGGGCGCTGCAGTTCTTCAACGACGCACCGCCCAACAACGACCCGCGCACCGCCGAGGACGCCGGCCACGGCTTCCTGATGCGCCGGGGCTACACGGTGGTGTGGTGTGGATGGCAGGGCGATCTGCTCCCGGGAGACGGACGCCTGACCATGGAGCTGCCCGTCGCCGCCGGTCCCGACGGCCCGGTCACGGGCCCCCTCCGGGCCGAGTACATCATCGAGCAGCCCGGGGTCACTACGGTTTCCCTGGGCGGACACGACTACATCCGCCCCTGCCCGGCCGTGGACCTGGATACCGCGGCGGCCACCCTCACGTGCCGGCGGCTGGACCCGGACCCGCGTGAGCCCGTCCCCGCCAGCGACTGGCGATTCGCCGCCGCGGATGCGGCCGGCAACATCCGGCCGTCGGACACGAGCTGTCACCTACCCGGAGGCTTCCGGCCCGGCTGGATCTACGAGCTCATCTACACGGCGAAGGACCCGCTGGTGCTGGGGCTGGGGTTTGCCGGCGTGCGCGACCTCGTCGACTTCCTGCGCCATGCCGACGAGGATGCGGCGGGACAGGCCAACCCGCTGCGGGACGGCGGACCGGGCATCGGGAAGGCCTATGCCTGGGGCCGCTCCCAGAGCGGCCGCTTCCTGCGCGGGTTCGTCTACGAGGGCTTCAACGCGTCGGAAGGCGGACGGCGCATCTTCGACGGCGTGTTCTCCCACGTGGCCGGGGGCGGGCGGCTGCGGCTCAACTACCGCTTCGCGCAGCCCGACCGCTACCCCCGCCAGCACGAGGACCACCTCTACCCCTCGGAAGAATTCCCCTTCGCCTACGGCCGCACCGAGGACCCGTTCACGGGCGCTCAGGACGCGGTCCTGAAACGGCCGGAAACCGACCCCCTCGTCATCCACACCCAGACCGCCACCGAGTACTGGCAGCGGCGTGGCTCGCTGGTGCACACCGACCCCCTCGGCAACGACCTCCCGGAGCACGACAACGTCCGCGTCTACCTGCTGTCGTCCCTGCAGCACAACGACGCGGCCGCCGCCCTCGAAGGCGGCATGCCGCGGTACCCGCTGAACCCGCTGCCCGCCAATCCCGTCCTCCGCGCCCTGCTGAGCGCGCTGGACCAATGGGTCACCGACGGCGCGCCGCCGCCGGAAAGCCGCATCCCGACGCGGGCCGACGGTCGGCTCATCGCCGGGGACGCGTTCCGGAAGGAATTCCCCGCCGTGCCGGGGACCCCCTGCCCCGACCCCCATGCGCTGTACCATCTGGACCGTGGACCGGACTTCGTGGACGGCGTCATCTCCCGCGAGCCGCCGGTGGAGGACCGCACCCGCGAGTATGCGGTGCTCGTGCCGGCGGTGGACGCCGACGGCAACGAGAGCGCCGGCGTCCGGGTCCCGGAGGTCGCCGCGCCGCTGGCCACCTACCTGGGGTGGAACCTGCGCAAGGACTCGGAAGTGATGGCGGGCATCGTCGGCAGCGCCCTCGTTTTTGCCGAGACGGAGGAAACGCGCGCCGCGCAAGGCGATCCGCGTTTATCCATCCAGGCGCGTTACCCGTCCAGGGAAGCGTACCTCGACGCGGTCCGCGCGGCCGCCGTCACTCTCCGCGAAGAGCGACTATTGCTGGGCGAAGACGTGGAAAAGTGCGTGGCAGCGGCCGGAAAGCGCTGGGACAAACAGCGGGAAGCCGCATCGAAACGGCACTAGTGTCGCCCGTGGCGCCTGCAAGTCGTGCACGCCTGTGAAGGTCAGTTCAGAATCCCGCGCGCCAGTTCCCGGGCTTCGTCGCGGGTGTCGACGATCCGCTCGGCGGGCACGTGCTGGAGCACGTCAAAGGCGTAGAAGACTTCGCGGACCTTCTGCCGGATTCCCACGAATACGATCTCGGTTCCGGACTGTCTCGCGCGGCCGATGAGGAGAGCCATCAGGTGCGCCGCGCTGTCGTCCATGTGCGTCAGTTTCGACAGGTCGAAGATCACCAGCTCGTGTTCCCTGATGTCATCTCCGATCATGCGCACGAGCTTCCTGGACGATGCGACCGTGAAGGCGCCGTGGAACTCCAGCAGCCCGGCGCGTGCGCTGAAGGGATCGTCTTCATCCTCCGTCCCGAAGAAGACGCGGTCGAGCAGAGGGACCGAGATCACGCTATCCAGCTCGAGCCCCTCCAGGCGGTCCGTGTTGATGACATTGGTCGCGATCACGCCGAAGATCACGGCGATGAGCGGATCCACAAAGCACGCCAACCCCATGGTGATGAGCATGACCGCCACGAAGTCGGTCCGGATCGTGAAGATCCTGCGCAGGAACCGCCACTCGATCAGGCTGATTCCGACACGGAGAATAATGGCGGAGAACGCGGCAACGGGAACCCATGAGACATACGGCCCGAAGAATGCCAGGACGGCCGCCAAGAGAAGCGCCGTGATGACCCCGGCCATGACCGTGCGGCCGCCGAAGCGAATGATCGTCAGCGTGTTGAGATTGCCGGACCCGGGCATCGTGCCGACGAAACCGGCGGCGATGTTGGCGATGCCAAGGGAGACCAGTTGCCGAGCAGGAGCGTGTAGGCCGTACTGATCAGGGCCAACAGGATGGCCGAGTGGAGCGCACCGCCGAGGGAGCCGATGGACGGTATCGATATGACAGGCACGGGCAGCCCCGTCGGCAAGTCGCCGAGCAGCGCGGCTCCCGGGAGGAAAACGGAGAGGAGAATACCGGACCCGACGCCGGCCAGCGGGCCGGGAGCGTACCTTTCGACCGTCTTCGGCCAGAGCAGCATCACCGCGAGGGAAACGCCCACGATTGCGATGTCGTCCATGGCGAGTTGGACCAGATCGCCGCCGTTGTCGGCGAGGATCGTTGCGACGATGACCGCGATGGCGACGCTCGGACCGCAGACCAGCATCCTCGCGCCACCCAACAGGGCGGCCACGAGACCGACGATGATGAAGCAGTGAAGGCCCGCGACCGGGCCCATGCCGGACACGACACCCAAGGCCATGGTGACCGGCAGGGCCGCTGCGAAACCGATCATGCCGGCCTTCAAATCGGCCCAGAACTTCTCCCCGCTATAAGGCTCGCGGTCTTCCGATCGCAAGGTTTCCAGAAAAGGCAAGGAGGACTATTCCATCAACCCATTGTCCCGCAGGAACTCCGTGACCAGCGCGTCGAACCCGGCCGGGTCCTCGATGCAGCAGGCGTGGCCCGTTCCCGGCAGCATCTTGTGCACCGCGCCCGGGGTCAAGGCCGCGGTCTTCCGGCCCCCTTCGAGCGACATGTCGTGCTCGCCGTTGATGACCAGGGTGGGCACCTTCATCTCCGAAAGGCGCGGGGTCATGTCGGTGCCGGCGCGGGCACGGAAGATCTGTGCGATGGACTTCCCCGACAGCCACGGGTTCCGCTCCAGGAAGATGTCCAGCAGGTATTTTCCCAGCCGGGTGTTCTCGAACCCCGGCGCCACCAGCTCCTTGATGTGCTTCTCGTGATACGTCGTCGCGTCGTCCGTGTAGCCTTGGATGCGGTCGCCGGTGCGCCCTCCCCCGCCGCTGCTTCCGCCGACCAGGATCACGGCGCGGAACATCTCCGGATGGTCCAGCCCCAGCAGCAGCGCGATACCCGAGCCGACGCTCACACCGCCGATGATTGCCTCCCCCACGCCTTCGGCCCGGCACACCGCCAGCACGTCGCCCGCCATGTCCCCCAGGGAGAACGGCGTCTCCGGCTTGTCGGATCTGCCGTAGCCTCGGATGTCCAGCGAGATCACCCTGAACCAAGTCGAGAAGTGGGCCACCTGGTACATGAGGAGGTTGTGGTCGAACGGGTTGGCGTGCACCCAGACGAAGGGCAGCCCCTCTCCGGAGACCTCGTAGTAGATGCGGACGCCATCGGAATCGGCATAGGGCATGGAACACCTCGAACGGTGGATGAGCGACCTGATGTCGCTCGTGCGTCGTTCCAACCACGAAACCCGGCGCACTGCAAACAAACCGTGTTATACAGGCGCCATGACGGACAACGACAGCGTCCGCCTGGACAAGTGGCTGTGGGCCGCGCGCTTCTTCAAGACACGCTCCCTCGCCGCCGCGGCCGCCCAGGGCGGCAAGGTCCAGGTCGGCGGAGACCGCGTCAAGCCGGCCCGGGCCGTACGCGTGGGCGATGAACTACAGATCCGGCGCGGGCCGTACGAATGGGTTGTGACGGTCAAGGGTCTGTCGACAAGGCGGGGCCCCGCCAGGGACGCCGCGCTGCTCTACGAAGAGACCGAGGAAAGCGTGCGGAACCGTGACACCGCGCGCGCACGGATCCAGGCCGAAGCCGCCCCCTTTCGCGAACGCGGCGGCCGCCCCACCAAGAAGGACCGCCGGGACTGGACGCGTCTTGCGTCGGAGGACTAGACTAGGGTTTCTTACATGTGGCCCCCGACAGGTTGGGAAATCCACCCTGCTGGCTTCTCTCGAACCCGACCTCTCCATCAACCTCGCGAGTCCTGCCGTCTTCCGCGACTATGTGACCCAGCCGGAGCGGCTGGAGATGGAACTGCGGGCGGCCGGCCCGCGAATCCGAACCGTTCTGATCGACGAAGTCCAACGCGTCCCGGCGCTTCTGGACGTTGTGCAGATCCTCATCGACGATGAACCTCGCCGCTTCCGATTTCTGTTGTCGGGTTCAAGCGCCAGGAAACTCCGTCGTGGACAGGCGAACCTGCTGCCCGGCCGCGTGCATCTTCACTACCTGCACCCGTTGCTCCAACGGGAGCTGGGCCGCGACTTCGATCTCGAACGGGTGCTCGCCCATGGGAGCCTCCCCGGGATCCATGCCGAAACGGACCAGGCCGTCCGTGCACAGGATCTGAGGGCTTACGTGGACGCTTACCTGCGCGAAGAGATCCAAGCAGAGGCGCTGGTTCGCAACTTGGGTGGTTATGCCCGTTTGTTGGATCTCACCGCCTCGGCTTCGGGCACCATCCTCAACCTGAATGCCCTGAGCCAGGACGCCGGCATCGGCTATGAAACGGCGCGGCGTTACATGGAAGTTCTCGAGGATACACTCATCGTCTTCCGCATCCCGGCATGGAGCGGGTCGGACCGGGTGAGCGTGCTGGGCCATCCCAAAATCTATTTCTTTGACCTTGGGGTACGGAACGCATTGTTGAGACGGCCTCTGGACCGGTGCCTGGAGGACGAGCGAGGGCTCCTGTTGGAACACTTCATCGCCCGCGAGTTGTATAGCCGGACCGGGACACTCTGGCCCGAACTTGGCCTGCACCATTACCGGGCACGGCACGGCGCCGAGGTCGATTTCGTTCTGGAAGTCGGTCGGGAACTCTGGGCGGTGGAGGTCAAGTCATCGCGGCGGGTATCCCGGAGCATGTTGCGAGGATTGCGGTCTTTTGCCGAGAGGGCAGGCCGTGTCCACCGTTCCATCGTGGTATTTCAGGGACCGCGCAGACAGCGGTTGGAGGAGGTTGAGATCCTGCCCGTGATGGACTTCCTGGACGAACTGCCCTGCTGACCGGGGCCGGTTCGGCTTTGTCCCGTCCTACATACCCTCCAGCAGCACCGTGCGGATCATCGAGATGGCGTTCAGGCTCATGCGGGTGCGGTCGGGGCCGCCGCGGCCGCCGAGGTTGTAGGTGCGGGTGCTGAACTTCGTGCCGTCGGTGAGCGAGATGTAGGTCTGGCCCCTGGCCAGGTTGACCGCGGTGTCTCCCGGAGCCTCCACCGCGTGCAGCGCCAGGCCGAAGTCGCTGCCGGCCTGCTCCCGGATGGTCCAGGCCAGCTCCTCGGTGAGCCGCTCGGGCTCGTCCAACAGCGCGTCGGCGTCCTCCGGGCGCCGTGATCGGGCCAGCAGCCGCCGCGTCCCCCGCTCCCCCGGCGCCACCATGCCCTCCACGAAATGCTCCTTGCTGGCGCGCTGCAGGCGGTCGGCCACGAGGCCCGCGGTCATGTCCTCGAACACGGCCACGCTCCGGTCCTTCTCCCGCAGCAGCCGGCCCACCGCGTCCTCCATGGTCTCGTCGTCCATGGCGAAGATGTGGGTGGTGAGCAACTCCCGCACCTGCGCCTCCACCGGCGCGATGAGCTTCATGGCCTCCTCGCGGCTGGACGCCTTGGCGGTGATGCGCACGTCCACCTGACCCGGGTGGGCCAGAACCCCCACGGTGGGGTTGCTGGAGTTGGCGATGAGGTCGCCGATCTCGTGGTCCACCGAGCTTTCGCCCATGTCGGTGACCTTGAGCACCCGGTAGGTGATGGTCTCCGAGAGGTCCCACTTGCGCCGCGCGTACGGGGTCACCTCGTTCTCGAAGAGCCACTTCATTTCGTGGGGCACCCCCGGCAACGCGAAGATGACTCCTTTCTCGTGCTCCACGATGAACGACGGCGCGGTGCCGTTGGGGTTCTCCACCGGAATGGCGCCCTCGGGGATGTCGGCCTGGCGCTCGTTGTTGGGGGTCATGATCATGTTGCGGCGGCGGAAGCGCCGGTCGATCTGGTCCAGCAGGCCCGGGTCCCGCACCAGCCTGCAGCCGCACACCTCCGCGATGATCTCCCGGGTGAGATCGTCCTGGGTGGGCCCGAGGCCGCCGCTGGTGATGACGAAGTCCGCCCGGTCCAGGGCCCGGCCGACGACGTCCTTCATGCGCCCGGGATTGTCCCCGACGATGGTCTTGAAAAAGAGGTTCACCCCGAGGTCCGACAGGCGCTGGGCCATCCACGCGGAATTGGTGTCCACGATCTGTCCCAGCAGCAGCTCCGATCCGATGGCGACGATTTCAGCGTTGGGCACGATGTACTCCTATTCCGCGTTCATTGGTGACTTACGTGCCAGAACCCGGCACGGGTTGGCAAGGGTCGCCGACACCGTAATCGTCATTCCCGCACCCTCCGTCATTCCCGCGAAAGCGGGAATCCAGAGGTGGAAAGGGGCGTCAAGGTCAAGTTCCCCGCCTCACCCCGCCTGGATTCCCGCTTTCGCGGGAATGACGGAGGTGGGACGGCGCCTCCGGTGCGGGCGCCGGCGGCGTGGGGACGGCCTCGGGCGCCGGTTTGCGGCGGACCCGCGCGAGCACGTCCAGCCACAGGGAATAGAGCGTCGGCGTGAGCACGAGCGTGAACAGCGTCGACACGGCGAGTCCGCCCAGCACCGCGGAGCCGAGGCCGCGGTAGAGCTCGGAGCCGGCGCCCCGGGACAGCACCAGGGGCAGCATGCCGAACACCGTGGTGGCGGTGGTCATGAAGATGGGGCGGATGCGGGTGCGCACGCTGGCCAGCAGGGCCGCCTGGGGCTCTTCCCCGGCGCGGATGAAGTTGAGCGTCTGGTGCACGATGAGGATGGCGTTGTTCACCACGATGCCCGTCAGGATGATGAACCCCAGCATGGTGACGGTGTCCATCTTGATGGTGGGCTCGGTGGCGTGCCCGAGGCTCACGGCGAGCACGCCGCCGGTGGCCGCCAGCGGAACGCTGAACATGATGATCAGCGGGTAGCTCCAGGATTCGAACAGGGAGCACATCACCAGGTAGACCACCACCACGGCCAGCAGGAACGTCCACTTGAAGGCGTCCCAGGTTTCCGCCAGTTTCTGCGCCTGGCCGCTGACCGCGATGGAATATCCCAGCGGCAGCGTGCGCCGCACCTCCGCCACCGCGTTCTCCTCCACCGCCCGCACCGCTTCCTCCAGCGGCAACGCGTCCTGCATGTTCGCGTTCAGCTTGATGGCGCGGTCGAGATCCACGTGCTCGACCTTGGTGGGACCGTCCCCCGGCCGGATCTCGGCGATGTCCGAGAGCTGCACCAGCCGGCCGGAGCCGTTGGAGAGCATGAGCGCGCCCAGGTCCTGGGTATGCGCCATCTCGCCACGCGGCCCCTTGAGGATGATGTCGATCTCCTTGCCGCCCTCGCGGAAACGGCCGGCGCGGGTGCCCTCCACCGCGGTCTCGATGACGTCGCCCACGTCGGAGGCCCGCAGGCCCAGAGCCGAGACCCGGTCCCGGTCCAGCAGCACGCGGATCTCCGGGTTGCCCCACTCGAAGGACGAGTTGACGAAGTTCACCCCCTCCACGCTCCGGATACGTCCTTCGAGGCCCCGGGCGATGTTCCGGATAGCCTGCAGATCGTCTCCCTTGACGTCGAGGGCCACGTTGTTGCCGCCAAAGAAGGCGCCGCGCTGGCGGAACAGCGAGGCCTGGGTGATGAAGACCGCCTGGGTCCCGGGAATGCCGCCGACCGCCCGGCGCATGGTCCCCACCACCCGGCGCATGCCGTTGAGGTCGGTGTACGGCTCTTTCACGATGGCGCCCATGATGGGGTTGTCCACGCGGATGACGGCGAACATGCGCTCGATCTCGGGGATGGCCCGGACACGCGACTCGATCTCCTTGATGATCGCCTCCTTCTGGTCCGTGTTGAAACCCGGCGGCATCTTCACCACGCCGAAGATGAAGTTGCGGTTCCCCCGCGGGAGATAGTCCAGCGGCGGCGCGAACCACCAGGCCAGCGCCACCGATCCGCCCACGATGAACAGCACCACCGCCAGCCGCCGGACGGCGCCGCGCCGGAGCCACCCCAGCAGCCCCAGCACCAGCCGCGAAAACCCGGACCCGCCCCGGTCCACCACGGACATGACCGCGCGCAGCCCCCGGAACGGCGCGCGCGACCGCTCCGGAAGGATGTGGGCGGAGAGCATGGGCACCACGGTGAGAGCCACCACCAGGGACAGGGCCACGGCCACGGAGACGGCCAGGGCGATGTCCCGGAACAGTTGGCCGGCCTCCTGCTGGATGAACAACACGGGGACGAACACGGCCACGGTGGTGAGCGTCGACGCCAGGATGGCGCCGCCCACCTCCCGGGCGCCGTCCAGCGCGGCGCGCACGCGCCCCTTGCCCATGTCGCGGTGGCGGAACACGTTCTCCAGCACCACCACGGCGTTGTCCACCACCATGCCCGTGGCGAAGGCCAGACCGGCCAGCATGATGACGTTGAGGGAGGAGCCGACGATGTCGAGGACCACGAACGTGGTGACGATGGACACGGGAATCGCCACCGCCACGACGACGATGCTCCCCACGCTACGCAGGAACAGCAGCAACACCAGCACCGCCAGGCCCACGGCGAAGTAGATGTTGCGGGTCACCAGGTCGATGGAGTCGTGGATGTAGTCGGTCTCGTCGTAGACCATTCTGAGATGGACGCCCTTGTCGCCGTAGCGATCCTGCAGCCGGCTCAGGGTCTGCCGGACGCCCTCCATGACCTCCATGGTGTTGGCTCCGGAACGGCGCAGCACGCCCATGCCGAGGGCGGGCTTGCCGTCGATGCGCACGGCGAAATCCCGGTCCTCGTGGCCGAAGGAGACGGTGGCGACGTCGCGCGCGTAGACGGGTCCCTGGACGTCATGCCGCACCACCACGTCGGCGATGTGACGGAGCTCCTCGAACTGGCCGAGGGTGCGCACCACGTGCCGGCGCTTGCCCTCGCTCAGGTCGCCGCCCTTGACGTTGAGGTTCTCCCGGGTGATGGCCTGCCGGACCTCCGCCACCGTGATGCCCCGGGCCGCCATGGCGCGGGGGTCCAGGGTCACGTGCACCTGCCGGTCCCGGCCGCCGAAGCGCCACACCGCGCCGACCCCGGGCACCCGTTCCATCTGCGGCACGATGACGTCCTTCAGCTCCTCCCATACCTCGTTGAGATCGCGCTCCGTGTCCACCATGATCCACGAGATCGGGCTCTCCTCGTCGGTGTTGACCGCGCGGATCCGGGACTCGCCCACGTCCGGCGGCAGGTCCCTGACCGTGTCGAGCTTCTCGGAGACGCCCAGGCGCGCGATGTCCTTGTTGGTGCCCCAGTCGAACTTGAGAACCACGCGGGACCTGCCCTCGATGGAGCTGGACGAAACCTGCCTGAGCCGCTCCACCGCGTTGAGCCGCTCCTCCAGGCGGTCCGTCACCTCGCGCTCCACCTCGAGGGGTCCGGCGCCGCTGTATTCGGTCTGCACCGTGATCTCGGGCCGGTCCACCGTGGGGATCATCTGGACCGGCAGGCGCAAGAGCGCGATGGTCCCGAACAGCACCGCCAGGATGATGCCGACGGTCACCGAGACCGGATTGCGGACGCAGAAGTCAACGATTCCCATCGCGCTTCGAATCGGGTCCGGCTCCAGGCCGGCCGGACCTCGCGCCCGGTCGTCCTCCGGGTCTTCCGCCCGGCCTCCCTCCGGGCCCGGCCCCGTTGCCGAGCTGGACCTTGGCGCCGTCCCGCAGCACCTCGTTGCCCAGCGTCACCACCTGCTGCCCGGGCTTGAGGTCGCCGCCGGCGATTTCCAGCAGCGCGCGGTAGCCGCGCCCGGTGTTGACCTTCACCGCCTTCGCCTGACCGTTCGACACGACGAAGACCAACTCGTCCGCGCCCCGCCGCACCACCGCGTCCTTCGGCACGAGCACGCTCGGCTCGCCGCTCGCCACGATCACCACGACGCGCGCCAACATGCCGGCCTTGAGCCGCCCCCGGGCGTTGGAGAGCCGGACCTTTACGGGAAAACTGCGGCTGCGCGTGTCCGCCTGGGGGATGATGTGCGCCACTTCTCCGGCGAAGACCTCTCCCGGAAAAGCGTCCAGTGTCACCGTGGTCGGAAGGCCCGTGCGCAGCCGAGCGATCTTGCGCTCCCCCACCGGTCCGGCGGCGAAGACGGGATCCAGGTCCACCAGGTCCGCCACCGGCTCGCCGGCGTTCACCCAGTCGCCCACGTCCACGTGCTTCTTGACGATGAAGCCGGATATGGGCGCGCGCAGGGTGCTCTTGTCGATCTCGTAGGCCACCGCCTCCATGCGCGCCCGGGCCTCTTCGTGCTCTGCCTCGGCCATGGCGATATCCTCGTCCCTGGCCCCGGAGCGGGTGAGCTTCAAGGCGGCCTGGGCGCTGCCGTACTTCTCCCGCGCGGCGACGTAGTCACTCTCGACCTTCTGGAACTCCGCCAGGCTGATGAGGTTCCCTTCGTAGAGCCGCCGCGCGCGTTCCAGATCGCGCCGGTGGTGCTGCAGGATGGCCTCCTGCTCCTTGGCCCCGGCCAGCCGTTGCGCCACTTCCTCGGAGCGGGAACCCTCCCGTACCTTCTCCCACTGCTTCCTGGCCCGGGTGACCGCCGCCGCCCGCTCCCGCAACGCGATCTCGCGCCCGCGTGTGTCCACCGTCAGCAGGACCGTCTTGCCCGCCACCACCGCATCGCCCTCCCGGAAGCCGGCGGCCGCCACCCGCCCCGAAACCACCGAAGCGACCGTGGTGGCGACATTGGGCTCGATGGTGCCGATGAAGGAAACCTCCTCGGGGATCGCCTTCGATACCACCACCGCCGTCTTCACCGCCGTCGGGCGAGGGCCCCAGCGCTGGGCGCGGGCCTCATCGAGCGCCGGCAGGGAAACCGCCAGCATGCAGCCGGTCACCACGGCCATCCGCGTCATGAAATGAAAGTGTCGGGCGTGGGATGTCATGTCGTTCTTGTACAGGTGGTCGGGGGTCCGGTAACAGGACTCCGCCGTTGTTGGACGATATGGGGTTCCCGTTCAATCCGACCGGTCCGAAACGCGCTGATTCGAGAATAGGGCTTTTGCCGGGGAGGGGCAACCGCCCTTGCACGACGGCCTCGGCGCTTCCCCGCAACTGGACTTCCCGGCCTCGAACCATTACCTTGTCTCCCTCGACCGGCACGCCCGATCAAGGCCCTATTGGGGAAAATGAAAGAGCATTTCGACGTGATCGTCGCCGGAGGCGGCAGCGCCGGAGTCGGCGCCGCGGTGGGCAGCGCGAGATGCGGCGCGCGGACGCTGCTGATCGAACGCTATTACTGCCTCGGCGGCGCGTCGACCATGCGGAACGTCCTCACCTACTGCGGCCTCTATACCCTGGACGAGCATCCGAAGATGGTCGTCGGCGGTGTCGGCGCCGAGGTGGTCGGCCGTCTCAAGCAGCGCAACGCCCTCACCGGGCCGTTCCGCTTCCGCGGCGTCTTCGCGGTGTTCGATCCCGAGGCGGTGAAGGTGATCCTGGACGATGTCTGCCAGGAGGCGGGCGTGACCGTCATGCTTGGCACGATGGTGGTGGCCGCCGACCGTGAGGACGGCGTGATAACCACCGTGACCGTCGCGGACCATGCCGGCCTGCACCAAGTCGGCGCCAAGGCTTTCGTCGACTGCACCGGCGAAGGGAACCTGGCGGCCCATGCCGGCGCCGGCACCCGCTACGGCAACGACGACGGCGTCAACCTCGGAAGCCTCGGCACGCGTTTCGGCGGAATACCGGCCGACCTGACGGTCACGGCCGACGATATCGCGGCCGCGGTGGCACGGCTGGGCCCCGAACGCAAGCTCGTCACCAAGGACCGCGGCGTGATCGCCCGGCTGCCGCACTCCGGCGACCTGGCGTGCTACCTGGTCTCGGAGGACTTCGACCCGCGGGACGCGCTGTCGGTCTCCGAGGCGGAACGTAACGGACGAAAGCAGGCGTGGACCTACCTCAAGGCCATTCGCACCATCCCGGGCTGCGAGGGCGCCTACCTGGTGGCCACCGGTCACGAGTTCGGAACCCGCGAGTCACGGCACATCGAGTCGGTCCGCCAGTTCAGGTGGCGGGACGTTGAGGAGAGCAAGCGCTTCGACGACTGCATCGCGCTGGGCGCCTGGGGCGCGGAGTGGCACGACCGCAAGACTTACGCCAGCACCTACGACTATCCGCCGGAAAGATCGTGCTACGACATTCCGCTGTCCTGTCTGACCAGCCGGGACACCCCGAACCTGTTCGCGGCCGGCCGGGTGGCGGACGGCGACCGGCTTGCGGGGGCCGCCATCCGGGTCATGGGCACGGCGTTCGCCACCGGCCATGCCGCCGGCGTGGCCGGCGCCCACGCGGCCAACGGAAGTCCCTGGCAAGCCGCCGACGTGCGCCGGACGCTGACCGGCCAAGGCGCCATCCTGGAACGTTCGGCGGTTTTCCGATCCTCATGATATGACGATGCTCTAGCGGCCCTGTTCCAGAGGCAGGGGCAACACAGCCGTTCACTTCCAGTAAAGGAGGAGTCATATGCTCAACGGAACCGACAAGAAGAGCTGGCGATGGTCCGCGGGCGGTCTCGCCGGGATCGCATTGCTCGGCCTGGCCGCCCTATGGGCGAACGAAGCCGCCGCGGAGAAGATCACCATCGGCGCGTTGCGCTTCACCTCGCATTCGCCCACGTTCATCGCCAAGGAAAGGGGCTACTTCAAGAAAGAAGGTCTCGACGTGGAGCTCAAGTTCTTCCAGGCGGCCCAGCCCATCGCCGTGGCCATCGCCTCGGGTGACATCGACTTCGGCGTCACCGCCCTCACCGGCGGCTTCTACAACCTAGCGGACAAGGGCGCGCTCAAGGTCATCGGCGGCCTCTACACCGAGAGTCCCAAGCACAACGGCATGGCGATCATGGTCTCGAACAAGGCCTACAAGGAAGGGGTCACCTCGCCCGAGGCCATCAAGGGCCGCAGTTGGGCCATGACGCAGCAAGGCTCGTCCTTCCACTACGTGATCGGCATCATCGGCGCCAAGCACGGCTTCGGCGTCGCCGACGTCAAGGTCAAACCGCTTCAGAAGGTCCCGGCGATGATCGGGGCGGTGAAGTCGGGCCAGGTGGACGCCATGTCCATGGTGCCCCACGTGGCGATTCCGCTCAACAGGGCCGGCGCCGCCAAGATCATCGGCTGGATCCGTGACCTGGGCGACTACCAGGTGACCACGATTTTCACCTCCACCGACAACGTCAAGAACCAGCGCGGCAAGGTCGAGCGCTTCCTCAACGCCTACCGCAAGGGCATCGCCGACTACCGGGCGGTCATGCTCGACCAGAAGAAGGACCCCGCCGCCACCGAGGCCATGGTGGACGTCATCCACAAGTATGTCTACACCTCCCGGCCGCGCGCAAAGGCGGCGCCGTCCATCAAGGCGGGCGCTGTCTACATGACCGAGGACGCGGCCCTCGACATTGCCGATCTGAAGCGGCAACTGGCGTGGTTCCAGACCCACGGCTTCGCCCCGAAGTCGCTGACCACCGAGGACTACATCGACACCAGCTTCGTGAAGAAGTAGCGGTGGAACCCCGTCAGGAGGGAGGCGGCGCGGCTTCCCTCCCGGACGGGGCGCGGTGAGTGGATGGACATCCACGTCGACAACATCAGCCACTGGTATGGCCGGACGGAGGTCCTGACGGACATCGACCTGCGCATCGGCTCGGGGCAGATCGTCTGCATCATCGGACCGTCCGGGTGCGGCAAATCGACGCTGCTGCGGTTCCTGGGCGGGCTGGAGCGCCCGACCCGGGGCGCCGTCCGGCAGATGAGCCCGCCGCCGCCCGACAGCCTCAATCCGCTGACCTATATATTCCAGGAAATCGCCCTGCTGCCGTGGCGCTCCGCCGCCGGCAACATCTCCCTGGTGCTGGAAAGGCACGGCCTCTCGCGGGCCCAGGCCAATGCCATCATCGACGACGTTCTCGCCCGGACCAAGCTCTCGGATTTCCGCGACGCCTTTCCCAAGCAGCTCTCCGGAGGCATGAAGCAGCGGGTAGCCATCGCCCGGGCGCTGGCGGTGCGGCCGGCCTGTCTCCTGATGGACGAACCCCTGTCCTCGCTGGACGGCCAGACCCGTGAATTGCTCCTCGACGACCTCCTGGACCTCTGGCTGCGCGAGCGTTTCACCGCGTGCTACGTGACGCACAACCTCGAGGAAGCCGTCCGGCTCGGCCACAAGATCGTGGTGCTGTCGCGGCGGCCCGGGCGCATCCGCGAGGTCGTGGAGCTGGACGTGCCGCTGGAACAGCGCAAGGGGCAGTCCGGCATGTTGTGGGACCGCCAGCGTTATCTCTGGGAGCTCATGCGGGAAGAAGCGCTGGCCGCGGACCAGGAGATCGTCCATGTCTGACGACACCGGCGGCTCGCCGGTCCCCTATCGGGGCGGCGGTTTCCAGCCCAGGCCGGTGGGCGTGGTGGGCCCGCTGGTCTTCGCGGCGCTCATCGGCGTTTGGGAGATCGCCTCCCGAGCCGGCTGGATCAGCGATCTCATGGCGCCCGCGCCCAGCCAAGCCATCGCGGCCCTCGTCTACCTGGTGAAGACCGGCCAGATCTGGCAGCATCTGGCCGCGTCCCTCCAGCGCCTGCTCCTGGGCTGGACGCTGGGCGCCGTCGCCGGGCTGCTGGTGGGCTTCGCCGCCGGACTGTTTTCCCTTGCCCGGGCGGGCATCGTCCCGTTCGTGGCCGCCATCTTTCCGATTCCCAAGATCGCGCTGCTGCCCCTTTTCATCATCTGGTTCGGCATCGGCGAGGAGTCCAAGGTGGCGACCATCTTCTTCGGCACGTTCTTTCCCACCGTCATCTCGGTGTACGGCGGCGTCGACAACGTGGACCGCACCCTGATCCGCATGGGGCAGTCGTTCGACCTCACGTGGTTCTCCATCGTGCGCAAGATCATCCTGCCCGGCGCCATGCCGGCGATCCTGTCGGGCTTCCGCATATCCACCTCCATCGCCATCATCCTGCTGGTGGCCGCCGAGATGATCGGCGCCGAGTTCGGCGTGGGCGCCTACATCCTGCTGGCCGGCAACCTCATGGCCACCGACGAGCTCATAGCCGGCGCCGCGCTGCTGTCCATCATGGGCCTGACCGTGAGCTGGCTCATCGGCAAGGCGGAAAAGACGATACTGCGCTGGCGCTAGCGCGGACCCCACCGCCCGGCTTCGACCCCGCTCGCGGCCTGCCGGGAGAGCCCGCGCCCGCTTGACAGCCCACCGGCAAGGGCCTACGATTCGGGCATTCCGGTAACGCAAGCCGCCCAGCCCCCCGGGGGCCAATTTTCGTTCGCGGAGGAGACAGACATGGCTAAACAAGGCTTCAAGGCAATGGACTCCGATATGCACGTGTTCGAGCCCCACGACCTGTGGGACCGCTACATCGACCCGGAGTTCAAGGACCGGGCGCCCAAGGGCCTGCAACGCGATTTCCGGGACCTCGGCGTCGAGGTCGAAGGGAAGATCCTCCCGATCCCGAGGCGGCCGGAAAACCCGGGCCTCAGGGACTACCGCCTGGCCACCCTCAAGGAGAAATACAGCGACGTGGCCGCGCGCAACTTCGACGGCGTCAGCCAGGTCATGGCCATGGACAAGGAAGGGCTCGACGTGGCGTTCCTGTTTCCCACCCGCGGACTTTTCGTCCTGGGCATCGACGGCCTCGATCCGGAACTGGCCGCGGCCATCTCCCGCGCCTACAACGACTGGCTCTACGACTTCGCGCAAACGGCCCCCGACCGCATGGTCTGCGTCGCCATGGTGCCGCCCCAGAACGTCGAGGCGGCGGTGGCCGAAACCAAGCGCACGGTGAACGAAAAGGGTTTCCGGGGCATCTTCATGCGCCCCAACCAGACCAACGGACTGTGCTGGAGCGACCCCTACTACGATCCCCTGTGGGAAGTGTGTGAGAGCCTGAACGTGCCGGTGGGCTTCCACGAGGCCGGGCGAGTGTATCAGCCCCAGCCGGCCATCTCCCAGTTCATCCCGTCCTTCTCCATGTTCAACACCCTGAGCTTCCCGCTGGCCAACATGTTCGCGTGCGCGGACATGATCTACGGCGGCGTCATGGAGCGCTTCCCCAAGCTCCGCGTGGCCTTCCTGGAAGGCAACTGCTCCTGGCTCCCGTGGCTCCTGTACCGCATGGGCGACTACATGGAATCGGTGGGCAAGGCCGAGTACCCGGACCTGAAGCTCGAGCCCCTGGAGTATTTCCAGCGCCAGTGCTTCGGCGCCGTCGAATGCGACGAGATCACCGCCAGGAACATCCCGGACTTCGGCCTGGAAGACAACGTGGTGTTCTCCACCGACTATCCGCACCTGGACGTCAAGTATCCGCACTCGCTGGATACCTTCCTGGAGATGCCCTTCTCCGACGAGTCCAAGCGGAAGTACCTCTGGGACAACTGCGCCCGGCTGTACAATATGGGGCAGTGACGTCTCCAGTCGGACAAGACACAAACTCCATAGCGACATTCGAGCGGCGGGGGATCGTTGAAGGCTTCTTCGGTCCCCCGTGGAGCATGGCGCACCGCGCGGCGATGTTCGCGTTCGGCGCGGCGCGCGGCATGAACACCTACCTGTACGCGCCCAAGGACGACCCCTACCACCGCGAGCGCTGGCAACTCCCCTACCCCGAACCGGAGTGGCGCGAGCTGTGCGGGCTCATCGACACGGCCCGGGCCCACGGCATCGACTTCGTCTACGGCTTTCACCCCGGCAAGGACCTGTGCTTCGCCGCGGCCGAGCCGGTGCGCATCCTGCTTGAGAAGGCCGCGCGGCTCTACGACCGGGGCGTGCGTACCTTCGCGGTGTTGTTCGACGACATCCCGTCACACCTGACCGACCCCGGAGACGTGAAGAAGTACGACAACAGCCTGGCCAAGGCCGAGTCCCTGTGGGTGGAGGCGGTGTTGGAAGCGCAACCCGCGGACTGGGACGCGGAGTGGTGGTTCTGTCCCTCGTACTACACACCCGACCCGCTGCTGGCCCGGGTCTTCGGCGAGTTCGAGCCCGGCTTCCCCGAAACCGTGGGGCGGCACCTGCCCGAGCCGGTGGCCTGCTTCTGGACCGGGCCCAAGGTGGTGCCGGAGAGCGTCACCCTGGACCACATGACGGAGATGGGCGAAAGGATGGGGCATCAGCTGCTGTTCTGGGACAACTACCCGGTGAACGACCTCACCATGGCCGAGGAGATGCACATCGGCCCCCTCACCGGCCGGGACCCGCGGCTGCCGGAGCGGGTGCACGCGCACCTCGCCAACCCGCTGTTGCAGGAGGAGCTGAGCTTCGTCCCGCTGGCCACCTGCTTCGACTATGCGCGGGACCCGGCGGACTACGACCCGGAGAGGAGCTGGGAGACCGCGGTAACCGAGCGGTTCGGCGCAGCCGGCCTGGAGCACTGGCGCGCGCTCAGGCGATTCTGTGAAAGGGACGGAGACGCCGACGCCGCGGCGACATTGCCGGAGCCGGAACGCGCCGCGCTGGAAGCGGCCCACGGCTACCTGCTGGCCCATCGGAGCGAAGGATGGTGCCGCGAGTTCGAGCCGTGGCGGGAGAGATTGGAGCGCACCCTCCGGTAGCATCATGGAAGACAAGACCGTTACCACCGGCGAGATACTGGACACCCTGGAAGAGGTGCGCTCGCGGACTCTGGGCCTGGTGGAGGACCTGTCCGGCGATCAGCTCACGGTGCCCATGCTGAACATCGTGAATCCTCCGCTCTGGGAGCTCGGTCACGTGTCCTGGTTCCACGAGCGCTGGGCGCTGCGGCATCTGCGCGGCCGCGACCCCATCATCGCCAACGGCGACGAGCTTTACGACTCGGCGGCCGTGCACCATGACACCCGCTGGGTGCTGGCGCTGCCGCCGCTGAAGGAAACCCTCGCCTACAAGGAGCGAGTCCTCCGGCAAATCACCGAGGGACTGACCGCCGGGCGGCTCAGCCCGGAGGAGACCTACTTCCACAAGCTGGTGATCTTCCACGAGGATATGCACGCGGAGGCCATGACCTACACGCGCCAGACGCTGGGCTATCCGCCGCCGCCGTTCGCCGCCGGACGCACGGCGCCGCGGGGCGGCCCCTGCCCGGGCGACGTGGAGGTCCCGGGCGGCGAGTTCATCCTCGGCGGAAGCCCGGACCTTCCCTTCGTCTTCGACA
Source organism: uncultured Syntrophobacterales bacterium (assembly GCA_964630405.1). Taxonomy (GTDB): domain Bacteria; phylum Desulfobacterota; class Binatia; order UBA9968; family JAJDTQ01; genus JAJDTQ01. The sequence continues at coordinate 10,246 of CAZVUC010000064.1, read as the reverse complement.
ACGAGAAGTGGGGCCACCCGGTGACCGTGGCGCCCTTCCGCATCGCCCGCGCGCCGGTGACCAACGAAGAGTTCGCCGCGTTCGTGGACGACAACGGCTACGAGGACCCGCGGTGGTGGAGCGACGACGGCGGGAGCTGGCGGCAGGCGGAGGGCGCGGCGCATCCCGTCTACTGGCAGCGGGAAGCGCCGGGACGTTGGCTGGAGCGGATCTTCGACCGGTGGGGGCCGCTTCAGACGGAGCTGCCGGTGATCCACGTCAACTGGTACGAGGCCGAGGCGTATTGCCGCTGGGCCGGGCGCCGGCTGGTCACGGAGGCGGAGTGGGAGATGGCCGCGGCCGTGGACCCCTCCCGCGTAACGGACACGGATGCCGCCAAGCGCGGCTACCCCTGGGGCGAGGCGCCGCCCGATCCCTCCCACACCAACCTCGACTGGGCCGCTGGAGGCCGGTTGCCGGTGGACGCGCTCTCGGCGGGCGACAGCGCCGCCGGCTGCCGGCAGATGATCGGCAACGTATGGGAGTGGACGGCCGACGCCTTCCACCCCTACCCCGGCTTCGTCCGGGACCCCTACAAGGAATACTCGGAGCCCTGGTTCGGCGACCGCAAGGTGCTGCGCGGCGGCTGCTGGGCCACCCGCTCCCACCTGATCCGCAACACGTGGCGGAACTTCTTCACGCCGGACCGGCGGGACGTGCTGGCCGGCTTCCGGACGTGTGCGCGGGACTAGCCCGAGATTGGAAAACACGTTGGCAAAGAAGAGTGACGGGACTGCCAGAATCGCGCTGGTAACCCCGGCCGGCCCCACCCCGCGCACGGGCAACCGCATCTCGGGCAACCGGTGGGCGCGAATCCTGCGCGCCTCGGGACACCGGGTCACGGCCCTGGACCGCTACGAGCGCGAGCGCTGCGACCTGCTGATCGCGCTCCACGCGCGCCGCAGTCATCCGTCCATCCGGCAGTTCCATGATCGGCACCCCGACAAGCCGATCGTCGTGGTGCTGACCGGCACCGACCTCTACCGCGATATCCACGAGGACGAGGACTCGCGGGAGTCCCTGCGATTGGCGACCCGCCTGGTGGTGCTGCAACGCAAGGGCCTGGACGAGCTCGATCCGGAATTTCACGAGAAGACCCGGGTCATCTACCAGTCCGCGCCGCCCCGCCCCGGACGCCCCGGCGACCACCGCAGGCGGTTCACGGTTACCGCGGTAGGCCACATGCGCCCCGAGAAGGACCCGTTCCGGACGGCCATGGCGGTGCGCTCGCTGCCGCGCACGTCGCGGATCCAGGTGGTGCACATCGGCGCCGCCTTGGGCGACGGCTTCCTGCGCCGCGCCGAGCGCGAGGCCAAGCGCAACCCGCGCTACCGCTGGCTGGGCGACCTGCCCCACTGGAAGACGCGGCAACTCCTGGCCAACAGCCACCTCACGTCCATCACCTCACGCATGGAAGGCAGCTCCAACGTCCTGTGCGAAGCGCTGGCCTCCGGCGTGCCGGTGGCCGCGTCCCGGATCTCCGGACTCATGGGCACCCTGGGCGACGACTATCCCGGCTACTACGAGATGGGCGACACCGCCGGCCTCAAACGCCTGCTGCTCCGGGCCGAGAGCGATTCGGCTTTCTACGACAGCCTCGCGCGGCACTGCGCGGAAGTCGCACCGCTGGTGAGCCCGGACCGGGAGATCCGGACGTGGCAGGGATTGGTCCGCGACGTGACGAGTTGATTACGCCTCAAACCCTTCCGTCATTTCCACCACCTTCCGTCATTCCCGCCGTCCCTTCCGTCATTCCCGCGAAAGCATGCCCTCGACCCCGATCGGGGGCGGGAATCCAGGGGCGGTGGTGGGGCGCTACAACGGCGTATCCCCGCCTCACCTCTCCTGGATTCCCGCTTTCGCGGGAATGACGGAGAGGGGTGCGGGAATGACGATTCGGGGGGTGTTACCTCTCTCGTATGCCGTTTTGACACAGCCTGTTTCGCGGAAGTAACGTTTCAGGTACCTCGCGGAAACGTTAGAGCGGCACAGTACCACGAGCCTTACGACAGCACCTCGATTAGAGTCTCGGCCACCGTGTCCAGCTCCGCGTGGGTGATGACCAGCGGCGGCAGCAGCCGGACCACCGTCGCGCCGGCGGGCAGCGCCAACACGCCCTTCTCCATGAGGCTCACGAGGTGGGGCTGGGACTTCTCCTTGAGCTCGATGCCGATCATCAACCCGAGCTGGCGTATATCCCTCACCTTGGGCAGATCCGCGGCCTGGAGGCGCTCCATCAGGTAGGCGCCCTTCTCGGCGGCGGCATCGGCCAGGCCTTCCTCCTCCATGGCGTCGATGGCGGCCAGCGAGGCGGCGCAGGCCAGCGGGTTGCCGCCGAAGGTGCTGCCGTGGCGGCCGACGGGGACCTCGAGCTTGTCGGAGCACATTACCGCGCCCATGGGGATGCCGCCGGCCATGGCCTTGGCCAGGCACAGGATGTCGGGCTCCAGGCCGAAGTGTTCACAGGCGAACATCTTGCCGGTGCGGCAGAAGCCGGTCTGGACCTCGTCGATGATGAGGAGGACTCCCCGCTCCCGGCACAGCCCGCCCACCTGCTCGAAGAACTCGGCCTTGCCGAGGTTGACGCCGCCCTCCCCCTGGACGATCTCCAGCATGACGGCGGCGGTGTTGTCGTTCACCTTCTCTTCGAGCTTGGCGAAGTTGTTGAAGGGGGTGAACTGGAAGCCCTCCACCACCGGCACGAAGGGCTCGCGGTACTCCTTGGTGAAGGTGGCGCTCAGCGCCCCCATGGTGCGGCCGTGGAAGCCGCGCATGGCGCACACGAACTCCTGCTTGCCGGTGGCGAAGCGGGCGAACTTGATGGCCGCCTCGATGGTCTCGGTACCCGAGTTGCACAGGAAGGCGCGGTTGAGGTTGCCGGGGGTGATGCCGGCCAGCCGCTCCAGCAGCCGCGCCTTGACGTCGTTGTAGAAGACCCCGGAGCAACTCAGCAGCCGCTGCGCCTGTTCGGACACGGCCTCCACCACCTTGGGGTGGCAGTGGCCGAGGTTGGCGACGCCGTGGCCGGCCACGCAGTCGATGTACTCCCGGCCCTCGTCGTCCCAGACCCGAGCGCCCTCGCCGCGCACGAGCACGATGTCGCGCTTGGGATAGACGTCGAACTCGTACTGTTGCTGCAACTGCTTCAAGTCCGTCACTGGATCACCGTTCCTTTCCCCGCCAGGGCGTCACGGACCGGATGCTCCGTGCGGCCGTCGCTCATGATGACCTTCTCCGCGCCTTCCTCGAAGAGCTTCCGGAGCGCCAGCATCTTGCGCTTCATGCGCCCCTCCACCTGGGCCTCCCGCTGCTCCAGTTCGCCGGCCCGTATCTCGGGCACCACCGTGCTCTCGTCGTCCTTGTCGGCGAGAAAGCCGGGCGCCTCGATGAGCTGCAGCACCACCTCGGCGTGGAAGGCGGCCTGGAGCACGTTGATGATGTCGTCGTTCTCCGAGTTGATGGCGGTGTGGCGCTCGTCGATGATGGGGATGGACAGAACCGGCGCGTAGCCGCCGTCAAGCAGGAGCTGGAACAGCTCCTTGTTGGCGCTCCGAGGCTTGCCCGAGAAGTCCCGGACGATGAGGGTCTTGCCGTTCTTCCGCACCCGGATGCCCTTGTTGCGCTGTCCCTGGATGGCGCGGCCGTCGATGCCGGACAGGCCCACGGCGTTGACTCCGTTCTGCTGCAGCAGCTCGACGATGCGCTTGTTCTGCACCCCCGCGTAGCCCATCAGGATGGCGTCCAGCGCCGCCTTGTCGGACAGCACGCTGGTGTATCCCGACACCGACGTCACCACCTGGGTGGGGTTGCCGAGCTTGGCCGCGATGGCGTCCCGCACCGCGTTGGCGCCGTGCACGACGATGAAGGGGTCTGACAACGCCGCCAGATCCTCGGCGATGCCGGGCAGGTTGATGTCGCCGCCGCCGCCGATCTTCACCAGGATCATCGCAGGTGCTCCACCGTGTCGTTGGCGATCATGCGCCACGGCCCTGACTCCGGCACGGTCTCGGAGCTCACCACGAAGCCGCCCTCGTCGTCCCGGGCGCGCAGCCTGAAATATTCCGGCTCCTCGTTGAACATCGACCCCACGTAGACGTTTTCCCTGTCGGCGATGATCATGTTCATGGCCCGGACGTAGCGCGTCCTGCGCGCGATGACGTCCATTCCCTTCCGCATGGCCGCGGCCATGTCGCCCTTGTCGAAACGCTTGACGAAATTGAACACCTTCTCCGCCCCGATGCGGCCCTCCGCGGCTATGCGGACGCCCCGCAACTCGCCGTTGAACGCGAACACGTAGCGGTCGTCGTGGAACGGCATGTTGTTCTCCACCACGATGTTCTCGTCCCGGAACGCGCTGCGGGCGTGACCCACCAACAGCGTGGTGGCGCCGAACTGACTCAGGTCGTCCTCCCAGATGGGCTTGATATCGTGATAGACCTTCCACTCCCCGTCGACGATGTAGGCGCAACCCCAGCCGTGGCCCTGGTACTCGGGGCTGTTCCGGGCGATGCCGGCAAGCTCCGACAGGCGTTCGCCGATGTCGAACGGCTCCCGGTTCTTGACGCACAGCAGGCGGCACATGGCACTTGCCCCGCTACGGGTGCAGCCCCGGGAACTCGAGGCCCTCGGTCTCCTCGAACCCGTTCATGAGGTTGAAGGCCTGGACCGCCTGGCCGGCGGCGCCTTTCATCAGGTTGTCGAGGGCGCTCAGCACCACCAGCCGGTCCGAGCCCTTCTCCTTCTGAAAGCCGATGTCGCAGTAGTTGGTGCCGCTCAGCAGCTTGGGCTCCGGGTAGCGGTAGATGCCGTCGGACTCCTTGACGATGCGGATGAAGGGCTCCTTGCCGTAGGCCTCGCGGTAGATCTTCCACACGTCCTTCTCTTCCAGCGGCTCGCGCAGGAACAGGTGGCAGGTGGCCAGCACGCCGCGCACCATCTCGATGGAGGTGGCGGAGAAGTAGACCCGGACCGGCTCGCCGAAAGCCAGCTCCTGGTAGATCTCCGCGCAGTGACGGTGCAGGGTGGGCATGAACGAACGCACCGCGCCGCTCCGTTCGGGATGGTGGGACGCGTCGCTGGCGGCGTTGCCGCCCTCGCTGGAGCCCACCTTGACCTCCACCACCGTTCGCTCGCAATCCACCAGTCCCTTCCTGAAGAACGGGTAGACGCCGAGGATCGTTGCGGTGGCGTTGCAGCCGGCGCCGGTGACGAAGCTCGCTCCCCGGATCTCATCGCGGTGCAGCTCCGGGACCCCGTAGACGAAATCCTTCATGAGCTCCGGGCGCTGGTGCGGTTTGCCGTACCAGCGCTGGTACGCGTCCGCTTCGTTCAGCCGGAAGTCGGCGCTCAGGTCGATGAGCTTCGGGGCCAGTTCCCGAAACGAATCGATGCGCTCCTGGGCCCGTCCGTGGGGCAGGCAGAGGAACAGCAGGTCGCACGGGTTGAGCTCGTCCATCTTGCAGAAGCGGAGCTGGGTGCGCTTGCGGAGGTTGGGATGGGCCTTGAACACGAACTTGCCGGCGAAGCGCTCCGAGGTGACCTCGCACACCTCCACCCGTGGGTGCCACAGCAGCAGCCGCAGGAGCTCGCCGCCGGTGTAGCCGGACGCCCCCACGATGGAGACCCTCAGCTTCTCGGCCACCGCCGCCCCTTCCTCTTCCGCTTCGTCCCGCTCATCCGTTTCCGCGCCGCCGGATCAGGCCGCGCCCTTCCGCTCCTGCTCCTGCCGCGCCACCTCGAGTACGTGCTCGACCACGAGTCCGGGAATGTTCACCCCGGTGGTGTCGATGCTGTTCCGGAACTCCATGGTGTAGTTCACCTCGTTCACCAGGAGCCCGTCCGGGGTCTCGAAGAGATCCACCGCGACGATGCCGCCTCCCACCGCGCGGCACGCGCGCACCGAGAGGTCGCCCAGCTCGTCCGTCACCGGACAGTTCTCGGCGCGCCCTCCCCGGGCCGTGTTGGTGATCCAGTGGTCGCTGTAGCGGTAGATGGCGGCCACGCACTCGTCGCCGATGACGAAGCTCCGGATGTCGCGCCCAGTCTTCTCGACGTACTGCTGGATGTAGAAGATGGAGTGGTGGTAGCTGCCCAGGATGGCCTTGTGCTCGAGGATGGTCTCGGCCGCGTCCCGGTCGTTGACCTTGGCCAGCAGCCGGCCCCAGGAGCCCACCGCGGGTTTCAGCACCACCGGGTAGCCCATTGCCTCGATGGCCCCCAGGGTGGATTCCTCGGTGAAGGCGATGCGCACCTCGGGCTGGGGCACGCCGTGCTCCTGCAGATGCACCGAGGTGAGGATCTTGTCGCCGCACACGGTCGCCACGCCTGACGAGTTGACGCAGCGGACGCCGGCGCTCTCGAACAGCCGCAGGCCGTGCAGCGCCCGGGAGTGGTTGATGCACCGCTCCAGCAGGACGTCCAGGTCGAACTCGTCCCTGCCGAGGTTGAACGAGAGCTTCCGGTCGTCGATCATCTCGAGCTCCACGCCGGGATGCTTCCGGAACTCCTTGATGAGGAGCTTCTCCTCGGGCCGGACCAGTGAATGCAGCAGACCGATCTTCAAGCTCATTCCCCCCAATCTTCCTCTTCCGAGGGCGCCTCTTCCACCTCCGGAGGATCGAGGCTGGTGACCTCCAGCTCGGTGCCGCAGTCGGCGCAGGCGATCAACTCGCCCTCCACCGCGTCATCCTCGAGCCCGAATTCCGCTCCGCAAACCGGACATTCAACCATCGGCGGATACCTCCCTGGTCAAGAACTGGTCCATTGAAGCACGTCCCTCGATTTCGCCTCGTTCGTCATTCCGGCGTCACGTCTCCTCGTCATTTCCCCCCTCCTCCTCGTCATTCCCGCCCCCTCCTCGTCATTCCCGCGAAAGCGGGAATCCAGGCGGGGTGGTGGCGGGGACGCGGCGCCCACAACCCCTCTCCGCCTCTGGATTCCCGCTTTCGCGGGAATGACGGAAGGAGGACGGGGATGACCGGGGGAGCGGCGGATTGACGATGCGGCGTCGGCGGATCGCGGGGTGTCGTTACGACAGCACGGCCTTTGCGACCATGGCGATGGCGTTCCGCAAGATCCCAACGATGTCGTCGATCTGCTCTTTCGTGACCACCAGCGGCGGACACACCGCCAGCGCGTGGGTGCCGCATACCCTCAGCAACAGGCCGTTGGCGAGGCACTCGTCGTAAACCTGCCGGGGCACCTGCTGCTCCACCGGAAAGGACTCCCGGGTCTCCTTGTCCTTTACCAGCTCCACCGCGGCAATGAGTCCCCGGCCGCGCACCTGGCCCACCATGGGCAGGTCCGCCAACTCCGCCAGCCGCTCCTGCATGTACGCGCCCGACTCCGCCGCGCGCTCCACCAGCCGCTCCCGCTCGATGATGTCGAGGTTGGCGAGCGCCGCCGCGCACACCACCGGATGTCCGGTATAGGTGTAGCCGTGGTAGAACGCATCGTCGGCCTTGGCGAGCAGCGTCTGGAATATCTCTTCCCGGAACAGCATGGCCCCCAGCGGCAGGTAGCCGCTGGTGATGCCCTTGGCGGTGACCAGCACGTCCGGCGTGACACCCTCGCCGGCGCACGCGAACAGGCTGCCGGTGCGGCCGAAGCCGGTGATCACCTCGTCGCAGACCATAAGGATACCGTGCCGGTCGCAGATCTCCCGAATCCTCGCGAGCCACCCTTCCGGCGGCACGATCACGCCGCCCACGCCCTGCACGGGCTCGGCCACGAAGGCGGCGACGGCGTCCGCGCCCTCCCGCTCCACCAGCCGCTCCAACTCGTCGGCGCAGGCAAGCCGGCAGTCCGGCCAGGTCTTCCCCAGCTCGCAGCGATAGCAATGCGGCCGTGCGATGTGATGCACGTCCGGCAGACCCGGCGCCATCTGCTCGTTGAACAGCGGGATCCCGGTCAGCATGGCGGCGCCGCTGGAGGAGCCGTGATAGCCCTGGTTCAGGGTGACGAACCGCGTCCGCCCGGGCTGCCCCATGGCCTTCCAGTAGGCCCGCACCAGCCGGATCATGCTCTCGTTGGTCTCCGAGCCCCCCGACGTGAACACTACGCGAGTCAACCCCTCCGGCGCCATCTCCGCGAGGCGGGACGCCAGCCTGACGGTGGGCTCCGAGGTGGGTCCGATGAGGGTGGGGGCGTAGGCGAGCCGGTCCATCTGGTCCGCCACCGCCCGGGTGATCTCCTTCCGGCCGTGGCCCACGTGGACGTTCCAGAGGGTCGAGAGGCCGTCGATGTAGCGCTTGCCCAGCGAGTCCCAGAAGTAGACCCCCTCCGCCCGGACGAACACCGGCACCCCGTCCGCCTGATGCCTCGACAACGGCACGAAGCCGTGGACGAGATGGTCCCGGTCGGCGCGGCTCATGGCCGCGGCGCGTTCGAGGTCGAGGGGTTCGCTCACAGTCCGTAGTAGCGCTTGGGGTTGTCGCACAGGATCTTCTTGCGCACGTCGGCGCTCACGTCCTCCCGGGCGAAGAAATCCGGCAGATCGTGGAAGAACTCCGAGCGCGCCCGCTCGTGGGGATAGTCCGAGGCCCACAGCACCTGGTCCCCGCCGAGCCGCTCCAGCACGTAGGGCAGCGCCTTCTCGTCCACCTCGCAGGTGAAGAAGATGTTGCCGCCGCGGATGATGTCGCTGGGACGCTGCTTCACCGCCAGAGCGTGGCCGCGCCGCTCCCAGTTCTCGTCCAGCGCGTCCATCATGAACGGCACCCAGCCGGTGCCGCACTCCAGGTAAGCTACCCGCAGGTTCGGGAAGCGGTCGTACACGCCGGCGTTGATCATGCTCATGATCTGCACCATCTGCGGCATTGCGTGCTCCAGCGGGCGCGCCTCCGCCAGACTGTCGAACATATCCAGCAGGCCGGAGGCCGGGCCGCCGTGCACCGCCAGAGGACAGTCCAGCCGTTGGGCTTCCGCGTAGAGGGGATCGAAGCGGCTGCCTCCCAGGCCCACCTGCGGCGCCATCACCGACGGGATCACGCCCGCCACCATGCCCAGCTCCTCCACGCACCGGCGCAACTCCGCGACCGCGGCGTCGATGTCCTGCACCGGCAGCAGCGCCACCCCTTTGAGCCGGTCCGACTGGCGCCCGAAACAGTCGTACAGCCAGTCGTTGTAGGCCTGGGCCACGGCCACCGCCCAGCCCTTGTTGCGGATCTGGCCGTGGAACAGCGCGTTGCTGGGATAGAGGATGGTCTGCTCGATCTTCGACTCGTCGAGGAAGCTCAACCAGTTGGCCGCGTCCGGCACCTCGGCCTTGTGGCGCGACGACATGCCCCGCATCCAGCCGTCGGTGAGGGGGAACAGGTAATACTCCCGGGTCCAGTCCTTCTCGTTCCAGGGAGCGGGCAGGTAGCGGCGCAGGTCCTTGTCCTGGTCCACCACGTGGCCGTCGGCGTCGATGATATCGTGTTCACATTCCATGATCGGTCTCCCCTGCCGGATCCCGGGCGCGCCGCGCGCCTCAGCGGATCATCAGCCGGCCGGACTGGCCGGAGTAGTTGATGAAGACGGTCTTGAGCTCGGTGAAGAAGTTGACGCCCTCCTCGGACATCTCCCGCTCGCCCACGCCAGTGGCCTTGATGCCGCCGAAGGGAAGCTGGGCCTCGCCGCCGATGGTGGGCTCGTTCACGTGGACCATGCCCGTTTCCACCTCCTCCACGAAACGCATCACCTTGTCCACGTCCTGGGTGAAGATGGACGTGGTGAGGCCGAAGTCCACCGAGTTGGCGAATCGGATGGCTTCGTCCAGATCCGAGGCCGCGGCCACCGAAAGCACCGGACCGAAGATCTCCTCGCGGAAGATGCGCATGTCGGGGGTGACGTCGTCGAACACCGTGGGCTCGACGTAGTAGCCGTGGTCCATCCCCGCGGGCGCGTTGCCGCCCGTCACCAGCCGGGCGCCCTCCTGCTTGCCGATCTCGATGTACTCCAGGTCGGTCTTCCACTGGCCCTCGTCCACCGCCGGCCCCATGTCCACGTCCGCGTCGAGGCCCGGGCCCACGCGCATCTTGCGAGCGTGGTCCTCCAGCCGGGCCACCAGCTCGCCCTTGGTGTCGCCGATGGCGATGACCCGGGAGGTGGCGGTGCAGCGCTGGCCGGTGGAGCCGAAGGCGCCGTCGCGGATGGCCACCGCCGCCTTGTCGAGGTCGCAGTCGGGCATGACGATGACCGCGTTCTTGCCGCCCATCTCGCAGGT
>CAZVUC010000063.1:0-5786 GCA_964630405.1 uncultured Syntrophobacterales bacterium | reverse complement strand
TGCGTGAGCACCATGCAGTACCCCGACATCGTCCACTACCCCGACTCCGGCAAGGTGGGGGTCTACGCCGGCCCGGGGGCGGGGGGCGGAAAACCGTTCCGCGGCATCTACAAGAAGGGGACCGAGGTGCCGTACTACCAGGACGAGACCGGTCCCGGGGGGAAGGAAGGGCAGTGAGCGAATTCCGCGTGGCGTTTCTGGACGCGGCCACCTTCGGCGTCATCTCCCTCGACCGGTTCGAGAAAGCCGGCGGGTGCGAGGTGCACGAGCTGACCGATGCCGACCAGTTGCCTGGGCGGCTCAACGGCCGCCAGTGCGCGGTGATCAACAAGTTCGTGCTCGACCGGACGCGGCTGGAGCATCCCTCGGCGGCGAAGCTGGAGTTGATCGCCGTCGGCGCTACCGGCACGGACAACGTCGACGTCGCCTGCGCCCGGGAACGCGGGATCGCCGTGTGCAACGTCCCGGGCTACGCCACTACGGCGGTGGCGCAGTACACCCTGGCGCTGATCCTGGAGCTGGCCACCCAGGCGGCGCGCTACGCCCAGGGTACACGCATGGGCCACTGGCAGGAGAGCACCATCTTCACCCGCCACGACTACCCGAGCTTCGAGTTGCAGGGGCGGGTGCTGGGCATCGTCGGTTACGGCAACATCGGGCGCAAGGTGGCGGAGATGGCCCGGGTCTTCGGGCTGAAGGTGATCGTGGCCGGCCGGGTGGGGGAGGACCGGACGCAGCCGGACCGGATGCCGGTGGAGGAATTGCTGCGCCAGGCCGACTTCGTGAGCCTGCATTGTCCGCTGACGCCTCTTACCGAAGGTTTCATCAACCCGCACACGCTGTCCCTGATGAAACCCACCGCCTATCTGGTCAATACCGCACGCGGCGGGCTGGTTGAGGAGGAGGCCTTGATCGAGGCGCTGGAACAGGACTGGATCGCGGGCGCGGCCCTGGACGTCATCTCCCAGGAACCGCCGGACGAGGACCACCCGATGATGGAGGCGGCGGCCCGGCTGGACAACCTCCTGGTCACGCCTCATTGCGCCTGGGCCGCCCGGGAGACGCGCCAGCGGCTTATGGACGAGGTGCTCGAGAACATCCAGGCATTCCGGCGCGGCGAGCGGCGGAACCGGGTGGACTGACCTGTTTGCCTCACGGGCTCGCGTCAGACGCCCGGAAAGAGCGGCGTCAGGTGTGGCTGGCCCTGATTTCCCCGCGCAGTTCCGAAAACTCCCGTGCGATGTCGTGCATTTCCTTTTGCAGGCCGTCGATCCGCAGGTTCAGCCGTGTTTCCAGCCGGTCGATTCGTCCGTCCAGCCGTGCCGTCACCCGCCAGATGAACAAGCCGAGGGCTATGCCGACGCCGATGATCGTGAGGATTTCACCGTTCATATCGGATTCCTGTTGTTTCAACAGCCTGGAGGTCGTTTCTCGATTCCGTCCGCTGCGTCGCCATACCCTATATGATCGGTACTCTTCGTCGTTCCTTTAGTTCGCGAGGATAATTTAACCGACCGTTATTTAACCGCTTCAGGACCTGCGCGTCAACGGGCGTGGCGCGCGGTGGCCGGTTTCGGCCTTCTCCCGTGCTAGCGCGCTGTGATGAGAAGCGCTCCGCCCAGCAGGGACAGCGCTCCGAGGACGATGGGGACCGTGACCTTTTCGAGGTCCCGCAGGAAGATCACGCTGAATATGAGGGAGAAGAGCGGCGTGGTGTTGAGCAGCGGAATCATTACCGACACCTCTCCGAGGCTCAGGGAGGTGAACACCAGCAACTGGGAGATGGCCGATACGAACGCCGTGGGCACGAAGTAGGGCACGCTTTCCCGGCTCGGAACAACCTCTGAGAACTGCCGCTTGATCCACAGGTAGCACACGAAGATGGTGAGCGAGGTCCCGGTGGTCACGGCGCCGGCCACGAACGGATTGGGCAGGATCAGCAGGCCGGCCCTGCGGAAGTTCTGGGAAACCCCCGCCAGGAATGCCGCGAGGATCGGGTAGAGGGCGTCGAGGAGCCGCCAGTCGCCCTTGGTGGCGCCCTTGCGGTAAAGCACCATCCATCCGCCGGCGACGATGAAGAGCCCTCCGAGATAGACCGAAGCGACCGGGCGTTCGGCGAGAAATATCACCGCGATGGCCACGGAGAAGAGCGGTCCGGTGCCGCGAAGGGGCATGGCCCGGGCGACGCCCAGGCGCTCGATGCCGATGTAGAGGAAGATTCGCGCCAGCAGGGGCTGGAGCGTGCCGCTGGCCATGAAGTAGTAGGCGGCGGGGGAGCGGACGATGGAGAGCGGGTAGTTGATCGCCACGTAGGACCACATCAGGATGGTGGTCACCACGTAGCTCAGGAAGGCGGCGCTGAGAATGCTGGAGGTGCGCGCGCCCTTGCGCACCAGGATCGAGTCCACGGCCCAGCCCATGGCGGAGAGGAACGGAACGATTTCAGGGCGCATGCAGATTCCCGTCTAGCCGATACGGAGGGCATAGGCAAACGAGGCAGCCGGGGAGATCTGTCTCCCTCCTCACACCCACCTCTGGATTCCGGAGCGGTGGAGTCGAGGGAAGCACGATGGCAGCCCCGTGCCGGTGAGGGCCGTGGCGCGTTTCCGACCAATGGCGGATCGCCCAAGTCGGCACTTGACGGCCGTTGCGGGGGCCGCTACGGTAGCTTGCTGTGTTCACACCCTGTCACGTTCCCCAATCTCTGTAAGCTTCCCGTCATGAAACCGCCGCCGTTCCGCTACCTTACGCCTCGGTCTCTGCCCGAAGCGCTGGATCTCCTGCGGGAGTCGCCGGGCGAGGCGCGAGTCCTGGCCGGCGGCCAGAGCCTGGTGCCTCTGCTCAACCTGCGGCTGGCCTATCCCGAGGTCCTGGTGGACCTGAATCAAGTGGAGGGTCTTTCCTATATTCGCGAGTACGGGGACCGGCTCCGCATCGGCGCCATGACGCGACAGCGGCAGGCGGAGTTCTCGGTGTTGCTGGCGGAGCGCTGCCCGTTGGTGGTCGAGGCGCTGACCCAGGTGGGGCATCCCGCCATCCGGAACCGCGGCACCGTCGGCGGCAGCCTGGCCCACGCCGATCCGGTGGCCGAGCTGCCCTGCGTCATGACGGCGCTGGGAGCCGAGTTGGTGCTGGCCGGTGCGGGTGGTGAACGGGTGGTGGGCGCCGTCGACTTCTTTCTCGGGCCCTACGAGACGGCGCTGTCATCCGGGGAGATCCTTGTGGAGGTGAGGGTGCCGACGGCACCGCCGGCCGCCAGCTTCGTGGAGTTCAGCCGCCGTCACGGCGACTTCGCCCTGGCGGAGGCCGCGGCGGTGCTGGAGGGTAACGGCGCCGTGACCGGAGCGCGGGTGGTGGCGGCGGGGCCGGCGTGGACACCTTCCCGGCTCGACGCGGTGGAGCGCCTCGTGGCGGCGGCCGGGGTTTCCGGCGCCGACGATGTCCGGCAACGCGAGTTGGTGGATGAGGTGGAAAGGACGGCGGCGGCGGCGCTGGATGCGCTGCCGGCCCACGCGGACGCCACCCCCTACCAGCGGCGCCTCGCCGCGGTGCTGGTGAAGCGCGCGGTGGCGCAGGCGCTGGAGCGATGGAGTCGCAATTGACGGATGCATCCACGGATACGCGCACCATTTCGGTGACGGTCAACGGAACGCGCTGGCAGGGCGAGGTGGAGGTGCGCAAGACCCTGGCCGACTTCCTGCGGGAGGACGCGGGCTTCACCGGCGTCCACGTGGGCTGCGAGCACGGCGTCTGCGGCGCCTGCTCGGTGCTCATGGACGGCGAGGTGATCCGCTCGTGCATCCTCTTCGCCGTGCAGGCGGACGGCCACGAGATCCTCACGGTGGAGGGTCTCGGCGGCGAGGAGGAACTGAGTCCGCTGCAACAGGCCTTCGTGGACCACCACGCGCTCCAGTGCGGCTTCTGCACCCCGGGCATGCTGCTGGCGGCGGTGGACTTGTTGAAACGCTGTCCCGACCCCACCGAGACCCAGGTGCGGGAGGCCCTGTCCGGCAACCTCTGTATGTGCACCGGCTACGCCGGCATCATCCGGGCCGTGCGCGCCGCCGCGCCGCTCATGAAGGGCTGACGTCCCCATGGAAGCTTCCTCCACGCAATGGAAGGGCCAAGCCGTACCGCTCCGCGAGGACCTGAGATTCTCCACCGGCCGGGGCACCTACATCGACGACATGAAGTTCCCCGACACGCTCCACGTCGCGCTGCTGCGGAGCGTGCACGCGCACGCCCGTATTCTCGAGGTGGACATCAGCGATGCGCTGGCGATGCCCGGCGTGGTGTGCGGCCTCACCGGCGCGGACGCGGCGCGCATGAGCGAGCCGCTCCGCTCCCTCATCCCCATTCCCGTCCAGCTCGACGCCTACTGCCTGGCCTACGGCAAGGTGACCCACGTGGGCGAGCCGGTGGCCGCCATCCTGGCCGCCAGCCGTTACCTGGCGGAGGACGCGCTGGAGAAGATCCGGGTGGAGTACGAGCCGCTGCCCGCGGCGGTGGACCCCGAGGCGGCCATGGAGCCGGACGCGCCGCTCCTGTTCGAGTCCATGGGCACCAACGTCATGTGGCAGGACCGCTTCGACTACGGCGACGTGGACGAAGCCTTCGGCCGCGCGGCGCGGGTGTTGAAGAAACGCTTCTACATCCAGCGGTATTCGTCCACCGCGCTCGAGACCTTCGGCTGCACCGCGGTCTACGACGACCGCCGGGAACAGCTCACCGTCTGGTCCAACGATCAGCGGCCCGGCCAGGCCATGCCCATCGTCGCCCACAGCCTGGGCCTCACCCACTCCCAGATCCGCTTCGTCACGCCGGACGTGGGGGGCGGCTTCGGCAACAAGCGCAAGGCCCACTACCTGATCATCGCGGCGCTCCTGTCCAAGCTGAGCGGGGGCAAGCCGGTGCACTACCTGGAGGACCGCCGCGAGAACCTCATGGCGCTCATCCACGCCTGCAACGGGGTCATGGACCTGGAGGCGGCGCTGGACGAGGACGGCCACATCCTCGGCCTGAAGGTCCGGGACATCGCCGACGAGGGCGCCAACGTCCTGAACCCCACGGTGCACTCGATCCTGAAGCTCGGGAACCTCACCAACTGCTACCGCATTCCGGTGGTGCGCTACGAGGTCAACTCGGTGATGACCAACAAGTGCCCGTCGGGCGCCAACCGGGGCATCGGCAAGCCGTTCATGTGCCTGGCCATGGAGCGGATGATGGACCACATGGCGCGAGAACTCGACATGGATCCCATCGAGCTGCGGCGCAGGAACCTGGTGCCGCCCGAGGCCATGCCCTACACCGGCCCCAGCGGCGCGCTGATCGACAGCGGCGACTTTGCCGGCACCCTGGACAAGCTGCTGCCGCTCATCGACTACCGGGAGTTCCTCCGGGAGCAACGGGAGGCCCGGGCCCAGGGGCGCTACATCGGCATCGGCATCGCCATCGGCCTGGAGCCCAGCACCTCCAACGCCTCGGCCTACATGCTGTCGTCCGGGCGGCGTAGCGCATCGGGCGCGGCCGAGGCGGCCATGGTGCGGGTGGAGCACGACGGCAGCATCCTGGTGCTGCTGGGGGACGTCGGCAGCGGCCAGGGGCACGAGACCGCCGCGGCGCAGATCGTCGCCGACGAGCTGGGAGTCGCCATGGACGGCGTCCGGGTGTCGCCGTTCTTCGACTCCTCGGTGACGCCCTGGCTCTACGCCACCGGCAACTACTCCAACAAGTTCGCCGGCACCGACGTGGGCGCCATCCTGGGCGCCGCGCGCAAGGTGCGCGAC
>CAZVUC010000062.1:0-21177 GCA_964630405.1 uncultured Syntrophobacterales bacterium | reverse complement strand
CGTAGAAGCTCCGCCCGTCCTTGAGGTCTTCGGCGTGCATGGCCACCACCTGGGTGTTGTCGTCCTGCTCACCTACTTCGAGCAGGACGACAACACCCAGGTGGTGGCCATGCACGCCGAAGACCTCAAGGACGGGCGGAGCTTCTACGAGGTGGCCAGCCGGGTGTCGAAGAAGAAGCCCGTGGTGATGCTCAAGACGTGCCGGACCCAACTCGGCGCCCGGGCCGCGGCCTCCCACACCGGCGCCCTGGCCGGGGACGACAAGGTCTACGACGACCTGCTGAAGGCCTGCGGCGTGGTGCGCGCCTACTCGCTCAACGACATGCTCCAGTTCGCCCGGGGGCTGTCCGTGCTGCCGACACCCAAGGGCGAGGAGATCGTCATCATCACCGGCGCCGGCGGCTCGGGGGTGCTCCTGTCGGACGCGGTGGTGGCCAACGGGCTCTCGCTCATGAAGTTTCCCCAGGACCTGGACGAAGGCTTCAAGCAGTTCATCCCGCCCTTCGGCGCCTCGGGCAATCCCGTGGACATCACCGGCGGCGAGCCCCCCACCACCTACGAGCGCACCATACGGTTCGGCCTTGAGGACGACCGCATCCACGCCCTGATCCTGGGCTACTGGCACACCATCATCACGCCGCCCATGGTGTTCGCCGAGCTGTGCGCCCGGGTGGTGCAGGAAGGCCGGGACAAGGGCATCGAGAAACCGGTTGTGGTGTCGCTGGTGGGCGACGTTCAGGTGGAGGAGGCCTCGGAGTACCTCTACGAGCGCGGTATCGTGGGTTGCCCCTACACCACCGAACTGCCGGTTGCGATACTGGGCGCCAAGTACAGGTGGGCGAGGGGGGCGGGGCTGCTGGGATAATGCCCATATCCAATGATCACACGTTCCTCACGAAGGAGAAGTGACGATGAAGACGGCCATTCGCATTGTTTTCACCGCGTTGATGTTCGTGGGTTTTCTTGGCAGTGCTCTTTCAGATGGACGCGCGCAGGACAGGTTGGTTCCATACACCCGCTCGTGTGAAGATGCTGATAACGTCAACTGGGTTTTGGGGGAAAAGATCTGTTTCGCCATCGCCACAGTGCCGCCGGCGAAAGCGGTTGCCAGTCCGATTCTGCGGGTTTATCTCCACGGGGACAACAGCCGCGGCAGAAAGAGGGGAAGGTCCTCGGACTATATGTACACTTACGCGGCGCGAACACCCGCCGGTACCGTGTCGGTTGCGATGTTGCGGCCCGGCCACTTCGACCATGAGGGCAGGCAGTCGTCGAACAAGAGCTACGGCCACATAAACTGGGAGACCTACGAAGACATCGATGAGATTGCGGCTGCCGTGCGCAGGCTGCGAAAACACCATAACGCATCGCGCGTGGTGATGATCGGCTTCTCGGGCGGCTGCAATACCATCGGCGTGATACTCGGTCGCCACCCGGGGACTGCCGATGGGGCACTCTTGGGTGGATGCGCCTGCGACAAGGTTGCAAAGAGCAACTACCATAACAAAAGGGTTCGCCGTGACGATATCAGCCCTGTCGAGTATGTAAACAAGGTGCCCCTGGATACCAGGATCATCGCCTTGACCGGATCGCGCGACGAAACCAACCCTCCCAGCCTGTGCGAGCCCTACATAGCGCGCTTGAAGGAACGGGGGGTATCGGCCCGTTTGGATATCATCGAAGGTGTAAGGCACTCTTTCGGTCGATTCGCGTTCACGAAACCCTATAGGGATGCGCTGGCTGAACTGAACAAGGAGTAATCAACATGGAAAGACTCCCCCGCGGAGCCAACTTTCAGCGCGGCCTGATGCTTTGGCAGATCGGGCTACACGTCGCCGGTGACCCGAACACGCCGTACTACGGCAACCGGGACATGTGCATCTCGGTGGGCAGCGGGTCGGGGGAGAACTTCCGTCCCTGGCTGCGCATGTCCACGGGCTCGCCCATCATCGCCCACGCGGTGGCCAAGGGCGATCTGGAGATGTCCATGGTCAACCCGTCGGCCTTCCTGACCCAGGCCTACCGGGGCACCGGGCTCTTCAAGGAGCCGCTGCCGCTCCGCGTGGTGGCCTGTTACCCATCCTGGGACCGCTTCGTGTTCATGATTCACCCGCGCACCGGGCTGACGTCGCTGTCGCAGATCAAGGAACGGCAATATCCGTTGCGGCTTTCCATCCGTGAGGACGCGACCCACTCCACTCGCGTGCTGCTGGACCAGACCCTGGAGATCTACGGGTTCACGCTCGCGGACCTGGAATCCTGGGGCGGCAGCCTGCAGCTCAACGGCGGGCCTGGGGACGAGCGGCGCATGGCGGCGCTCAGGGACGAGACCATTGACGCGGTCTTCGACGAAGGGCTGGTGCTGTGGTTCGACGACGCCCTGTCGCGCGGCTTGGAGCCCGTCACGCCTGACGATTTCGCCATGGAGCAGCTCAATGCCCTGGGCTGGCGTACGGTGACCATGCCGGCTGGCTGCTACCCTCACCTCAAGGCCGATCACACCTGCATCGACTACGGCGGCTGGCCTCTTTACACCCGCGCGTCCCTGCCTGACGAGGACGTCTACAAGGTATGCGTGGCATTGAAGGAGCGCCAGAACGAGATCTACTGGGAGACGCTGACCGGCATCGACCAGTTGTGGAAGGACACCGAAGCCACGCCCCTGGACGTGCCGCTCCATCCGGGAGCGGAGCAGTTCTGCAAGGAGCAAGGCTACCTGTGACGGACCTGGAGGACCTCACCATCGCCGAGGCCGCGCGCCGTATCGAGGCGCGAGAGGTTTCGCCGGTGGAGCTGACCCAGGCGCATCTGGATCGAATCGACCGCCTGGATCCCGACCTCCATGCCTTCGTGACCCTGACCCGGGAGCGGGCCCTGGAGGACGCCGCCCGGGCCGAGGCCGATCTGGCCGCCGGGCGTTACCGCGGCGCCATGCACGGCATTCCCGTCTCCATCAAGGACAACCTCGCCACAGCCGGGGTACGCACCACCGCCGGCTCGAAGCACCTGTCCGACTGGGTTCCGGACGAGGACGCCACCGTGGTGGCGCGACTCAAGCAGGCCGGCGCCGTGATCCTGGGCAAGACCAACATGCACGAGTGGGCCGCCGGCTGCACCACCATCAATCCCCACTACGGCACCACCCGTAACCCTTGGGACCGGAACCGGGTCTCCGGCGGTTCCAGCGGCGGCTCGGCCGCGTCCGTGGCCGCGGGTCTGGCGCTGGGTTCCATCGGCACCGACAACGCGGGCTCCGTGCGCAACCCCGCGTCCCTGTGCGGGGTGGTGGGCCTCAAGGCCACCTATGGCCGGGTGAGCCGCTTCGGCGGCGTGGCCGGCACGGGCGGATACACCACCGACCATTTCGGCGTCCTCACCCGGACGGTGCGGGACAGCGCGCTCATGCTCCAGGCCATCGCCGGTCCGGACCCCAGGGATCCGTTGTCCAGCGACGCTCCGGTGCCGGACTTCAGCGCGCTGGTGGGAGAGGGTGTCGCCGGTCTCAGGATCGGTATCATCCGCGAATACTTCGACGCCCTGGCAGTGGACGAAGTCAAGGATGCGGCGGCCGACGCGGTGGAGCTGTTGGAGTCCCTGGGCATGTCGGTGCGGGAGCTGTCGGTTCCGCACGTGGAACACGTCCCCATGGTGCAACTGGTCACGGCACGGGTGGAGAACCTTTCCCCGGCCGATCCGTTCCTGCGCGCCCGGCCGCGGGACTACAGCCCCGGGTTGATGTACCGGCAGGTTCACGCGCTGACGCTGCCCGCCCATGCCTATGTCACGGCGCAACGCGTCCGCCGCCTCGTCTGCGAGGCCTTCGACCGGGCCTTCGAGCAGGTGGACGTGATCGTGAGCCCGGCGGTGAGCATGCCGGCGGAGACCATCGAGGAGTGCGAGCGGGGGTACGTGGAGTCGGCCGGAGGGCGTATCCTGTTGTCCGACGCCCGCGGCACCCGCGGTACCCTTTGCACGATCCCGTTCAACGTTACCGGCGCGCCGGCCGTCAGTGTGCCCTGCGGCTTTTCCGCCCGGGGCCTCCCCATCGGGCTGCAGATCGCCGCCCCGCATTTCCAGGAGGCGGCGCTGCTGCAGGTGGCCCACGCCTACGAGCAGGCGGCCGGGTGGCATGCCCGGAGGCCGCCGCTGGAGTAGCGCGGTCCAGTGGTTGGGTTTCAGCTTTCCGCACCTCTCGCGGATCGCCCGACCCTGGACGCCGTTTCGAGATCCGGCAGAGCGTAGTCGATGACGCGGGAGGTACGATGAGACACCGAGACGTAGGCGTGCTGGTTTACGACAGGGCCAAGGCTACACCGGGTTACACGCTGATCGTGCCGCAGTCGTCGCGGAAGGCGTATCTCATCGGCATGCGCGGCGAAGTCCTCCACGAATGGTCGTTCCCTCTCTGTCCCGGGAACTACGCCTATCTCCTGCCTACCGGCAACCTGCTCTGGGCGGGCCGTGTGGAGGACGCGGGGCCGCCGCTCTGGCGCGGCAAGGGCGGCCTCTTGCGGGAATACAACTGGGATGGGGAGGTGGTCTGGGAGTACTCCGATCCCGCACAGCACCACGACTTCCGGAGACGCCCCGACGGCAACACCATCTACATCGGCTGGGAGCCGGTGCCGGCGGACGTCCAGCCCCGTATCAAGGGCGGCTATCCCGGCAGCGAGCACGAGGGCGTCACCTACGGCGACTACGTGCGGGAGGTGTCTCCCTCGGGCGAGACGGTGTGGGAGTGGCACGCGTGGCGCGACCTGGACCTGGACCGGTGGGAGCTTTGCCACTCCTGCGGCCGCGACGAGTTCGCCCACGCCAACGCCTGCTTCCCGCTCGAAGACGGCGGCGTGATGCTGAGTTTCCGGCGCCTGAATGCCATCATGATGATCGACCGGGAGACCTGCAAGGTGAGATGGTCGCATCAGGACGCCACCTGGGGCCATCAGCACGACTGCACGGTGCTGCCCAACGGCAACATCCTGCTCTTCGCCAACGGCATTCACGGCCTCGACAACCCTTTCTCCCGGGTCATCGAGCTCGACCCCAGGTCGGGAGAAACCGTCTGGCACTACCGGGGCTCGCCTATCTGGACGTTCTTCAGCCCCAACATCAGCGGCGCCCAGCGCTTCGACAACGGCAACACGCTCATCTGCGAGGGGCAGATGGGACGGGCCTTCGAGGTCACCCAGGCCGGCGAGATCGTCTGGGAGTACGTCTGTCCGTTCTTCGCGGATTACCAGGGCCGCGGTCCGGCCAACAGCATGTTCCGGGTCTACCGCTACGCCGCCGACTCGCCGGAGATCGGCGGAAGGCTGGCGACGCCCGTGGGGTGGTAGGAACGTAGCGGAAGAACGAGCGTGACCGCGATCCGAGTCCTCGTGGGTACCCGAAAGGGGGCCTTTGTCCTCACGGCCGACGGCCGGCGCCGGAACTGGTCCGTGGCCGGGCCGCATTTCGCCGGCTGGGAGACTTACCACGTGAAGGGGTCCCCGGCGGATCCCGACCGCGTCTACGCGTCGCAGAGCAGCAGTTGGTTCGGGCAGGTCATCCAGCGCTCCAGCGACGGCGGCCTGAGCTGGGAGCAGCCCGGGTCGGATCCGGTGGAACAGGATGCCTCCCCCGGCGATGCGGCGAGCCCGCCCATGCCACAGGGTGAGAGCAACAGGTTCGCTTACGACACCTCGGAGGAAACCGGCCACCCGCTGACCACTCACCAGTGGTACGACGGCACACAGCATCCGTGGGAGTTCGCTCGGGTGTGGCACCTGGAACCGTCGTTCACCGATCCGGACGTAGCCTACGCCGGCGTCGAGGACGCCGCGCTGTTCCGCACCGCCGACGGCGGGCAGTCGTGGCACGAGCTTGCGGGCCTGCGCGGCCACGATTCAGGTGCTGCGTGGATGCCGGGGGCGGGCGGCATGTGCCTGCATACGATCCTGCTCGACCCGAGGGACCGGGAGCGGATGTTCGTCGCCATCTCCGCGGCGGGTTCGTTCCGCACGGAGGACGGCGGCCTCACCTGGAAGCCCATCAACCGCGGCTTGCACTCGGAGTTCCTGCCCGATCCGACCGCCGAGATCGGCCACTGCGTACACCGCCTGGCGTTGCACCCGTCGAATCCCGACACGCTGTTCATGCAGAAGCACTGGGACGTGATGCGCAGCGACGACGCCGGCGCCAACTGGCACGAGGTCAGCGGCGATCTGCCGAGCGACTTCGGCTTCCCCATCCACGTCCACGCGCACGAGCCCGAGACGGTGTACGTCGTGCCCATCAAGAGCGACTCGGAGCACTATCCGCCCGAGGGGAAGCTGCGCGTCTACCGAAGCCGCACCGGCGGCAACGAATGGGAGGCGCTGACGGACGGACTGCCCCAGAAGGACTGCTACGTGAACGTGCTGCGGGACGCCATGGCCGTCGATTCGCTCGATCCGTGCGGCATCTATTTCGGCACCACGGGCGGGCAGGTGTACGTATCGCCGGACGGCGGCGATCACTGGTCGGCCATCGTCCGGGACCTGCCGAGCGTGCTGTCGGTGGAGGTACAAACCCTGCCGTGATCCGCGTCGTGCTTCCCTACCACCTGCAAACCCTCGCCGGCATCCGCTCCGAGGTGACGCTGACGGTGGACGGGCCGGTGACGAGGGACAGCGTGCTGGACGTCCTCGAAGCCCGCTACCCGATGCTCCGCGGCACCATCCGTGACCACGAGACACGCCGGCGCCGGCCGATGGTGCGTTTCTTCGCCTGCAAGGAGGACGTGACCCACGACCCCCCGGACGCACCACTGCCGGAGGCCGTCGCATCCGGCGCGAAGCCCCTGCTCATCGTTGGGGCCATCGCGGGTGGGTAGGACACGAGGCACCCGAAGCGGACCCGTGGTTGCCCGGTTGTGACCGTGAAATCTCGGTGGCAACCGCCGATATTTCGTGGTTGACGGATTGTGAGCTGCCGCCGCGTGAGGCCTCCGGATCGCCGTCACCTCTTCTGGAAGTGCAGGATCCCCCACTGTAGATAGCCGCGCTCCCCGCCGTCCACCCAGTGTTGCAGGCCGGTCTTCACGCGTTGCACGTGATCGGCGCCGCACTGCTCAGACAGATTCTGCTCGTTGGCCAGCAGTCCCTCGAGGATCCGTCCGTAGTGGGTGGCGAGGTGCGGCGTGAGGTCGGCGAACTCCAGCTCCTCGAAACCCAGTTCCGACAGCACGGCCCGGTATTCCCGGAGGGACCCCAGAGAGTCGAGGTGGACGCGGTCGAGGATGGGCTGAAGGGCCTCGGGAGGGCAGAGTTCACCCACCATGGGATCGGTGAAGATGAACTGTCCGCCCTTGCGCAGCACCCTGGCGACTTCGGCGAACACCTGCCGCCGCCGGGTGCTGTGCAGGATGGCGTCCTGGGACCACACCACGTCGAAGCTCCCGTCCGTCACGGGGATGTCCTCGAAGCTCCCGTCCACCACGTTGATGGCCAGGGTGCACTTGTCTCTGGCGTTGAGGTCCCGGTTGCGTGCGTTCTGGGCGTCGCTCAGGTTGAGGCATGCCACGTGGCATCCGTATTCACGGAAGAGGTACCGGGCCGACCCGCCATGGCCCGCGCCGATGTCCAGCAAGCGGGTGCCCGGACCCAGTTCGTGGATCATGGAGGCGATTCTCTCCACGGTCCGCTGGCCGGCTTCGTCGACCGTGTCCTCGTCGTTCTCGTAGATGCCGAGATGAAGGTGTTCGTCGCCGTACGAAGTATCGTAGATCCGGCGTACGCCATCGTTGTTGTAGTAGCTCCTGACCGCCTCCACGGCCTCGGAATAGGGGCCCGCCACGGGATCCTCACCGGCCCGGGCGGACCCGCCTGTTTCATTCATCCTTCGAGTCCTTCAAGCCTTTCGGAAATGGAGAATGCCCCACTGGAGATGGCCTTTGTTGCCGCCGTCCACCCAGTGTTGCAGACCGGCCTTCATTCGGTCGATGTACTCGGCGCTGCACACCTTCAGCAGATCCCAATGATTGGCCTGCACCTCGTCGAGAACCCGCGCGTAGTGGGTGGCAAGCTGCGGCGTCAGGTCGACGAACGCAAGCTCCTCGAAGCCCAGGTCTGTAAGCATCGTCCGGTAGTGGGGGACCGACCCCAGGGAGTCCAGGTGAATGCGGTCCAGGATGGGCTGCAGCACCTCCGTCGGGCAGTCCTCGCGTTGCATGGGATCGGTGAAGATGAACTGGCCGCCCTTGGCGAGGACCCGGTCGACTTCCTCGAACACCTGCCGGCGGTTGCCGCTGTGCAGGATGGCATCCTGGGACCACACCACGTCCACGCTGTCGTCCGGCAAGGGTATCTGCTCGAAACTTCCGTCCACCACGTTGATGGCCAGCGAGCACTTTCTCCGGGCGTTGAGGTCGCGATTCCGCGCGTTCTGGACCTCGCTCAGGTTCAGGCATCCGACGTGGCAGCCATGGTTCTCGACCAGGTATCGGGCCGACCCGCCGTACCCGGACCCGATGTCCAGCACGCGGGTGGTCGACTCGAGACCTTCGATCATCGACGCCATTCTATTCACCGTCCGGCGGCTGGCGTCGAAGATGGTGTCTCCTTCACCCTCGTAGAGGCCGACGTGGATGTCCTCGCCGCCCCACACGGTGGCGTAGAAGCGGTCGGCGTCGTTGCTGTTGTAGTAGTCCCTTGCCGTCTCGACCGCTTGGGAGTAGCTGGCTCCCACCGCGACCCTCGCGGGCCGCTCCTCGTTCTTGTAGATCTTCTCCGCCACGTGGATGAAGAAGTCCGGGTCCTCCACGCGGTGGGTTTCCTGGAAGTCGGCGAAGGTCTTCACCTGCTGGAAGCCGACTTCGCCCATGAGCTTTCGGACGTAGTCCTTGCGCAGAGGGAACATGTTCAGGTGAAACACCGAGTTGTCCGGGAACTCGTACCGGAACCGGGCCAGCCCCTCGTCCACATACTCGGGCTCGGCGCTGACGTTGTCGCCGCAGTAGTAGTAGATGTGCTTGGAGGTGAACCCATCGTCGAGGATGTTGTCGTAGTTCCTTTGATCCAGGACCAGGACGCCGTCGTGCTGCAGCACCGAGTAGAACTCGGCGAGGGCCTTCCGGCGATCCTGCTCCGAGAACAGATGGGTCAGCGAGTTTCCCAGGCAGATGACCGCGTCGTACTGGGTGTGGACGTCCCGGCTCAGCCACCGCCAGTCCGCGTGAAGGGTCTTCATGATGAAGCCCTGCTCCTTGGCGTTCTCGAAGGCTTGAGCCAGCATCTCCGGACTGCCGTCCACGCTGGTGACGTCGAACCCGGCCCTCAGGAGCCTGATGGAGTGGAAGCCGGTTCCGGTAGCCACGTCGAGCACACGCTCCACGCCCCGTTCCTTCAGGATGTTGATGAAAAAGTCTCCTTCGCTGGCGGCTCTGGCGTCCCAGTCGATGAGCTCGTCCCACTTCCGGACGAAGCTGTGCACGTATTCGCGCTTGTACTGGTCGGTTTGCCGCTGGGCGATGGGGTTGTCGCCATATAACTGTTCCTCGGCCATGATCGGACCTCCTTTGGTTGCGGGCCTCAATGCGCCGGTTCGCGCTGGCATCGAATCACGGGGCGCGAGATTGGCAGGAAAACGGGCAGGAACGCTCCTAGTCTCCCAACATTGGTCCAGCAAAGTCAACCCCACCCCTTCCGACCGGCTTGGCGCCACCGGCGTGAACTCCTCCGCGTTGTGTCTCGACGACAGGAATGCTATAAGGCGCGCACCCCGGAACAGTCATTGTCGCAGAACCCATCCCCACAGAGAGGAACCTTCATCATGGCGATTTTCGATACCGTGCTTCACGGCGGTGCCATCATCGACGGCGCCGGCAACCCCTGGTACTACGGCGACCTGGCCATCAAGGACGGCCGGATCGCGGCCATGGGCAGGCTGGACCCGCGCTCGGGGACGCGCTCCATCGACGTCCGGGGCAAGATGGTGACTCCGGGCTACATCGACATGCACACCCACAGCGACCAGCCGCTGATCGCGGACGGCAACGGCGAGAGCAAGATCCGCCAGGGGGTGACCCTGGACATCATCGGCGAGAGCCAGACCGTGGCGCCGCTGGTGGGGCCGGTGTTCGAGGAATACGTGGCCGAGCACCGGCACCGCAACGGCATCGAGGCGGACTGGTCGACGTTCAGCGAGTACTTCGACCGGCTCGCGGCGGGCGGGATCTCCATGAACGTGGCGTCCGGGGTGTCGCCGCAGCAGGTCAAGCGGGTGGTGGTGGGCTTCGGGGAACGTCCCGCCAGCGCGGAGGAGCAGGAGCGCATGAACGGCTACGTGGCTCAGGCCATGGAGCAGGGGGCGCTGGGGCTCACCGCCGCCTGGCACGCCAAGGGGCCGGAGTGCCCGGACGAGGTGGTGTCCATGGCGCGGGTGGTGCGGAAGTACGGCGGCTACTACGGCGTGCACCTGGGCAGCGAGGGCTTCGACATCATGGAGGAGCTGGAGAAGGCCTTGAAGGTCGGACGCGAAGCCGACATCCCCATTCACGTGTACCACCTGAAGATGCGCTCCAAGGAGAACTGGGGCCGCGTCATGCAGGTGGTGGAGCAGATCGAGGAGGCCCGGAGCGAGGGCCTGGACGTCACCGCCAACCAGTATCCTTACACCGCCATGCAGCACCCGTGGCGCCGGCTGTTCCCGCGCTGGGTGCAGGACGCGCCGGTGCAGGAGACCATCGGCGAGTTCATGAGCCCGTCGTTCCGTCAGCGGGTCATGGACGATCCCGAGTTCACCCAGTACGTCAGCGAGCACGGGGGTTGGGAAGGCATCGTGGCGGCGCGTCTGGACAAGCCCGAACACCACGCGTGGGAGGGGAAGACCATCGCCCAGATCGCGGAGATACGCGGCCAGGACCCCGCCAGCACCTGCTTCGACCTGATCTACGGCGAAGGCATCTTCATCCACGGCATCCACCACACCCTGCGGGAGCAGGACGTGCAGGACGTCATGCAGGTGCCCTGGATCTCCATCGGCTCCGACGGCAGCGCCCTCAACCTCAAGTCCCGGGGCATGCCCCATCCGCGCAGCTTCGGCACCAACGTGCGTGTGCTGGGCCGCTACGTGCGCGACGAGAAGGTGCTGACCCTTCCCGACGCCGTGCGCAAGATGACCTCCCTGCCGGCCCAGGTGCTGGGCCTCAAGGACCGGGGGCTTCTCCGGGAAGGATACTGGGCGGACGTGGTGGTGTTCGACCCCGACACGGTGGCGGACCAGGCTACCTTCGAGGACCCCAAGCAGTATCCCAAGGGCGTCGAGTACGTGTTCGTGAACGGCCAGATGGTGATCGAGAACGGCGACCATACCGGCGCCCGGCCCGGCCGGGTGGTCTACGGTCCGGGCAAGAAGGAGGGGTAGGGATGGCGTTGCCGGAGAGTCTCTACGCGGATACGATCCTCGTCAACGGCACCGTGATCACGGTGGACGACGCCCGTCCCACGGCCGAGGCGGTGGCCCTCAAGGGCGACCGGATCCTGCACGTGGGAAGCAATGACGAGGTGCGCCAGTGCGCCGGCCGGGCCACGCGGGTCATCGACTGCGGCGGCAAGACGGTGCTGCCCGGTTTCATCGAGCCTCACACCCACTTCATGTCCTTCGGCATCCGGCTGGGCATGGTGAACGTCCGCACGCCGCCCAACAACTCCATCGAGGACGTGCTGGCGCGCATCCGCGAGCGCGCGACTGTGACTGCTAAAGGACAGTGGATCGAGGCCCAGGGCTACGAGCACACCGCCGTCGCCGAGAAGCGCTGGCCCACCCTGGCCGAGCTCGACGCCGCGGCGCCCGACAACCCGCTGGTCATGACCTACCGCTCGTCCCACGTGTGGATGGCCAACAGCGCGGCGCTGAAGCTCGCCGGCATCGACGACGACACGCCCCAGCCCGAGGGCGGCCACATGGACCGGGACCCGGGCACCGGCAAGCTCACCGGGGTGCTGAGGGAGAAGGCCGCCGCGCGGCCGGTGAACAACCTGGTGCCGCATCCGACCCTGCAGCAGCTCAAGGACGGGGTGGAGCTGGCGGGCCGCGAATACAATTCCGTGGGCATCACCTCCACCCACGACGCCGGCACCGGCGACACGCCGGACTATTACCGCGCGTACCAGGAGACCATCGACGAGGGGCGGCTCAAGGTGCGAGTCTACCTGATGATCCACGACCTCCCCTACAAGCGCTTCTACCTGGAGCGGGACCTGGGGCTCCGCACCGGCTTCGGCTCGGACTGGCTCCGGCTGGGCGCGGTGAAGACCTGCAGCGACGGCTCCATCCAGGTGCACACCTGTGCCTTCTACGATCCCTACATCACCAGTGACACCGATGACCCCACCAAGGATCCCCGGGGCGTGCTCCAGTACGCCCCCGAGGACCAGAAGAAGCTGGTGCTGGAAGCTCACGGCAAGGGCTACCAGGTGGCCATCCACGCCCAGGGCGACCGCGGCGTCGACGTGGCGCTGGACGCGGTGGAGAACGCCATGAACGAGGTGCCACGGCCGGATCCGCGCCACCGCATCGAGCATTGCCAGGGAGTCACCCGCGAGGCGCTGGCGCGCATGAGCCGCCTGGGGGTCATCGCCTCGTTCTACCCGCACCACCTGTGGTACTGGGGCGACCGCCACATCCATGATTTTCTCGGCATGGAGCGGGCGCAGCGGCTGGACCCCATGCGCACGGCCATCGACCTGGGCGTCGTGACGGTGGCCCACTCCGACACCCCCATCGCGCTGCCCAAGGACCCGCTGTTCGCCACGGACCCGCTCTTCGGCATCTGGTGCGCGGTCAACCGCAAGACCCGGGCGGGCGTGGTGCTGGGGGAGGACGAGCGCATCACCCCCATGGAGGGCATCCGCGCCTACACCATCAACGCCGCCTACGCGGCCTTCGAGGAGGGCAGCAAGGGCTCCATCACCGCCGGCAAGCTGGCCGACCTGGTGGTGCTGGGGGACAACCCGCTGACGGTGGACCCATGGGAGATACGCAATATCCCGGTGGAACGGACCATCGTAGGGGGTGAGGTGGTTTACGAAGTCTGACGGGTTGGCGGCCTGCAGAAATTTGCCTGAATAGAAAAGCCGCGCCGGGAACCCGGCGCGGCTTTCTTGTTCGCCAATGTCTTAGCGATCAGGCCTTGACGTCCATTTCCTCCAGCATGATCTTCTCGTCCGGACGCGGCGTCCACACGAGGTTGCGGGCCGCCCCGTAGTGGTCGAAAAGCTGGTACAACGGGATCATCGGCGCTTCCTCCATGATCACCTCGCTCATCTTCCGGAGGATCTGCAGCCGCTTGGCGTCGTCCGGCTCAGCCTGCTCGGCATCCACCAGCGCGTCAAAACCTGCATGGCTGAAGTTGGTGCGCTTGGAACCGCCGGTACGGAAGTACTGGTACAGCGGCGTGTCGGCGTCCAGCACGCTGCCCCTGCCGATGTAGTAGAATGGGCTCTTGCCGCCGTTGACGCCGTCGCGGCCCCAGAAGACCACCCATTCCTGTGGCACGATCTCGACCCGGAAGCCGCCCTTGGACATCTGGCTGGCCACCACCTGCACCAACTCCCTGTCGTTCGAGTACTTGCCCGGCGAGTAGTGCAGCTTGACGTCGACGCCGTCGGGGTATCCGGCCTTGGCCAGCAGCTCTTTTGCCTTCCTGGGGTCGTAGGGGTAGCGCTTGACGTTGGGGTTGTACCCATAAACGCGTGGTCCCACGGGTCCCTGCAGCACCTCGCCGTTGCCGTCGAAGATGTTCTTTACGATGGAATCGGCGTCCACGCAGTGGTTGGCGGCCTGACGCACGAGCTTGTTGTCCCATGGCTTGAAGTTGACGTTCAACGCGAAGAAATAGATACGCAGGCCCGGCACGCTGCGCACCGAAACCCGGGGGTGGCGGTTGACCCGCTCCACCTCGTGCACCGGCACGCGGTCTATGACGTCGCACTGCCCGGCCTGGAGGCCGGCCATGCGTGAGTTCACCTCCACCACCTTGCGCCACACCAGTTCCTTGATGGCGGGCTTCTGGCCCCAGTAGTCGTCGTTCCGCGTCAGCACCAGGTCGCCGTCGCGCTTGAAGCTGACGAACTTGTACGGGCCGGTGCCGGTGGGGTGCTTGTCCACGTCCTTGCCGTACTTGTCCGCCACGGTCTTGCTCATGATGAAACGGTTGCGGACGCCGCGGGACAGGAACGTAACCGAAGGTTTCTTGGTGATGACGACCACCGTGTTGTCGTCCGGCGTCTGCACTTCCTGGACGTTCCGGAACGACCGGCGTTGCAGGCTCCTCTTGTCGTTCTTCATCCGGTCGATGGAAAACGCCACGTCCGCGGAGGTGAGGGGACTGCCGTCGTGGAACTTGACGCCCTTGCGCAGCTTGAACTCCCATTCCTTGCCCCGGAACTTCCAGGACTCCGCCAACCGTCCCACGAACTTGGCCTGTGCGTAGTCGAACTCCACCAAGGGCTCCATCATGTGCTGCCACTGGCCGTATATGGCCCCGCTGCTGTGGTCGTAGGGGTGAAGGTTGTCCATGTTGCTGGCGTTGTACACGATGACGCGGTCCTTGGACGCCGCGTACACGAACTGTCCCAGCGAGGGATTTACCAGGGCCGCCGCCCCCAGGGCGGCGCCGCCCTTGAGCACGTCCCGCCGGCTGATCCGTCTTCTTCCGTCGCTCATATCGCAACTCCTTTCCGTTCGGGTCCTTGGTTGTTCGACCGTTCTTACGTGTCCATGGGATGGCGTTTCAGGAACTCGAGGAAGTGCGCGTTGGCCACATCCGGCATCTGGCGCAGGTAGCCGTGGTTGCCGCCTTCCACGAGCTTGAACTCGGCGCCGGCGATCGTCTCGGCCAGCACCTTCGACGACTCCACGTGGCTGCCGGTGGCCGCGTCCACGGTATCGCCCGCGCCGCAGATGACCAGGGTCGGGCATTGGATGCGGTCCAGCAGGTGGCGGGTCTCGTGTTCCTGCCGGGCCACCACGTGCCGGAGGTAGGGCCGCAACGGGGTGAAGTAGGTCATGTTGACCTCACGGAACCGCTGCACCTTGTCCGGGTGGTCCCGCACGAACTCGGGCGGGAACATGAAGCTGCCGCCGAAGTGGTCTTCCATGTATTGCGTGTGGCCCTTTTCGGCCATCTCCACGGCCGTGTCGTAGGGGACCCCGCGTTCGTAGTACTGGCCGTCGTAGGAAGTGCCGGGCCCGGAGCCCGAAAGGACGAGGCTGTGGACCACCTCGGGATGGTCGATGGCGATCCACTGGCAGACGCGTCCGCCCATGGAGTGGCCGAGAAAGTGGGCGCGGCCGATGCCCAGCGCCTCCATCAGGTTGACGCAGTCGTCGGCGAACATCCGGGTGGAGTAGTGGACGTCGGGTTTGTCGCTCCGTCCGGTGCCCCGGTGGTCCCAGGTCAGCACTCTGTAATGCTGCTCCAGCTCGGGCACCTGGAAGATGTTCCAATGGTCGCCGGACATCCCGGTGCCGCTTACCAGCACCAAGGGCTCGCCGCTGCCGTGGAACTCGTAGTGGAAGTTCAGGCCGCTTACGTTGGCGATGGGCATGGCTCAGTCGCGAGGGAAGTGGCGCGGCACTCAGAACACGACCACGCCCCGGGCCGCCTCTCCTTGCTTCAACCGCTCGACGCCTTCGTTGATCTCTTCGATCTTGTAGCGGTGCGACACCAGCCGGTCCAGGTCCAGCCGTCCGGCCTTGTAGTGCTCCACCATCCTTGGGATGTCGATGAGCTGGCGTGCGTTGCCGTAGCCCGTGCCCGTGAGGGTCTTCTGCTCCCTGACGAAGCGCAGGGGATTGATGGACGCCTGGTGGTCCATGGGCGCCATCCCCACCACCACCACGGTGCCGCCCACCCGCGCGCACTCTAGCGCCTGCTCCACGGTGGGGCCGAGGCCGATGGCCTCAAAGACGTAGTCCACCCCGCCGCCGGTGATCTCCCGGACGCGTTGGGCCGCGTCCTCGCGCGCGCTGTTGATCTTGTGGGTGGCGCCGAACTCCTGGGCGTATTCCAGCTTCCCGTCGAGGATGTCGATGGCGATGATGGTGCCGGCGCCCACCAGCCGGGCGCCCTGGATGCAGTTGAGCCCCACGCCGCCGCAGCCGATGACCGCTACGGTGTCACCGGCCTCCACCCGGGCGGCGTTGGTGACGGAGCAGACGCCGGTGGTGACGCAGCAGCCGATGAGGGCGGCCACCTCCGGCGGTATGTCGCCGGGGACCGGGACGGCCTGCTCCGCAGGACACACGACCTGCTCGGCCCAGGTGCCGAGGCGCGCCGATATGAAGAGCGGTTGTCCGTTGAGGCTCACCCGTGCGGTGCCGTCGTGCATCATCTGGCGCGGGGAGTCGTGGCCGTTGCAGAGGACCGGGATGCCGCGCGCGCAGTTCTCGCAACGGCCGCAGTTGGCACGGAAGGAAAGGATGACGTTGTCGCCCGGCTTGACGTGATCAACGCCGTCGCCCACGGCCTCCACCACGCCGGCGCCCTCATGGCCCAGGATCACCGGGGTCTGGTTGTCCCACTCGCCCTTGATGTTGTGCAGGTCGCTGTGGCAAATGCCCGTGGCGCCGATGCGCACCTGCACCTCCTGCGCCCTGGGGCCCTCGATGTCGACATCCTCCACCACCAAGGGGGTGTTCTGTTCCAACAGCACCGCGGCCTTCATGCCTGCACCTCCATGGCCTCCGGGACCGGCCGGTCCGTCACCCGCGCGGGCGACGACGCAAGGGATCGGTTTCCTACTTGATCGTCATCTCCCAGGTACGGATCCTCTCGTCCGAACGCGGCTGCCACTCGATGTTGCTTGCGAACCCGTAAATGTCCGCCAGGTTCCACAGCGGCACCCACGGGGAATCCTCTTTCAGGATACGGCCGATCTGGTGCAGGATCTTGGCGCGCTTCCCGGGGTCGGCTTCCGCCATCTCCGCCTGGATGAGTTTGTCGAGCTCGGGGTTGCTGTAATCTATTCGTGGGCTTGCGCCGGTCTTGAAGTACTGCTCGACATGCGTGTGGACGTCGATGACGCTGCCCCGGCCGATGTAGTAGAAGGGCATCTTGCCGCCGTTGACCCCGGACCTGCCCCAGAACACAACCCACTCCTGAGAGATGAGCTCGACGTTGAATCCACCCTTTTTCATCTGGGCGGCGAACGCCTGGAGGACCTCGCCGTCCTTGGGATAACGTCCCTGGGAGTAGTAGAGCTTCACCGAAACGCCGTCCGGGTAGCCGGCCTTGGCGAGCAGTTCGCGCGACTTCTTCGGGTCGTAGGGATAACGCTTGGCGTTGGGGTCATGGCCGATGTACGTCTTCGCGCCGGCACCTTGCACCACGAAACCCAGGCCGTCGAAGATGTTCTTGACGATGGAGTCGGCGTCTATCGAATAGTTGGCCGCCTGCCGCACCAGCTTGTTGTCCCAGGGCTTGAACCCCGGGTTGATGGCCAGGAAGTAGATGCGCGATCCGGGAACGGACTTGATGGTGATCCTGGGGTTCTGCTTCAGGCGCTCCACTTCGTGGGGCGGCACGGCGTTGATGACGTCCACCTGCCCGGACTCCAGCGCCGCGACCCGTGCCGCTTCCTCCGTCACCTTGCGCCACACCATCGTCTTGACCTGCGGTTTCGGCGAGCCCCAGTAGTCGTCGTTGCGCTCCAGCACCAGGTCGCCGTCGCGTTTGAAGCTCTTGAACTTGTAGGGCCCAGTGCCGATGGGGTGCTTGTCCACGTCCTTGCCGGCCTTCTCCGCGGCAGCCTTGCTCATGACGAAGCGGCTCTGAAGCTTGTCGAGGAAGACGACGTT
Organism: uncultured Syntrophobacterales bacterium; assembly: GCA_964630405.1. Taxonomy (GTDB): domain Bacteria; phylum Desulfobacterota; class Binatia; order UBA9968; family JAJDTQ01; genus JAJDTQ01. The sequence goes on along the minus strand of CAZVUC010000062.1, from coordinate 3,357 downwards.
GGGCACGTCGGTCACCAGGACGATGGTGTGGTCGTCCACGACGCGCATCTCCACCAGCTCCCGCAGTTGCCGCCGTTGCAGGCTCTTCTTGTCCGTCTTGATGCGGTTGAACGAAAACTCCACGTCGTGCGCGGTCAACGGCGAGCCGTCGTGAAACTTGATGCCCTTCTTCAGCTTGAAGACCCACTCCTTGCCCTTGAACTCCCAGGACTCGGCGAGCTTCGGAACGTACTGGTTGGCCTTCTGGTCCACCTGCACCAGCGGCTCCAGGATGTGCTCCCAGATACCGTAGGCCGGGCTCAGGCTATGGTTGTAGGGGTGGAGCGAGTCGATGCCGCCCGCGTGATAGATCACCACCCGGTCCTTGGAGGCGGCCATGGCGGAGCCGGCGACGAGCACGCCCAAAAGGAGCGCCACGCCCGCGACCATTGTCCCTGTCCGCTTCCACAAACTTCCACGAATGCGTGTGTCGAGTTTCATTGAGCCGTTCTCCTTTCGGAACGCGGGCCCCCTGTGGTCCGTATCCGGAGCAAGGGGTAGGGTGCTACTTGATCCTCATCTCCCAGGCGCGGATTCTCTCGTCGGAACGAGGTTTCCACTCGATGTTGCTGGCGGCGCCGTAGATGTCCGCCAGAACCCACAAGGGCACCCACGGCGAGTCCTCCTTCACGATCCGGCCCAACTGGTGCAGCAGCTTGAGGCGCTTCTCGGGATCGGTCTCCGCCTGTTCCAGTGCCATGATCCTGTCGAACTCGGGATTGCTGTAGTCGACACGGACGCTCGCGCCGGTCTTGAAGTACTGCTCGAGGTGCGTGTGCGCGTCGACGACGCTGCCCCGGCTGATGTAGTAGAATGGCATCTTGCCGCCGTTGACCCCGGATTTGCCCCAGAACACCACCCATTCCTGGGTGATCAGCTCGACGTTGAAACCGCCCTTCTTCATCTGGGCCGCGATGGCCTGGACCACCTCGGTGTCCTTGGGATACCGTCCCGCGGAGTAGTACATCTTTACGTTGACGCCGTCCGGGTATCCCGCCTTGGCCAGAAGCTCACGGGCCTTCTTGGGGTCGTAGGGATAGCGCTTGGCGTTGGGGTCGTGGCCGATGTGTTGCTTCCCGGCGGCGCCCTCCACCACGAAACCGAGGCCATCGAAGATGTTCTTGATGATGGGATAGGCGTCCACCGCATAGTTGGCCGCCTGCCGAACGAGCTTGTTGTCCCAGGGCTTGTACGCCGGGTTGAGGGCCAGGAAGTAGATGCGCCCCCCGGGGACCGTCTTGATGTTGATCCTGGGGTTCTTCTTCAGGCGCTCCACGTCGTGGGCCGGTACCGCGTTGACCACGTCGGCCTGTCCGGCCTCCAGGGCCGCGACCCGGGCGGCCTCCTCGGTGACCTTCCGCCACACCAGGGTCTTGATCTGCGGCTTCGGGGAGCCCCAGTAGGCGTCGTTACGCTCCAGCACCAGGTCGCCGTCGCGCTTGAAGCTCTTGAACTTGTAGGGTCCGGTGCCGATGGGGTTTTTGTCCACGTCCTTGCCGTACTTCGCCGCGGCAGCCTTGCTCATGATGAAGCGGGTCTTGAGCTTGTCGAGAAACACGACGTTGCGCGTGTCCGTCACCAGGACGATAGTGTGGTCGTCCACGACCCGCATCTCCACCAGCTCTCTCAGTTGCCGCCGCTGAAGGCTCTTCTTGTCCGTCTTGATGCGGTTGAACGAAAACTCCACGTCGTGTGCCGTCAGCGGCGTGCCGTCGTGGAACTTGATTCCCTTGCGCAGCTTGAACGTCCACTCCTTGCCCTTCAACTCCCAGGACTCGGCCAGCTTGGGCACGTATGCCCCACGCTCCTCGTCCACCTGCACCAGCGGCTCCATGATATGTTCCCAGATGGAGTAGGCTGGGCCCAGGCTGTGGTTGTAGGGGTGGAGGGAATCGATGCTGCCGGCATGGTAGACCACCACCCGGTCCTTGGAGGCGGCCCAGGCGGAACCGGATGCGAGCATGCCCACCACGAACGTCAGCGCCGCCGCCAGCGCCCATGCCGGCTTCCACGAACTCCTGCGAGTACTTGTTCCGAGTTTCATCGCGTAGTCCTCCTTTTGGAATCGGACCCGGTCATTTGTTGGTCGTACCCGCGATACATAGGTAATTGTCGCGTCGAAAGTCAACCCGATTCGTGGTTTGACGTTGTTGCGCGGGGCCTATATTCATGAGGCGCAGCAGCGACGCAAGGTCTTCATCAGCGGAGGTTTCGATGGCCGGAAGTCATTTGCCCTATCCCGACACCGTGTTCTTCAACGGAAGGGTTCGTACGTTCGCGCCGGGCGCGCCCATGGTCGAGGCGGTCGCCTGCTCCGGCGGCCGGATCGTCGCCGTCGGCGCGTCCGACGACGTACGGCGGCTCTGCGGCGCCGATACCCGGGAAGTGGACCTCAGGGGCCTCACCGTCATCCCGGGGCTGACCGACGCCCACGTCCACCTGGCGGACAAGGGGCTGGCGGACATGCAGTTGGTGGACGTGCGCGACTTCTACGGCCCGGTGAACAACATCGACACCGTGCTCACGCGCCTGTCGAAGAAGGCCGCGGAGACTCCCAGGGGCGACTGGGTGGTGGCGCAGGGAAGCCCGATGCAGGACTTCCGCATGAAGGACAAGCGCTTCCCGGACCGCGTCGACCTCGACGCCGCCGTCCCCGAGCACCCGACGTCCGTCTCCTTCGGCGCCCACGTCACCGTGGCCAATTCGAGAGGCCTGGGGCTCGCCGGCATCGACAGGGATACGCCGGACCCGGCCGGGGGCGCCATCGAGCGGGACTCCGGCACCGGAGAGCCCACCGGCATCCTGCACGAGCGCGCCCAGCACATCGTGACCGGCGTGATCCCGGAGTTCGACGCCACGGCGCGCAAGCTGGGCATCGCCTTCGCCGTGCAACAGGCCCTCGAACGGGGCGTGACCACCATCCACGACATCGTCAAGGACCCGTCCGCGGTGCGCGCCTACCAGGAGCTCAGGGCCGAGGGGGGCCTGCACATGCGCTCGAGCCTCCTGCTGCGCGTCATCGAGTCTGAGATGAGCACGGACAGCGTGCTGGAGACCGGCCTCCAGACCGGCTTCGGCGACGAGTGGCTCCGGGTGGGCGGCGCGAAGATGAGCATTGACGGCGGCATCACCGGCCGCAACGCGCTCTTCTACGAACCCTACGTCGACACGCCGGACTACAGCGGACTCATCCGCATCCAGCAGGACGAGCTGGACGAGACCGTGCTGCGCTGCCACCGCGCCGGCCTGCGCTGCTGCGTGCACGCCATCGGCGACCGCGCCTTCGACATGTCGCTGGAGGCCTACGAGAAGGCGCTG
>CAZVUC010000061.1:0-9468 GCA_964630405.1 uncultured Syntrophobacterales bacterium | reverse complement strand
TGTTGACGCCGCTTCCCACCAGCTTGACCTGGCCCATCTTCGGGTGCTCCACTTCGATGGGAAAGCCGTACTGCCGGACCTGCGGGTCGTTGAACATGTCCTCGAGGTTGTTCAGGGGGGTGGAGGGCACGTCGTGTTCCTCGAGCTTCCTGAGCCACACGTCGCGCGAGTCCCGCTCGAAGATGGCCTGAAGCTCCCGCTCCAGCAGGTCGTGGTGTTCCGTGCGGCCCTCCTTTTCCGCGAAGCGAGGGTCTTCCGCCCACTCGGGTTTCCCCGCGACCTGCACGAGCCCGTGCCAGAACTTGTTGGGCGAGGACAAGTGAACGACAAAGGGCCGGCCGTCGCGGTCGACGAAGGCGAACACGCCGGCGGTGCGCGTGCGATCGGCTCTGCTGGGCACCACGCCCGTCTCGAAGTAACGCGCGCAGTTCTCGGCCGTGAACGATACCGACGCCCGCAGCAGGGAGGTCTCGATGATCTGTCCCTCTCCCGTCATCAAGCGGTTCACCAGCGCCGCCAGCACGCCGTAGCACGCATAAACCCCGGTGAGGTGGTCCGACAGGGAGATGCCCATTCCCTTGGGATCGTCCGGATCCGTAAGGAGGCTCAGAAGTCCGCTCATTCCCTGGCCCACGGTGTCGTATCCAGGGCGGTCGCGGTAGGGTCCCTCCTGGCCGAACCCGGAGATGGAGCAATAGATGAGCTTCGGGTTCAACTCGCGGAGGGTGTCATAGCCGAGCCCGCGGCGGGCCATGACCCCTGGACGGTGGTTCTCGACGAGCACGTCCGACCCGGCGGCGAGCTTGCGGCAGATTTCCTGTCCCTCATCGTTGCGGAGGTCCAGGGTGATGCTCTTCTTGTTCCGGTTCAGGCTGCAGAAGGTGGCGGAATACATTCTCCCGCCGCCCCAGCCGCGGAACGGGTCGCCGCGCTCCCGGTCCTCGACCTTGATGACCTCGGCGCCCAGGTCGGCCATGAGCATGGATGCGAACGGGCCGGTGACGTAGCTGGCGATTTCCAGAATCCGGATGCCTTCGAGTGTTCCCGCCATGAATCAAGCCTCGATGTGGATGTCCCAGAGATCCTCGTCGCCGCCCAGCTCCGGACAGTAGACATCCACCTGGAGCAGGGTGGCGCAGCCGGGACAGATGTATTCGTGGTACCTTCCCAGATAGCCGGTGCCGGACGCCGGACGCTGGCCGCTGATCTCGTCCAGCTCGACGACGCGCTTGAGGCAGCGCTTCTTGTAGTTCTCATGGGTGCCGCCGAAGTTGAAACCGCAGCGCATGCAGCGGATCCGTTTCCCGCCGCCGTTCCGCACCACTTCCAGCGTTTCGTGGATCCGCGTTAGCGGCTGCCCGTCCACGGTCCGCCCGTCGGGACCCGCGCCCGGCGTTGCCGGGGCCGCCTCCTCGAGCCGGGCCGCCCGTATGGCCCGCCGCTGTTCCACGGTCGCGGATTCGTCCACCTCGCCGTCCTCCGGGCGCAGCACCACGCCGTAGAACCGGCGCGCCGATTCTTCCGTGGACACGCCGACCCGGACGTCCCGGGCCGCCGCCGCCGGATCACGGTCCAGCGGATCGCCGTAGCCGCCGCCGCTCTGGACGTAGTCGCTAAGGAGGGTGAACTCGGGCAGCGACACCCGGCCGGGGGCGCCCTCCGGAATCAGCGCCTGGCCCCAGCCGCCGGCCGCGATGTCGTCAAGCCGTGAAGGGTAGTTGCCCGCCGCCAGACGTTCTTCGACGTCGCCCTCGGTCAGGAAGATGGCGCGGATCCCGCCGGGGCCGGTGGGATGTCCGCCGAACAGTCCGTAGGCTCCCTGCGGTATCCAGCCGTAGGGCTTGAAGTCCGTGGAGAAGTCCTGGGAGCCGTATACCATGAAGATCCGGTAGGTGCCGACCCCGCCGCGGTACTTGCCGAAACCGGAGCCGTCGGTGTTGTGGTTGCGGGAGAAATAGAGCAGCGGATACTGCATCTCGGTGCGTTCGACGTCGCTGATCCCTCCCGAGGGGATGTTCATGTGGCCGCCGGTGTTGACGCCGTCGTGCAGCGGCGTGGCGCCGAGGCCGCTGCCGTGGATGTCGTAGATGCCCATGGCGGTGCGGACGCCCTCGCGGTTGTGGCCGGCGGGGATGTAGCCGGGGCCGCCCTCGTACCAGGTGGCGTACCAGGAGGCGGGCACGTCCTGGTGCCGCCCGGCCGCGTAAAGCATCTTGCCGGCCGCCTCGCATACCGCCGCCACCAGGATGCCCCCCACCACCGGAGCCGCGGCACAGGCCGCCGGGAACCGGCAGTTCAGCACCGAGCCCTCCGGCACCACGAGGTCGATGGGAGCCCACTTGCCGTCGCTCCAAGGGACGTCCCAGAAAAGCGTGTTGGTGATGGCCACGCCGATCAGCGCCCTGGTGCTGGGGAAGGTCGAGTTGACGTCGCTGTTGGTCTGGGGTGTCGTGCCGGTGGTGTCCAGCGTCAGGTGATCCCCTTTCTTCGTCAGCGTGCACATGATCCGGATCGGCGCGGCCCTTCGGGTCTTGGTATCCAGCGTCGTCAGGTAGGTGCGTCCGGTCCAGGTGCCGTCCGGCAGGGACCTGAGCTTGGCCCGGGCGGCCGCCTCGGTGTCGCTGATGATCCGGGCGCCCGCGGCCTGTACGAACTCCAGCCCGAACTTGTCCACCAGGCCGAGATAGCGCCGCGCGCATACGTTGTTGCCCGCGATCATGGCCTTGAGATCCAGCCCCACGTACTGCGGGTCCCGGCACTGTTCGGTCAGGGACTTGAAGACGTCCTCGCGGAAGATGTCGCGCTCCACGATCTTGAGGCCCATGATCCGTATGCCCTCGTGGTAGATTTCGGTCGCGGCCCCACGCAGGTTGCCGCCGGTGTCCGCCGTGTGCGTGCTGGTGGCCACCCAGCCGATGAGCCGGCCGTCGTGGGAGACCGGCTTGATGACCATCATGTCATAGGTGTGCGCTCCCGCCACGTAAGGGTCGTTGAAGAAGAACTGGTCGCCATCGAAGAAGCCCGGCGACTCGCCGAAGCAGTCGATGAGGTTCTTGATGGCGTCGGAGGTGGCATGGGCGAAACGGAGGTGGCCGGAGCAGGCCAGCACCATGGTGCCGCCGGCATCGTAGAAGGAGCTCATGCACTCGCCGCCCTGGGCGACGATGGGGGAGGCGGTGACGCGCTGCAGCGTCATCCTGCCCTCCTCGCCGATGGCCCAGAGCCGGTGGAGGAACATCTCGTACCGGATCGGATCGATTTCGAGGGCGGTGTCGGTGGGTTGCACGTCCTGGTTCATGGCTGACCGCGGCCTTTCATATGATCGGTTACGGGACGCGACACTAACTCGGACAGACTCCTAGCAACTTTCGCCGGCCGGGTCCATATTGACTCGCCGGCGGCTTTGTGTGAGGTTCGGGTCCATGGTGGCGTTGGCGGCATCGGCGCTGTTCGCCTGGGGAGCCCTGGCGGCGGGGTACGGCGTCTACGCCGTGTCCGCGGCGCTGGCGAGCGAGAGCACCTTCCACGCCACCCAGGCGGGGATCGCATTGCTGATCGCCACCGTGTCCGCGAGCGCAGGCTTGCTCCTGGTGGTGCTGGGTCGTCCGGGAAACGTGCTGCGGCCTACGGAGCGAGCGCCTCGGGCGGAAGCCGAAGCCTCGGAAGAGAGTGAAGCAGGCTCCTGACACTAGATCGCCCGCACCGCCGGCAGGGCATCCTGGGCGAAGCGCTGCATGGACTCCTTGATGTGGGGGTGGGGGACGCTGCCGATGTTCATCCACGCCAGTACGTGGCCCGCGCCGGTGTCGCGGGCCAGTTCACCGATCCTGTCCACCACCCGATCCGCCGTGCCGATGGCGGCGAACTCGCTGCACACCCGGTCGAAGGTCAGTCCCCCCGCCGCGGCGTTCTTGCGCAGCCGTTCGGGCAGCGGCCTTCCCTGCGCCGTCAGCCACTGGGCGTAGTTGGCGCGGGTTTCCCGGATCACGTCGTAGTAGCTCATGACGCCGGCCTCGGATCGCGTTTCGGCCTCGGCGGCGTTGCCGCCGACGTGCATGGGCAGGAGCAGGCCGAGCTCGTGCTCTTCCGGGTCGTGGCCGTGGGCCGCCAGAACCTCCCAATAAGTGGCGGAGAATTCGCGCAGCTCCTCCGCCGTCCGCACGTGCACGGGTATGAAGAGATTGAGACCCATGCGCGCGGCGAAGTTCACCCCGTCGAGGGAGCTCGCGGCGGTGTAGATGGGCGGATGGGGCTGCTGCACGGGCTTGGGGTTGGCGACGATGCTGGGGATCCGGAAAAACCGTCCCTCGTACTCCACGGCCTCCCGGGTCCAGGCCAGCCGGATGACTTCGATGCTCTCCTCCATGAGGTCCCGCACGTGCTCGTGCTCCACGCCGAAGCATTCGTAGGCCCGGGTGTGGGGATGGCCGCCGCCGGCGGCGAAGCACATCCTGCCGTTGCTCAGCACGTCCAGGGTGGCGGCCTGCTCGGCAAGCTGCATCGGGTGATGGACGGGCAGGGTGTTGACCGCGACCCCGAGAAGCAGGTTGCGGGTCCTCTGCGAGGCGGCCCCCAGCACCACGTAGGGGGCGGACAGGAGAGAGAAGCTGGGGGTGAAGTGGATCTCGGCTATCCAGTAGCCGTCGTACCCCAGGTTGTCGGCCAACTCGGCCTGATCGAGAAACTGCTCCAGCAACTCGGCCGGAACGCTTCCCGACGGGCATTGCACTTCGGTAAAAAGGCTCACCTTCATCGATGGATTCTCCGTTGGACGGTCCGAGGTGGACGGCACGCCCACCGGGTTCTATACCGAAAAGGTTTCCGGAAACAAGACCGCCCATGAAATCCGAATCCATGCTGCGCCGGCTGTTCGCGGGCCTGCGCCACCGGAACTACCGCTTCTACTGGCTGGGGCAGCTCTCCTCGGTGCTGGCCCTCAACATGGAGCTGGCCTCCCAGGCCTGGCTGGTGTTCCTGCTGACGGACTCTCCGCTGATGCTGGGGGTGGCCGGGATCGTCTACGCGGTGCCGCGGGTCTCCCTGGTGCTGGTGGGCGGGGCCATCGCCGACCGGGCCGACAAGCGGCGCATCATGGTGCTGACCCAGTCGCTGCTGGCCCTGGCCTACCTCGTGCTGGGGCTGCTGGTGCTGACGGAGCGGGTCGAGTTCTGGCACGTGCTGGTGTTCGCGTTCAACTCGGGTTTCCTGCGCGCCTTCGACCGGCCCAGCCGCTATGCGCTGCTGCCCGAGATGGTGCCGCGGGAAGAGCTGGCCAACGCGGTGGCGCTGGGGAGCTCGGTGTGGCAGGTGTGCCGCCTCGTCGGCCCGGGGCTCGCCGGCGTCCTGATCTACTGGGTCGGACTCGGTTTCACTTTCGTGGCCTGTTTCGTGAGCTCGGTGGCGGCGGTGGTCCTGTGGGCGTTCATCCGCAGCCGGCCGATCGTCGAGCGGGATACGGGTGGCGTGTGGCGCAACATCGTCGCCGGTCTCGACTTCGTGCGGCGGAACCAGCTCTTCTACAGCCTGCTGGGGCTCACGTTCTTCAACAGCGTCTTCGGCATGTCCTACGTGATCCTGTTGCCGGTCTTCGCCCGGAGCATCCTCCGCGTGGACTCCCGCGGATTCGGGCTGCTCCAGTCCTTCTCCGGCGTGGGGGCGTTGCTGGGGACGCTGACGGTGGCTTACCTGGCCCAGGCCGGGCGCAGGGGATGGCAGGTCCTGGTGGGATCGGCGGCCTTCGGCGTTCTGCTGATGCTGTTCGCCTACTCGACGTCGTTTCCGCTTTCCCTGGGGCTCATCTTCGTTCTCGGGCTTTTCAACCAGATCTACCTCACCTCCATCAACACCATCCTTCAGTTGAACCTGCCCTACGACCTGCGCGGCCGGGTCATGGGGCTGTTCGGCCTCACCTGGGACCTCATGCCGCTGGGCGGGGCGATAGCGGGCGCCGTCGCAGAGTACGCCGGAGCGCCCGCGGCCGTGGCCTTGGGCGGACTGCTGGTGGCGATCATGGGGGTCTACGGCATGGCCCGGCTGCCCACGGTGCGGGAAATCGAATAGGTGAGCCGCAAGGGCGCCTTTACACCCGGGCACGAGTGGTTAAATTTCTTTCTGTGCGACGAGTACCGCCAAATTGATTCGGCGGCGTCCGCATTGTAGATTTTAATTGCGCATTGAACTCCGAGAGGAAGGGAACGAGTTCCATGAAACGATGGCTCCTCTTTATTGCCACCAACCTTGCGGTCCTCCTTGTGCTGGCCGTCGCGCTTCAAGTGCTCGGTCTCGACTGGGTGCTCTACCAGAACGGGATCGACTTCTGGCCGCTGCTGATCTTCTCCTTCGTCTTCGGCATGGGCGGCGCGTTCATCTCGCTGCGCATCTCCAAGTGGACGGCCAAGAGATGGATGGGGTTGACGGTCATTGATGAGCCCCGGAACAACACCGAGATCTGGCTTGTCAACACCGTGCAGAACCACGCCCGCGCCGCGAACATCGCCATGCCCGAGGTGGCGATCTACGATTCCCCGGAGCCCAACGCCTTTGCCACGGGCCCGAGCCGCAACAACTCACTGGTGGCGGTCAGCACGGGACTGTTGCGGGCCATGAAGCCGGACGAGGCCTCGGCCGTGCTGGGCCACGAGGTGAGCCACGTGGCCAACGGCGACATGGTGACGCTGACCCTTCTCCAGGGCGTTCTCAACACGTTCGTGATCTTCCTTTCCCGCGTGATCGGATACGTCGTGGACCGCGCGCTCCACCGGGACGGGGAAGGGGGTTACGGCATGGGCTACTTCGTCACCGTGATCGTCACGCAGATCCTTCTTGGCATCCTTGCCAGCATGGTGGTCTACTGGTACTCGCGCCGGCGCGAGTACCGGGCCGACGCCGGCGGCGCGTATCTTGCCGGCAGAGCCAACATGATCGGCGCCCTCCAGGCGCTCCAACGCAGCGTGGAGCCCGAGCACATGCCGGAACAGTTGGAGGCAATGGGGATCTCGGGCGTCCGCAAGGGCGGTCTGCGAAGGCTCTTCGCCAGCCATCCCCCTATGGAGGACCGCATCGCCGCGCTCCGGGAAGAACGCCACGCCGCCGGCACCTGAGCCTGGGTCCACCCGCACAGGTTCTCCAACAACCCGTTCTCCGAACCGCGGCCCAGACGCCCCGAACGTCACCCCGGGCCCCGGGTCAAGCCCGGGGCAAGCTTGACCCGGATCAGGCTCCGGGGTCCAGGCGTTGGGGCGGCGACGGTTGAAACATCCTCCACCCTGCGCGCAACCCCGAGACCGATACCGTCCCGCCAACGACAACTGCGCTTGCCGCCGTAACGGAATCCCTATACATCCGCCTAATGGAAGCTTACGGCGACAGGGGGGCGGAATGGCGATATTCTCCGGAGAGTTCGGGCTCCAGTTCGTGCTGCAGGCGGCATCCTACTACACCACGCGGGAGCTGGTGGAGCTGGCCGAGCTTGGAGCCGAGCGGGGCTTCAAGCAGGTGTGGCTCAGCGATTCGCTCCGTTACCGCAACGTGCTGAGCGTCGCGACGGCCATCGCCGCCCGCGCGCCCCTCAAGGTCGGCACCGCCATCCTGGTGCCCTACTTCCGCAATCCCATCGACGTAGCCGACGCCGTGCTGGCCATCTCGGAGCTCACCGAGGGCCGCGAGATCAGCCTCGGCATCGCCAAGGGCAGCAAGGGGCAGGTGCCGCAGTACCTGGAGATGGCGAAGCCATTCCGGGTGGTGCGGGAGACGGTGGGTTTCCTCGGCACCCTGTTCCGCGGCGAAAGGGTCCGGTTCGACGAGTATCCCACCCTGTGCGACTACTTCCACATGAACCCCCGCGGGCACATCGAGCTGGTGCGTCCTCCCGCCGCCCCGGTGCGTTTCTACGGCGGCGGCGTCGGGCCCCGGTTCCTGGCCATCGCCGGCGAGACCATGGAGGGGGTGCTCATGGGCGGCTACTTCATCTCCATGCACAAGCTAGGCCGGCTTGAGCAGGCCATGGCCGGCGCGGACCAAGCCGCCCGGGCCGTGGACCCCGACAAGAAGCTGCGGAAGGTCTGCGAGATCAACCTCGCGGTATCGGAGCAGCCGGAGGAGGCGCTGGCCGAGGCCAAGAAGTACTCGGCCCACCACATGGTGAGCCTCCAGGCCCTGGGATACAGTCCCGAGGAGTTCGCACGCATCGGCATCGAGTATGACCAGGTCAATCGCATCCGGGAGGCGCTTCACTCGGGAGTGACCATCGAGCAGGCCTCGCGGGAGCTGGTGACCGACGCCATGCCGCGGGCCTGTTTCGTGGCCGGCCGTCCGTCGGACTGCGTGGAACCGATCCTGGAGCTCGCGGCCGAAGCCGAGCGCCTGGGGTTCCAACAGATCTCTTTCGCCAAGCTCGGCAAGGACTATGCTTCGGTGATCCGGTACCTGAGTGACGAGATCATCCCGAGGCTGTCGTAGCCGCAGCCCGCTTTGCCCGCCAGGGAACCGCCCCTTTTGAGCGCCTCTGCCGATCACCCGCCCGCCGCGCGCACGGCACGGCTCAACCGCACCTATCCGTGGGTGGTGCTGGGCATCTCGTTCATGACCGTCGCCGCCGCCTTCGGGTGCCGCGCCGCGTTCGCGCTCTTCTTCGTGGCGGTTATCGAGGAGTTTCAGTGGAGCCGCGGGTTGGCCGCCGGCGCGCTCACCCTCGGCTCGGTGGCGTGGACCGTTTCCGCGCCGGTGTGGGGGCAAATGCTGGACCGGCTCGGCCCCAGGTTCGTGTTCCCGGCGGGGGCCGGTCTCATGGCGGCGGGATTCGCCGTCAGCGCCATGACCCAGACCGTCTGGCACTACTACCTGGGCATGGGTCTTCTGGTGGGGCTCGGTTTCGCCGCCCTGCCCATGACTTCGCAGGCCACGGTCATCACCAACTGGTTCGTGCGCAAGCGCGGCATGGCCATGGGCCTCGCGGCTTCGGGCATCGGCGTCGGGATTTTTCTGGTGGTGCCGGCTGCGGAATGGCTGATCGGCACGTTGGGCTGGCGCAACGCCTATCTGATGCTGGCCGGCGTGATGGTGGCGGTGGTGGTGCCGCCCAACCTGTTCCTCCAGCGGCGCCGGCCGCAGGACATGGGACTGCTGCCGGATTTCGGGGCTACCACGGCAACGGCAAGCGGAGGTCCGCGCCGGGCGCGGGAAGGCGGCATGACTCTCGCGGCGGCGTTCCGCAACTACCGGTTCTGGGCGCTGTGCGGGGGGTTCGTGTTCGGCGCCATCCCCGTGCACATGGTGCTGGTGCACCAGGTGGCCGCCATGGTGGACGCGGGACTTTCGCGGGAGTTCGGAGCCTGGGTACTGGGCCTCACCGGGTTCTTCACCACCTTCACCATGATCGGCATGGGGACGCTCTCGGATCGGATCGGCAGCGAGCGGGCCTACACCATCGGCAGCCTGGCCCTGGTGGGCGGCATCCTGATGATTCTCTAC